>NZ_CP039634.1:0-600000 GCF_004923295.1 Azospirillum sp. TSH100
CTGTTCCGGAAAATCCAGCGCCGCGGCGATGGCGAGCGGCGCCGTCACCGCGCCTGCGACCAGAACCGGCCGTCGCCCACCACGGTCGACCAGCAGCGGGGAAAGCATCGCTGCCCCCGCGGCGGCCGGCACGGTCAGCCATTCCTGGCCCGCCGGCACATGGTCCAGCAGGCGCCACCACGCCCCCTTGCCGGGATGAAGGAAGATCACCCGCCGTCCGGACGGGTCGCCGGCGCGGTCGGCCGTGCGATCGCCCACCCAGGTCCCAACCCCGTCCGCGGTCAGACCGTTCACCGGACAGCGGACGGTGTCTGCCCGTCCGGTACGGACGGTGGAAGGCTGGGTGTGAAAGAACACGGTCGGGTCCCCGGTACTGGCATTCCACGATGGGACAACCCCATCGCCGAACCCAACCGTAACGAAGCCGAACCGAAGTCGTCCCGTTCGATAAATCGGGCAGAACCCTTAAAACGGCAGAAAACCCCACCCCAACCGCAAAAGGTTTCAGCCGTCACCGAAACACGACAAAAGCAAAGAAAATTCCATGACTTGCCGGCCGGCCCCAGGCGCCGGCCCGGCAGCAGAAGCTGTACAGCCGGTCAATGCAGCGTCACCTCCTCACCCTCGGGATCGGGGGCCACCGCCAGGGGACGGCGCAATTCGCCGGCCAGGCTGCGCCATTCCGGCGCCCCACCCAGCTGTTGCAGCAACTGCGCGGTGAAGGCGAAGACGGCGGTTTCAAGCGGCCCGTTGTCTTCCGCATGGGCGTTGACGGTCAGGCAGGATTCCGCCGCGCTCTCGAAGATGGCGGCGGCGGCGCTGGCGCCCGGACCGGGGTCCGGCAACGGGATGGCCTGGGGCTTCTCTCCGCTGACGCGCAGGCGCGACAGGTTGTCGGCCAGCAGGCGGGTGCGGATGGCGTTGTCGACGGCCGCGGCCATGGTGTAGCCGGCCTCCTCCTCCACCGTGGCGCGCAGGATGCGCAGGCCGGCGATCAGCCCGCGGACCACATCGCCGTTGCCGCCGCGCTTCGCCGCAGCCGCGACGGCGGTGCCGAGGATGGCGGCAACCACCGGCGAAAGGGATTCGCCGTCGCCCGGCATGTTCGGCGCATCGGCGCCGGCGTCGGTGTTCAAAGCCTCGTTCATGCGGCCTCCGATCCGTGTGATCCGGAAGGCGACCTGCCAGCGATGCTGCCGGCAAGGGACCCGTCCGGATGCGTCGTCATGATGCCTGTTTCGGATCTGTGGACCGAACGGATCCGGTTCAAGGCATGGATGGCATGACGCTCCCCCTCTTTCGCGCCGCCTGACGGAGTGCTCCGTCTTCGCATGTGGTGCGATCTGTCCGGCCCACCTCTAGGCGAAGCTTGAGACCGTCCCCACATGTGCGGCGAAAGGGAGGGTTTCGTGTCATGCCTCTGATCAGTCTTCTCCTCAATCTGCTGTGGTTGGTCACTGGCGGCATCTGGATGGCGCTCGGATGGCTGCTGGCCGCGGTCCTGATGGCCCTGTCCATCATCGGCCTGCCCTGGGCCCGCTCCGCCCTGACCATCGCCCACTACACCCTGCTCCCCTTCGGACAAACCGCCGTGCGCCGGGATGAGTTCCGCGGGCGCGAAGACATGGGCACCGGCGCGCTCGGCTTCATCGGCAACGTGGTGTGGTTCGTGCTGGCCGGCTGGTGGCTGGCGCTCGGCCATCTGATCTCGGCGGCGGGGCTCGCCATCACCATCATCGGCCTGCCCTTCGCCTGGGCGCATCTGAAGCTTGCGCTGCTGGCGCTGTGGCCGGTCGGAACCGAGATCGTGCCGGCGGAGGGCGCCGTCCGGCGCGTGGCCGGCCGCTACTGATCCACCAATTTCCGGTCCCCATGCGGCATTCTCGACAATTTTAGAAAATCGCCCTGCCGTCGCGCAGGAAACGCAGGACTCCCCCGTACTGCCTCTTGTGAGGCTATCCGTTGGAGAGTGCCATGTCGGTATCCATGGTGAGTTCGTCGGCCGTCGGCCAGACCTATCAGCGGCCGCAAGGGCCGGGTAAAGAGATCCGTGAGGGGATCGACAGCCTGAAGAAGGCGGTTGAGTCCGGCGACATGACCGCCGTCCAGTCCGCCTATGACTCGCTGTCGAAGCTGCAATCCGACAAGCAGGGCAGCAGCACCGGGTCGAGCACCAGCGCCAGCACCGGTAAGGATCCGCTATCGAAACTGCTGTCCAGCGTGGGAGAGGCGCTGAAGAGCGGCGACATCAGCCAGGTCCAGCAGGCGATGACGAAGAACGGCCCGCCCAGCGGCGGTCCCGGTGGTGCGGGTGGTGCGGGCGGCCCGCCGCCGAACGGTCCGCCGCCGGGCGAAGACGGTGGGTCGGACGAGCTGCGCAGCACCGTCGGCAGCCTCGCCCAATCCCTGCAATCCGGCGACGTGTCGGGCGCGCAAGAGTCGCTGTCGGCACTGTCAGACATGCTGAAGAACGCCGACGACGACAGCAGCGAAAGCGACAGTGGAAGTGACAGCGGCTCCACCGACTTCCTGGGAACGCTGAAGAAGAACCTCGCCAGCCTGAGCAGTTCGCTCAGCTCCGGCGACATTTCCGGCGCGCAGTCGCTGTTCGCCAGCATCACGCCGCGCGGTTCGCAGGGCGTGAACATCACCGCCTGATCGGCATCATCCGGGAAGAGCGGCGGCGGTCCCGACCCCCGTCGCCTTCCCGACTTTCTCCCCTGCCTTTTCCCGGGCCTTCATCGCCTTCAGCATGACCGACGCCCGCCAGAATCCGAGCCCCGCGCCATCGACGAAATGCACATGACGGTCGGCCGTCACATCGCCGACCAGACAGGTGACCGTGGTGGCGTCGGCCCGCGCGGTGCCGTAGCGGATCGAGCCGGCCTGCGCCGCCTGGGCCAGCAGCCGTTCTATCGCGTCGGCCTCCCCCTCCGTCACGTCCAGCACCAGCCGCGGCCCGCCGGCCGATTTGCGGAAATCGGTGCGCTCGGCCATGTGGCGGCGGTAGCGCTGCGGATCGAAGCCGCCCAGCGTCAGACCAAGACGCAGCAGCAGAACCAGCAGACCCGAACCGGCAAGAGCGCTGCCCACCCGTTTGATGCGCATGCCCAAACCAGCCCCATGGCCGGCGCCAGTCCGGCCGCTGCGCGCCTCCATCAGCAGGGCGCGCCAGTCCGGCGGCCAGCGCGCCTCCAGCCGCTCCCCCACCCCCAGCGGGGCGGCGCCGGAGGTGGGCACGATGGTCTCGATGGCGCGCTGGATGCGGGCAAGCTCCAGCAGCCCGGCCGCCCCGGGATCGACCGAATCGACGATCACGCACAGCACCGTTCCGCGCCGCGGCGGCACCGGGTTCCAGCGGCAGGAGACCGACTCCAGCCCCGGCAGCGGCCCCTCCCGCGGTGGCAGGCGCCAGCGCGCATCCTCCTTCACCCAGGCGTCGGCCGCGACCACGCCGGCGCCCAGGAACAGGCCGAAGCTGTTGCCGTTGCCGACGTCATGCAGGGCGGCCATCACCTCCAGCCCCTGGTCGAGCAGCGCCTGGACCGGGACCAGCCCCACGCGCAGCGGCACGTCCATCACCTCGGCCGACCAATGGGCCAGCGCCGACAGCGCCGCCCGTGCTTCATCTTCCCGCCCCGGCGGCACCGCGGCGATGGCGCCGTCGCCGCCGAACTGGCAGGCCACCGGCTCCTGCCCAACCCGCACCGCGTCGGACAGCACCGCAACCACTCCGGCCGCGACGAAGTTCACGTCGCGATGGCGCCCCTGCCCGGCCAGCTGCGTGCTGCCGGTGACATCGGCCACCGCCAGCGACCATCCGCCGTCGAGCGTCGCGTAACAGCGGGGGTCCGACGCCTGCGCGGCGAAATCGCGGATCACCGGCAACAAAGGCATGGCGGACGCTCCCCCAACAGACGACGCCGGGCAGGCGGGGACGGGACGGGGACGGAGTCTAGCATGACTGCAACCGGGACGGCAGGGCGGAGGAACCCGCAAAGTCACGACCCGGTCAGACACGTCACCATCGGCGATGCGGATCCCGAATACGGAAATTACCGCGCCGTAACCGATGCTTACGTCATTAACCGTTGTTAAAGGATATACCCTCGAAACTGTCTGAATATGTCGGTACGGTTTCAGGGTTGTGGAACAAGGGGACGTCGCTCTTCATGTCTTGGCTGTCGAAATTCTCCGGAGGACACAAAGAGTCGGGCGGCACGAAGTCCGCAGGTGACCCGCGCAAGGAGCGCCCCTCCACTCCGCCCAAGATCGTGATCGACCACCACGAATATGTTCCGGAGGAGTTCGTCATCGGCTCCTTCCGCATCCGTCCCTATGACGGCGACCTGATCGCCAAGCAGAAATTCGATTTCCGCCTGCAATTCGACATCGGCGGCGATCCGGTCGACGTGGCCTGCATGGGCGTGGTGGTGAAACTGACGGACGAAGCCGGCCTCGTTGCCCGCTACCAGCCGCCGCAGCCCTTCTACGAACGCAAGCTGGTCGACTACATGAAGGCCCTGAAGGGTCTGTAAGCGCCTGAAGATGGTGGTGTCGGCGGCTGGCAGCCACTATATCTGTGGACATGCCGATCCGTCTTCTCCCTGAAACGCTCGTCAACCGCATCGCCGCCGGCGAGGTGGTCGAACGTCCCGCCGCCGCCGTGAAGGAATTGGTGGAGAACGCCATCGACGCCGGCGCCACCCGCATCGACGTGGTGGCCCGCGACGGCGGCAAATCGCTGATCACCGTCACCGACGACGGCTGCGGCATGACTCCGGACGAGCTGGTGCTGGCGGTCGAGCGCCATGCCACCTCCAAGCTGCCAAGCGACGACCTGCTCGACATCCGCTCTCTCGGCTTCCGGGGGGAGGCGTTGCCCTCCATCGGCGCCGTCAGCTGCCTGACCATCACCAGCCGCGCCCGCGGCGCCGACAGCGCCTGGAGCCTGACCGTCGATGCCGGCGCCAAGGGCCAGCCGCAGCCTGCCGCCTTGGCCCAGGGCACGCGGATCGAGGTGCGCGACCTGTTCGCCGCCGTGCCCGCCCGGCTGAAGTTCCTCAAGGCGTCGCGCACCGAATACGACCACATCGCCGATTGCCTGGAACGGCTGGCGATGGCCCATCCCGGCGTCGCCTTCACCCTAAGCGACGGCGGGCGCGGCGGCCTGCGGCTGAGTGCCGCGCAGGGCGATCTGCTCGACGCCCGCCTGACCCGGTTGGGCGCCCTGATGGGCCGGGATTTCCAGGAGAACGCCGTCCCGGTGACCGCGCAGCGCGAGGCCGTGTCGCTGGCCGGCTGGATCGGCCTGCCGACCCTGCACCGCCCGACCGCCAAGCACCAGCACCTGTTCGTCAACGGCCGCCCGGTGCGCGACAAGCTGATGGTGGGTGCAGTGCGTGCCGCCTATGCCGATTTCCTGCCGCGCGACCGCCATCCGATGCTGGCGCTGTTCCTCGACATCGACCCTCAGGAAGTAGACGTGAACGTCCACCCGGCCAAGGCCGAGGTGCGCTTCCGCGACCAGGGTCTGGTGCGCGGCCTGATCGTCGGATCGCTGAAACACGCGCTGGCCGAGGCTGGCCACCGCGCCTCCACCACCGTCGGCCTCGCCACGCTGGGCGCCCTGCGGCCCGAACCGGGCGGCGACGGGACGGCGGACGGCGGCTTCACTCCCTCGCCACTCCCATACGGCCGGTCCGGTGGTGGCGGGTCGGGCGGAAGCTGGGGCGGCTCCTACACGCCGACCTCCGTGCCGCGCGGTCTGGCGGAGCGCTCCGCCGCCTTCCAGGCGCCGACCCAGACGGGGCTGCCGCCGCTGCAAGGCCGCCTCAGCGGCTTCGGCAACGGCTTCGCCCCGGCGGCGCGCGCGCCGGAATACCGCGCCTCCGACCCGTCCGCGCAGAGGCCCGAGCCGCCGCCCGACAGCCACCCGCTGGGTGCTGCACGGGCGCAGGTCCACACCACCTACATCGTGGCGCAGACCCGCGAGGGCATCGTCATCGTCGACCAGCACGCCGCCCATGAACGGCTGGTCTATGAGCGGATGAAGGCCGCCCTGCTGGAAGGCGGGGTCAAGCGCCAGGCCCTGCTGATCCCCGAACTGATCGAACTGGACGAACCATCGGCCAACCGCCTGCTGGCGCGCGGCGCCGAACTGGCAGAACTGGGTCTGGTGATCGAGGGCTTCGGCCATGGCTGCGTCATGGTACGCGAGGTGCCGGCCCTGCTCGGCCAGTCGGACGTGAAGAACCTGATCCGTGACCTTGCCGAGGAACTGTCCGAACTGGGCGACGCCCTGTCGCTGAAGGAGCGGCTTGAGGAGGTCTGCGCGACGATGGCCTGCCACGGCTCCGTCCGCGCCGGCCGCACGCTGAGCGTCGACGAGATGAACGCCCTGCTGCGCCAGATGGAGGCGACTCCGCACAGCGGGCAGTGCAACCATGGACGGCCGACCTATGTCGAGCTGAAGCTGGCGGACATCGAGCGGCTGTTCGGGAGGCGGTAGACAGCCCGTCCCTGCCCGTTTGCCAGGCCCACAGGAAGGGGACGACGCATCACTCCCGCGAGGGCGCGGCGATCCGATGGGACGCCGCGGCACCGGCCGCACGGCCGGTCGACCAGCGCCGGTAATCGGCCGGCGTCATGCCGGTGATCTGGGCGAATGCCCGCCGGAAAGCACTCTCCTCGCCATAGCCGCAGGCCAGCGCGACCTGCTTGACGCTGGCTCCCGGCGTTTCGAGCAGGACGCAGGCCGTCTCGATCCTCACCCGCGTGATGAACTCCTTGGGTGACTCGCTGGTCAGCTCCTTCAGCCGCCGATGCAGGGTTCGCCCGCTGAGGGTCAGCGCCTTGGCCAGACCTTCGGCGGTGAGGCCTGGGGCGGCGTGCCGGATGATCTGCTCGGCGCGCAGCAGCAACGGATCGGTGGTGTTGATGAAGCCCCTGGGGGCATAGATCATCTGCGGCAACGGCAGGCTGTCGGCGACCGAGATATCGGCGGCCAGCTTGGCCACCTCCGCCCCCGCCAGCCGCCGGATGACATGCAGGGCGAGATCGACCCAGGACAACGGCCCGCCGGTCGTGACGATGCCGTCCTGCTCCTCCAGGGCCGTCCCCCAGACCGGCCGCGCCTTGGGAAACCGACGCTTGAAGGCATGATGCAGCCACCATGTCGTGGTGCAGCGCCGGCCGTCGAGCAATCCCGCCTCCCCCACCACGAAAGTGCCGGCACAGGCCGCCCCGACCAGCGTGCCCTGCCGGTGGACCGCCTTCAGCCATCTTGCCGCCTGGACGATCGAATCCGAGGCTGGTGGCAGCCCATCCGAAGCAAGGGCCATGCCGGTGGCAAGCGCCGCGTCACACCGCCCGATGTCCTGGAAGGCGCCGTCGACCGGAATCGACCTGCCCTGCGGATCGCGCAGGGGCTTGCCGTCCGCGCTGACGATGATGGTCTCGAACGGAGCGCCGCCCCGCTCCGGCAGACCGGCGGCGACCCCATCGGGGGGTGAGCGCAACGCATGATTGGTGATCCAGAACAGATCGGACAAGCCGGCGATCGCCGACAGAAGGCTGCCATCGACGGCGAGGATCGCAATACGCATGACCGGCTCCCTCATCATACTGCCGGGTCCCTGCCGCCGGCTTCGGGTGGATTGGCGAGTTTTGCATGAACTATGTCCAGTTCGCCACCTTATGACACGGTCAGGCCGGCGATAGGATTTGGTCATTCCCCGCATCGAACGGCCCGGCCATGAAGCCTCCCCACCTCATCGATCATGCCCCTCCCGCCCAGTCGACCCCCTCGAAATGCCGGCCGGACGGCTGCCCAAATGGCTGCGGTGCGTCGCCTCGGTGTTCGGACTGACGCTGGCGCTGGCCGGCGGTCAGAGCGCGGCGGCTTCCGGCAGTCCCACCCTGCGCAGCATCGTGCTGGTCCATGGCGCCTTCGCCGACGGCTCCAGCTGGTCACCGGTGATCTACCGGCTGCAGGCGATGGGCTACCATGTCACCGCCGTGCAGAACCCGTTGACCTCGCTCGCCGACGACGTGTCGGCCACCGAAAAGGTCCTGCGCCGGCAGAGCGGTGACGTGCTGCTGGTCGGTCATTCCTGGGGCGGGGCGGTCATCACCCAGGCCGGAAATGCGGCCAACGTCAAAGGTCTGGTCTATCTGTCCGCCTTGGCGCCCGACAGCGGAGAGTCGGTTGCCGACCTGCTGCAAAGGCTGGGTGCACCCATGGCCGGCTTCACGCCGGACACGGATGGCCTGATCTGGCTGGACGATGCCGAGACTTTCCATCGGATCATGGCGGCCGACCTGCCACCGGCCAAGGCGCGCGCCCTGGCCTCGGTCCAGCAGCCCATCGCCGCAGCCGGCTTCGCCGACAAGGTCCGGAACGCGGCCTGGCACGACAAGCCGAGCTGGTATCTGCGGACGACACGGGACCAGGCGCTTCCCCCCAGGGTGCAGCAGGCCATCGCCCAACACATCGGCGCCAGGACCGTCTCCATCGCCTCCAGCCACATGTCCCTGCTTTCCCATCCCGACCAGGTGGCCCGGCTGATCGATCGGGCTGCCAGGGAAGCGGCGCGGTAACGGCGCCGACTTCGGTACATCCTCCACAAGAAGCGAGTTCAGCATGAAGATCCTGCACATCGATTCCAGCATCCTCGGCAGCGGTTCGCTGACCAGGGACTTGTCCGCCGCCGTGGTCGCCGAAATCCTTGCCCGCCATCCGGCGGCCGAGGTGAGCCGCCGCGACGTCGTGGAAACCGAAATCCGCCATCTGGACGGGGCGATCGCCGCCGGTTTCCGGCCGACCGGATTCGGTGATTTCGATGACGCCACCCTGGCTGAGCACGGCGTTTCCGAAATGCTGGTGTCGGAGTTCCTGGCCAGCGACATCCTGGTGATCGGCGCGCCGATGTACAACTTCTCAGTGTCCAGCCAGTTGAAGGCCTGGATGGACCGGATCGCCCAGGCCGGGCGGACCTTCAAATATACGGAAAAAGGCCCGGTGGGCCTGTCCGGTGGCAAGCGGGTCATCGTCGTTTCGGCCCGCGGCGGCTTCTATGCCGACGGGCCGCTGGCCCGCATGGATTTCCAGGAGAGCTATCTCCGCGCCTTCTTCGGATTTCTCGGCATCACCGACGTCCATGTCGTCAGGGCCGAGGGCGCCTCGAAGGGTGACGCCGTGCGCTCGGAAGGTCTTGAGCGCGCCAGGGCGGCGATTGCCGGTGTCATCGCCGCACTGCAACCCGCCGCCGCATGATCACACACCCAATCGGAGTCCAGACCATGCTGTTCTCGATCACGGTTTCCTACAGTCGTCCGCCCGAAGAGGTCAAAGAGCATCTCGACGGCCACAAGGACTGGCTGGTTCGCCACATCAAGTCCGGGACCATCATCGTTGCCGGCCCCCTGCTGAACGGTGATGGCGGCTTCATCCTCGCCCATGCGGAGGATCGCGCGGCCATCGAGACGATGATCGCCGATGACCCGTTCGATCGTCATCGGGTCGCGGCATTCGACATTCAGACCTGCAACCCGGCGATCCGGGCCGCCGGCTTTTCCGAACACTGGGCTGCCGGCGCCAAGAGCGTCTGACGACCGATGATCGAGGCGGAGCGACAGCAGGGGCTAGCCAAACCGGCATCCCTGCTGTCGCTCCGCCTCAGACGCCTTTGCTCAGTACCCGACCGTGAAGCGCTTGCGCTCGTTTTTCGGGGTTTCGATCTCGTCGACCAGCGCCACGGCGAAGTCCTCGTAGGAAATCCAGCTGCGCCCGCTCTCGTCCGCCAACAGATTGTCGGTGCCCAGCCTGAACTTGGCCGTGCGCTCGCCCAGCACGAACTCGGCCGACGGCGACAGGAAGGTCCAGTTCAGGGTAGGCTCGGCCTTGAGGCGGTCGAGGAATTCCGCGCCCTTCGTCGCCTCGGCCTTGTAGATCTCGGGAAATTCCGGCAGGTCGAGAACCCGCATCCCCGGCGCCACCTCCAGGCTGCCGGCGCCACCGACCACCAGATAGCGCGGCACGCCCGACGCCTTCGCCGCGCCAATCAGGCTCTCCGCATCGCTGTCCAGGAACATCACGGCGCTGACCACCGCGTCATGGCCGGCCAGCAGCGGAGCGAGCGTTTCCGCGTTGTTGGCATCGCCGGCCTTCACCGTCAGGCCGGTGGCGGCGGCCACCTTGGCGGGATTGCGGACGATGGCGGTGACGCTGTGGCCGCGGCGGAGCAGTTCGGCCTGGATGCGGCTGCCGGCGCGGCCGGCGGCGCCGATGATGGCGACCTTCATGACGGGTATCCTCTCTACTAGGTTTCCAATGGTGACTTGATGCCGCTTTGGAAATCTGGTGTAAAGAAGGCACCTTTTCGTGACATGGTCACCCGCGCGTAACCGCCGGGCGGCTTGCCTGGGAGTGGATGCGGATGGACAGGACCCTGCTGGGGCTGGGCGGCAAGCGACCGTCGGAGATGGATGAGTTGCCGGACGCCTATGCCTCCGCCTGTCCGACGCGGCAGGCGCTGGACCGGATCGCCGACAAATGGACGGTGCTGATCCTGGGATTGCTGGAAAGCGGGCCGATGCGCTTCAACCAGCTGCGCCGCGAGATCGAGGGCATTTCGCAGAAGATGCTGTCGCAGACCCTGAAAAGCCTGGAGCGCGACGGGCTGGTCAGCCGCAAGGTCTTCGCCACCGTGCCGGTCACCGTCGAATATTCGATCACGCCGCTGGGCGCCACGCTGGCCGAAACGCTGGTGCCCTTGCGGGTGTGGGCCGAAACCCACATCGCGCGGATGCTGGAAGCCCGCGCCGCCTATGACCGGCAGGAAGCGGACGGCCCGGCGCGGCTGGATGTTGCCTAAACCTCGTCGCCGGGCTTGCCATCCGCTTCCGTCCGCCGCAGCAGATAGTCCAGCCCGCCAACCCGGAACCAGCGATAGCCATAGGCCTCCATCACCAGATGGTGGCGGCCCTTGTCGTCGGGTTCGCTGTGGTCCTCCGACAGCAGATTGACCAGCCGGCAGCCCTCGCCATGGCCATCCACGTCGAGGACGACTTCGCAGGGCTTGTCCGACAGATTGTGCAGGACGACCACGCCGTTGTTGCGCCAGTCGTAGCGCAGGGCCAGCACCTCCGGCCGGCCCGTCTTCAGGATTTGGAAGTCGCCCCAGCCGATCTCCGGGCATTCCTTGCGCATGCGGATGATGCGCTCGGTCCAGTTCAGCAGCGATTCAGGGTTGCGGCGCTGGATCGCTGCGTTGATCCGCTCATAGCCGAAGACACCGCCGCTGATGACCGGGACTTCCGGATCGTCGGACTTGGTGAAGCCGCCATGTGGTTCGTCCGACCATTGCATCGGCGTGCGGGCGCATTCTCGCTCCTTCAACGACAGGTCGTCGCCCATGCCGATCTCGTCGCCATAGCGGATGACCGGCGTCCCCGGCAGGGTGAACATCAGGCTATAGGCCAGCTCGATCCGCCGCCGGTCGGCGTGCAGCATCGGCGCGAGCCGCCGCCGGATGCCACGGTCGTACAGCTGCATCGACGTGTCCGGCCCGAAGGCGTCGAAGACGGCCTGCCGCTGCCTGTCGGTCAGCCGGCCCAGGTCCAGCTCGTCATGGTTGCGCAGGAAGGTGCCCCACTGGGCGGTGGCCGGCCGCGGCTTCGTCACCTCCAGCGCCTGGGCGAGCGGGCCCGTGTCGGCGGTGGCCAGCGCATGGAACAGGTGCTGGTTGACCTGGAAATTGAACACCATGTGGCAGCGGTCGCCATCGATGCCGAAATATTCCAGGTCGTCTTCCGGCAGGATGTTGGCCTCCGCCAGCAGGGCGGCGTCGCCGCGTCGCCACTGCACGAATTCGCGGAAGCTGCGCAGCATGCCGAACTGCTCCTTCGGCTTGGTGACGTCGGCCCCCTTCTCCGCGATGATGAAGGGCACGGCGTCCATGCGGAAGCCGGCTACCCCCAGCTGGATCCAGAAGCCCATGATCTTCAGCAGTTCGGCATGCACCTCCGGGTGGGCGGTGTTCAGGTCGGGCTGGAATTTGTAGAAGCGGTGGAAGTACCAGGCCTTGGCCTCCCGGTCATAGGTCCAGGTCGATTTCTGCACGCCGGGAAAGACCATGCCCTTGTCGGCATTCTCCGGCTTCCTGTCCGACCAGACATACCAGTCGCGATACTTGCTGTTCGGGTCGCTGCGGGCGGCCTTGAACCACGGGTGCTCGTCGGAGGTGTGGTTGATGACCAGATCGATGATGACGCGGATGCCGCGCTGTTCGCAGGCGTGGGTGAACTCGACGAAGTCGCCCAGCGTGCCGTAACGCGGATCGACATTGTAGTAATCGGCGACGTCGTACCCGTCATCCTTCATCGGCGAGGTCTGGAACGGCCCCAGCCACAGGCAGGTCACCCCAAGCCCGTGCAGATAGTCGAGCCGGCGCAGCAGCCCCTGGAAATCGCCGATGCCGTCGCCGTTGGCGTCCATGAAGGTCGACAGCGACAGATTGTAGATCACCGCGTTCTTGTACCAAAGGTCCCGGATCATGGCCGCTCCATCCCGATGCTCCCCGGCCCGATGCGGGCAGGACAGGCGGGGAACAGCGGTGACGCCACTTTGGTTGCGGGCGGACCACTCATCGGCGGCGGACGCCCCGGGCGGGTTCCCCTGCGGCAAAGTTGCACGTCAGGCATCCTGCATCTGGCATGCAAAACTTTTTGCGGCGGCATGCCAGTTTGCTTATGTTGCAGCACAGCATGACTGGACCGTCACCATGGACATCCGCCGTCCGTGGAGGGCGCCGTCCGCGGTCATGCGCTGTTGATCCTGTCGATGCCCCTCCCCTTCCGATAAGGACGCCTCTTCCATGATCGAGACCCAGGCCCTTCTGTTCCTCGCGCTGACCGGCATGATCGGCCACGCCGTCTACATGGCCAGCGGCCGCGGCGGCTTCACCGTGATCGAACCGGAGAAGGACGAGACGGAGGAAGAGCCGGGCATCCTGTTCTCCTCCGAGCGCTTCCAGCAGGCCGCCCGGACCGACCCGACGTCCGAGGGAAAATCGAAGGCGAAGGACCGTCCCTTCTGGATCGAATGAACGATGCGGACCGGGGGCGCTCTCGCGCATCCCCGGCCCGCATCCGTCAGTCAGCCCTTTGAACCAAGCCCCCGACTGTCGCCCCCCTTAGCCGTTGGCGGTGCCGGCGGCGGCCCCGACCGGGACGGCGCGGGTGGTGTCACCCTGTTCGGCACGCCGCGCCAGCTCCTCGTTGCGGGCATGGTGGCGGGCCAGCATTGGCTTCAGGACCAGGAGCGCACAGGCCGCGGCGGTCAGGTCCATGGTGGCGGTGACGTAGAGCACGGTCGCCCAGGTGCCGGTGGCTTCCATCAGCAGGTTGCCCAGCGGGACCAGCAGCGCGGCGACACCCTTGGCACAGTAGAGGACGCCGTAGATCTTGCCGGCATGCTTGGTGCCGAAGGTGTCGGCCGAGGTGGCGCTGAACAGGCTGTACACTTCGCCCCAGGCCAGGAACACCATGCCGCTGAGGATCAGGAACATCATCGGGTCGTGGCCGAACTTGCTGAGCATGATGATGCCCAGCCCTTCCAGCGTGAAGGCGACGAACATGGTCGCCTCACGGCCGATGTGATCCGAAATGAAGCCGAACAGCGGGCGCGAGATGCCGTTCATCACGCGGTCCAGCATCAGGGCGAAGGGCAGAGCCGCCATGGTCAGGCCGAAGACGCTGACCGGGGCTTCCTTCACGCCCAGATCGTGGGCGATGACGCCCAGCTGGGCCACCGCCATCAGGCCGCCGGTGACGGTGCCGATGAACATCGCCCACATCACCCAGAAGACCGGAGTGCGGACGGCTTCGCCAAGCGTGTAGTCGCGGCGGGTCTGCGCGACCTTGGTGGAGGCCTTGACCTGCTCCTTCTGCGGCATGCGCAGGAACAGCGCGGCGCAGATGATGATGGCGCCCTGCACCAGACCGAACCAGAAGAACGCCGCCTGATAGCCGCTGCTGTGGATCATCGCCGAGATCGGCAGGATGGTCAGGGCCGAACCGGCGCCATAGCCGCCCGCCGTCAGGCCGACCGCCAGACCGCGCTTTTCCGGGAACCACTTCAGCGCGTTGTTGACGCAGGTGGCATAGACGCAGCCGACGCCGATGCCGCCGATGGCCGAGCCGACATACAGCATGCTGAGCGAACCGGCATAGCTGTCGATGATCCAGGACAGGCCGGTGAAGAAGCCGCCGGCGGCGACGATCACGCGGGGGCCGTACTTGTCGATGAAATAGCCCTCGATCGGCGTCAGCCAGGTCTGCACGACGACGAAGATGGTGAAGGCGGTCTGGATCGATGCGCGCGTCCAGCCGTGGGTCGCCTGGATTTCCGGGACGAACAGCGTCCAGGCATACTGGATGTTGGCCGCCGCCACCATGCAGACGATGCCGACGACGATCTGGGTCCAGCGGACCGCATCGGTCACCGGCGCCGCGGACTCCGCCGCCGGTTGTGAATTCATGTGAGCCATCGTGCCTCCCGATTAACTTGCCTGAGCCGGCGGCACGGCCCCTCTCCCGGGGACCGGCACGCCAATCACGATTGCGGAATGACCCGGACGGACCGCTCTTGCTGACGGTTCCTTTCCGGAACTCGGCGCGGATGCCGACAATCGCTCGGAGTTCGATTGTCCCGATTTAGGAATGCCAGATATGTAATCTGGTATGCCAAAACCGGGGACAAAAAGACACCGACGGACGGATCGACGCCGTAGGCATGCAGTCTGACCAAGTAAAACTTATGCCACAAACCGACTCATAAGACCGGCCCACACCGTTTCTTGTATCGGTTCACCCGATGTATCGCGCGTTCTGCAAAAAGAAGCCGTGCCGGTACCTGCACGGCCCCCTCAAACGAGGGTGTGCAGTCTTAGGAGATAGATAGATGCCGCCGTTTCCATAGAGGAACCGCATCGGCGACACACAATGTTTTGCTCGGATTGTTTTGGAACTCAACAATCAGTTTGGTCTTTCCGCATGATGGAAAAACACGGGCGCCAGCCTTGGAAGCCCACGGATCCACCCCCACCGGCCGGTGGTCGGGCTCGACAAAAAATGAAACTCGGGGGATTGAAAGAACGGGCCGGAGACCCCGGGGCGGAGGGGGAGCGGCACCGCATATGCGGTCGGACCTAGATCGGACCGCGTAAGATCGAACGCGCCGTGCCGCGCGAATCCGATCGCAAACAGGAAGTTTTAGGAGCGGACCGTCAGAAAGGCGACGCGGGTGTCGCCATAGCGGCGGTCGTCGACCGCCGTGAAGCCGTCGGGAAGCGGCAGAGGATCGCGGTCGGCGACCTCGACCACGGCGAGCGCGCCATCGGCCAGCCAGCCGGCGTGCAACAGACCCTCCAGTGCCCGCGGCGCCAGCCCCTGACCATAGGGCGGGTCGAGGAAGGCCAGCATGCAGGAATGCGGCGCCGGCGGCGGCTTGGTCGCATCGGCGCGCAGGATCCGGGTGTTCGCCGTCTCGCGCAGGGCTTCGACATTGGCGCGCACGGCGTCCAGCGCCGGCCGGCCCATGTCGAGGAAGCCGCACCAGGAGGCGCCGCGCGACAGGGCTTCAAGCCCCAGCGCGCCGGTACCGCAGAAGGCATCGACGACCGCGGCGCCCTCGAACTCGGGCGCCCAGTCGGCGTGGGCCAGGATGTTGAAGATGGCTTGCCGGGTGCGGTCGGTGGTGGGGCGGGTATCGCGCCCGCCCGGCGCCACCAGACTGCGGCCGCGGTGCTTACCGCCGACGATCCGCACGCGGGCGCTCCGTCCGTCCGCCGGCTCCGCCACCGGACCTGTCGCCACCCGACCTGTCACCGCCGCCAGCCTTCGGCCCGCCCCGCGGCGCCGGACCGGCACCCTTGGGACCGGTCGGCTTGGAACCGGTCGACTTGGGACCGCCCGGCTTGAAGCCCGGAGCCTTGCCGTCCCGCGGCCTGTCCTCACGGGGTTTGGCATCACGGGAGCGCGTGCCCTCGGACCGCGGAGAGTCGGACCGCGCACCATCCGGCTTGCCGGACCGACCGGGCTTGGCCGATGAAGCACCGCCGAGCGACAGCGTGCCGCGCGTGGAGGTGCCACGCCGGGCCGGCTTGGCCTCTTCGGTGCGGGCGGCTTCGGCCTCGTGCCGTTTGGTGGCGGACCGGGGAGCCCGCTTCGGGGCCGCCTTGGCCTCTGCGGCCCCGTCGGTCTTGCCGCCGGCACGGGCGCCGCCGGGCGCCTTCTTCGCCGGAGCGGCCTTCACCGCCGCCTCGGCCCTCGCCTTGGCGCGCTGCTTGGTGCCGGATTCGGCAGGCTCCGCCCCTTCGGCCGTGCCGAAGAAGGGGGCGATCTGTTCGCGGACGACGCGCTTCGGCACCTCCTCGACGGCGCCTTCCTCCAGCTTGCCGAGCTGGAAGGGGCCATAGGCGACGCGGATCAGCCGGTTCACCTGAAGCCCGAGCGACTCCATCACCTTGCGGATCTCGCGGTTCTTGCCTTCCTTCAGGCTGACGGTCAGCCAGGCGTTGCGGCCCTGGATGCGGTCGAGCACGGCTTCGATCGGGCCGTACTTGACGCCCTCGATGGTCGGGCCCTTTTCCAGCGCCAGCAGCTGCTTCTCGTCGACCTCGCCGAACACGCGCACGCGGTAGCGGCGGGTCCAGCCGGTGGCGGGCAGCTCCAGGAAGCGGGCAAGCTCGCCGTCGTTGGTCAGCAGCAGCAGCCCCTCGGTCGTCAGGTCGAGGCGACCGATGGAGACGACGCGCGGCAGGTCGGGGGGCAGCCGGTCGAAGACGGTCTCGCGCCCCTTCTCGTCGCGGGCGGTGGTGACCAGCCCCGACGGCTTGTGATAGCGCCACAGGCGGGCCGGCTCCGGCTCCGGAATGACCTTGCCGTCGACCTGCACGATGTCGCCGGGGCGCACCACGCAGGCCGGGCTGTCGAGCACGCGGCTGTTGACCGCGACGCGGCCCTCGGCGATCCAGCGTTCGGCGTCGCGGCGCGAGCAAAGCCCGGCGCGCGCCAGTCGCTTGGCGATGCGTTCCCCACCATTCGCGGCGGAATCGGATTTCTTGGCAGTATCGGAGCGGTCCATGGCCGGACCATAGGGCCTGGACGCGCCGCCCGCAACACTGGTCCAGCACTGAAGGCCCGGAATCCGGTTGACGCGCCCGGCGGGCGGTTGGCACCCTGTCCGGCCATGCCGTTTCCCCGCCATATGGACCTCGCCTTCGCCGCCGCCGAGGCCGCCGCCGCGCGTGGCGAGGTGCCGGTCGGTGCCGTCGTCGTCGATCCCGCCACCGGCGCCGTCCTCGCCACCGCCGGCAACCGGACGGAGGAGTTGTGCGACCCTTCCGCCCATGCCGAACTTCTGGCGATTCGTGAAGCCTGCGCACAGCGCGGCCAGCCCCGCCTGCCCGGCTGCGACCTGTATGTGACGCTGGAGCCCTGCGCGCTTTGCGCCGCGGCGATCAGCTTCGCCCGCATCCGGCGGGTCTATTACGGCGCCTATGATCCCAAGGGCGGCGCTGTCGACCACGGCCCGCGCTTCTTCACCCAGCCGACCTGCCACCACACGCCGGAGGTCTACAGCGGCATCGGCGAAACCCGCGCCGGCGCGCTGCTGAGGGACTTCTTCAAGCAGCGGCGATAGGGCGCCGGAAATCGGCGATGCGCGTTGCGCATCTTTGTTACCAGCGAACAGAAATGAAATTTCTCAATATCAGACGCATACAATCAAAGTCAGGCAGCAGAAAACCCGGATGAATTTCTCTCGACAAGAACAACCGGGCATACTATTCGCATGGATATGGTTTAATCCATTAATTATTTGTTTAACGAACACACGCCTATGATGAGCCGACCAACGTCAGCCATCAGGAGTTACAGAATGTTGTCGTTCCGCAAGCCGCAGGACAATCAGGCTGCCGAAGAACTGGCTCTGCTGGGACGCCATGCGGGTGTCGGGTTGTGGGATGCCGTGATCCACAATGGCGATCCGATGCACGCGCAGAGCCGCTGGCACTGGTCGCCGGAATTCCGCCGCCTCGTCGGCTTCGACCATGACGACAATGCCGGCTTCCCCGACAAGGTCGGGTCCTGGGCCGACCGGCTGCATCCCGACGATGCCAAGCCGACCTTCGACGCCTTCATGGCCTGCCTGAACGACCGCAGCGGCCGCACCGGCTATGACGTGAATTACCGGTTGAAGGTGAAGGACGGCAGCTATCGCTGGTTCCGCGCCATCGGTGGCGTCGCCCGCGACGCCAGTGGCCTGGCGCTGCGCGCCTGCGGATCGCTGATCGACATCGATGCCGAGCGCAACGAACTGGAGCGCGCCAAGCTGCTCGACCGCCATGCCGGCGTCGGGCTTTGGGATGCCGTCTTCCACAATGGCGACCCGATGCACACGCAGAGCCGCTGGCACTGGTCGCCGGAATTCCGCCGCCTCGTCGGCTTCGACCGCGACGACAAGGCCGGCTTCCCGGACAAGGTCGGCTCCTGGGCCGACCGGCTGCACCCGGACGATGCCAAGCGTACCTTCGATGCCTTCATGGCCTGCCTGAACGACCGCAGCGGCCGCACCGGCTACGATGTCGAATACCGCCTGAAGATGAAGGACGGCAGCTACCGCTGGTTCCGCGCCATCGGCGGCGTCGCCCGCGACGGCAACGGTCTGGCGCTGCGCGCCTGCGGCTCGCTGATCGACATCGATGGGCAGAAGGTCGCCGAATTGCGGCAGATGGAGATGGATGGCGAGCGCCGCCGCAGCGTCGCCAGCCTTGCCGAGTCGCTGGACCGCGAGGTCGGCACCGCCGCCGACCGCGCCACCGCCAACGCCCAGACCGTCGCCGCCGCGACGGAAGAGCTGTCGGCCTCGATCTCCGACATCAGCAACCGCGCCAACGAGGCGTCCGGCGCCTCGCTGAAGGCATCGGAAGAGGCGACCCGCACCAACGCCGCAGTGGAGGCCCTGGTCACCTCGGCCGAGCGCATCGGCGCCATCACCAAGTTGATCAACAGCATCGCCTCGCAGACCAACCTGCTGGCGCTGAACGCCACCATCGAGGCCGCCCGCGCCGGCGATGCCGGGCGCGGCTTCGCCGTCGTCGCCAACGAGGTGAAGTCGCTGGCACAGCAGAGCGGCAATGCCGCCGACGACATCGCGGCGCAGATCGCGTCGGTCCAGCAGGAGGCCCTGCACGCGGTCGACGCCATCCGCCGCATCGGTTCGATCGTCACCGACGTTCAGCAGATCTCCACCACCATCGCCGCCGCGGTTTCGCAGCAGGAATCGGCGACCAAGGAGATCGCCCACAGCGTCACCCGCGTGGTCCGCGACATCGAAGTGGTGTCGCAGAACATCGCCTCCACCTCGGAACGGCTGCGGGCGTAAGGCGGACATGAAGAAGGGGGCGCAGCGATGCGCCCCCTTCTTCGTCGACGCCATCAATTTTCATAAATCCGCAGCGAGACCGGTCCACATTTTGTCACCGGCAGCATCATTCCGAAGCCTCTCCCAAGCGCCCATTTCACGCTCATGCCGGCCTCCCCGATCGATTGAGGTAGAGGCCCGGGTGCTTAGGGAGAGACCAATCATGAAATACCGCTCCGCATCCCTGATTCTGGCCTTGAGCCTCGTCCTTACCGCTGCGTCCGTCGATCCCTTTGCCGGGTTCGGATCATCGGCCGCCTTCGCACGCGGAGGGAATGGCGGCGGGAACGGTGGTGGAAATGGTGGTGGGAACAGCGGCGGAAATGGCGGCAGCCACGGCAACAGCGCCAGTCACTCGCAGAGTTCCAGCCATGCGCAGACCGGCGACTCCGCCGGTGCCAGCCGAACCGACGATGCGACCCAGGACGCGAAGATGCGCGCCGCCCAAATCCATGCGGCAGCCGTCGCGCACCCGTCCCAAATCTCCGCTGCGAAGACCGACGCGGTGGCCGATGAACTCGGCAATCTGAATGCGGCCCACGCCTCGGCAACCGCGCGGGCGAATGCCGCGCCGACGTCCATGGTCGGCAAGATCGCGACCTACGATGCCGCGATGCGGCAGGCATTGAGCATCAGCGACCCGGTAACCCGCGCCTATGTCATCAACGCGGCCAGGGCCGATCTCGCCACCGTGGCGAACAAGCCGCTGACGGGATCGGTGGTGGCGCGGGTGGACCGGCTGCTCGGCCTGCCGACCGGCGGGTACTAATCGGCAAAAAAGGCTGGGGGCGCGTCAGCGCCCCACCGCCCGCCAGCCGATGTCGCGGCGGCAGAAGCCGTCGGGCCAGTCCAGCGCATCCACCGCCTTGTAGGCCGCCGCCTGCGCCGCCGCCACTGTCGGGGCCAGCGCGGTGACGCCCAGCACCCGGCCGCCGACCGACAGCACCCGGCCGTCCTCGGCCCGCTTGGTTCCGGCATGGAACACGGTCACGCCATCAACGGCGCCGGCCTTGTCCAGCCCGCGGATCTCCGTGTTCTTGGCGTAGTCGCCAGGGTAGCCGTTGGCCGCCATCACCACGCACAGCGCGGTCTGGTCGTGCCAGCGCAGGTCGATGCTGTCCAGCACCCCGTCTGCCGCGGCGATCAGCGCCGCCAGCGCGTCGGACTTCAGCCGCATCATCAGCGTCTGGCATTCCGGATCGCCGAAGCGGACGTTGAACTCCAGCGTCTTCGGCACCGGGCCGTCCGGCGTCGGCATGATCATCAGGCCGGCGAACAGCACGCCCTTGAAGGGCTTGCCTTCCGCCGCCATGCCCTTGACCGTCGGCAGGATGATCTCGCGCATCACGCGGTCCTGCAAATCGGGCGTCAGCACCGGGGCCGGGGAATAGGCGCCCATGCCGCCGGTGTTGGGCCCGGTGTCGCCGTCGCCGACCGCCTTGTGGTCCTGGGCCGAGGCCAGCGGCAGCGCGTTCTCGCCGTCGCACAGCGCGAAGAAGCTGACCTCCTCGCCGTCCAGGAACTCCTCCACCACCACCTCGGCACCGGCGGCGCCGAAGCGGCCGCCGACCAGCGCGTCGTCGATGGCCTCGAAGGCTTCCTGCTCGGTGCGGGCGACGGTGACGCCCTTGCCGGCGGCCAAACCGTCGGCCTTCACCACGATGGGCGCACCATGCTTGCGGACATAGGCCTTGGCGGCGTCGGGATCCTTGAAGCGCTCGTAGAAGGCGGTCGGCACCCCGTATTTCGCCAGGATGTCCTTCATGAAGCCCTTGGAGCCCTCAAGCTCCGCCGCCGCCGCACTCGGCCCGAAGGCCTTGACGCCCAGCGCCGTCAGCCTGTCCACCAGACCCAGCACCAGCGGGCCTTCCGGACCGACGACGACGAAGTCGATGGCGTTGTCCTGGACGAAGCGCACCAGCGCGTCGACATCCTCCGACCCGATGGCGACCAGCGTGGCGACATCGGCGATGCCGGCATTGCCCGGCGCGCAATAGAGCGCATCGCACAGCGGCGAATTGGAAATGGCCCAGCAGAGCGCGTGCTCACGACCGCCCGATCCGACGACGAGGACTTTCATGGGTGGCGCTCCTTCCGCCTTGTTGCGTTCTGCGCGCCTTGTATCATGGCGGCGCCCCAACTCAAGAGCGCCATGACGTCCGAAAACGCACCCCTGATCGCCCCGGAACCGCGCCCCGGCTCCAACCTTCCGGAATTCACGGTCGGCGATCTCGCCCGCCGGCTGAAGCGCAGCATCGAGGAGGAATTCGGCTTCGTCCGCGTCCGCGGCGAGATCAGCCAGCCGAAGAAGCACAGCTCCGGCCACTGCTACATGCGTCTCAAGGACGACAGCGCGGTGATCGAGGCGGTGTGCTGGCGCGGCACCATGGCCAAGCTGGCCGTCCGGCCGGAGGAGGGCCTGGAGGTCATCGTCACCGGCCGGATGACGACCTATCCCGGCCGCTCGCAGTACCAGCTGATCGTCGAGTCGATGGAGCTGGCCGGCGAAGGCGCCCTCCTGAAGATGCTGGAGGAGCGCAAGCGGCGGCTGGCGGCGGAGGGGCTGTTCGACCCCGCCCGCAAGACGCGCATCCCCTTCCTGCCCGACGTGATCGGCGTCGTCACCTCCCCCACCGGGGCGGTCATCCGCGACATCCTGCACCGGCTGAACGACCGCTTCCCCCGCCATGTCCTGCTGTGGCCGGTCGCGGTGCAGGGCGAGCGTGCGGCGGCCGAGGTGACGGCGGCCATCGAGGGCTTCAACCGCATCCAGCCCGGCGGTCGCGTTCCCCGGCCCGATCTCATCATCGTGGCGCGCGGCGGCGGCTCGCTGGAAGACCTGATGGCCTTCAACGAGGAGAATGTCGTCCGTGCCGCAGCAAGCAGCGCCATTCCGCTCATCTCCGCCGTCGGGCACGAGACCGACACCACCCTGATCGACTTTGCCTCCGACCTGCGGGCCCCCACCCCGACGGCAGCCGCCGAGATGGCGGTGCCGGTGCGCGGCGAACTGCTGGCCCAGATCCTCGACGACGAGCGCCGCCTCGTCGCCTGCGCCTTGCGCGCGGTGGAGGACCGCCGCAACCGGGTGGAGGGGCTTGCCCGCGGCCTGGGCGATCCCCGCGCCCTGCTGGAGGGCCAAGCCCAGCGTCTGGACGACCGGGCGGAGCGGCTGAACCTTGCCGCCTCGGCCCTGCTGGAACGACGCCGCACCCGCGTCGGCGAGCTGTCCGCCAAGCTGCGCCACCCGCGCGAGAAGCTGGCCCAGGCGGAACAGAAGCTGGCCTCTGAGAGCCGCGCCCTCGACTCAGGCCTGCGCCATGCGGTGACCACTGCCGGCGGGCGGTTCGAGCGTGTCGCCGGCCGGCTGTCGCTGACCCCGGCGCGGGTGAAGCTGGCGGATGGAGAACGCCGCATCGCCGACCTGACGCCGCGCCTCGACCGCAGCTATGCCAAGGGCGTTGCCGACAAGGCGGCAACGCTGGCCTCGCTCGGGCAGTTGCTGGAGAGCTACAGCTACAAGGGCGTGCTGGCCCGCGGCTTCGCTCTGATCGAGGACCGCGACGGCCGCCCGGTGACCCGCGCCGATCAGACGACGCCGGGTCTGGCGGTCACCATCGTCTTCGCCGATGACGCCAAAGTTGCAGCTACGATCGATGGTGGCACAAAGGTAGATTCAACGAACGAGCCGTCGACCGACACCAAGCCGGAGAAGAAGGTCGCACCACGCAAGCCACGGGTGGTTCCGGTGCAGGGGAGTTTGTTTTAGGCGGCAGCGAGGACCATACTGTTGGGACGGCTCGGAGACGGGTGCATGGCGGTGTTCAATATTTCGGCAGGGACGAGACGGCAAACGCCACGGCGAACCAATTGCGGAAATCTGCCAAACGAGGCGAGCGCCCTCACGCTGCTGTGCGACCGGTTGGTCCGGGCGCTGGCGCCGCTGGAAATCCGCCTGTTCGGTTCCCGTGCCACCGGTTCAGCCACGTCCGACAGCGATTTTGACCTGCTGGTGATTTTCCCTGACAACAGGGGCGAGGCGGCGCTGGATTACGATGCGGCCTATGCTCCCGTCCGCGGCCTTGGGATCGGCTGCGACGTGGTGCCCTGCCTACTCGGCGATTATGAAGCGGAACGGGATATCCCCGGCACACTGCCCTATGTGGCGGCACAAGGCCGGCAACTCTATCGCCAGCCGACAGGCGGCCAACAATGAACCGCCGGATAGCCGCCCTCTTGACCTTGGCCGAGGAAGAGGCCGGTGCAGCCGAACAGTTGATAGAAGCTTTTCCGCGACAGGCCGCTTACCAGCTTCAACAATCTGTGGAGAAGGTGGCCCGCGCCATTCTGGCGTATGAGAACATCGCCTTCGGCACCAGCCACAATCTGGGCCAGATGGCAGCCGCCCTTACTGTCGACCATCCGTGGCGAGATGCGCTGATGGAGTTCGACCGCCTATCTCCGGCCGCAACCCGCAATCGCTACCCTGCACCGGGCGGACGGATCCCGCTGCCACCGTCGGTTGATGAACTGCGCAAAGATCTGATGGAAATCCGGATTCTGATAGGTCGGGCACACGACCTGACCGCATGAAAACCCGGCGGTCGAGCGAGCTGCCCGCCGGGGATTCGCCAGCCGACCGTCACACCGCCCCGGCAAAGCTCCAGCGCAGAGTCTCGCCGCTGCGGAAGGGCAGGACGGCATCGCCCTCGCTGACCAGGATCAGGTCGGGGGCGACCGACGGGCGGCGCTCCAACGCCACGCGCTCCTCGCTGACCGGCAGGTTGTAGAAGCGCGGGCCGTTCAGGCTGGCGAAGGCCTCCAGCCTGTCGAGCGCGCCGGCCTCGTCGAAGGCTTCAGCATAGAGTTCCAGCGCGTTGGCGGCGGTGAAGCAGCCGGCGCAGCCGCAGGCCGACTCTTTCGCCGTGACCGTGTGCGGCGCTGTGTCGGTGCCGAGGAAGAACGGCCCCTCGCCGGAGATCGCCGCCTCGACCAGCGCCACCCGGTGGGTTTCGCGCTTGGCGATCGGCAGGCAATAGAGGTGCGGGCGTATGCCGCCCTGGAAGATGTGGCTGCGGTTGATCAGCAGATGATGCGCGGTGATGGTGGCGCCGATCCGGCCGCTGGCGGCATGGGCCCGCACGAACTGCACGGCGTCGGCCGTCGTCACATGCTCCAGCACGACGCGCAGGCTCGGGTGACGCTCCAGCAGCGGGGCCAGGATGCTGTCGATGAACACGGCCTCGCGGTCGAAGATGTCGACCGACTGGTCGGTCACCTCGCCATGGATCAGCAGCGGCATGCCGATCTCCGCCATGCGCTCCAGCACCGGGGCGATGCGGGCGATGTCGGTGACGCCATGGGCGCTGTTGGTGGTGGCGTTGGCGGGATAGAGCTTGGCGGCGGCGAACACGCCGTCCTCGAAGCCCTGGGCCAGATCGGCGGCGTCGGTGCCGTCGGTCAGATAGGCGGTCATCAGCGGGGTGAAGGCGACGCCGTCCGGCAAGGCCGCGAGGATGCGCTCGCGATAGGCCACGGCGTCGGCGGCCGTCGCCACCGGCGGCTTCAGGTTCGGCATCACGATGGCGCGACCGAACTGGCGGGCGGTGAAGGGCAGAACCGCCTTCAGCATGGCGCCGTCGCGCAGATGGACATGCCAGTCGTCGGGACGGCGGATGACAAGGCGTTCGTTCGGCATGGATCGGGTCCCGGCGCTGCTGTCGAGGGGCGGTTGGCTTGGACGACGTTCTATCGCCATCGCCGCCGCTTCTCAACAGGACCGGGACGCCGCACCTTCCCGTCCGCCGGCCGGCGTTGGCGGACGGGAAGGTGCAGCGGCCAGCAACCTTACTGGATGGTGGTCGAGGTCTTCAGGCCGAGGATGCCGTCGATCTTCGCGGCCTGCTCGGCGGTCACCGGCTTGCCGCCGATGCCGGCGAGCTGCTGCCGGGCCTCGGCCACCGCCTTGTCGCGGGCGGCCGTGTCCTTCAGCGCATGGGCGGCCAGCATCTGCTCGTGGTACTTGCCGAGCTGCGCGGACAGCTGTTCGGACGGCTTGGCGCCCAGTTCCTTGGCGACGGCGTCGGCCTGGGTCTTGGTCACCTCGACCTTCGGGGTGGCTGCGACCTGCTCATGCTTGGTCTTGCCGGCATCGACCTTGCCGGCGTCCGCCTTGGGGGTCTCGTGCTTGGTGGCTTCGGTTTTGGGAGCCTCGCTCTTGGTGACGGCCTTCTGATCGACCTTCTGGTCGAGTTTCGGGGCCGTCGCGGTGGAGTCGGTCGTCGCGGCGGGGGCCGACGTGGCCGGAACGGCCGGAGCGACCGTCGCCGCACCCGCGCTCAGCACGGGAGCCGTCGCCATCAGGGCGACAAACGCAAAGGTCGAAACGGACGAACGGATACGCGACCCAAAGACGGTGCCGGACATTTGTGTTCTCCATTTTGATGAGCGATCCTCGCTGCGGGATCGTGCTTAGATAAACGTGGCCGGCGGAGCTTCATTCCACGCCCTTCCAAAAAATTTTCGCCCCGACTGAAAAATTTCCCCCGGCCTTTTTGGGCGGAGGTGACGGGGCCGGCGAAAGGGGCTAGAAAACCCACGCTTTTCCTATCCAAGCGCGGACCTTCTCCGATGAGCCTGATCACGCCCCGCACCCCGCCCGGAACGATGGAGCTGCTGCCGCGCCAGCAGGTGGCCTTCCAGCGCATGCTGGACACCATCCGCCGCGGTTACGAGCGGTTCGGCTTCGTCCCCGTCGAAACCCCGGTGTTCGAGACGGTCGACACGCTTCTGACCAAGTCGGGCGGCGAGACGGAGAAGCAGGTCTATTTCGTCCAGTCGACCGGCGCCATCCAGCAGGGCAACAAGCCGGAGCTGGCGCTCCGCTTCGACCTGACGGTGCCGCTCGCCCGCTATGTGGCGGAGCATGAGCGCGACCTCGCCTTCCCCTTCCGCCGCTACCAGATCCAGCGAGTCTACCGCGGCGAGCGGGCGCAGCGCGGGCGCTTCCGCGAATTCTACCAGTGCGACATCGACGTGATCGGCAAGGACAGCCTGTCCGCCCATTACGACGCCGAGATTCCGGCGGTCATCCACCATGTCTTCACCGAGCTGAACTTCGGCGGCTTCACCATCAACGTGAACAACCGCAAGATCCTGCTGGGCCTGCTCGACGGCCTGGGCGTCGCCGACGCCGACACCCGCGTGCTGGTGCTGCGCGAGATCGACAAGCTGGACAAGATCGGCCAGGACAAGGTGCGCGCGAGCCTGCTCGGCCTCGGCGTGACAGAGCACGCCGCCGACACCATCCTGTCGCTGATCGACATGAAGGGCAGCAACGCCGAGACTCTGGCGGCCCTCGGCGCGCTCGACATCGAGAACGCCACCTTCCGCGAGGGCGTCGGCGAGCTGACCACCGTCGTCGAGGGGCTGAAGGCCTTCCAGGTGCCGGACGGGACGGTGCGCATCAACCTCGCCATCGCGCGCGGCCTCGACTACTACACCGGCACCGTCTACGAGACCTTCCTGAACGATCATCCCGGCATCGGTTCGGTCTGCTCCGGCGGGCGCTACGAGAATCTCGCCAGCCACTACACCAAGTCGAAGCTGCCCGGCGTCGGCATCTCCATCGGTGCCACCCGCCTGTTCTACCAGCTGATGGAGGCCGGCATCATCAAGGACGCCACCCCCACCGCCCAGGTGCTGGTGACGCAGATGGACCCGGCCCTGTCCGCCGATTATTTCCGCATGGCCAGCGAGCTGCGCGCCGCCGGCATCAACACGGAAATCCAGCTGGACGGCGGCAAGATCACCAAGCAGATGAAATATGCCGACCGCGCCGGCATCCCCGTCGTCCTGCTGATGGGCTCCGACGAGAAGACCCGCGGCACCGCGACCCTGAAGCATCTGGTCAAGGGCGAGCAGGTCGAGGTTCCGCTGGCCGAACTGGCGGCGCGGACAAAGGCGCTGCTGGAGGGGTGAGAGGCACCACCTTAAACCCCCGTTAACCATAATTCGCCTATCGTTCCGGCCTACACCGACCGTGTGGGTCGGGCGGCAGGGGGTGCGCATCCGAGATGGCCAAGCGGTGGGTGCAGGTCGGGCGTTGGACAGTGCGGGTCGCGATCGCGGCGACGCTGTCCATCACGCTCGCCGCCGCCGGCTATGCCGGCTGGCAGGAGATGCGGACCTCGCGTCTCCAGGCCCGGCTGCTGGCCGGCGTCGGCCAGTCGATGATCGTCTCCTTGCGCGAAGGCCCCAACCCGCAGGCGCGCTATCCCAAGCATGGGCCGTACAATGAACGGCTCGGCTACACCGCCCTGCCCGGCCAGCTCGACGCGCTGACCCATGACGTCTATGCGATCGAACAGCAGGCGGTGCTGTCGCCGATGCTCGATCGTTTCATGGCCGGCGGCGGCTTTCCGATCTATCACGAGAAGACGCAGGCCGGGCTGACCCTGCTCGACCGCAACGGCGCCGTGATGTATTCGGCGCGCTATCCCGAACGGGTGTTCGACGGCTTCGACGACGTGCCGAAGCTGGTGGCCGACACGCTGCTGTTCATTGAGAACCGCGAGCTGCTGGACGCCGACCAGCCGCGCCGCAACCCGGCGGTGGAATGGGACCGCTTCGGTGCCGCCGTCGCCATGCTGCCCTTGCAGATGATCCGGCCGGGCCAGCGCTCCCCCGGTGGATCGACGCTCGCGACCCAGATCGAGAAATACCGCCATTCGCCCGATGGCCAGACCACCGGCGGGGTGGAGAAGCTGCGCCAGATGGCGTCGGCCAGCGTCCGCGCCTACAGCGGGGGCGAGGACACCACCCAGGCCCGCCGCCGCATCCTGGTCGATTACCTGAACTCCACCCCGCTGACCGCGCGCTCGGGCTTCGGCGAGGTGAACGGGCTGGGCGACGGGCTGTGGGCCTGGTTCGGCACCGACCTGTCGATCGCCAAGCGCGTGCTGGCCGAACCGGCGCCCGAGGGCATGACCGATCCCCGCGCCCTGCAATTGAAGGCCCTGGCCTACAAGCAGGTGCTGGCCCTGCTTCTGGCCCAGCGACGGCCCTCCCATTACCTGATCCAGGACCGCGCCGCGCTGGACCGGCTGGCCGACGCCCATCTGCGCGCCCTGGCCCAGGCCGGCGTGATCGACCCGGCATTGCGCGACGCGGCACTCGCCACCCCGCTGGTCTTCCGCGAGGAGGCACCGACCAGCCCCGCCACCTCCTATGTCGAACAGAAGGCGACCAATGCCATCCGCGCCCGGTTGCTCGGCATGCTCGGCGTTTCCAACCTCTACGCCCTCGACCGCATCGACCTGACGGCACAATCGACCCTGGATGCCGAAACCCAGGCCCGCGTGGTCGAAGTGCTTGGCAAGCTGAACGACCCCGACTATGCCCGCTCGCTCGGGCTGACCGGCGAACGGCTGCTCGACGCCCGCAACAACGACCTGTCGAAGCTGGTCTATTCGATCACGCTGTACGAGCGCGGCCCCGAGGCCAATTACCTGCGGGTCCAGGCCGACAATCTCGACCAGCCGCTGGATATCAACGACGGGGCGAAGCTCGATCTCGGCTCCACCGCCAAGCTGCGCACATTGACGACCTATCTGGAGATCGTCGCCGAACTGCACAGCCGCTACGCCCATCTGCCGAAGGAGTTGCTGGGCGATGTCGAGGACGAGGCCTCGGACAATCTGACCCGCTGGGCGACCTCCTGGCTGGCCTCGGCCTCCGACCGCCGGCTGCAGGCGATGCTCGATGCGGCGATGGAGCGGCGCTATTCCGCCAACCCGGGCGAAGTGTTCTTCACCGGCGGCGGCCAGCACGCCTTCGTCAACTTCAACAAGGACGACAACGGCCGCATCATGACCGTACAGGAGGCGCTGCGGAACAGCGTCAACCTGCCTTTCATCCGGCTGATGCGCGATGTCGTCCAGTTCTACATGGATGAGGGGGCGGACGACGGCGCTGACATCCTGCGCACCGCCGACCATCCCGCCCGGCAGGCCTATCTCGCCCGCTTCGCCGACCGCGAAGGGTCGGACTTCCTCAACCGCTTCTACAACGACTACCGCAAGCGCTCGCCGGACGAGGCGCTGGCCCGGCTGGCGACCCGCTCGCGCCCGGTGCCGCACCGGCTGGCGGTGATCTTCCGCACGGTGCGGCCGAAGGCCGGGCTGGCCGACTTCTCCGCCTTCCTGCGCGGCCGGCTGCCTGGGGTGGCGCTGTCGGACAACGAACTTTCGGCGCTCTATACGAAGTACGGCCCGGACCGCTTCCCGCTGAACGACCTCGGCTATCTCGCCCGCGTCCATCCGCTGGAGCTGTGGCTGGTCGCCTATCTCCAGCAGCATCCCGACGCGAAGCGGGCCGAGGTGCTGGCCGCCAGCGCCGACGAACGCCAGGAAAGCTATCGCTGGCTGTTCAAGAAGGGCATGGCCGCCCAGAACACCCGCATCCGCATCGCCCTGGAGGAAGAGGCGTTCCAGCGCATCACCGCCCAGTGGCGCAGCGTCGGCTATCCGTTCGACACGCTCGTTCCGTCGCTGGCGACCGCCATCGGCAGCTCGGCCGACCGCCCGGCGGCGCTGGCGGAGTTGATGGGGCTGATCCTGAACGACGGGGTCAGGCAGCCGACGGTGAAGATCCGCTCGCTGCATTTCGCCGCCGGCACGCCCTACGAGGCGAAGCTGGGGCTGGGGCCGATGAAGGGCGAGCGGGTGCTGCGGCCGGAGGTCTGCGCCGTTCTGCGCCGGGCCCTGATGGACGTGGCGCAGAACGGCACCGCCAAGCGGGTCTGGGGCTCCTTCAAGGATCCGTCGGGTGCCGCGATCCCCATGGGCGGTAAGACCGGTACGGGAGACCATCGCCTCGACCGTTGGGGTCCCGGCGGCGTGCTGATCGACTCGAAGGCGGTCAACCGCACCGCCACCTTCGTCTTCTATATCGGCGACCGTTTCTTCGGCACGATGACCGCCTTCGTCCATGGGCCGGAGGCCGACAATTACCGCTTCACCAGCGCCCTGCCCGCCCAGCTGCTGAAGAGCCTCGCCCCGGCGCTCCAGCCGCTGATCGACCAGGGCATTACCCGAACCGCCGACACCCGCCCGACCCCGACCGGGTTGTGAGGCTGGACCGGACACCGGGCACGAGGACGGGTTGCAAACCGAACCTTATCTTCCGTAAAAATATACATCGCCCGCGGATACCATTCCTCCACATGCGGTGCGGCGAGCTCTGCGCCTTTTCGTAGAATGCCTTGCCGCTCGGCCGGGAGGAGTGCCGTCCGAGGGTCGGTTCCCGCTTTCGGAGGCTCCCCCCATGGCGCCACAGTCCCCCCTGCACACCCACCATATGGGCTTGGCCCCGGTCGATTCCGCCGATCTTTCCGCCGCGCGGGGACTGCCGGGCGGACCTGGGAGGCCGATGGATCACCGGCTCCAACTGCGGATCCTGAATCGCGACTCCCACGTCCGTGGTCATGCGCACAGTCATGCCCGCTCCGCGATGCAGAGCGAGGACACGGCACCGGCGGCCGTCGAGGAGGTGCCGGTCATCGCCCGCGTAACCTCGCCGGACGACTGGGCGGTCCTGCCGGGCGTGGCATCGGCCAACACCATCGGCAAGGCCGCCGACGGGTCCTGGATCGTCACCGGCCGCCTGCATGCCGATCAGGTGGAGGCGGTGCACGCCCATGACGTGGTGCTCAGCCTGAAGGCGGCGCAACCGACCCATTCCGCACTGAACGCCACCATTTCCGAGATGGGGCTGGGCACCGCCGCGGTGCCGGGGCTGCCCGATCCCCCGGTGCCCGGCCTGCTGCCGCCCTGGGTCCAGCATGCGCACCGGGATGGCGAGGGCGTCATCGTCGGCATCGTCGATTTCGGCTGCGACTACAGGCACCGGAACCTCCGGGAGACCGACGGGCGCACGCGTCTGCTGGCCCTGTGGGACCAGTCCGGCCAGCCCAACTCGCCGGCCCCGTACGGCGCCATGTACACCGCCCCGCAGATCGACGCGGCACTGGCCACCGACGATCCCTATCAGGCGCTCGGCTACGCGCCCGCGAAGGACGACCCTACCAAGCCGGCGGAAAGCTGGGGCACCCACGGCACCCATGTGATGGACATCGCGGCCGGGAACGGCCTGGGCTCGAAGCAGCCCGGCGTGGCGCCGAAAGCCTCGCTGATCTTCGTCGACGCCAAGCTTCCCACACCCGTCAACTCGCCCGACCAGCTGAACCACACGCTGGGCAGCACCGTCCAGCTGCTGGAGGCGGTCAACTTCATCTTCACCGCCGCCGGCAACCGCCCTTGCGTGGTCAATCTCAGCCTCGGCACCAACGGCGGCCCGCATGACGGCAGCTCCCTGGTGGAACAGGGGCTGGACGCCATGGTGAACGCCGCCCCCTACCGCGCCGTGGTGATCGCCGCCGGCAATTCCCAGCAGAGCGGAACCCACACCAGCGGCACCGTGCCGGCCAGCGGCGACTGTTCCATCGGCTGGCGGATCACCACGCTGACCACCCCTGGCTTCGAGACAACCCCCGCCGGCGGCGAGGTGGAGCTGTGGTATCCCGGCCGGCGCCGCCTGTCGGTGGCGCTGGTCGCCCCCGACGGCACCGAGATCGGCCCGGTCGGCCCGAACGAATCGTTGCCCTACGGGCTTCCGGGCAAGCCGCCGGCGGTCTTCATCGTCAACCGGCTGGGCGACCCCAACAACCACGACAACGTGATCGGCATCTGGATCGCCATGGGAGCGCCGAAGGGGGAATGGACCATCCGGCTGCGGTCCCTGGATGACGGCCCCGTCGATTACCATGCCTGGATCGAGCGGTTCGACGCCGGTCAGGCGCAGTTCACTCAGCCGGTCGCCTCGCACATGCTGGGGTCGATTTCCACCGGCCATGCGACGATCATCGTCGGATCCCACGACGCACATTCCGCCGACACGCCCATTTCCTTCTTCTCCAGCGCCGGCCCGACCCGCGACGGCCGGCTGAAGCCGGATCTCTCCGCCCCCGGGCACCGGGTCAAGGCGGCATGGTCGCGCACGGAAACCGGCGTGATCGAGAAGTACGGCACCAGCATGGCCGCCCCGGCGGTGACCGGCCTGATCGCGCTGATCTATGCCCGGTCGGTCCGCAAGGGGCTGCCGATGGACACGGCGATGCTGCGCGAGCGCCTGCTGCGCATGGTCCGCCGCACCCCGCCCGAGGGAACGGACTGGCACCCGCAGCATGGTCACGGCCGGGCGTCGGCCGCCGCCATCCTGGAGGCGATGGACGGTGATCCGGCCCACAATCCGGACTTCGACGACTGGTACGCGGCCCAGGGCCAGGATGACGCCCAGTCCCAAGGCCAGACGAAAGACTGAACCGCCACGTCGCGATCGCCGCTTTCTTGCCTTGACGGAGGGTGGGGATCATCATCGATCCATGGCGGACGACAGCTCCCCTCCGCCCCCGCCGTATGGATGGCCGGCATGCCGATTGACCTCGCCTCTCTCAGGAAGCTGGAAACGCCCTCCCCGTCGATGCTGGCGGAGCCGCTGGACGATGCCCGGCGCGTCGCGGTGATCGTCCGCCTGCATGCCAACGCCCCGCCACCCGATTGCCTGTCCTACGGAAGGGCGATCGCGCCCGGCATCGTCACCGCGGAGATCGCTGCGGCCGACCTCGTCGGACTGGAAACCGATCCGGCGGTACGGTCGATCGCCCTGTCGCATCACCTCCAGTCTTCTTGACGATAAACCCACCCGTTTCACCCTGCCGTGGCACACTGACGGGGACGGAAGGGGCGGTGTACGGATGGAACACTGAACAGAGCGCGGCGCGGTGTTTCAAATGTTCCATCCGCCGCGGACCTTGACGCGCCGGCCGGATTGCCGTATGCACGCCGCGCACGCGTCGGCACCCCTGGAGGCCGGCGCCCTTTTCGTTTTGGAGCATCGTCATGACCAAGATCATTCCGCTCGGCGCTCAGACGCGCGAACGGGCCGGCAAGGGGACCGCCCGCCAGACCCGCCGTGACGGCCGTATTCCGGCCGTCATCTACGGTGGTAAGCAGGCTCCTGTCACCATTTCGCTCGAGAAGTTCGAGTTCACCCGCGTCCTGCATCAGCCGGGCTTCTTCACGCACCTGTTCGACGTCACCGTCGACGGCACCGCCCATCGCGTCCTGCCGCGCGACGTGCAGTTCCATCCGGTGACCGACATCCCGCTGCATGTCGACTTCCTGCGCGTTTCGTCCGACACCCGCATCAACGTGCAGGTTCCGGTCGAGTTCGCCGATCAGGAGAAGTCGGCCGGCCTGAAGCGCGGCGGTGTGCTGAACATCGTCCGTCACGAGCTGGAGCTGAGCTGCCCGGCCGACAACATCCCCGAGCACATCACCATCTCGTGCGAAGGCTTCGATGTCGGCGACTCGATCCACATCTCCGCCGTCAAGCTGCCGGAGGGTGTGACCTCGACGATCACCGACCGCGATTTCACCATCGCGACCATCGTTGCGCCGTCGGGCCTGAAGTCGGAAGAGGGCGCCGCTTCCTGATAAGGAGCGCTCGACCTTTGAAGATGGTTACGGTGGGGGGCTTCGGCCCCCCGCTTCGTTTGTGGAGTCCGTTTTCCAAAAGGGGTTGAGGGACATGCTGCTTCTGGTCGGACTGGGCAACCCCGGCAACGAGTATGCCCGCAACCGCCACAACATCGGCTTCATGGCGGTGGAGACCATCGCCCAGCGCCACCGCTTCACCCCATGGAAGAAGCGTTTCCAGGGCCAGACCGCCGAGGGCACCGTCGCCGGCGACAAGGTTCTGGCGCTGGAGCCCGCCACCTTCATGAACCTGTCCGGCCAGTCGGTGGTGGCGGCCCTGCAGTTCTTCAAGCTGAAGCCCGAGAACGTCGTCGTCATCCATGATGAGCTGGACCTGCCCCCCGGCAAGATCCGGGTGAAGAAGGGCGGCGGCCATGGCGGCCACAACGGCCTGCGCTCCATCGACGCGCATATCGGCAAGGACTACTGGCGCGTCCGGCTCGGCATCGGCCATCCCGGCAACAAGGATCTGGTCAGCGGCTACGTCCTGCACGACTTCGCCAAGGCCGACCAAAGCTGGATCGACCCGCTGCTCGACGCCGTCTCCGACAATCTGCCGCTGATCGTGGATGGCCAGCCGGAGCTGTTCATGAACAAGGTGACGGTGGCGACGCAGGGCAAGTAGCCCCTGCCCGATTCCGCCCTCCCCCACTTCGCGTTTGCGCTTTGTCCCCCATCGTAGGATAAAGCGGCTCAATTCCAGCATTTCCGACGGCGAGCACCCACCCATGGGCTTCAATTGCGGCATCGTCGGCCTGCCGAACGTCGGCAAGTCGACCCTGTTCAACGCGCTGACCGCCACCCAGGCGGCCGAGGCGGCGAATTTTCCCTTCTGCACCAAGGAGCCGAACGTCGGCCGCGTCGGCGTGCCCGACCCGCGGCAGGATAAGCTGGCGGAGATCGCCAAGTCGCAGAAGGTCGTCCCGACCCAGCTGGAGTTCGTGGACATCGCCGGCCTGATCCGCGGCGCGTCGAAGGGGGAAGGGCTGGGCAACCAGTTCCTCGCCAACATCCGCGAGGTCGACGCCATCGTCCATGTGCTGCGCTGCTTCGAGGACGACGACATCACCCATGTCGAGGGCAACGTCGATCCGCTGCGCGACGCCGAGGTGGTCGAGACCGAGCTGATGCTCGCCGACATGGAAAGCCTGGAACGCCAGCTGACCAGCCTCCAGAAGAAGGCCAAGGGCGGCGACAAGGACAGCAAGATCAAGGCCGACCTGATGGAGCGCGCCCTGAAGGTGCTGCAGGACGGCAAGCCGGCCCGCGTGGTCGAGCTGTCGGACGAAGAGAAGCCGGTGTTCAAGCAGTTCATGCTGCTGACCGACAAGCCGGTGCTCTATGTCTGCAACGTCGAAGAGGCGGCCGCCGCCACCGGCAACGCCTTCTCCGCCAAGGTCGCCGAGAAGGCCAAGGCCGAGAACGCCGAGGTCGTGGTGATTTCCGCCGCCATCGAGTCCGAGGTCGCCCAGCTGTCCGACCCGGCGGAGAAGGCCGAGTTCCTGGAATCGATGGGGCTGGAGGAAACCGGCCTGAACAAGCTGATCCGTGCCGGCTTCAAGCTGCTGGACCTGATCACCTTCTTCACCGTCGGCCCGAAGGAGACGCGGGCCTGGACCGTGCGCCGCAACGCCAAGGCCCCGGAGGCGGCCGGCGTCATCCATACCGACTTCGAGCGCGGCTTCATCCGCGCCGAGACCATCGACTACACCAGCTTCGTCACGCTGGGTGGCGAGCAGGGGGCGAAGGACGCCGGCAAGATGCGCCAGGAAGGCAAGGAATACGTCGTCCAGGACGGCGACATCTTCCACTTCCGCTTCAACGTTTAAAACCTCGGGGTCTGACGGGGGCGGGGCGGGGCTGTCGCCCCCACTCCACCTCCGCCGTCACCCGACTGTCATATTGTCGTAACAATCCGCGCGCCCCATCCTTCAGTTAGGGGTGCCGCCTGACCGCACCTCCGATCCGACAGAGGGGGTGCGATGCAGGCGACACGGGTTCTGCTGGAACTGGCCGGGAACGTCGTGCTGCTCCTGTGGGGGCTGCACATGGTGCAGAGTGGGCTCACCCGTGCCTTGGGCGGCGACCTGCGCCGCATCCTGGGGGCCGGGCTGCGCAACCGCTGGACCGCCTTCCTGTCCGGCATGGGCATCACCATGCTGCTGCAAAGCAGCACCGCCACCGGCCTGATGGTGACCGGCTTCACCGCCACCGGGCTGGTGTCGCTGATGCCGGCGCTGGCGGTGATGCTGGGGGCCAATGTCGGCTCCACCCTGATCGTCCAGATCCTCGCCTTCGATGTCGCCCATGTGGCGCCGGTCCTGCTGCTGGGCGGCTTCATCGCCTTCCGCCGCGGGGCGCGGACACGCAGCCGCGACCTGGGCCGGGTCGCCATCGGGCTGGGCCTGATGCTGCTGTCGCTGCACCTGCTGTTGGCGACCATCGCCCCGGCGGAGACTGCGCCGATGCTGCGGCGGATGCTGGCGATGCTGACCGCCGACCCGGTGGTGGCGGTGGTGCTGGCGGCATTGCTGTCCTGGGCCGCCCATTCCAGTGTCGCCGCCATCCTGCTGATCGCCTCGCTGGCCGGCGGCGGGGTGATCGGGCCGGACGCGGCAATCGCCATGGTCGCCGGGGCCAATCTGGGCAGCGCCGTCAACCCGGTGATCGAGGGGCCGGGCGGCGACGGCCGCAACCCGGCGGCGCGGCGGCTGCCGGTCGGCAACCTGATCAACCGCCTCGTCGGCTGCCTGATCGTCGTCCCGCTGCTGGGACCGATCACCGCCGGATTGCAGGGGGTGTCGCCGGACGCCACGCGGCTGGCAGCCAATTTCCACCTCGCCTTCAATCTGGCGATGGCCGGGCTGTTCATCGGCCCGCTGCCCTGGTTCGCGCGGGCGCTGACCCGGATGTTCCCGGAACGGGTGGCGGTCGCCGATCCGGCGATGCCGCTCTATCTCGACCGCAGCGCGCTCCGCGTCCCCCACCTCGCCATCGCCAACGCGGCGCGCGAGGCTCTGCGCATGGCCGACACGGTGGACAGCATGCTGCGCGGCGCCTTGGACGTGATCCAGACCGACGACCGCAAGCGGGTGCAGGAGATCCGGCGGATGGACGATGTGCTGGACCGGCTGCACGAGGCGATCAAACGCTACCTCACCCAGATCAATGTCGAGGATCTGGATGAAGGCGACGCCAGCCGGATGTCGGACGTGCTGACCTTCACCATCAATCTTGAGCATGTCGGCGACATCGTCGATTGCAATCTGATGGACGCGGCCTCGAAGAAGATCCGGCGCAAGCTGCGCTTCTCCACCGAAGGAGCCGCCGAGATCGCCGGCATGCTGGAGCGCCTGAGCGAGACCCAACGGCTGGCCGCCGCCGTTTTCGTGTCACGCGACGTCCGCTCCGCCCGCGCGCTGATCCAGGAGAAGGAGGTGATCCGCGATCTGGAGACCAGCGCCACCGAAGCGCATTTCGCCCGCCTGCGCGCCGGACGCAAGGAAAGCGTGGAGACCAGCGCTCTTCACCTCGACATCCTGCGCGACCTGCGCCGGATCAACGCCCATCTGGTCGCCGCCGCCTATCCCGTGCTCGATCAATCGGGGGAACTGCTGCCCAGCCGTCTCAAACGGGGAACAGCGCGGGCGTAACCGATCACGTCCGATGGGAGAGCTGCGCAGTCGCAGCTTCGACCTTTTCTTGTCACCGGCGCAGCAACGTTAACTCTTTCGTAACCATATAAAATTCGTCAAGCTCTTTCGCGACATGGTTAACAAACCCTTCCTGTGATTGTTATGGCAAGGAGCCCGAGGGGGCGGTTGCTGATCTGGGAATGGTTGTCGAAAGGGAGCGGACGGTGGCGAACACGCACGCGACGTCGAACGGACCCTTGATTGGGCCTACGGGCGGGCCGGGTGCGCAGGCGGTATCCGACGCCGGATTCGCCGAGCGGGTGCGAGACGCCATCGATCGGCAGGAACTGTCCCTCGTCTTCCAGCCCCAGGCCGACGTCGTCACCAACCGCCTGACCGGGTTCGAGGCTCTGTCGCGTTGGCGCCTGTCCGACGGCACCATGCTGCCACCCGATGTCTTCGTGCCGATGGCCGAACAGGGGGAAGCTATCCATCTGCTGGGGGATTGGACCCTGCGGACGGCCTGCACCGCGGCGGCCGGCTGGCTGCGGGCCGGCTATCCCGACATTCCGGTATCGGTCAACCTGTCGGCACGGCAGCTCGACGATCCGGGATTGGTGCTGAAGGTGCTGGGAATCCTGACGGAGACCGGCCTGCCCGCCGCGAACCTGAAGCTGGAGCTGACGGAAACCAGCATGTTCAGCCAGACCGCCGAAGCGCGTGAGGCATTGGTGCAACTGCGCGGTGCCGGGATCAGGCTGGTGCTCGACGATTTCGGCACCGGCTGGTCATCGCTGGCGACCCTGCGCCGGGTGCCGGTGGAGGCGCTGAAGATCGACAAGCAATTCGTCCAGGCGATGGTGGAGGACCGCGACGCCGCCGCCATCGTGCAGGCGGTGGTCGGTCTGGCCCATGCGCTGGACCTCGGCGTGGTGGCAGAAGGCGTGGAAACCCAGGAACAGCGGCTCTACCTGCAAGCCTACCGCTGCGACGTCCTACAGGGCTACTGGCTGTCTCGTCCGCTGACCGCCGACGGGGTCGCCGACTTTCTCGCCGAACGGAGCATCATCGGCGCCCTGCGGCCTATGGGGTCCGGGTCTGCCGCTGGGTCGCAGACAGCAGGATGACCCGCCGGGTCTCGTCCCACTCCGTCAATTCGCCTGCCTCATCGGCGGTGGCCCAGCAGGCTTCCAGCGCATCATCGGCACAGAGCGGCTCGCCCTCCGCGCTTTCCGCCGCCACTTCCACCAGCGTGTAGTGGTAATGGACGCGCCCCTTGGCATCGGGGGTTATGGCGTCGACCACGGTGACGATCCCGGTCGGAACCACCTCCAGCCCGGTCTCCTCGCGCACCTCGCGCACCGCGGTTTCGAACACGGTCTCACCGACCGACTGCGCCCCACCCGGCAGGCTCCACTGCCCCATCCGCGGCGCCTTGCCCCGCCTAATCAGCAGGACCTTGTCCCCGCGCCAGACGACGGCCCCGACACCGACCCATGGACGGTCGGGATATTCGCGGCTGGAGCGGTCGGGCGGGGTGGTCCCCTGGACGGTCATGGCGGGTTCCCTGTCTGATACCGCTTGGTCTAATGCAGCGGGGTCTGATGCCGCTGGCGGAACGCAGCGATCCGAGGTTACCGCGACAGCCGCCCGGCATGCTAGCCTTACGGCCACCACCATACGGCACCGTTTGTGTACGACATGTCGCATGGCGTCAGGCCACCCGACAGGGCAGACTGCGGGCGCTTTCCGATCGTCAGCTTTACAATACGCCTGCCTGAACGCAGGGACGGGAAGCGGGAGAGGGTTCAGGGACCAAGATCATCCTCCGGAGGAACCCCGATGGCCCAAAGCACATTCTTCATCCCGTCCGTCAATCTGATGGGCGCCGGCTGCGTCGCAAGCGCGATCGACATGATGGCGGGCTATGGCTACAAAAAGGCCCTGATCGTCACCGACGCGCCTCTCGCCCGGCTGGGCGTCGCGGCGAAGCTGTCGGCCTCGCTCGCCGAGAAATCAATTGCCACCGTCGTGTTCGAGGGGGTTCAGCCCAACCCAACCGTCGGCAACGTCGAAGCCGGGCTGGCCATGCTGCGCGACAATGGCTGCGACTGCGTGATCTCCCTGGGCGGCGGGTCGCCCCATGACTGCGCAAAGGCCATCGCCCTGTGCGCTGCCAACGGCGGCAGCATTGCCGACTATGAAGGGATCGACCGCTCGGCCAAGCCGCAGCTGCCGCTGATCGCGGTCAACACCACCGCCGGCACCGCCAGCGAAATGACGCGCTTCTGCATCATCACCGACGAGAAGCGCCATATCAAGATGGCCATAGTGGATCGCCACGTGACGCCGGTGATCTCGGTCAACGACCCGACCATGATGCTGGGCAAGCCGCCGGGCCTGACCGCCGCCACCGGCATGGATGCCCTGACCCATGCGGTCGAGGCCTATGTCTCGATCGCCGCGACGCCGATTACCGATTCCTGTGCGCTGAAGGCAGTTTCGCTGATTGCGGCCAACCTGCCGACAGCGGTCGCGGAAGGCGGCAACCTGCATGCCCGCGAACAGATGGCCTACGCCCAGTTCCTGGCCGGCATGGCCTTCAACAACGCCTCGCTCGGTTATGTCCATGCCATGGCTCATCAGTTGGGCGGCTTCTACGATCTGCCACACGGAGTCTGCAACGCGGTGCTGCTGCCGCATGTCCAGACCTACAACAGCGGCGTGGCGGCGGAACGGCTGACTGACGTGGCCGCCGCCATGGGCCTGGATGTCGCCGGCCTGAGCCCGGCCGACGGTGCAGCCGCCTGCGTCGAGGGGATCCGGGCTCTGTCGGCCCAGGTTGGCATCCCGGCCGGCCTGAGCGCACTGGGTGTCAAGGAGGAAGACATTCCGACCCTGGCGGCCAACGCGCTGCGCGACGCCTGTGGCCTCACCAACCCACGTCAGGCCACGCAGGAGGAGATCGAGGCGATCTTTCGCGCCGCCTTGTGAGCGGAGCGGGGCGGCGTCCGCCGGCGTCGCCCCCTGCCGGGCCACACGGTCCCGTATGTCAGGATGGAATGACCAGCCTGCCGATTATGAATTTGCCGGATTGTTGAGCACCTCCTATCGTTGCCGCACAGTTTGTCGCGCAACGGGGGCACGCCGGGTCATTGCCCGCCGGCCCCAGCCCGGAGGATGCCTTGGCCACCGTCTCCCCCACCCCGGCACCCTCCTGGAGGACGCCCGCACTCGTCGTGATCTGCGGCTGTCTGATCTCGATGCTGGCCTTCGGACCGCGATCCAGCATGGGTCTGTTCATCGGGCCGCTTTCGGAAACCCGCGGCTGGGGCCGCGACGTCTTCGCGCTGGCGATGGCGATCCAGAACATCCTGTGGGGGGCCGGCGGCCCCTTCGCCGGGGCGCTGACCGACCGCTACGGCCCGGCCCCGGTGCTGGCGGGCGGCGGGCTGCTCTATGCGGCCGGGCTTGCGCTGATGCCCTATGCCACCACCAGCGTCGAGCTGTACCTGACGGCCGGCGTGCTAATCGGGCTGGGGCTGTCCGGCGCCTCCTTCGGCATCATCATCGCCGGCTTCACGCGGCTGCTGCCGCCGGAACAGCGCAGCTGGTCGGTCGGTATCGCCACCGCAGCCGGATCGATGGGCCAGTTCCTGTTCGCGCCGATGGGCCAGGCCTTCATCGCCGGCTTCGGCTGGCAGACCGCCCTGTTGCTGCTGGCCGCCTCGATGATCGCGGTGCCGCTGCTGGCCAGCGTCTTCCCCGGCCCGAAGGGCATGACGGCGAGCGGCACCCCGGCGGTGACCGGCGCCAACATCGGCTACATCGCCGCGGTGCGCCAAGCCTTCCAGCACCGCAGCTATGTGCTGCTGGTTGCCGGATTCTTCGTTTGCGGTTTCCAGCTGGCCTTCATCACCACCCACCTGCCGCCCTATTTGACCGCCGCCGGCATCAGCCCGACGCTGGCCGCCTGGGCGCTGGCGCTGATCGGCCTGTTCAACGTCATAGGCTCCTACGCGTCGGGGGTTCTGGCCGGCAAGGTCAGCAAGCGCTACCTGCTGTGCGCCAACTATTTCTCGCGCGGCATCGCGACGGCGGTCTTCGTCCTGTTGCCGATCTCGTCGGTGACGGTGATCGTCTATGCCGCGGTGATGGGCCTGCTGTGGCTGTCCACCGTGCCGCCGACCTCCGGCCTCGTCGCGCTGATGTTCGGCACCCGTTACATGGGCACGCTCTACGGCTTCGCCTTCTTCAGCCATCAGGTAGGCGGCTTCCTTGGCGTCTGGCTGGGCGGCGTGCTGTACGAAAGGACGGGATCCTACGACGTCGTGTGGTGGCTGGGCGTGGCGCTGGCCATGTTCGCGACCATCGTCCATTGGCCGATCGCCGAGAAGCCCGCACCGTCTCTGGCGGCCGCCGAGGCGAAGGCATAAGATCGACGGTCATGAGCGAGAGCCCCGCACCCTCCCCGCCAGCACTTCCCATCGGCCATGGCCTTGCCGCGGCGCTGCTGGGCGGCATCCTGCTGGTCTGGGGCGGGCTGATGGGGCTGTCGCTGCAACGCGCCGCTCTGCCCGATTCCACCGGCGGCATGATGCTGGCGGTCTTCTCCCCCGGCACCAACGACGCCGACGCCATGGCGGCGATGGTGCGGGCGGGGGGTGAACCGGTGCGCTCCACCTGGCTCGGATTCGCCTGGGTGGCCCGCGGGGTGGAACCCGGATTCGTCGGCCGCCTGAAGGCGGAGGGCGCGCTGGCCGCCTTCGGCGAGCTTCCGGTCGGCCCGACGCTGGGCGGCTGCACCGCCACGCCGGTGGACGCGGCCAAGATCGCCGCCACCCGGCTGCAATAGGCGCCTCTTTCCACCCTGTGGAGCAGCTTGGGCCTCACCAACGGTGGACGCGCGTCCCTCGCGGTGTCATAGTGCGGCCCGCATTCGACCAGCCCCGTCTCCACGGGGCCAGACTCCGGAATTCGTGAGCGACGATGAGCGAGCCGATCTCCCTGTTCACCAAACTGGCGAACATCCACATCCGTTACGTCACGTGGCGTCGGGGCGCCAAGGTCGGCAGCGACCGCTTCGGCAACGTCTATTACCGCAGCAAGGATACCCAGCCCGGCACGCGCGAGCGCCGCTGGGTCCTCTATGCCGGTGAGCCCGACGCCTCCAAGATCCCGCCGGAATGGCACGGGTGGCTGCACCACACCACCAAGGATCCGCTGCCGGAGGGGTCGAGCGCCTTCCACAAGCCGTGGCAGAAGGAACATCTGCCCAACATGTCGGGTTCGGTCCAGGCCTACCGCCCGCCCGGCCATGTGCTGGCCGGCGGCCAGCGCGTGCCGGCCACCGGCGATTACGAGCCCTGGACTCCGAGCTGAGCCCTGCCGGGACTGACCAGAACGTCGGAACGGAAAGCCCGGCCCCATGCGGGCCGGGTTTCGATTCGGGAACTCGCAGCAGGATAGCTCAATGCGCCGGAATGTGATCGAAACCGTGCTTGGCGGCGTCGTGCTCGCCGTGGCCGCCGTGTTCCTTGCCTTCGCCTACAAAAGTGCGGATCTGCGCAAGGTGCAGGGCTATGACGTCACCGCCAACTTCAACAGCATCACCGGCCTGCAGAGCGGCGCCGACGTGCGCATCAGCGGCGTGAAGGTCGGCACGGTCACCGCGCTGACGCTCGACCCCACCAGCTATCAGGCGGTGGTCCATCTGTCGGTCGACAATTCGGTGAAGCTGCCCAAGGACACCGCAGCGGTGATCGCCTCGGAAAGCCTGCTTGGCGGCAAGTTCCTGTCGCTGGAGCCGGGCGGCGACCCCGACGCCATCAAGCCGAACGGCAAGATCGAGTTCACCCAGAGCACGCCGGGCCTGGAGCAGCTGCTGGGTCAGGTCATCTTCTCGCTGCAGAGCATGAGCAAGTCGGGCGATCAGGCCAACGGCCAGCAGGGACAAGCGCCTGCCCAGCCTCCCAAGCTCTAATCACCCAGTTCCAGCCTCGAACCCAGCCTCGAACCCCGGGCGTGGCCGGAACCGACGGTCACGCTCAAGCGTTCCTTCTCCAGTCCGGATGACGATTTCCACCGGATCACGAAGCAGGAGGAACGCGATGCGTCTGCCCAATCTGGCCGTGTTCGGTCTCGCCCTGGCCACTGCCGCCTGCGGCGCCGACATGGAGGAGAAATCGGCCACCGGCGGACTTGGCGGCGCCGCGGCCGGTGCGGTCGTCGGCGGACCGGTGGGTGCCGTCGTCGGATCTGCCGCGGGTGCCGGCGCCGGTGCGGCGACCCAGAAGATCGAAGAGCGCAACGACACGCAAGTCGGTTCCGGCGCGACCTACAGCGCGCCGGCGTCGCGCAGCACCGTCACACGCTGACTCACGGCATTCACACAACACACCCCGGCGTCCCCCGCCACTGGACGCTGACCCCGCTTCCGGGATAGAAGGCGGAGCGCCCCGGCAAGGGCCCCGCCGACCGGCTGGGCTCTGCCGCCGGGCGCCGTCCGCAATTACGGAAGCGATCCGACGTGACGAGACTTTCGACCATTCTCCGGCCGGCGGCTGGCCTGCTGGGTGCCGCGGCCCTGTTGGCATCCGTCGCCGTCCAGGCCGCCCCGGTGCCGAGCCAGATGATCGAACGGCCGGCGGCCAAGCTGCAGTGGCTGGACAAGGTGACCGCCCGCACCTCCACCTTCACCATGAAGGTCGGAGAGACCAAGGCGATGAGCAGCCTGCGCATCACGCTGCGCGCCTGCCGCGAGAATCCGCCGATCGAGACGCCGGAATCGGCCGCCTTCCTGGAAGTGACCGAGATCAAGCCCGGCGAGCAGGCGGAACAGGTTTTCAGCGGCTGGATGTTCGCCTCCAGCCCCGCCCTGTCGGCGATGGAGAACCCGATCTACGACGTGTGGGTTCTGGGCTGCGAGCAATGAGGGATGGGGAGGTCCGGGCCGATTGCCCCCTCCCCCGCTCTCCCTGACTTAATCCTGCTTACTCGGCCACCGCCGCGATGGGGTTGCCCAGCGCCTTGTCCAGATAATCGTCAACCTGCGTCGCCAGATCGTCGGTGCGGTTGACGAAGAAATGGCTGGCGCCCGGGACGACGCGGTGATCGATGCGGATGTCCTTCTGGTGCGACAGCTTGGTCACCAGCTTAGTGACCGCGGCTTGGGGCACCACCTCGTCCTTGTCGCCATGGATAATAAGGCCCGAGGACGGGCACGGCGCCAGGAACGAGAAGTCGAACAGGTTGGCCGGCGGCGAGACCGAGACGAAGCCGTCGATCTCGGGACGCCGCATCAGAAGCTGCATGCCGATCCAGGCGCCGAACGAGACGCCGCCGATCCAGCACAGCGGAGCGTTGGGGTTGTAGGTCTGCAGCCAGTCGAGCGCGGCCGCCGCGTCGGCCAGTTCGCCCTCCCCCTTGTCATACGTGCCCTGGCTGCGCCCAACGCCGCGGAAATTGAAGCGGAGCGCCGAATAGCCGCGCTTGGTGAAGGACTGGAACAGGGTGAAGACCACCTTGTTGTTCATCGTCCCATTGTGCTGCGGGTGCGGGTGCAACAGCAGCGCGACCGGGGCATTCGGCTGCTTGCCGTGGGTGTAACGGCCTTCCAGGCGACCGGCGGGACCGTTGAAGAGCACTTCAGGCATGGGAACGACGTTCCTGACGCGGACAAAGGGTTGTTGGAACCACCGCGACGACCGGCCGGATTTTCATCCGGCAAACCGCCCCGGCGCACAGGCCGTCCGGCCCGTCACGGATTTTCCCGTCTTGGAGTGGGGTTTTCCGCACACAATTCTTGACCGTTTTGCTTGGTCATCATATATGCGTCGTAACGTCCTCCGGGACAACCCGCCTGACCCGCCCGATCGGCCCCAGCGTTAGCCGGACCGATCGATAAGTCCGGGTCCCTGCCGGCCGGAACCGTCGAGGGTCCGAACCGGAAGGTCCTGAACCGCAAGGGTCCGACAGGCCGAAACCGGGCTCGGGCGGCCGATGAGAGCGGCGGACTATACCACGGCGGGTGATGGCGTGTTCAAGCATCTTCGCGAAGAGATCGATGGGATCATGGCGCGCGACCCCGCCGCGCGATCCCGGCTGGAGGTGGCGCTGTGCTACCCGGGCCTGCACGCGATCGTACTTCACCGCATCGCCCGGCGCGCCCGTGACGCCGGCTGGCACACCACCGCCCGTCTGATCTCGCAGATCGCCCGCTCGCTGACGGGCATTGAAATCCATCCCGGCGCCACGATCGGCCGCCGCTTCTTCATCGACCACGGCATGGGTGTCGTGATCGGCGAGACGGCCGAGATCGGCGACGACGTGATGCTCTATCACGGGGTGACGCTGGGCGGCACCTCGCTCAATCCCGGCAAACGCCACCCGACACTGGGCGATGGCGTCATCGTCGGAGCCGGCGCCAAGATCCTGGGTGCCATCACCATCGGCCGCGGCGCCCGCATCGGCGCCAATGCGGTTGTGGTGGCAGACGTGCCGGCCGACACCGCGGTGGTCGGCATCCCGGCAAAGCCGGTGGTGGCGCGCGACCGCGCCGAAACCCGCAAATTCATGCCCTACGGCACCCCCTGCGGTGACATTCCCGACCCGGTGGCCCGCGCGCTGACCGGCCTGCTCGATCAGGTGACCGCGCTGCAAACCCGTGTCGATGAGTTGGAGGCGGACCGCCCCGCCGCCAGCCTCCCCCGTTCAACACCCGCACCGCTAGAGACGGTGGCCTCCCACGTCGGGATGCACGAAGCGCAAGGAGAATCGCGATGAGACTCAGCACCAAGGGACGCTATGCCGTGATGGCGATGGTCGATCTGGCCGCCACCAGCCAGGGCAGCCCCGTCGCGCTGGCCGACATCGCGGAGCGGCAGGAGATTTCCCTGTCCTATCTGGAACAGCTGTTCGCCAAGCTGCGCAAGGGCGGGCTGGTCAAGAGCGTGCGCGGCCCCGGTGGCGGCTATCTGCTGGCCCATCCGGCCGACGCCACCCGCGTGTCCGACATCATCCTGGCGGTGGACGAGCCGATCCGCACGACCCGCTGCGCCAACGGCACGCCGCAGGGCTGCCGCACCAACCGCTCGCGCTGCCTGACCCACGACCTGTGGGAAGAGCTGGGCAACCAGATCCATATGTATCTCAGCTCGGTCACCGTGGCCGACGTGGTGGAACGGCGGATCATCGGCACCAGCGGACTGAACCTGCTGCGCCCGGCCCCGACCGCCGACAACACCGCCGTCGCCGCCGCCGAGTGAGGCGACCGAGAGATGCCGCGGCGCGAGATCGGCCTTCCATGTTGAGCGTGCCTGAAAAGTGACCACACCGCCCATTGCCCCATTCGTCCCTTCGTTCCGGCGGACCGGCGTCTATCTGGACCACAACGCCACAGCTCCGTTGAAACCGGAGGTCAAGGCGGCGATGGGTCAGGCGATGGACCTGGTCGGCAACCCCTCCTCCGTCCACGCCTTCGGCCGCAGCGCCCGCCGGGCGGTCGAGGAGGCGCGCGCCGCCGTGGCGTCGCTGGTGGGGGTGAAGCCGGCCCAGGTGCTGTTCACCGGCAGCGGGACGGAGGCCAACAACTTCGCGCTCCGCGGCTTTCCCGGCCGCCGCCTGCTGACCTCCGCCATCGAGCATGAGTCGGTGCTGGCCGCCCGGCCTGACGCGGACCGCTTCGGCGTCAGCCGCGACGGCGTTGCCGACCTGGACGATCTGGAGCGCCGGCTTGCCGGTTCGGACGCGCCTCCATTGGTCTCGCTGATGCTGGTGAACAACGAGACCGGGGTGATCCAGCCGGTTGCCGACGCCGCCCGCATCGCCCGTGCCCATGCCGCCCTGCTCCATTGCGACGCGGTGCAGGCGGCCGGACGGCTGCCGCTGTCGTTGTCCGATCTCGGCGTCGACCTGATGACGCTGTCGGCCCACAAGCTGGGCGGCCCGACCGGCGTCGGCGCCCTGATCCTGGCCGAAGGGCTGGAGCCCGAGACGCTGATCCGCGGCGGCGGACAGGAACGGCGCAAGCGTGCCGGCACGGAGAATCTGCTGGGCATCGTCGGTTTCGGCACCGCTGCGCGGCTGGCCTGCGATGGGCTGGCTGACGCCGCCGATCTCGCCGCCTTGCGCGACCGGCTGGAACGCGAGGCGCTGGCCGCCATCCCGCGCGCCCGCGTTATGGGGGCTGGTGCCGCACGGGTCGCCAACACCAGCTGCCTGATGCTGCCCGGCCTGCCCGGCGAGACCCAGGTGATGACGCTGGATCTTGCCGGCGTGGCGGTCAGCGCCGGGTCGGCCTGCTCCAGCGGCAAGGTGAAGCCGTCCCATGTTCTGGCGGCGATGGGCGAGGACGACCGGTCGGCCGCCAGCGCCATCCGGGTCAGCCTGGGCTGGATCAGTGACGACGAGGCAGTGGACCGCTTCCTGACCGCCTGGACAGCGATGGCTCGGCGAAGCACACCCGCGGATGGCTGACGATCCCGCCCGCCATGCCCGCCCGCCATGCCCGCGCGACCAACTGTCCCCTGCCCGGAAAGCCTGCATTCGCGCATTGCGCACGCTGCGGCTTATCGGTATGACCCCGCGGATGGCAGTGGTGGCCACATATCGGGTAAACCATCCCATCGGCCGAGATTTTCGGCGTTTTGACGGACTGCGCGCATGACCCGTTCCAAATCCGGGCCGCCCGGCAACAGCGGCGGCGGCATTTCCGGCGCCATCGCCGGCGATCTGGAGCCCTGCGGCACCTGCGGCCGCTCGGTGGCGCCGCGCGCCCTGTTCTGCCACGCCTGTGGCGCGGCACAGCCGCCGCGGCCGCTCGACCCCTTCACCCGGCTGGGGCTGGAACGCCGCTTCGACATCGATCTGGAGCAGTTGTCGAAGCAGCATGCCGGCTTCACCCGCGCCATGGACCCGGAGCGCTTCGCCGCCCGCGGTCCGCGCCAGCAGGCCAACGCCAAGGCCCAGGTCGAGGCCCTGCGCGACGCCTTCGAGGTGCTGCGCGATCCGATCCGCCGTGCCCATGCGCTGCTGGCCCTGCTGGGCGGCACGCCGGCGGTCGGCGACGAGGACGGCGACGAGGAGATCGACGATCTCGCAACGCGGCTGGCACGCGCCGACGACGTGCTGGAACTGGACCGCATCGGGCTGGACCTCAGCCAGCGGGTCGAGGCTTGCATCAAGTATCTCACCCCGGCCTTCCGCAAGGCGCAAACCGCCGCCAGCCCCGACAGCCCGTCGGCCGCCGACGGTGCCGCCCGCATCCTTGCCCGGCTGGAACGGCTGGAGGCGCTGGCCGCCGAGGTCCGCGGCCGCCGCGCCGCCCGGACGACGCCACGGCCCTGAACCCTTCTTCTTTCCCTTGCAAACACATCCCTACAACCAAGCTAGGCAACCTTAAAGGAATGAGGACCCCATGCCCAAGATGACCTTCATCGAGACCGACGGCACCCGCCGCGAGGTGGACGCCCCGCTCGGCCTGTCCGTGCTGGAGATCGCGCACAAGAACAGCCTGGATCTGGAAGGCGCCTGCGAGGGCTCGCTGGCCTGCTCCACCTGCCATGTCGTGATCGAGCCGGAGTGGTTCGACGTCCTGCCGGACGCGCAGGAGGACGAGGAGGACATGCTGGACCTCGCTTTCGGCCTGACCAAGACCTCGCGCCTGGGCTGCCAGATCATCATGACCGAAGAGCTGGACGGTCTGGTCGTCCGCCTGCCGGGCGGCAGCAACAACGCGATGAAGTGACGGTCCGGGGGACCCCTGTTCCGGCCGCCGGGACGACGTCGCGCCGACGTGATGCCCGGCGGCCCATTTCCTGTCTTTTCCGGGCGCCTGCCCGCCTTATATAGGGCGCCATGAACTCCCTCGGTCTTTCAAAGCGCCCCCAGGACACCCGCGTCGTCGTCGCGATGTCCGGCGGGGTGGATTCCTCCGTCACCGCAGCGGTGCTGCGGGAGGAGGGGTATGACGTCGTCGGCATCACGCTGCAGCTTTACGACCACGGCCTCGCCCTGCAGAAGCCGGGCGCCTGCTGTGCCGGCCAGGACATCTACGACGCCCGTCAGGTCGCCGACCGCATCGGCATCCCGCATTACGTCCTCGATTACGAAGGCCGCTTCAGCCAGGACGTGATGGATGATTTCGCCGACAGCTACCTGCGCGGCGAGACGCCGATCCCCTGCGTGCGCTGCAACCAGCGCGTCAAGTTCCGCGACCTGCTGAACACCGCTCGCGACCTTGGCGCCGACGCGCTCGCCACCGGCCATTACGTCCGCCGCATCGCCGGTCCGCAGGGGGCGGAACTGCATCGCGCCGTCGATCCCGCCAAGGACCAGAGCTATTTCCTGTTCGCCACCACGCGCGAGCAGCTGGAGTTCCTGCGCTTCCCGCTCGGCGGCCTGACCAAGCCGGAGACCCGCGCCCTGGCCGAGCGCCACGGGCTGGAGGTGGCCGCAAAACCCGACAGCCAGGACATCTGCTTCGTCCCCAACGGCAATTACGCAGAGGTGGTGGCGAAGCTGCGCCCCGGCTCCGTCGAGCCCGGCGACATCGTCCATGTCGACGGCCGCGTCCTGGGCCGCCACAAGGGCGTCGTCCATTACACGGTGGGCCAGCGCAAGGGGCTGGGCATCGGCGGCATTCGCGGCCAGGAGGAGGAGGCGCTCTACGTCGTCCGCCTGGAACCCGCCCGCCGCCGCGTCGTGGTCGGCCCGCGCCGCGATCTTGCCCGTTCGCTGGTGATGGTGCGCGACGTGAACTGGTTGGGTCCCGATCTGGCCGAGGGAGCCGGCATCGAGGTTTCTGTGAAGCTCCGCTCCGCCCAGCCGGCGGCCCCTGCCCTGTGGCGCGCCGGTCCGGACGGCACCGCCCAGGTGGAGCTTCTGGAGGCCCAGCACGGCATCGCGCCCGGCCAGGCCTGCGTCGTCTATCAAGGCGACCGTGTGCTGGGCGGCGGTTGGATTTCCAGCACCGCCGGCGGCGTGGCCGAGGGTGCCGCCAGGGCCATGGAGGCAGGTGAAACGACGGCCTGAATCAGGGGGTTATGCGAGTTTCCGCTGGTCGGCCGAAAAAAATCGCACCCCCCGAAAATTCCGCGTTGACAGCCCAAGTCGCCCTATCCTATATAGCGGCTCCCGGCGGCAACGACGGGACACGATGGTAGCCACGGCGGCGGAAACGCCAATAACGGCGAACACGATGGCAGCGTAGCTCAGTGGTAGAGCAGGGGAATCATAATCCCTTGGTCGGGGGTTCAAATCCCTCCGCTGCTACCATCATGGAAACCCCCCTGATTTCCGAAAGGAAGTCAGGGGGTTTTCTTTTCATGGTGTCAGATCGACCCGGCGCCGACCATGGTTCAACATGTGCTTCAGCGGCTGCAAAAGCCGGTGGTGCCCTACCCCTGCATCGACTTGGGCAGCGCGATCTGCGGTTCGACCTCCACCCGGTTGCGGCCGGCGTTCTTGGCGCGGTAGAGCGCGGCATCGGCGCGGGCCAGCATCGGTTCGATGCCGCTGTCGGTGCCGGTCAGCCAACTCAGGCCCAGGCTGACCGTCAGGTGCAATTCACCTCCGTCCTCACGCTTCACCGGCTTCGCGGCGATCGCCTGACGCAGGCGCTGGGCGGCGGCAAAGGCGTTCACTGGCGGGGTCTCCGGCATCACCACGGCGAACTCCTCGCCGCCCAGCCGGCCGATCAGGTCGCAGGATCGCAGCGTCTCCTTGCAGGCGCGCACCGTCGTGCGGATCGCCTCGTCACCGGTGGCATGGCCGTGGCTGTCGTTGACCCGCTTGAAATGGTCGATGTCCAGCATCACCACCGACAGCGGACGCTGGTATCGTCGCGAGCGGGTGAACTCTTCAGCCCCCCTTTCCAGGAAACGGCGGCGGTTCATGGCGCCGGTCAGGGCGTCGGTGGTCGCCAGCCGCTCCAGGTCGCGCTGCATCGCCACAACGCGCGAGGCCGCCAGCAACCGCGCCGCCGTCCATTTCCAGTCCAGCGGCTTGCGTAGAAACTCATCGGCGCCCGCCTCGACCAACTCGTGGAACTGGTCGGTCATGCTGCCGGGGATCATCAGGATCAGATAGAGATGGCGGAGCCCCTGGGCGGTGCGCAGGTGCCAGCACAGTTCCAGCCCCGTCATGTCGGCCAGACGGATGTCGGCCATCACCACGTCGAACCGCTCACCTGCGACAGCTTCGATGGCGGCGGCCCCGCTGTGAACCACACAGGTGGCGTAACCGAGCTTGTTCAGCTCATACACCATCATGGTCAGGTGACGTGGTGAATCGTCGACGATCAGAATCCGCAAATCGAAAGCTCCCGGCGATCCCTGCCCGTTTATGGAGCATGAAGCCGGACGTGTGCAAATCTCCTTAACATCATGTCGCCGGCCGATAACGAAATTCCGATGTGTCATACGCAAATATGCTCGATGTCGGACCGATCCATGCGCCGCGTGGCCGATGTCATGCTTTTGCACATGTTGCTTACAGGGTCGGCCGGTTGGTACTGTCCCATTCAATATGTTCGCGGAACAAGCGGACGATCCATACGGGAGGCACGACCATGGACAGCGCGCGCGCGGCCCACATCGATGAACTCGTCCGGGTCTCCACTGGCCGGGTCTCCGCCGGAGTACGGTCCACCCGCGATCCGATCATCGAAAACTCCTGGCGCCGCTGCGTCGCCGACCACAAGCTGGATCCCACCGTCGGGCGCGAAGCCCACATCCTGCCGCAGGAGCGGCTGCGCGAGCATCGCGACGCGATGGACGAGTTCCTGCGCATGGCCCGCTTCGGGCTGGAGGCGCTTTACCGGCAGGTCGCCGGCATGGGCTATGTCCTGTTGCTGACCGACAGCAATGGCGTCACGGTGGACTTCATCGGCGACCCGACCTTCGACAACCATCTGCGCCGCGCCGGCCTGTATCTGGGGGCGGACTGGAACGAGGGGCATGCCGGCACCTGCGCGGTCGGCACCTGCATCGCCACCGCCCAAGCGCTGACCGTCCACCAGACCGACCATTTCGACTCCACCCACATTCCGCTGACCTGCACCGCCGCACCGGTCTTCGACAGTGGTGGCGAGCTGGCGGCCGTGCTGGACATCTCCGCCCTCCATTCGCCGGAACCGAAGATCAGCCAGTATCTGGCGCTGCAGATGGTGCGCGCCTATGTCCACAAGATCGAAACTGCCAACCTCTACAACAATTTCCGTCGCGACTGGGTGGTGAAGCTGTCCGCATCGCAGGAGTTCGCGGAGGTCGATCCCGACTTCGTGCTGGCGCTGGACGGCAGCGGCCGGGTGGTCGGTTTCAACCACCGGGCCCATGATCTGCTGGCGGAGGACGGGGTATCGCCACTCGGCCGGTCCTTCGCCGAGTTGTTCGATTGCGAGGTGGATGATCTGGTCCATTTCGTCCGCTCACTGCCGACCGAACAGCGCACGCTGCGCCTGCGCCGCACCGGCCTGCCGCTGTTCGCCCAGGCGATGCCGCCGCCCGCCGTGTCGCTGCCGCGCAGCCATGCGCCGGATCACGCCGGCGACCCGCTGCCGGAACCGTTGCGGGTGGTCTCCGGCGGCGATCCGGCGCTTAAGGCGGTGCTGACGCGGGCGGCAAAGCTGGTGAACACCCGCATGAGCCTGCTGATCCATGGCGAGACCGGCACCGGCAAGGAACATCTGGCCAAGGCCCTGCACCGGGCCAGCGTCCGCCGCAACAAGCCCTTCGTCGCCGTCAACTGCGCCGCCCTGCCGGAGAACCTGATCGAAAGCGAGCTGTTCGGCTACGAGCCCGGCTCCTTCACCGGGGCGACGGCGCGGGGCAAGAAGGGGCTGATCCTGGAAGCCGACGGCGGCACCCTGTTCCTCGACGAAATCGGCGACATGCCGCTGTCGTCGCAGACCCGCCTGCTGCGCGTGCTGGCCGAGCGGGAGGTGACGCCGATCGGCCGGACCAGGGCAGTGTCGGTGGACGTCCGGGTCATCGGCGCCACCCACCGCGATCTTGTCGATTTGGTCAAGGCCGGCAGGTTCCGCGACGACTTGTACTTTCGTCTCAACGGCGCGGTGTTCACCGTGCCGCCCCTGCGCCAGCGCGGCGACCTGGACTGGCTGATCGAACGGCTGCTGGCCGAACGGGCAGAGCGTGACGGCGTCGGCTACCGACTGACCCCGGCGGCGCTGGCGGCGCTGCGTGGGCACGGCTGGCCGGGCAATGTACGGGAGCTCGTGAACGCGCTGGATTATGCCTGCGCGGTCAGCGACGGCGGGCTGATCGACCTCGCCGACCTGCCGGAGCCGGTGCAGCACAGCGGCCTGTTCCAGGCTTGGCCGCAAGAGGCAGTGCAGACGGTGGCGGACGAGGACCCGGCAGCCCGGCTGCGCGAGACGCTGCGGCGGCACCATTGGAACGTGTCGGCGACGGCGCGCGCGATGGGAGTCGACCGCTCGACCGTCCATCGGCAGATGCACCGCTTCGGCATCGTGGCGCCGCATCGGGCGGAGTGAGGGTCGGGGTGGGGGCAAACGCCCCCCAAAAAAAACCTCCCCTTACCCCACCGCCCCGAACCCGCCGCCGCCGGGCGTCTCGACCACCAGGGCGTCGCCCGGACGCATAGCGGTGCTGTCCTGAGAGGCCAGTTCCTGCACGCTGCCGTCGGTGCGCTGGACCCAGCTCCGGCCGACGGCACCATCGGCGCCGCCCTTCAGGCCGAAGGGAGCGACCTTGCGGTGGTTGGCGAGGATGGCGGCGGTCATCGGCTCCAGGAAGCGCAGGCGGCGGATGACCCCGTCGCCACCACGCCAGCGCCCTGCCCCGCCGGAGCCGCGGCGGATGCGGAAGCTCTCCACCAACACCGGGAAGCGCCATTCCAGCACCTCCGGGTCGGTCAGGCGCGAGTTGGTCATATGGGTCTGCACCGCGTCGGTGCCGTTGAAGCCGTTGCCGGCGCCCGAGCCGCCGCAGACCGTCTCGTAATACTGGTGCCACTCGTTGCCGAAGGTGGTGTTGTTCATCGTCCCCTGGGCCGAGGCCATCACCCCCAGCGCGCCGAACAGCGCATCGACGATGCACTGGCTGGTCTCCACATTGCCGGCCACCACCGCGGCGGGCGGGTTGGGCGACAGCATGGAGCCCGGCGGTATAACGATCTCGATCGGGCGCAGGCACCCCTCGTTCATCGGGATCTCGTCATCCACCAGACAGCGGAAGACATAGAGCACCGCCGCCCGGCAGACCGCCGAGGGGGCGTTGAAGTTGTTGGTCAGCTGCGAACTGGTCCCCGAGAAATCGACGATCGCCGAGCGCGCGGTATGATCGATCGACACCCGCAGCTTGATGACCGCGCCATTGTCCAGCGTCACCGCGAAATCTCCGTCGCTCAGAACGCCGATGGCGCGGCGGACCTGCTCCTCGGCATTGTCCTGGACATGACGCATATAGGCGGTGACGGTGGGCAGGCCGTGCAGGCGGACGACACGGTGCAACTCGCGGGTGCCCTGCTCGTTGGCGGCGACCTGCGCCTTGAGGTCGCCGATGTTCTGCGCCGGGTTGCGCGCGGGATATGGGCCGGAGCGCAGAAGCTCCAGCATGGCCTCCTCGCGGAACTGGCCGTTCTCGACCAGCGGCACGCAGTCCAGCAGCACGCCCTCGTCGGCGATGGTCTTGCTGTCCGGCGGCATCGAGCCGGGGGTGATGCCACCGACGTCGGCGTGATGCCCGCGCGAGGCGACGAAGAACAGCAGCTCCCTGCCCGCCTCGTCGAACACCGGCGAGACCACGGTGATGTCGGGCAGATGGGTGCCGCCATGATAAGGATCGTTCAGCGCGAAGCTCTCGCCGGCGGTGAAGGCGCCGCCGCGGCGCTGGATGATGGCGCGCACGCTCTCGCCCATCGATCCCAGATGGACCGGCATGTGCGGCGCGTTGGCGATCAGCCCGCCCTCGCGGTCGAACAGGGCGCAGGAGAAGTCGAGACGCTCCTTGATGTTCACCGAGCGGGCGGTCTTCTCCAGCGTCACGCCCATCCGTTCGGCGATGGACATGAACAGGTTGTTGAAGACCTCCAGCATCACCGGGTCGACCTTCGCCCCGCCCTTGATGCCGGCGGCCTGACGCTGGGTCGCCGGTTCCAGCCGGGTCAGCACCAGATGGTTCTTGCGTGTGACCTCCGCCATCCAGCCGGGCTCGACCACGGTGGTGGAGACGGCTTCGGCCAGGATCGCCGGGCCGACGACGCGGTTGCCGGGCTGAAGCTGGCGACGGTCGTAGAGCGGTGCCTCCCGGCGCTGGCCAGCGCTGTGGATGGCGACGGTGGCGAGCCGGCGCGGCAGTACGGCGGTGGTGGCGGGAAGCTCCGGATCCTCCAGAACGTCGGTCAGGCCGACCGCCTCCAGCGTCACCGATTCCACCTCCAGCGCGGTGCCGGGGGTGAGGAAGCCGTAGCGGCGGCGGTGGGCCTCCTCGAAGGCCTTGGTCATCGCCACCTTCGAGCCGAAGGCGACGGTCAGGGTGGTGTCGGAGCCGGCGGCCTTCAGATGGACGCGGCGGTTGATCGCCTGCCGGCCGGCATCGACGCCCTGGCGGGTCAGCTCCGCCCGCCCCTCGGTCTCCAGATCGGTGAACAGCATGGTCAGCCGGTCGACCACGGCATCGCTCAGCGGGCCTTCCACCGCGCGTTCGCGGATGGCGACGGTGTCGGCCAGACCGATGCCATAGGCGGACAGCACGCCGGCCTGCGGATGCAGGAAGACCCGCGTCATGCCGAGCGCGTCGGCAACGGCGCAGACATGCTGGCCCGCCGCCCCGCCGAAGCCGTTCAGCGTGTAGCCGGTGACGTCATAACCGCGCTCGACGGAAATCTTCTTGATGGCGTTCGCCATGTTGTCGACGGCGATGCGCAGGAAGCCCTCTGCGACCTCCTGCGGACTCATCGTCGTGCCGAGCTTGGCGTTGACGGTGGCGGCCAGTTCGGTGAAGCGGGCCTTCACCACCTCGGCATCCAGCGGCTGGTCGCCGTTCGGGCCGAAGACATGCGGGAAGAAGCGCGGCTGGATCTTGCCGACCATCACGTTGCAGTCGGTGACGGTCAGCGGCCCGCCGCGGCGGTAGCAGGCAGGACCCGGATTGGCGCCGGCGCTGTCCGGCCCGACGCGGAAGCGGGTGCCGTCGAAGACGCAGAGCGAACCGCCGCCGGCCGCCACCGTGTGGATGTGCATCATCGGCGCGCGCACCCGCACGCCGGCCACCACCGCGTCGAAGGCGCGCTCATACTCGCCGGCATAATGCGACACGTCGGTGGAGGTCCCGCCCATGTCGAAGCCGATGACCCGGTCGAAGCCGGCCATCCCGGCGGTGCGCACCGCACCCACCACGCCGCCGGCCGGACCGGACAGGATGGCGTCCTTGCCCTGGAAGCGGCGGGCGTCGGTCAGGCCGCCATTCGACTGCATGAACATCAGCGGCACCGGCGTGCCGTCGACGCTGAGGTCGTTGGCGACCCGGTCGACATAGCGGCGCAGCACCGGCGAGAGGTAGGCGTCGGCCACCGTGGTGTCGCCGCGGCCGACCAGCTTCATCAGCGGACTGACCAGATGGCTGACCGAGACCTGGGTGAAGCCGACGGCGCGGGCCAGCGAGGCGACCTGCCGTTCATGCTCCGGATAGCGATAGCCGTGCATCAGCGCGATGGCGGCGGCGCGGAAGCCCTGGCGATAGGCCTCCTCCAGTCCGCGGCGGACGGCATGCAGATCGACCGGCTTCAGCACCCGGCCATCGGCCATCACCCGTTCCGGCACCTCCACCACATGGGAATAGAGCTGGTCGGGCAGATGGATGTGGCGGGCGAAGATCTTCGGGCGGGCCTGATGGCCGATGCGCAGCTGGTCGCCCAGCCCTTCGGTGATCAGCAGGACGGTCGGCTCGCCCTTGCGTTCCAGCAGCGCGTTGGTGGCGACGGTGGTGCCCATCTTCACCACCTCGACCGTGTCGGGCGGGATCGGCTGGCCGGGCTTCAGGCCGAGCAGCTCGCGGATGCCCTGGACGGCGGCGTCGGCATAACGCTCCGGATTGTCCGACAGCAGCTTGTGGGTCGCGACCGACCCGTCGGGTCGGCGGCCGACGATGTCGGTGAAGGTGCCGCCGCGATCCACCCAGAACTGCCACCGGGCCGGCTTGGCTTCCGCCCCTACGGTCACCGCTCCTTTGGTCACCGCCGAGTTTCCCGTCTCACCCATCGTCGCACCCGCCGAATTCCATGCGCGGCAACCGCACCGCGCGTGGGCCGGAGTTTCGCGATCCGGCAGCGAATTTCAACAGCTTGAGTGGCAAGCCACCATCAGAAGAGACGGACGCGGCGGAAAGAACACAGGATCACCGACGACCGGCCCGGCGAATGCCGCCGGAAGCGATCTTCAGGCGGCCAGCCGCTGCTGCTGGGTGGACAGGCGGGTCAGGATGGCGTTGCCCGACAGGATGCTGTTGAAGGCGCCGGTGCCGTCCTCCAGCGCTTCCAGCGCGAGCGAGAACTGGTTGGGTGGCGGCAGCTCGAACATCGAGGTGATCTCGCCGCCGTCCAGCGCCAGCAGGCCGCCGAACCGGCGGGCCAGCGCGCGCATGCGGATATTCTCGGGCAGGCACATCATGTGGACGTGGCGGATGCCGCGGTTGCGGGCGACGGTCAGGACGCGGCGGACCAGCGTGCTGCCGACGCCCTTGCCCTGCAATGTCGATTCGATGCTGATGCCGAATTCCGCCTGCTCCGGCCAGAGCATGCGGTCGCCGCACAGTTCGATGGCGCCACGCAGCACCCCATCCTCGAAAGCGCCGAGAATGACGGTCCGGCCCCAGTCGATGGCCGCACAATGACGCTCCACCGCCTCGTCCGACAGGGTGCCAGTGAAACGGGCATAGCGGTCCGCATGGTCGAGGCGGAGAAGATGCGCCCGGTACTGGGGCAACTCGGTCGGCATGATCTTGCGGATGACAGGCATGGCTCTGCTCACGGTTCTCGAAATCCGAAAACGCATTCATGCAGAACGTTTTCCCCAGACCCAGGCGGCGCCGTCGGCAGCCACCGTCTTTATCAAGGTCGGCGCTCTCTCCGGCGCCCTTTGTTGCATTGCAACATGGCGTGCCCCGCGGGATTCGCAAGCGCTTATTAGAACTTCGCGATACGAACAATGCTGGCCTGTTGCCGCCCCGCCACAGTTGGCCCGCTCCCTCCCGGTCGCTATGCTGCACTCGCGGGTGGGGGCCTCGCGGATGAAAAGGGCGTGACATGAGCATTTGGGGCAAGATCCTGGGCGGCGCGGCCGGCCTGTTCACCGGCGGGCCGCTCGGCGCCCTGCTGGGCGGTCTGGCCGGGCATGCGGTCGACCTGTGGTCGCCCTGCGGCGCGGGCGATCAGCCGCGCCGCGGCATGAGCGACGCCGACGCCGACGCCGCCAAGCAGTCCGTCGCCTTCACCATCGGCGTCATCGCGCTGGCCGCCAAGATGGCGCGGGCCGACGGCGTGGTGAAGCGGGTGGAGGTCGATACCTTCAAGCGGCTGTTCCGCGTCCCGCCGGAGGAGTTGGACAATGTCGGCCGCGTCTTCGACCTCGCCCGCCGCGACACCCGTGGATTCGAGGAGTATGCCCGCCAGATCGCCAAGCTGTTCGAGGACAGACATGCGGTGCTGGAGGAACTGCTCGACAGCCTGCTGATGATCGCCGAGGCCGATGACGAGCTGCACGAAACCGAGGTGGAGTATCTGCGCGCCGTCGCCGTGATCTTCGGCTTCGACGAGGCCGATTTCCGTCGCATCGTCGCCGGGCACCATCTGGCCGGCACCCCGACGGAGACCGATCCCTATGCCGTGCTGGGCGTTCCGCGTCAGGCCGGTGACGACACGGTTAAGGCGGCACACCGGGCGCTGGTGCGTGAACACCACCCCGACCGGTTGATCGCCCAGGGAATGCCGCAGGAATTCATCGATCTGGCAACCCACAAACTCTCACTGATCAACGCCGCCTACGACCGCATCCGCCGCGAACGGCAGGGAACCGCCGCCCTGTCCTGACCTGTTGCGATTCGTCACCGCTTTTGCTGATTTGAAATTGTTTTGGCGTATTGTTTATCCCGTTTCCTGACGTATCGTCCCTGATGGGGCGGGCGGCCGGTTGCCCGCGTGCTTTGGGGGGGGGGCGACAGGACGATGCGACGCACGATCATCCGGACGATCTTCGCTGCGGTATTGGGAACAACGCTTGCCGCAGGTTGCGGCGCACAGGCGCAAGTCGGGGCGCAGATGATGACCGGCGACACCGCAGTGATGCTGGGCCAACCGCTGACGCTGAACCTGGGGACGCCACCGGCCGGCACCGACTGCACCACCCAGGCGACGGCCCTGAATGCGCAAGGGCTGGTGCTGGTCGCCAACGGCCAGACGATTCCGGGGGCGAACGCCAGCTTCGGCTGCTCCGCCAAGGGCGAACTGGTCGGCACCGCCTCCACCTCCATCGCCGGCAACGGCGACGATGCGGCAAGACGGCGCGCCGCCTGGCAGACCGCCTTCAGCGGCTTCTTCAGCCTTGCCGGGACCAAGACCCTGCCGGTCGCCTTCGGCCCGCCGACCGGCGGCATGACCACCGCGCCAAAGATGGTCTCCATCCAGGGCGCCAGCGAGCGCGACCTGGGGCTGGCCGCGCTGTGGTTCACCCTGGTGGCGGTCGTGTTCCTGTTCGCCTTTTTCCGCCATTTCGGGCGCACCGACGCCATTACCCCGATCGCCGGCGTGCCGATGCCGGCCAACTACCGGGCGCCCTACAGCCTCGCCCGCTTCCAGCTTCTGTGGTGGAGCGGGATCGTCACCGCCTCCTACGTCGCCATCCTGACCATCACCGGCTCGATGGACACCATCACCAGCGGCACCATGGCGCTGATGGGGATCGTCGGCGGCACCTCAGTCCTGGCCGCCTTCCAGGACCGCCGGCCGAGCGACGACCAGACCCGCCGCCAGCAGCACGCCGCTCTCTACATCGCCGCCGCGGCGGCCAACCCGCCCGACCAGATGGCGATGGCCGCCAGCCTGGCCGAGGTCTACCCGCCCACCCAGGGGCTGTTGCCCGACCTGCTGAGCGATGCCGCCGGCTACAACATCCACCGCCTGCAACTGCTGGCCTGGACCGGCGTGTTGGGCATCACCTTCCTCTACGAGGTCACACGCACCCTGGGCATGCCGGAGCTGTCGGCCAACCTGCTGGCCCTGACCGGCATCAGCAACGGCACCTATTTCGGCTTCAAGATGCAGGAACAGCAGGTGCCGGCGCCGACCGGCGTCCCGCAAGCGGCCGGTTGAACGCAAGGGGCCTTCCGGCGGGCGCAACCCGCCCAACCGTTTTTCCCGGTCGCGGTGGAGGGGGGCGGCGCGCTATAACCCTCCCCTTCCCTCGATTTTCCGGCGCACGAACGGTCCATGGCTCCTCCCGCACCCATCACGGCGCTCCAGGGCGTCTCCGTCACCTTCGGCGGCCGTCCGCTGTTCGACGGCATCGACCTGTCCATAGGCCGCGGCGACCGCGCCTGTCTGGTCGGGCGCAACGGGTCGGGCAAGTCGACGCTGATGAAGGTGCTGGCCGGGATGATCCTCCCCGACGCCGGCACCGTCTTCGTCCAGCCGGGTGCCCGCCTCGCCTATCTGCCGCAGGAGCCGGACTTCACCGGCTGCGCCACCGTCCATGACTATGTCGTGCAGGGCCTGCCCGCCGACGAGCAGGACGAGGCGCACCGGGTCGACGCCGTGCTCGACCGGCTGCAAGTGGACGGCAACCTCGATCCGCGCACCCTGTCGGGCGGCGAATCGCGCCGCACGGCGCTGGCCCGCACACTGGTCGGCAACCCCGACGTCATGCTGCTGGACGAGCCGACCAACCATCTCGACCTGCCCACCATCGAGTGGCTGGAAGAGGAACTGCTTGCCTTCCGTGGCGGTCTGCTGCTGATCAGCCACGACCGCGCCTTCCTGAACCGGCTGGCCAAGCGCACACTGTGGCTCGACCGCGGCACGGTGCGCGCCACCGACCGCGGCTTCGCCGAGTTCGAGACCTGGCAGGCCGAAGTGTTCGAGGCGGAGGAGGCCGCGGCCCACAAGCTGGACCGCAAGATCGAAAGCGAGATGAAGTGGCTGCGCGAGGGCATCTCCGCCCGGCGCACCCGCAACATGGGGCGCGTCCGCAACCTGCTGGACCTGCGCGCCGGCCGGGCCGAGCAGATCAAGGGCGGCCAGCAGGCCAAGCTCGCCATTGCCGAGGCCGAGCGTGGCGGCCGGCTGGTGATCGAGGCGACCGGCATCTCCAAGGGCTTCGACACGCCCGAGGGCCGCAAGACGATCGTCAGGAACTTCTCCACCCGCATCCTGCGCGGCGACCGCGTGGGCCTGATCGGGCCGAATGGCGCCGGCAAATCCACCCTGCTGAAGATGCTGACCGGCCAGCTCGATCCGGACGAGGGCACGGTGAAACTGGGCACCAGCCTCGACACCGCCTATTTCGACCAGCGGCGCGAAGGGCTGGATCCGGAGGACACCATCCGCAAGGTGCTGTGCCCCTTCGGCGGCGACGCGGTGGTGGTGAACGGCGTGTCGCGCCATGTCGCCGGCTATATGAAGGACTTCCTGTTCGACACAAGGCAGCTGGACAGCCCGGTGAAGGCGCTGTCGGGCGGCGAGCGCAACCGGCTGCTGCTGGCCCGGCTATTCGCCAAGCCCAGCAACCTGATGATCCTCGACGAGCCGACCAACGACCTCGACATGGACACGCTGGATTTGCTGGAAGACGTGCTGGGCGACTATCAGGGCACGCTGCTGCTGGTCAGCCACGACCGCGATTTCCTCGATCGGCTGGTGACCGGCACCATCGCGCTGGAGGGCGACGGCACCGCCACCGAATATGCCGGCGGCTATTCCGACTATCTGGTGCAGCGCCCGGCCAAGGCGGCTCCCGCCGCTGCCGCCGCCAAGCCGAAGCCGGCCGCACAGGCGCCGGCCGCAGCGGCCAAGCCGCGCGGCAAGCTGAGCTACAAGGACCAGCGCGAACTGGACGAGCTGCCGGCTCGCATGGACACGCTGGGCACAGAGATCGCCAAGCTGGAAAAGGCGCTGGCCGACCCCGACCTGTTCAGCCGCGATCCTGCCAAGTTCCAGAAGACCAGCGAGCAGCTGCACGCCAAGCAGGCCGCGCTCGCCGCGGCGGAGGAGCGCTGGCTGGAGCTTGAGGCGATGCGCGAGGAGTTGGAAGGCGGGCGGGCATGAGCTTTGCCCACACGCTCCAGGCTCTGGTGGTGATGGCGCTGTGGGGGCTGAATTTCGTGGTGGCGAAATGGGCGCTGGCTGAATTTCCCCCCCTGTTCGTCATGTTCCTGCGCTTCGCCCTGGTGGCGGTGCTGATCGTCCCCTTCTTCCGCGTGCCGCGCGACAAGCTGTGGAAGATCGCGCTGCTGTCGGTGACGCTGGGCAGCATCCATTTCCCGATGATGTTCAGCGGGCTGAAGGGAATCGATGCCGCCACCGCCTCGCTTGCGGCACAGGTGCAGGTGCCCTTCTCCTCCCTGCTGGCGGCGCTGGTGTTCAAGGACAAGCTGGGCTGGCGCCGCGCCATCGGCATGGCCGCCGCCTTCGCCGGCGTCGCGGTGATCGCCGGAGAGCCACGGCTGGGCGAATCGCTCCATTCGCTGCTGCTGATCCTGGCGGCCAGCTTCGCGTTCGCGGTGGCGAGCGTGCAGATGAAGCTGATCGGCGCGGTGAACGGCTTCGCCGTCAACGGCTGGATGGCGCTGTTCGCGATGCCCCAGCTGCTGGGCCTGTCGCTGCTGACGGAGCATGGGCAGTTGGCGGCGCTGGCCAATTCCACATGGGTCGGCTGGGCGTCCATCGTCTATATGGCGGTCGCGGTCACCATCATCGCGTATGGTCTGTGGTATCCGCTGCTGGGGCGCTATTCCGTCAACCAGACCATGCCCTATCTGCTGACGGTGCCGGTCTTCGGTGTCGCCTCCGGTGTGCTGCTGATGGGTGATCCGGTGACGGTGAACCTCGGCATCGGTGGGCTGCTCACCATCGGTGGCGTCGCGGTGATCGTCCGGCGCGGGCCGAAGGCGGTCAACCAGACGGTCACGAATCCGACCTGACCGCCTGACCTGATAAGATGCCGACATGAGCAGTTTCCGCCGGATCGACCTTCCCTCTCCCAACCACGGCCCGCGGGCAGAGGGCACGCGGGTGGACCTGCTGATCCTGCACTACACCGGCATGCCCACCGCAGCCCACGCCCTGGAGCGGCTGTGCGACCCGGCGGCCCAGGTCAGCGCCCATTACACGGTGGACGAGGACGGCACTATCTACACCCATGTGCCGGAGGAGCGCCGCGCCTGGCATGCCGGCCGGTCGAGCTGGCGCGGGGCGGAGGACATCAACAGCCGCTCCATCGGCGTCGAGATCGTCAACCCCGGCCACGAGTTCGGCTACCGCCCCTTTCCGCCCGCGCAGATGGCGGCGGTGGCCGAACTTTGCCTGGGCATCATGGGCCGCCATGGCATCGCCCCCGCCGACGTGCTGGGTCACAGCGACGTGGCGCCCGCCCGCAAGGAGGATCCGGGCGAACTGTTCGACTGGCCCGGCCTCGCCGCCCAGGGGATCGGGCTGTGGCCCACGCCGTCCCAGACCGACGACGCTCCCTTCACCGACGCGGAGGTCGCCGTCCTGCTGGGACGCCATGGGTACGACCCGGCCGAACCGCGGGCGCTGCTGTCCTTCCAGCGCCATTTCCATCCTGAACGCCTGACCGGCGCCGCCGACCCCGAGACGGTGCGCCGCCTGCGCGCGCTGCTGCGGATGACCGGGCGGTAGGAACCAGAACCCGCGATTTGGGATTTGCCCCCACGCCCACTTCTCTATATGAACGACCGCGCCAGATGGCCGGATGGCCGCCTTCGGTTTCGGCCGGGGGAGGAAAGTCCGGGCTCCACGGAAACACGGTGCCGGCTAACGGCCGGCGGGGGCGACCCTAGGGACAGTGCCACAGAAAGCAAACCGCCGGCGTTTCGACGCAGGTAAGGGTGAAAGGGTGCGGTAAGAGCGCACCGCGGACCCGGCAACGGGGACGGCACGGTAAACCCCACCGGGAGCAAGACCGAATAGGAGCGGCCCGACCACCGTCCCCGCAACGGGACGGGCGTGGGTCAAGCGCGTTTCCGCGCCGCCGCTCGGGTTGGTCGCGCGAGGCGTCCGGGCAACCGGCGTCCCAGACGAATGGCCATCGCCTGCCCTTCGGGGCGGGATACAGAACCCGGCTTACAGGCCATCTGGCGCTTTCCCAGTTCCTTTGCCCATTTCGTCCCAAAACGGATCTCCCCTCGGGGCCCCCGATCCCATGGCGCCCCATGACGGCACCCGTTTGCCCCTGCCCTGCCTCTTTTGACGGGACGGCATGGGACGGCGTGGGCAGCTGACGGACCATACCGGCGTCATCCACAGGGTGGATGCGAACACCGCTCCCCCCGTACCCCGCGGTCTGCCGGGCTTTCTCACGGCCATCCCCAGAATGTGCACGCTCCCTTCCACATTTTCCCCAGACTAATCCACAGCCGGTGGATAACTGTGGGGCGATTTCCCATGCCATCCCATGCCGGACCGGAGTTTCCCACCCAAGGTTCTATGCCGTCCGAGGGGGTCGATTCGACCGTCGGACAAACCATGCATACATAGAATTTTCTTAAAACTTTGGAACGTTCATGGAACGTATGTGGATAACTTTATCCACACGGCGCGAGTCCAGCATAATACTGCGATGATTCAGAAATTTCGTACACCAACTTGCGCCGATGCCACAGCCTGACTCGAAAGTCTTGACACCCCCGTCTGAATACTCGGGGGGCCGTTGACGCCCATGCCGTCCCATGCTATCCCAAGAATGCCCATTTAAGGGGGGCTCTTACCCATTCTGGTTAACACCGGGGGGCACGGGCTGAATGGGCCAAGCGGGGCTAGCGCGGAGCACCCGACCGCGCATGGGGGATAGCAGGGGGGATCGCCGGGCCTATGGCCGTTTTCCTGTCCACATACGTCAACAAAGTTGACAGGAAAGGGCGTGTGTCGATCCCGGCACAGTTCAGGCAGTCGCTTGCCAAAACGTCGGCTCCCAGCACCGTCTATCTCTGGCCCTCGCTGAACCACCAGGCGCTGGAAGGCGCCGACCAGGACTATCTCGACGTCCTCTCCGAAAGCCTCGAATCCCCCGACCTCGATGCAGACGAGCGTGACATGATCGAGACCTTCATCTTCGGCAAGCTGATCCCCGTCTCCTCCGACGCCGAAGGCCGCATCGTCCTGCCCAAGGAACTGGCGGAGTTCGCCGGCATCACCGAGGAGGCCGCCTTCATCGGCCGCCGCAAGACCTTCCAGATTTGGGAACCAGACGCCCTGAAGGCCCACGAGGCCGCACTGCGCGAGCAGGTCGTGCGCAAGGACATCTCGCTGAGCCAGATCGTCGCCAAGGCCTCGCGCGGCGCCGCAAGCCGGAGCGGGGAGGGCGCCTGATGACGGACACCCGCATCCATATTCCCGTCCTGCTGGACGAGGTGATCGCAGCACTTTCCCCGCGCGCGGGCGGTCTCTACGTCGACGGCACCTTCGGCGCTGGCGGCTACAGCCGCGCCCTGCTGGAATCGGCCTCCTGCCGGGTCATCGGCATCGACCGCGATCCCGCCGCGATCGAGCGCGGCCGTGTGCTGGTCCAGGAGTTCCCCGGACGGCTGGAAGTGATCGAGGGCTGTTTCGGCGACATGGACAAGCTGCTGGCCGCCCATGGTGTCGACAAGGTCGACGGCGTGGCGCTCGACGTCGGCGTCTCCTCCCCCCAGATCGACGAGCCGGAGCGCGGCTTCTCCTTCCGCTTCGACGGCCCGCTCGACATGCGGATGGGACGGGATGGGCCGACGGCCGCCGACGTGGTCAACACCGCCGAAGAGGCGGAACTGGCGGACATAATCTATCAGCTTGGCGAGGAACGGATGGCGCGCCGCGTCGCCCGCGCCATCGTCGCCGCCCGCCGCGAGGCGCCGATCGAGCGCACGGCGCGGCTTGCCGACGTCATCCGCTCGGTGGTGCCGAAGGGGAAGGGCGACGGGATAGACCCGGCCACCCGCACCTTCCAGGCCCTGCGCATCCATGTGAACGACGAACTGGGCGAATTGCGGCGCGGCCTGTCCGCCGCCGAGTCGCTGCTGGCGCCCGGCGGGCGTCTCGCCGTCGTCTCCTTCCATTCGCTGGAGGACCGCGAGGTCAAGGCGTTCCTGCGGGAACGCTCCTCGCCGCCGCCCTCCCCGTCCCGCCATACGCCCGTGACCGCGGTCGCGGCGCATCACCCATCCTTCCGCCTGCTCTCCCGGAAACCCGTGGACCCGAGCGAGGCCGAAGCCCGCAACAACCCTCGCGCCCGGTCCGCCCGGCTGCGCGGGGCTGAACGCACCGAGGCGCCCGCGTTTCCGGCGTCCGGCAAGGAGGCAGCATGAAAGGCAAGACCTGGCTGTTCTGGGGCGGCCTGATCGCGGCCGCCGGTGGCGTGCTGTTCCAGACCAGCTACGACGTCCAGGATCTGGAGGAGAAGCTCGCCGGGCTGAACCGCAAGATCGTTCAGGAGCAGGAGTCCATCCAGGTCCTGAAGGCCGAGTGGAGCTATCTGAACGATCCCACCAAGCTGGAACAGATGGCGCAGGCCTATCTGACGCTGAAGCCCACCGAGCCGCGCCAGTATCTCGCGATGGACGTGATCCCGATGCGCCCGGCCGATGCGGTTCCGCCGCCGGCTCCCGCCCTGCCCGGCGTCGCCCCGCTGCCGCCGATGGTGCGTGCGCCCGGAACCGGCAATCCGCAGCTGGCCGCTGCCCGCGCGCCCGCCACCCCCAACAGCACCGCCGCCGGAATCGTTCCGGTCAGCGCGCCGGTGCTGGCGAAGCCGCTGCCGATGGACAAGGCGCTGGAACGCGCGCCGGTCGTCGTGCCCGCGTCCCTGCCCTCCTCCGGTGGCCTGGCCGACCCGTCACGCAGCCGGATCAAGCCGGCTGCCCTGGTTCCCGGCTCCGCCCGCGCGCCGGCCGAGAAGTCCACCGATCGCATCGCCCCGGCTGCGCCGGCCGCCGGCAAACTGGCGCCGAATGCATCGACCGCACGTCCGACCGAACTGGCCGCCCGACCGACCCCGGCTCCGGCATCTGCCAAGGTCGTCGCCGCGGCTCCCGCCGCCCAGCAACCCTCCTATCAGCCCAAGCCGACCGACAGCCTCGGGCTGCTCGTTGCGCGCCTGGGGGCCAATCGATGAACGGTCACGACCACGGCGGGCCGGCCGGCTACGGCCAGCCCGGCGCCAGCATCGGCAGCACCTATGTGCCGCCGCCGGCGCCCTCGCCCTTTCCCCAGCCGGCCCCGCAGCCGTCCGCCAACCCGCGGACCTCGCTGGCGGTTGCGCTGGAACAGAGCCGTTACCGCCTGATGGTGACGGCTGCCGTGGTCACGACCGTCTTCACCGCCATCAGCGTCAAGCTGGCGATGGCCACGTTGCTTGCCGGCGGCGGCGACCCGCGCCAGCATGTGGCGCTGGAAATCGGTGAGACCACCACCAACCGTGCCGACATCACCGACCGCAACGGCAACCTGCTGGCGACATCGCTGGTCACCCAGTCGCTCTACGCCGACCCCAAGCTGGTCTCGCGCCCGGAAGAGGCCGCGCAGAAGCTGGTCAGCGCCCTGCCCGACCTGGATTACAAGGACGTCCTCAACAAGCTGAGCGGCGACCGCCGCTTCGTCTGGCTGAAGCGGAACCTGACGCCCAAACAGCAGGCCGCCGTCCATCGCCTGGGCATCCCCGGAGTCGCGTTCGAGCGGGAGGAGCGCCGCTTCTACCCGGCCGGTCCGCTGACCTCGCACATCGTCGGCTTCACCGGCATCGACAACAACGGCCTCGCCGGCATGGAGCAGGGCTTCAACAAGCGGCTGACCGAGGAACCGGGAACGCCGCTTCAGCTCTCCATCGATCTGCGGCTGCAGCATGTCCTGAAGAAGGAACTGGCCGCCACGGTGCAGGAGTTCAGCGCCATCGGCGCCGCCGGCATCGTCTTCGACGTGCGCAACGGCGAAGTGCTGGCGATGGTCTCGTTGCCCGATTTCGACCCGCAGGACCCGACCGGCCTGAACCCCGACACGCTGTTCAACCGGGCGACGCTCGGCGTGTACGAGATGGGTTCCACCTTCAAGATCTTCAACTCTGCATTGGCCTTCGACACCGGCAAGATCCGGGTATCGGACATGTTCGATGCCGCGCACCCGGTCAAGATCGGCCGCTTCACCATCAACGACTACCACAACCTGCACCGTGCCCTGACCGTGGCGGAAGTGTTCCAGCACTCCTCCAACCTCGGTTCCGTGCGCATGGTGCAGCAGGTCGGCGTGGCGGCACAGAAGGCCTTCATGACCAGGATGGGCTTCACCAAGCCCACCGGGCTGGAGCTGCCGGAAAGCGGCTGGCCGCTGGTGCCCAACCCGTGGCGCGAGGTCAACAGCTACACCATCTCCTTCGGCCACGGCATCTCGGTCAGCCCGATGCACACGGTGGCGGCGGCCGCCTCCGTCATCAACGGCGGCTTCTTCCACAAGCCGACGCTGCTGAAGCGCCAGCCCGACGGCGAGGTTCCGACCGAACAGGTGGTGTCACGCCAGACCTCCGACATGATGCGGCGCATGTTCCGCTTCGTGGTCACCGAAGGCACCGGCAAGTCGGCCGAAGTGAAGGGTTATGTCGTCGGCGGAAAAACCGGAACCGCCGACAAGCAGAAGGGCAAGCATTACCAGAAGAACTCGCGCATGTCGTCGTTCCTCGGCGCCTTCCCGATGAACGATCCGCGCTACATCGTCTATGTTCTGGTCGACGAGCCGCAGGCCACGGCCAAGACATACGGCTACGCCACCGGCGGCTGGGTCGCCGCCCCGGCCGTGGGCCGCATCGTCAAGCAGATCGGCCCATTGCTGAACGTGCCGATCGTCGACGAGAACGCACCCGAGATTCTGAACTCCACCTACCTCAACGCCGCCGGTTCCACCAACTGGCAGCAGTCCATGCCGCCGGTCACCGCCCCACCCCCGCCGAAGGGAAGCACCGTTGCGTCTTTCCCAACTCAGACCAAGCCCCGCTGACGCCACGCTCCGTGTGGCCGACCCCGACATCGCCGGGCTGACCGCCGACAGCCGGGCGGTCAGGCCCGGCTTCGTCTTTGCCGCTCTTCCCGGCGTGAAGGCCGACGGCCGCGCCTTCATTGCCGATGCGCTCGCCAAGGGCGCCGTCGCCGTGCTCGCGGCCGAGGGCACCGAACTGCCTGCCGGCTCGACCGCCGTCCTCCTGACCGATCCGCAGCCCCGCCTCGCCTTCGCGCACATGGCCGCCGCCTTCCATGGCGGGCGCCAGCCGGAAACGGTCGTGGCGGTCACCGGCACCAACGGCAAGACATCCACGGTCCAGTTCGCCGCACAGATCTGGGCCCGCATGGGCCTCTCCGCCGGCAGCCTGGGCACCTTGGGCCTGCTCTGCCCCGGCCTGCACGGCTATGGCGGGATGACGACCCCGGACCCGGTCTCGCTCCACCGCGACCTCGCGGCCGCCGCGGATGCCGGCATCGACCATCTGGCGATGGAAGCGTCCAGCCACGGCCTGGAGCAGTTCAGGCTCGACGGTGTGGCGATCAAAGCCGCCGGCTTCACCAACCTCACGCTCGATCACCTGGACTATCATGGCACAATGGAGGCGTATCGCGACGCCAAGGCGATGCTCTTCCAACGTGTTCTACCGTCAGGATGCACCGCCGTTCTGAACGCGGACAGTGATGACTTTCGTTTTCTTGCCACAATTTGTAACGAACGTGGCCATCGCGTCCTGTCCTATGGTCTGGCCGGCGCCGAGCTTCGGGTGACCGGGGTGGAGCCGCTGGCCCATGGTCAGCGCCTCGCCCTGTCCGTGCTCGGCAGCGATGTGACGGTGGACCTGCCGCTGGCGGGTCGCTTCCAGGCCTGGAACGTGCTCTGCGCACTGGGTCTGGTCATCGGTTCAGGCGGCGACGCCGCACAGGCGCTCGCCACCCTTCCCTCGCTGGAAGGCGTGCCGGGCCGGCTGCAGCATGTCGCGACCCACCCCAACGGGGCGACGGTCTATGTTGATTTCGCCCACACGCCGGACGCGCTGGAAACGGTGCTTCTGGCGCTGCGGTCGCATGCCGCGCGCCATCTGGTGACGGTTTTCGGCTGCGGCGGCGACCGCGACCGCAGCAAGCGGCCGGTGATGGGAGCATTGGCGGCCAGACTGGCCGACCGCGCCATCGTCACCGACGACAACCCGCGCACCGAGGATCCCGCCTTCGTGCGGAGCGAGGTGTTGGCCGGGGCCACCGGGGAACTGGCTGGCCGGCTGGAGGAGATCGGCGACCGGGCCGAGGCGATCCGCACCGCGGTGCGGCAGCTTCAGCCCGGCGACGTGCTGGTCATCGCCGGCAAGGGCCACGAACAGGGACAAACGATCGGCACCGAGGTGCGTCCGTTCGACGACGCGGACGAGGCCCGGAAAGCCGTAGCGGAGGTTGGAGCATGAGCGGGGACAAGACGGAGAAGGCGGTTCTCTGGACCGCGACGGATGCGGCAGCCGCCACCGGCGGGCGTCTGGCCGGCCCATCCGCCTGGACCGCCACCGGCGTCACCATCGACAGCCGCAAGGTTGCGCCGGGCGATCTGTTCGTCGCCATCCGCGGCCCGAATTTCGACGGCCACGCCTTCGTCGGCGCGGCATTCGCCGCCGGAGCCGTCGCCGCGCTGGTCGATCATCTCCCGGACGGGATTCCTGCGGACGCGCCGCTTCTGATCGCCCCGGCCGACACGCTGCAGTCGATGGCGGCGCTGGGTGCGGCGGCCCGGGCGCGCTGCGGTGCCCGCATGGTCGCCGTCACCGGTTCGGTCGGCAAGACCGGCAGCAAGGAGACCCTGCGCCACGTCCTGTCGGCGCAGGGGCCGACCTATGCCACCGAAGGCAGCCTGAACAACCACTGGGGCGTGCCGTTGTCGCTCGCCCGCCTGCCGGCCGACAGCGCCTATGGCGTTTTTGAGCTGGGGATGAACCACGCCGGTGAAATCGGGCCGCTGTCGCGGCAGGTCAAGCCGCATGTCGCCATCATCACGACCATCGAGGCGGTGCATCTGGAATTCTTCTCCGGCGTGGAAGCCATCGCCGACGCCAAGGCGGAGATCTTCGAGGGGATGGAAGCCGATGGCGTCGCCGTGCTGAACCGCGACAATGGGCAGTATGCCCGGCTGGCCGCCGCCGCACGCCGCCATGGCCTGACCAATATCTGGAGCTTCGGCGCCCATGAGGAAGCCGATGCCCGGCTGGTCGACTGCTCACTGCACGCGACGTGCAGTTCGGTGACCGCGGTCATCCGCGGCGAGCGTCTGCACTACAGCCTGTCGCAACCCGGCAAGCATTGGGTGATGAACAGCCTCGCGGTGCTGCTGGCAGTGAAGGCGATGGGTGCCGACGCGGCCGCCGCCGCCAGGTCCCTGTCCAGCCTCCAGCCGGTCAAGGGCCGCGGCACCCGCAAGCGCATACAGCTGCCGCAAGGTGCCTTCACCCTGATCGACGAAAGCTACAACGCCAGCCCGGCGGCGGTGGCGGCGACGCTGGAGGTGCTGGGCAAGATCGACCCCGGCGCCGGCGGCCGGCGCATCGCCGTGCTGGGCGACATGCGGGAACTGGGGGAGCGGGCAGACGCCCTGCATATCGGTTTGGCCGAACCGCTGCGCGCCGCGCAGGTCGATGCCGTCTATGCCTGCGGGCCGCACATGAAGGCGCTGTTCGACCGCCTGCCGGCAGCGATGCGCGGCGCCTGGGCCGAAACCAGCGTGGAGCTGGCCCCCATCGTGACCGGGGCCGTAAAAGGCGGCGACGTTATCATGGTCAAGGGGTCGCTGGGCAGTCGTACAGGTCTGATCGTCGATGCGCTCGCGGCACTCGACAGCGGGCGCGAAAGCGAGGACAAAGCGGCCTCCCGAACCACCAACCAGCCGCAGGCGGCCGCTCAAGGCCAGCAAGGCCCGCGAGGCTGACGGACCCAAATGCTCTATAACCTCCTCTTCGGTCTGGCCGACGTCTTCTCGCCGTTCAACCTGTTCCGGTACCTGACCTTCCGGACCGGCGGCGCCGTGATCACGTCGCTCGTCATCAGCTTCGTCTTCTTCCCCCGCCTGATCGCGTGGCTGAAGCGCAAGCAGGGCGAAGGCCAGCCCATCCGCGCCGACGGCCCCGAAAGCCATTTCAAGAAGAAGGGCACGCCCACCATGGGCGGCCTTATGATCCTGATCGCCATGACGGTCAGCACCGTGCTGTGGGCCGACATCACCAACGCCTATATCTGGATCGTCCTGCTGGTCACGATCGGCTACGGCCTGATCGGCTTCGGCGACGATTACCTGAAGCTGACCAAGCGCAACACCAAGGGGCTGTCCGGCCGCTTCCGCCTGGGCTGGGAGATCACCATCGGACTGGTCGCCTCGGCACTGATCATGTGGGTGTCGGCCCCTCCCCTGTCGGGCGGCGTGGCGGTCCCCTTCGTCAAGGATTTCCTGATCCAGCTGTCCTGGTTCTTCGTGCCGTTCGGCGCCTTCATCATGGTCGGCGCCTCGAACTCGGTGAACCTGACCGATGGGCTGGACGGGCTTGCCATCGTGCCGACGATGATCGCCGCCGGCTGCTTCGGCCTGATCTCCTACCTGTCGGGCAACGCGATCTTCGCCAACTACCTTCAGATCCACCACGTACCGGGCTCCGGCGAACTGGCGGTGTTCTGCGGCGCGCTGGTCGGCGCCGGGTTGGGCTTCCTTTGGTACAACGCCCCGCCCGCCATGGTCTTCATGGGCGACACCGGGTCGCTGTCGCTGGGCGGCGCCCTTGGCGCCGTCAGCGTGGTGACCAAGCACGAGATCGTGCTGGCCATCATCGGCGGCCTGTTCGTGCTGGAGACCGTGTCGGTGATCGTGCAGGTCGCCTCCTTCAAGCTGACCGGCAAGCGGGTGTTCCGCATGGCGCCGCTGCACCATCACTTCGAGAAAAAGGGCTGGGCCGAACCGACGGTGGTGATCCGCTTCTGGATCATCGCCTCGATCCTGGCGCTGGTCGGCCTGTCCACGCTGAAGCTGCGCTGAGGGGGGACCGGCGATGATCGATCTGTTCTACATGCAGGAGCTGCCCGTCGCGGTGATGGGGCTGGGCAAATCCGGCCTCGCCACCGCCCGCGCGCTGCGCGACAGCGGGGCCGAGGTGCGGGTGTGGGACGACAACCCCGCCTCCCGTGCCGCGGCGGAGGCCGAGGGCTTCGCCGTGGTCGATCTCGCCACCGCCGACCTGTCGGACCTGATGACCATCGTCTGGTCGCCCGGCATTCCCCACACCTTCCCCAAGCCGCATCCGGTGGCCGAACGTGCCAAGGCGCTGGGGATCGAACTGATCTGCGACATCGAGCTGCTTGGCCGGGCGGAGCGTGACTGCGCCTTCATCGGCATCACCGGCACCAACGGCAAGTCGACCACCACCACGCTGATCGGCCACATCCTGGCCGCCGCCGGTCGCAAGGCGGCGGTGGGCGGCAACCTCGGCACGCCGGTGCTCACCTTCGACCCCATCGGGTCCGGCGGCACCTGCGTCCTGGAGATGTCGAGCTATCAGCTGGAGCTGACCCACTCCATCACCTTCGACATCGCGGTCCTGCTGAACATCACGCCCGACCATCTCGCCCGCCATGGCGGGATGCAAGGCTACATCGCCGCCAAGAAACTGATCTTCCACCGCCAGACCCGGCCGCGCACCGCGGTGATCGGGGTGGACGACGAGCATTGCCGGAAGATCCACGCCGATCTGGTCGCTGCCGGCGACCAGCGCATCTGGCCGATCTCCGCCCAGGGACCGGTGCCCGGCGGCGTCTATGCCGCCGGGGGCTGGCTGATCGACGACACCGAAGGCGAGGCGGTCCGCGTCGCGGAACTGTCGGCGCTGCCCAGCCTGCTGGGCACCCACAACTGGCAGAACGCCGCCGCCGCCTTTGCCACCTGCAAGGCCGCCGGCCTGCCGGTGCCGGCGATCGTCGCGGCGATGGCGACCTTCCCCGGTCTCGCCCACCGGCAGCAGCTGGTCGGCACGCTGGAGGGGGTGCGCTTCGTCAACGACAGCAAGGCGACCAACGCCGACGCGACGGAAAAGGCGCTGGCGACCTTCGACCCGATCTATTGGATCCTCGGCGGGCAGGCCAAGGACACCGGGCTGAAGGGGCTGGAGGGCTATATGGGGCGCGTCCGGCACGCCTTCCTGATCGGCGAGGCGCAGGAACAATTCGCCGCATGGCTTGACGCACAAGGCGTTGCTTATACACGCTGCGGAACGCTGGATGTTGCGACCGCGAAGGCGGCCGGACTGGCCTTGGCGGAGCGGTTGGACGGCGCTTGCGTGCTGTTGTCCCCAGCTTGCGCATCGTGGGACCAGTTCGCCAATTTCGAGAAGCGTGGCGAGGCCTTCGCCGCCTATGTCGCGGGCGTTATCAGCGCGCATGAGCACACCGGGGACGGCACCAGCGGGGGCGTTGCATGATCACCTTCGACCGCACCGACCAATCGATCTTCGGCCGCTGGTGGTGGACCGTCGACCGCTGGCAGCTGGGCGCCGTCGCCCTGCTGATGTTCCTGGGCACCGTCCTGATCACGGCGGCCAGCCCGCCGGTGGCCGAGCGCATCGGCATCCAGGATACCTTCTATTTCGTCGAACGCCACGTGATGATGCTGATCCCCGCGGTCGTCATCATGATCGGCGTCTCGCTGCTCAGCCCGCGCGGCGTGCGCCGGGTGGCGCTGGGCGTGTTCCTGATCTCGGTGGCGCTGGTCTACGCCACCCTGGTGGTGGGCGTGGAGATCAAGGGTGCGCGCCGCTGGATCCATGTCCCCGGCCTGTCGATCCAGCCGTCGGAGTTTGTGAAGCCGGCCTTCGCCGTGGTGGCGGCGTGGCTGTTCTCGCTGTCGCGCACCAACCCGGGCTTCCCCGGCGCCCTGGTGTCGATGGCGCTCTACGGCATCACCATGGCCGGCCTGATCCTTCAGCCCGATCTGGGCATGACCTTCGTCGTCTCCGCAGTCTGGTTCACCCAGTTCTTCCTGGCCGGGCTGAACCTGGTGCTGGTGATGGGGCTCGGCGGGTTGGGCGTGGTCGGTCTGGTCGGCGCCTATTACACGCTGCCGCACGTCACCAGCCGCATCAACCGCTTCCTCGACCCGCATGCCGGCGACAATTATCAGGTCAACCGCTCGCTGGAGGCCTTCGCCAACGGCGGACTGATGGGCACCGGCCCCGGTCAGGGCACGGTGAAGTTCTATCTGCCCGACAGCCATGCCGACTTCATCTTCGCGGTGGCGGGCGAGGAACTGGGCCTGATCTTCTGCCTTGGGCTGGTGGTGCTGTTCGCCTTCGTCGTGTTGCGCGGATTCGCCCGTGTCTTCAATGACAACAACTACTTCGTCCTGCTTGCCGCCGCCGGTCTTCTGATTCAGTTCGGGCTTCAGGCAGCGATCAACATGGGTTCGTCCTTGCATCTTATGCCGACCAAGGGCATGACCCTGCCGTTCATCTCCTACGGCGGCTCCTCGCTGCTTGCTCTCGGGTTCGGCATGGGTATGGTTCTGGCACTGACACGCAAACGCTTCGGCCCCGCGGAATGAGGAGGCCGACCGACTTGAGCGCAACGGGATTCGATGCGGGCTTCGACGCCGACGCCAACAAGGTGATCGTGCTGGCGGCCGGCGGCACCGGCGGACACATGTTCCCGGCCGAGGCGCTGGCACGCGAGCTGCTGGCCCGCGGCCGTGCGGTGACGCTGGTGACCGACAAGCGCGGCCACGCCTTCGGCGAAAGCCTGCCGGAGGTTGCGGTCCACCGCATTCGCGCCGCATCCCCCGGTGCCGGCATCGTCGGCAAGCTGAAGGCCGCCCTGCAGATGGGTCTCGGCCTGCTGGAGGCGCGGGCGCTGATGCGCCGGCTCGATCCCGCAGCGGTCATCGGCTTCGGCGGCTACCCGTCGGTCCCCACCGTCTATGCCGCCATCCAGTCGAAGCTGCCGACCCTGCTGCACGAACAGAACGCCGTGTTGGGCCGCGCCAACCGGATGCTGATCGCCGGAGCGCGCCGCATCGCCGTCGCCTTCCCCGACATCGAGAAGCTGGGCGAGACGCAGCGCGCCAAGATCGTCCGCACCGGCAATCCGGTCCGCCCGGCGATCGCCGCCCGCCGCCTGTCTCCCTACGAGGCGCCGCAGGCCGGCGGCCCGGTCCGCCTGCTGGTGATGGGCGGCAGCCAGGGCGCCCGCGTCTTCTCCGAGGTGATCCCCGCGGCGCTGGCCCTGCTGCCCGAGGCGATGCGCGCCCGCATCCATCTGGCGCAGCAGTGCCGCCCGGAGGATCTGGAGGCTGCCCGCGACGCCCTGGAACCGCTCGGCCTTGCCCGGCTGGAGCTTCAGACCTTCTTCCGCGATGTGCCGGAACGGCTGGCCGCCTGCCACCTCGCCATCACGCGCGCCGGCGCCTCCACCATCGCCGAGCTGACCTGCGTCGGCCGTCCGGCGATCCTGGTGCCCTACCCGCATGCCACCGACGACCATCAGACCGCCAACGCCCGCCATCTGGCGGGGGCCGGGGCCGCCTGGCTGGTGCCGCAACCCTCCTTCACCGCAAGCGCGCTGGCGGAGCGGCTGTCCACCCTGCTGGCCGATCCGCAGGCGCTCGCCGACGCCGCTCGCGCCGCCCATGACTGGGGCACCGCCGACGCCGCCACCGCGCTGGCCGACGCCGTGCTGGCGATGCTGGGCGGCGGCCCGGCCACTCTTACCCACCACACCCACTCCGACCACGACCAATCCCACCACGCCCGGCGCTCGTCCGCCGGCGCCAGCGCCAAGGGGGCCGCGGAATGATGAAACCCATGCGGAATCTGACCCGGCCGACGCCGCGTCCGCTGCAGGACTGGCCGGCGGACATGACGCGGACCGAGGGTGGCTGGTACAACCGTCCGGGCTGTCCGCTGGTGCCGCGCTTCCTCGCCGAAGGCGGCTTCCTGCGCGACCGCCTGTCGATGATCCACGGATCGCAACCCCTCCCCAACGACCTGTCCGACGGGGCGGTCGACGCCACCCTTCGCCTGATGCTTCGCCGCGGAAAGTAAGCCTGACATGCGCGCCCTCCCCCTCTCGATCGGCACCATCCACTTCGTCGGCATCGGCGGCATCGGCATGAGCGGCATCGCCGAGGTGCTGCGGAACCTGGGCTATACCGTCCAGGGCTCCGACCTTGCCGAGAACGCCAACGTCAAGCGCCTGCGCGAGCTGGGCATCAAGGTGTTCGTCGGCCATCGGGCCGAGAACATCGCCGGCGCGGCCGTCGTCGTCGTCTCCTCCGCCGTCAAGCGCGACAATCCGGAGGTGGTGGCAGCCCGTGCCGCCCTGGTGCCGGTGGTCCGCCGCGCCGAGATGCTGGGCGAGCTGATGCGCCTGAAATGGGCGATCGCCATCGGCGGCACCCATGGCAAGACCACGACCACCTCGATGGTCGGCCATATGCTGGAGCACGCCAACCTCGACCCGACCGTCATCAACGGCGGCATCATCAACGCCTACGGCTCCAACACCCGGCTCGGCACCGGCGACTGGATGGTGGTGGAGGCGGACGAGAGCGACGGCACCTTCGTCAAGCTGCCGGCTTGCATCGCCGTCGTCACCAACATGGATCCGGAGCATCTGGACTTCTACGGCACCTTCGACAACGCGCGGGCGGCCTTCGACAGCTTCGTGCAGAACATCCCCTTCTACGGCTTTGCGGCGCTCTGCATCGACCATCCCGAGGTGCAGGCGATGATCCCGCGCGTGTCGGACCGCCGCATCGTCACCTACGGCTTCTCGCCGCAGGCCGACATCCGCGCGGTCAACGTGGAACTGGGTCCGGACGGCGCCAAGTACGACGTGCTGATCTATGACCGCCACACCGGCGAGAGCCGCGCCATCGCCGGCGTGCGCCTGCCGATGTACGGGCCGCACAACGTCCAGAACTCGCTGGCCTGCTTCGCCGTGGGCAACGAGATGGGCCTGCCCGACGTGGTGATGCGCGACAGCATGGCCAAGTTCCAGGGCGTGAAGCGCCGCTTCACCAAGACCGGCGAGGCCAACGGCATCACCGTCATCGACGATTACGGCCACCATCCGGTGGAGATCGCCGCCGTGCTGAAGGCCGCGCGCACCGCTGGCACAGGCCGCACCATCGCCGTGGTCCAACCCCACCGCTACTCCCGCCTCGCCGCCCTGTTCGAGGAGTTCTGCACCTGCTTCAACGACGCCGACGCCGTGATCGTCGCCGACGTCTATGCCGCCGGCGAGGCTCCGATCGAGGGTGTCAGCCGCGACAGCCTGGTGGAGGGCCTGCGCATGCATGGTCACCGCCATGTCGTGGCCCTGCACACCCAGCAGGAACTGGCCCAGGTGGTGCGCGAGATGGCCAAGCCCGGCGACTTCGTCGTCTGCCTCGGCGCCGGCAACATCACCCAGTGGGCGAACGCCCTGCCGGGCGAGCTGGCCGCCCTCTATGGCGCGACGCGATGACGGCGGCGCCGCGCATGAGCGCCCCTGACGGTCAATTGATCGAGCGGATGCCCGCTGTGCGCGGCCGGCTGACCGCCGATGCCCCGCTGGCGCCGGTGACATGGTTCCGCGTCGGCGGGCCGGCGGAGGTGATGTTCCGCCCGGCCGATGCCGACGATCTCGCCGACTTCCTGGCCGCGCTGCCGGCCGAGGTGCCGGTGACGGTGATCGGCGTCGCCTCGAACCTGCTGGTGCGGGACGGCGGCGTGCCGGGCGTCACCATCCGGCTCGGCCGCGGCTTCACCGACATCGCGGCGAATGGAATGACACTGACCGCCGGTGCCGCGGCGCTCGACCTCAACGTCGCCATGGTCGCCCGCGACGCCGGCATCGCCGGGCTGGAGTTCCTGTCCGGCATTCCCGGCACCATCGGCGGCGCCCTGCGCATGAACGGCGGCGCCTATGGCCGCGAGCTGGCCGACGTGCTGGTGTCGGCCACCGCTGTGGCGCGCGACGGCCGGCGGCTGGCGTTCAGCCATACCGGCATGGGCTTCACCTACCGCCACAGCGCCGCCCCGGAGGATTGCATCTTCACCGGCGCCGTGCTGCGCGGCGAGCCCGGCAATCCGCTGGAGATCGCCCGGCGCATGGCCGAGATCTCCGACAAGCGCGCCGACAGCCAGCCGGTCCGCTCGCGCACAGGCGGCTCGACCTTCAAGAATCCTGAGGGGTTCAAGGCCTGGGAGCTGATCGACAGGGCCGGCTGCCGCGGCCTGTCCATCGGCGATGCCCAGGTGTCGGAAAAGCACTGCAACTTCCTGATCAACAACGGCACGGCCACCGCCGCCCAGCTGGAAGCGCTGGGCGAGGAGGTCCGCCGCCGCGTGTTCGAGACCAGCGGCGTCATGCTGGACTGGGAAATCAAGCGTATCGGCATCCCTGCCGCCGAAGGAAGCACAGCACAATGACCGAAGCCCTGCTCCACGCCCACAAGAAGCATGTCGCCGTCCTGATGGGCGGCTGGTCGGCCGAGCGCGAGGTGTCGCTGGTCAGCGGGGCCGGCGTCGCCAAGGCGCTGGAGGAGGAAGGTTACCGCGTCACCGCCATCGACGTGCAGCGCGACCTGGGCGGACTGATGCACGCCCTGACCAGCCCGCGCCCCGACGTGGTGTTCAACGCCCTGCACGGCCGCGGCGGCGAGGACGGGACGATCCAGGGCGTTCTGGAGTTCCTGGGCCTGCCCTATACCCATTCGGGCGTCCAGGCCGCCGCCGTCGCGATGGACAAGGCGATGACCAAGCGCGTGTTGGACACCGTCGGCATCCGCTCGCCCAAGGGTCTTGTGCTGTCCCGTGGGGAGATCACCGGCGGCGCCCACCCCATGCCGGCGCCCTATATCGTCAAGCCTGTGGACGAAGGCTCGACCGTTGGCGTAACCCTGGTCCGCGAGGGGCAGAACAGCCCGGTCGGCGATGCGTGGACTTTCGGGGAGCGCGCGCTGGTCGAGGAGTTCATCCCCGGTCGCGAACTGACCGTGGGCGTCATGGGTGACCGCGCTTTGGCGGTGACCGAGATCGTCTTCCAGGCTCAGGTCTACGACTACACCGCGAAATACAGTGCCGGCCACGCCGTTCACACCATCCCCGCCGCGATCCCCGAGGCCGTGGCGGAGGAGGCGAAGCGGCTGGCGGTGCTGGCGCACCACACCCTGGGCTGCCGGGGCGTGTCGCGCAGCGACTTCCGCTGGGATGACAGCCGGCCGGGAACGGACGGCCTGTATTTCCTGGAGATCAACAACCAGCCGGGCATGACGCCCCTGTCGCTGGTGCCCGAACAGGCCGCGCATGTGGGGATCACCTACGGCGCGCTGGTCGGCTGGCTGGTGGAGAATGCCGCATGTCAGCTCGCCTGATGGCCAACCCGGACTTCCGCGCCGCCGCCGGTGCGCGCGCCCGGGACGAGATGCCGACCCCGCCGCGCGCCATGGCCGCATCGGCGGAAAAGGGCAAGCGACGCCGTGCCTGGCCGCGCTGGACCCGCTCCGCTGTCAAGGCGGCGCTGCTGCTGGTGCCGGTGCTGGGGTTGACTGCCGCCGCAGGCTCCGCCTGGAAGCGCGGCAATCTGGCAGACACGATCGAGGCGGCGCAGGAAAGCGTCATCCGGCTGACCGGCGACATGGGCTTCCGCCTGTCGGAGATCCTGGTGGTCGGCCGCAGCGAGACCGAACGCGACGTGGTTCTCGACGCGCTGGGCGTGCGCCGGGGCGAGCCGATCCTGTCCATCGACCTCGCCGACGCCAAGCAGCGGCTGGAGGAACTGCCCTGGGTGTCGTCGGCCTCGATCGAGCGGCGGCTGCCCGGCTTCCTCTACATCCGCCTGTCCGAACGCCAACCGATGGCGATCTGGCAACATGACCGCCAGTTCACCGTCATCGACCGCGCCGGCCGGCCGCTGGCCGACGCGGCGGAACTGGCGCGCCGCGGCAACCAGCGGATCGAGACCCTGCCGCAGGTGATCGGCGCCAATGCGCCGCAGCAGGTCCACACCCTGCTGTCGGCGCTGGACGGCGCGCCGACCATCGCGCCGATGCTGTCCTCGGCCAGCTGGATCAGCGACCGCCGCTGGAACCTTCAGCTCAGCAACGGCGTGACGGTGAAGCTGCCGGAAGGCACCGCCGAGATGCGCCGCGCGCTGCGTCAGCTGGAGCAGATGCATACGGCCAGCCATGTGCTGGACCGCGACATCGTCGCCATCGACCTGCGCCTGCCCGACAAGGCGGCGATCCAGACCTCCGCCACCGCCCAGCTTCCGGGCTGGGAGGACGACACGAAGAAGAAGAACGGCAAGAAATCGTAAGGGTGGCCGGCGACAGACTCTTGTGGGGAAGAGCGTATCGACGGACAACAGGAGTAGAGGGAAAGTCTTGGGGGGTATGTTCGGGATGGGATTCAACGGTGCCAAGAAGCCGAAGCGGCCGGCCCGTGGCGGGATCGTCACGGCGCTGGACGTCGGCTCGACGAAGGTGTGCTGCGTCATCGCGCGGATGGAGGAGCCCGGCTCCCTCCGCGTGATCGGCGTCGGCCATCAGATCGCCACGGGCATCCGCGCCGGGACCATCATCGACATGGAGGCGGCGGAGACCTCGATCGGCGCCGCCGTGCATGCCGCCGAACAGATGGCCGGCGAGACGGTGCATGACGTCGTCGTCAACCTGTCGATGGGCCATCCGCGCTCCCACGCCTTCACCGCCACCGTTCCGGTCTCCGGCCAGGAGGTGACGGAGGGCGACATCCGCCGCGCCATGGCCCATGCCCGCACCCTGCAGGCCGGCCCAGATCAGGCGCTGATCCACACCATTCCGCTGGGCTTCAGCCTGGACGGCAGCCGCGGCATCCGCGATCCCAAGGGGATGAGCGGCCATACGCTGGGCGCCCAGCTGCATGTCGTCACCGCCGCGGCCGGCGCCATCCGCACGCTGCACGCCTGCATCGCCCGCTGCCACCTGAACATCGAGTCCATTGTCGTCAGCCCCTTCGCCTCCGGCCTCGCCTGTCTGGTCGAGGACGAGATGGAGATGGGCGCGGCCTGCGTCGATATCGGCGGCGGCGGCACCACCATCTCGATCTTCGCCGAGGGCAATCTGGTGTGGACCGGCTTCGTGCCCCTGGGCGGCCGTCATGTCACCAACGACATCGCGCACGGACTGGCCACGCCGCTGGTCCATGCCGAGCGGCTGAAGGTGCTTTACGGCAGCGCCCGGGTGAACCCGGCCGACGAGCGCGAGATGATCGAGGTTCCGCAGATCGGCGAGGACGAGCGCAGCGGCAGCGGCACCGCCAGCCACCCGCGCTCCTTCCTGGTCAGCATCATCCAGGCGCGGATGGAAGAGATTTTCGAAGAGGTGCGCAGCGCCATCGAGCAGTCGGGCCATTCCCAGCTGGTCGGCCGGCGCGTCGTGCTGACCGGCGGCGCCAGCCAGCTGCCCAACACACGCGAGATGGCCGCCCCCATCCTGGACAAGCAGGTCCGCATCGCCCGCCCGACCCGGATCGCCGGCCTCAACGAAGCGCATGGCGGTCCGGCCTTCTCGACGGTGGCGGGCCTTCTTCTACACGCCGTCCGCAACCCGACGGAGCTGATGGTGACCGGCCAAGAGGCGGTCGCGTCATCCGGACTCCTCGGCCGCGTCGGCCTGTGGCTGCGGGAGAATCTCTAGATGATTCCGCCCGCAGCCATTCACCGATTCCCGAACGGACAGACACCGGACACAACCGGGCGCCGGTCGCGGCATATCAAACATCAAACCCAACGAAAACAGGTTGTGGAGGCCTGCACAGAATGATCAACGTGACCATCCCCCAGATCGAGCCCGAACTGAAGCCGCGCATCACCGTGTTCGGCGTCGGCGGGGCCGGCGGCAACGCCGTCAACAACATGATCAAGTCGAACCTGGAAGGCGTGGACTTCGTCGTCGGCAACACCGACGCGCAGGCGCTGAAGGGTTCCTTGTGCGAGAAGCGCATCCAGCTGGGCACCGGCACCACCCGCGGCCTTGGCGCCGGCTCCAAGCCGGACGTCGGCCGGGCCTCGGCCGAGGAGCAGATCGACGAGATCGTCCAGTATCTCGAAGGCTCCAACATGGTGTTCATCACCGCCGGCATGGGCGGCGGCACCGGCACCGGTGCTGCCCCGGTCATCGCGCGCGCGGCCCGCGAGCGCGGCATCCTGACCGTCGGCGTCGTCACCAAGCCCTTCCATTTCGAGGGCGGTCACCGCATGCGGCTGGCGGAAGGCGGCATCGCCGAGCTTCAGCAGTATGTCGACACCCTCATCATCATCCCGAACCAGAACCTGTTCCGCATCGCCAACGAGAAGACGACCTTCGCGGACGCCTTCAAGATGGCCGACGACGTTCTGCATTCGGGCGTGCGCGGCGTCACCGACCTGATGGTGATGCCCGGCCTGATCAACCTGGATTTCGCCGACATCCGGTCCGTGATGACCGAGATGGGCAAGGCGATGATGGGCACTGGCGAGGCCGGTGGCGAACGCCGTGCCATCGAGGCCGCCGAGGCCGCCATCTCGAACCCGCTGCTGGACGACGTGTCGATGAAGGGTGCCCGCGGCGTCCTCATCAACATCACCGGCGGCTACGACATGACCTTGTTCGAGGTCGACGAGGCGGCCAACCGCGTCCGTGACGAGGTCGATCCCGATGCCAACATCATCTTCGGCTCGACCTTCGACAGCTCGCTGGACGGCGTGATGCGCGTGTCGGTCGTCGCCACCGGCATCGACGCAGCGGCGATGAGCAACCCGCGCACCCTGCACCCGGTCAACCTGTCGCTCGTCCCCGGCGATCGCGCCAAGAAGCCGGCGGCCCCCGGCAACCTGACCGGTGCCCCGGCTCCGGCCGCCGCCCAGGCTTCGGCGATCCCCAGCGCCGCCGCCGGCCTGCGCACGCCGCAGCCGGTCACCGCCGGTGCTGCCGCCATCCAGCACGATCCGGCGCAGCCGGTCCAGCAGCATCAGCCGCATGTCGAAGCGCCGAAGCCCGCCACCGGCCCGCTGCATGGTGAGAATCAGGGGGGCCACTTCTTCGCGCCGAAGCCCGCCGATGCCCCGCGCCAGCCGGTGACCGTCGGCACCGCGCCGCTGTCGACCCCGCAGCAGCCGGCCCACCAGCAGCACGCCCCGCAGGCGCCGCTGATGCAGGGCCACCAGCATCCGCAGCATCAGCCCCAGCACCAGCCGCAGCAGCCGGCTCCGATGGCGCCTCCGCAGCATCACCACCACGCCGCTCCCCAGGCGCATCAGCAGCATCCGGGCGGCCTGTCCGTCGGTCCGGCCCCGGCCCCCGCGCCGGAACCGGCGCCGGCCCGCAAGGGCAATTTCCTGTTCGGTCTGGTGACCGGCCTCGGCCGCAAGTCCGAGCCGGCGCACCCGCCGGCGCCGCAGCCCGTTCCCCAGCCGGCCCCGCAGGCCTACCAGCCGCAGCCGGCCCCGCAGCAGTATCAGCCGGCTCCCCAGGGCTATCCGCAGCAGCCGGCCTACCCGCAGCAGCAGCCGCAGGCTCCGCACCAGGGCTATCCGGCGGGCCATCAGTATCCGGCAGCCCCGCAACAGCCGGTCTATCAGCCGCAGCAGTCCGCCCCGCAGCAGCCGGCGCCGGGCTACCCCACCGCTCCGCAGCCGCAGGCGCCGGCCCCGCGGGCCGATGCCAAGCCGGGTGAGCAGGAGGAACTGGACATCCCGGCCTTCCTGCGCCGTCAGGCCAACTGAGCGGCTGGAACGTCCGGACGTGAACCGATCTCGGCCGCCATACCCGACGCCGCCATACCCGACTTGGTGTCGAGCGACTTCGGGTCAGGCGTGGCGGCCAGCCGATCCCGGCGAAAGCCGGAGATAACCGCCGTCGCCGCAGCCTCCTAATCGCGGCGCCGGCGGCTCCACAACCTGACCGAACCTCTCGGACCCCGGTGATGCCCTCATGCATCGCCGGGGATTTTTTATTGCCGGTTTTTTAGCGGGAGACACTGATTGCTTGCGTCACGAGCCAGTTTTGCCCTGCAACAAACGGTAACAATGAGTGATTTGCCGATTTCCAAGCCCGGGTGTTACCTATCAGCATGGTCGAAAGCGAAAGCCGCCGACGTGATGGTCTTCAAAGACCAAGCGGCGCGGCATCGTTGGAAACCTCTCCTTCACGACCAAGATGGAAAAGACATCGTGGCCAACAATCGCAGCAATGTGGACGGCATGTTCCAGCAGACCCTGAAGAAGTCGGTGACCATCGCCGGCGTCGGGCTGCATTCGGGCGTCATCGTCACGCTGACGATTTCGCCGGCCGATGCGAATTCCGGGATCACCTTCCTGCGCACCGATTGCCATGGCGCTGCCGCCGTCATTCCGGCGCGCTGGGACACGGTGGTGGACACCCGCCTGTGCACCGTGATCGGCAATGAACACGGCACCACCGTCGGCACGATCGAACATCTGATGTCGGCGCTGGCCGGCTGCGGCATCGACAACGCCATCGTGTCGCTGGACGGCATCGAGGTGCCGATCATGGACGGCAGCGCCGCCCCCTTCGTCGCCGCCATCGAGCAGGCCGGCATCGCCGTGCAGAAGTCGCCCCGCCGCTTCATCCGCATCCTGAAGCCGGTCGTCATCGGCGACGGCGTCAAGAGCGCGTCCTTCACCCCCGACGACGCCACCAGCTACAGCTTCGAGATCGACTTCGACAGCGCCGCCATCTCCCGTCAGGCCCGCGCCCTGGAGATCGATCCGGAGAGCTTCAAGGACGAGATCAGCAGCGCGCGCACCTTCGGCTTCCTGCATGAAGTCGAGGGGCTGCGCAAGATGGGCCTCGCCCGTGGCGGTTCGCTGGACAACGCGGTGGTCATCTCCGGCGATACGGTGATGAACGCCGAGGGCCTGCGGTTCAAGGACGAGTTCGTGCGTCACAAGATCCTGGATGCCGTCGGCGACCTGTATCTGGCCGGTGCGCCGATCGTCGGCCATTTCCACGGCGTGCGCTCCGGCCACGCCTTGAACAACCAGTTGCTGCGCGCCCTGTTCGCCGACCGCGGCGCCTGGCGCTACGAGACGGCGGTGTCGCTGCCGGTCACGCGCCGCGGCCTGGAGCATCTGGCGGTCGCCTGATCGTCGTCATTGTCCGGGATGGTCTTTTTTGCGATGTCTGCCCCTGCCCTCCCCCACCGGGGAGGGCTTTTTCTTTGCGCGCGCTCCCCTCCCCCGCCGGCCCGGAGAGTCGCGCAAAGGAAAAAGCGCCCTCCCCTCTCGGAGCGGGCGCCACGCACAAATTCAGACAATTTGCAGTTCTGTGAGTTATTTCAGTATTTTAGATAATTTTCTCCATGCGGAACTTCAAGTGAGCGCGAGAGGGACCATCCCCCCTACTCCGTCACCGCCATCTCCGCCCCGGTGCCGGCATATTCGCCGAAGCGGGTGTCTTCCTTCAGGATATGCTTGCCCAGCCAATCGGAGCAGAACAGGAACACCTCCTCACCGCTGATGCGGCCGCCATTGGCGCGGAACTCGTCGCGGTAGCTTTCGACCTGCTGGGTCAGCCGGTCGTGCAGGGCCTTGTGGGCGGCGAAGGTCGGATAGTTCAGCCGTTCCATCTGCGCCTCCTCTTCCGCGAAATGATGGCGGGTATAGGCGATCAGTTCGCCCAGGATGGCTTCGATCAGCGCGGGGTCCTGGCGGCCGGCCTCATCATACAGCTTGTTGACGATGGCGATCAGAACGCGGTGATCCTCGTCCAGCGCGTCGTTGCCCACGCTCATCCAGCGCGACCACTGAATTGGCTCCATGGCGTTTCCTTCGTTCCCCTTCGTTGGCTGCCGAGCAGGCGGATGCGGGCGTTGACCGCTCGTCGGCACCGTCGCCTTTTCAGGGTCAGGCCGCCTGCCTTGGCATCGTTTCGCTTCTGACTATAAGCCTTGTCTGATCTCACTCCCCCGATCCGCGTCCGTCAATCCGGGCGAACGTGGATGCGACATTTTGGCGAATGTGGCTGTCCGTCCCTGGTCATCCGCCGATCTTGGCCAGCCACTCGTCCTCGGTCAGGATCTCGACGCCCAGCTCCTTGGCCTTTGCCGCCTTGCTGCCGGCATCCGCACCGGCGACCAGATAGTCGGTCTTGCCGGACACCGAACCCGCGACCTTGGCGCCCAGCGATTCGGCACGCGCCTTGGCCTCCGACCGGGTCATCCGCTCCAGCGTGCCGGTGAAGACCACCGTCTTGCCGGCAATTGGGGAGTTGCTGGCCTTCGGCACCTCCGCCTCCAACACGGTCAGCCGCTCCATCAGGCCGCGGACGATGACCAGATTGCGCTCCTCGGCGAAGAAGCCGGCCAGTTCCTCGGCCGCCACCTCGCCGACGTCGGGGGTGGCGACCAAATCGAGCCACGCCCGCCCCGGCGCCTGCCCGACCGCCCGCTCCATCGCCGCCCGCCAACCGGCAAGACTGCCGTAGCGGGTGGCCAGCGCCTGGGCGGCCCGTGTGTTCAGCCGCTTGATGCCGAGCGAACCGATGATGGTCTCCAGCCGCAGCGCGTCGTTCCCGGCATAGAAGTCCAGCTTGGACCCGCTCTCCGGATCGGCGAACCAGGCGAGGATGGTATCGGCGGTGACCGGTCCAACACCGCTCAGCGCGTGCAGGTCGCGCCATTCCTGACCCGGCATCGCCTGTTCGGCCGTCAGCATGCCGTCGACCCAAGCCTCCATCGTCCTGTACTGGCGGGCCAGCGACTTCGCCGTCACCTCGCCGACATGGCGGATGCCCAGCGCGTAGATCACCCGGTGCAGATCGATGCCGGCGCGGCGCTGCTGGATGGCCTTGAACAGATTCTGGACCGACCGCTCCTTCCAGCCCGGCCGGCCGATCAGCTCGACGCGGCCTTCCAGAGTGAAGATGTCGACGGGCGACTTGATGAAGCCCTCGTCCCAGAATTCCTCGATGATCTTCTCGCCCAGCCCTTCGATGTCGAAGGCGTCGCGGGAGACGAAATGGCGCAGCCGTTCCTTGGCCTGGGCGGCGCAGATCAGGCCGCCGGTGCAGCGGCGCACCACCTCGCCCGCCTCGCGGATGGCGAGACTGCCGCAGACCGGGCAACTCTCCACCGGCACATAGGGCACGGAGTCGGCCGGGCGCTGCGACAGCACCACCTCGACCACCTGCGGGATGACGTCGCCGGCGCGCTGGACCACCACGAGATCGCCGACGCGGATGTCCTTGCGGGCGATCTCGTCCTCATTATGCAGGGTGGCGCGGCTGACGACGACGCCGCCGACGGTGATGTCCTCCAGTTCCGCCACCGGGGTCAGTGCACCGGTGCGCCCGACCTGGATGGTGATGGCCTTCAGCCGCGTCTGCGCCTGTTCGGCCGGGAACTTATGGGCGATGGCCCAGCGCGGCGCCCGACTGACGAAGCCCAGACGTTGCTGAAGCTCCAGGCTGTCGACCTTGTAGACGACGCCGTCGATGTCGAAGGGCAGGCCGGCGCGCCGCCGGCCGATGCCCTCGTAATAAGCCAGCAGCTTGTCCTTGCCGTCGCACAGCTCCGCCGGGCGGTTCAGCTGGAAGCCCCAGCCCTTCAGCCGCTCGCGGATGCCCCATTGGGTCTCTGCGATCGGCTCCGACAGCTCACCCAACGCATAGCCGAAGAAGCAGAGCGGCCGGGATGCGGTGATCGAGGAATCGAGCTGCCGCAGGCTGCCGGCCGCCGCGTTGCGCGGGTTGGCGAACAGCGGCTCGCCCTTCTCGGCACGGGCGGCGTTCATCGCCAGGAAGTCGTCGCGGCTCATATAGACTTCGCCGCGGACCTCCAGCACAGCGGGGAAAGGCGCCGGCAGGCGGTGAGGCACATCGCGGATGGTGCGGACGTTGGCGGTGACGTTCTCGCCCTCCGCCCCGTCGCCCCGGGTGGCGGCCAGAACCAGTTCGCCCTTCTCATAGCGCAGCGAGCAGGACAGCCCGTCGATCTTCGGCTCGGCCACGAAGGTCAGCGGCGCATCGTCGGACAGGCCGAGGAAGCGGCGGACGCGGGCGTCGAATTCCGCCACATCGTCGGGCGCGAAGGCATTGCCGAGCGACAGCATCGGGATGGCGTGGCGCACCTTGCCGAAGCCGGCGGCCGGAGCGGCGCCGACGCGCAGGCTCGGCGAATCGGCGCGGCGCAGATCGGGGAAGCGTGTTTCGATGGCGAGGTTGCGGCGGACCAGCGCGTCATAGTCGGCGTCGGAGATCTCCGGCTGGTCCTGCTGGTGATAGAGCCGGTCATGATGGGCGATCTCGGCGGCCAGCGCCGCCAGTTCCGCCGCCGCCAGGTCCGGCGTCAGGGCATCGACGGCGATGCTGCGGGGATTGGGCGGCGTGTCGAACAGATCCTGCATGGCGCGTCTCGTGACGAATCGGGGGCTTCCGCGGAAGCGGCCGCGCAGGATAGCGCCTGGAAACAGGTTTCGGGAGTCTATCGGGATACGGAGCGCATCAGAGCGACGACAGGATCGAGTGCCTATATACTGACGGACACACCCTCCGGAGTCCGCTGGCCTGATGAGCAAAGCCTACCCGCCGGACCTGCGCATCGATGACCGCATGGTCATCGCCGCCGCGCTGGACCGCATCCTCTACGACGACCCCGACCATTTCACGGCGGACGACGCGCGCACGGTGCGCCGCCTGATCCCGCACAGCCGCTCGGCTTGGCTGCGGCTGGGCTTCCGCGCCGAACGGCAGGGACCGTCGATGAAGGGCGAGGCCGCCGGGGTCGGCGACGTGCGGATGGAAGGCGACAGGAAGGTGGTGGAAGGCAGCGTCGGCGAAGCGGCGACCTGGCGCTGCGGCCAGTACAAGATCACCAACCACGGCACCGACCTGGAAATCTGGCAGGTGATGAGCGACGAATACGCGCCCGAACCGAAAGGCGCCCGGCTGGAATTCGACGAACGCGGCGAACCGGAGCGGTTGACCTTTTTTCAGCCGCGGGACATCGAACTGCGCATTCCCTTCACCAGCCTCGCCGTCGGCGTACGGCTGGGCGGCTGGCAGCCTTGGAAACTGGTGACCGAAGGAGTGTGACGTCGGGGGCGGCCGTCGACCGGCGACCGCCCCCGACACACCGTCAGCCCTGCCGGTAGTTCGGCGACTCGTTGGTGATGGTGATGTCGTGGACGTGGCTTTCGCGCAGGCCGGCGTTGGTGATGCGGACGAACTGGCACTTCTCGCGCATCTCGGCGATCGAGGCGCTGCCGGTGTAGCCCATGGCCGCGCGCAGGCCGCCGACCAGCTGGTGGATGACCGCCGACACCGGGCCCTTGTAGGGGACGCGGCCTTCGACGCCTTCCGGCACCAGCTTCATGGTCGAAACCTCCTGCTGGAAGTAACGGTCCGCCGAGCCGCGCGCCATGGCGCCGACCGAACCCATGCCACGGTAGCTCTTGTAGGAACGGCCCTGGAACAGGATGACCTCGCCCGGGCTCTCGTCGGTGCCGGCGAACAGGCTGCCCAGCATGGCGACGCTGGCGCCGCCGGCGATCGCCTTGGCCAGATCGCCCGAATACTTGATGCCGCCGTCGGCGATCACCGGAATGCCGTGCTTCTCGCACTCCTCCACCACATCCATCACCGCGGTCAGTTGCGGCACGCCGACACCGGCGATGATGCGGGTGGTGCAGATGGAGCCGGGGCCGATACCGACCTTGACGGCGTCCGCACCGGCGTCGATCAGCGCCTTGGCCGCTTCGGCGGTGGCGACGTTGCCGGCGATCACCTGGGTGTAGCTGGACATGGCGCGCGCGGCACGGACCTGCTCCAGCACCTTGGCGGAATGGCCGTGCGCGGTGTCGACCACCAGCACGTCGACGCCGGCGTCGAACAGGGCCTCCGCACGGGCGAGACCGTCATTGCCGGTGCCGGTGGCGGCGGCGACGCGCAGGCGGCCCTTGCTGTCCTTGCAGGCGTTCGGATAGGCCTGCGCCTTCTCGATGTCCTTGACGGTGACGAGGCCGATGCAGCGGTAATCCTCGTCGACGACCAGCAGCTTCTCGATACGGTGCTGGTGGAGCAGGCGCTTGCCTTCCTCCTGGCTGACGCCCTCGCGGACGGTCACCAGCTCCTTGGTCATCAGTTCGCTGACCGGCTGTTTGGGATCGGTGGCGAAGCGGACGTCACGGTTGGTCAGCATGCCGACCAGCTTGCCGCTGCCGAGCTGGTCGCGGCTCTCCACCACCGGGATGCCGGAGATGCGGTAGTCGGCCATCAGTTGGAGCGCGTCGGCCAGCGTCGCGTTCGGCGTGATGGTGATCGGGTTGACGACCATGCCCGATTCGAACCGCTTGACCTTGCGGACCTCTTCGGCCTGCTGCTCGATGGTCAGGTTGCGGTGGACGACGCCGATGCCGCCGGCCTGGGCCATGGCGATGGCGAGGCGGCTCTCGGTCACCGTGTCCATCGCCGAGGACATCAGGGGGATGCCCAGCTCGATGGTCTTCGTCAGTCTTGTCCGGGTGTCCACGTCGTTCGGCAGGACCGAGCTTTCGGCCGGAACCAGCAGGACGTCGTCGAAGGTCAGGGCCTCGCGGATTTTGGTGTCGCGCGCCATGTCTCTAATCTCCCGGAAGATAAACGTGGCGCACTTATACACAAGACCATGGGCTTGTGAACCCGTGCGCACACAGCATCTGTTATGCAAGCGCGAAAGGAAACGCCGTCAGCCGTTCACGTTGCCGCCGCGGAAGCCGGTGGCGACGACATAGGTCTCCGACGACTCCGCGCGGCTGGCCGGCGGCTTGGCGTGCTTGACCACGGCGAAGTCGCGCCGCAGACGGTCGAGCAGCGAGCGTTCCGCCCCGCCCTGGAACAGCTTGGCGACGAAGGCGCCGCCAGGGGCCAGCACCTCCTCGGCAAAATCATAGGCGGCCTCGGCCAGGCCCATGATGCGCAGATGGTCGGTCTGCTGGTGGCCGGTGGTGGGGGCGGCCATGTCGCTCAGCACCAGATCGGCCGGGCCGCCCAGCGCGTCCTTCAGCTTATCGGCGGCCCCCTCCTCCAGGAAGTCGGCCTGCATGGTGGTGGCGCCGGGAACCGGGTCCATCGGCAGGATGTCGAGCCCGACGACCTTCCAGCCCTCCTTGGCGGTCTGCACCCGTTCCACCGCGATCTGGGTCCAACCCCCGGGGGCGGCGCCCAGATCGACCACGCGCTTGCCGGGGCCGAGCAGTCGGAACTTCTCGTCCAGCTGCAACAGCTTGAACGCCGCGCGCGAGCGGTAGCCGCGCTTGGTCGCCTCGGCCACATAGGGGTCGTTCAGGTGGCGTTCCAGCCAGCGCTTGGAGGATTCCGTACGCTTGCCGGCGGTCTTCACACGGACCGTGGCACGGCGCCCGCCCGGACGCGTCGACGGAGTCTTTTCGGTCATGATCGCTTACAGTTCCTCGGTCATCCGGCGCAGGCGGGAAACCATCCCCCTGTCCGATCATACTATATCAGTTCGATGGCCATTTCGGGTCGCCGGGCGCGTTCATTCGCCGGCGGCCCCGATCAGGTCCACCAGAATTCCTTCGCGCAAGCCGCGGTCGGCGATGCGCAGCCGTTCAACCGGCCAGACGTCGCACAGCGCATCCAGAACGGCGCAGCCGGCGACCACCAGATCGGCGCGGTCCTGGCCGATGCAGGGATGGCGGGCACGGCCGTCGAAATCCTGGGCGACCAAGTGGTCGATCACCGCGCGGGCATGGTCGACGCGCAGATAGCTGCCGTCCACAGCCCGGCGGTCGTAGCGGCAAAGCCCAAGATGCACGCCGGCCAGCGTCGTTACCGTGCCCGACGTGCCGAGCATCTGCACCTTTCCGGCGGCGACGCGGCTCTGGATGCGGTTGCGCGCCTCGAACGGCGCGATGGCGTCGGCGACAGCCTCCACCATCTGGGTGTAGTTGGCGCGGGTGACGTTGGGGCCGCCATATTCCTCGGTCAGGCCGATGACACCGCAGCGGATGGAGGTCTGGTCGAGCAGGCGCGGCGCCCTGCCCTTCTCCACCTGCAGCCACATCAGCTCGGTCGATCCGCCGCCGATGTCGAAGACGATGGCATAGGGATGGGTCGGCTCCAGCAGGGCGGCACAGCCGGCAAGCGCCAGCCGCCCCTCCTCCTGGCTGGAGATGATTTCAAGCGGGATGCCGGTCTCGCGCTCCACCGTCTCGACGAAGGCGGCGCTGTTGGCGGCGCGGCGGCAGGCTTCGGTCCCGACGGCGCGCACGGCGGTACAGCCGCGGCGTTCGATCTTGGAGCCGCAAACGCGCAGAGCCGCGATGGTGCGCTCCATCGCTGGCTCCGACAGATGATCGTTGCGGCTCAGCCCTTCGCCCAAGCGGACGATGCGGGAGAATGCATCGATGACGCGGAAACCGCCCGGCGCCGACTTGGCGATCAGCAGGCGGCAATTGTTGGTGCCGAGGTCCAGCGCGGCGAAGACCGGGCGCGTCAGCGCCGACGAACGCAACCGTCCGGTGTCGTTCTGCCGCTCGCTTTGCACCTGTAGATCCACGTACCGTCCCCGCAGCACCTAAAGAGCGGAGTGTAACCCGGATCGCGGTCCGGCGGGAACCCCTCTCGACCCGGATTCCGCCGGCGGCGACCCGCAGGTCACGTCTGCGCCAATCACTGGGCTTTGACGAACGGGCACATGCTGGTCTCGATCGGCAGGAAGGCTTCCGATGCAGGAATGCTGCGGACCTGTTTGTAATAGTCCCAGGGCGCCTTGCTCTCCGCCGGGCTTTTCACCTGGTACAGGTCGAGGTCGTACAACACGCGGCCGTCCTTGCGGATGCTGCCGGGGGTGCCGAAATAATCGGTCGGCATCGCCTTCATCGCCGCGGTGACCACCTCGGCATCGGTGGTGCCGGCCGCCTTGACGCCCTTCAGCCAATGCAGGGTGGCGAGATAGGTGTTGGCCTGCTCCTTGGTCGGCATCTTGCCGTGGCGGTCAAAGAAGCGCCTGGCCCAGGCACGCGTCCGGTCGTTCTTGTCCCAATAGAAGCCGCTGGTGACGTACAGCCCCTTGGCGAGGTCGAGACCCAGCGAGTGGATGTCGGTGATGAAGACGATGTAGCCGACCAGCCGCTGGCCGGACTGGGTCAGGCCGAACTCACCCGCCTGCTTGATGGTGCCGATGGTCTCGGCGCCGACATTGGCAAGCGCCACCACCTTGGCGCCGCTGCCCTGGGCGCTGAGCAGGTAGGAGCCGAAATCGCTGGTGCCCATCGGATGGCGCACGCCGCCGACCACGGTACCGCCGGCCTGTTTGATCGCCTCGGTCGCCGCCTTTTCCATCGCGGTGCCGAAGGCGAAGTCGGCGGTGATGAAATACCAGCTGGCGCCGCCCGACTGCACCACTGCCTTGGTCGTGCCGACCGCCAGCGACGCGGTGTCGTCGGCCCAATGGATGCTGTAGGGCGAGCATTGGGCATTGGTCAGCTCGGTCGTCGTCGCGGCGCTGATCATCAGCACCTTCTTCTTCTCGCGTGCCACCGCCTGCACCGCCAGCGCCACGGAGGAGACCGGGATGTCGGTCACCATGTCGACGCCGTCGATGTCGAACCAGCTGCGGACGATGTTGGACGCCACGTCAGGCTTGTTCTGCATGTCGGCCGACAGTACCTCCACCGGCCGACCGAGCACGCTGCCGCCGAAATCCTCCACCGCCATCCGGGTGGCAAGCACCGCCCCCTTGCCACCGATGTCCGAGGCGAATCCGGCCTCGTCCGCCAGCACGCCGATCCGCACCGGCTTGCCGGTCTGTCCCTGAGCGGAAAGCGCCGTCGTGGCGAGCAGAGCCGCCAGCGCCAAAGGCTTGAGCAACCGACCCATGCGATCCTCCCCATCCTCGTTTTTGTGTGGCGGACGCGCGCGCCGAGTGCGGCGTCCTGACGCACCGTTCGGCTCCGTGGATAACGGGATTTTGTTTCATATGCAAACAGTATCGTTTGCAACGTATTCCCGGCAGATTTGACCTCTCCCAGGACGGAAGAAGGAGAGATCCCCGGCAAAACAAAAGCCCTCGCTCCGAGACCGGGCGAGGGCTTTCGCAGTGGGCATCTATGGCCCAGATGAAATCGCCAATCAGGCGAAAGAATTGGAAACTGAAACCTCAGTCATATCGGCCGAAGAGATCGGCATAATCAGGTAAGCGCCGGTGGAGTCATGATCTTACTCACCCTCCCTGGTATCGGTCTCTACTGTTCCGTCCAAGCTATCCGCTTGAACGGTAAGGCGTTTCCGATGCTCGCTCACTTCACCTCGATGTCGATTACTGTAAGACGAAGCCTGCTCCCCTTTCACAGAGCTGTCAAGAAAATCGCATGCTGCACCGCACCGCCTTTTGCGCCCTTCCAAAGGCGGTCTCCGAACGGGCGGGGGCTGGCCTTTTGCCCTGGTCGAACCCACCTTGTGGGCATGCCGGAACACGATGAGAACACATGGGGCGGGCGGGTCGCGCGGTATGCGCGGGTCGGCACCGCCGTTGGCGGGCTGGCCGCGCGGCTGGCGGGCGAGCGCGTGCTGGGAATCCGCGTGGAGCGGGAACGCCACGCGGCGGAACTGCGGGCCGCACTCGGCGGGCTGAAAGGGCCGCTGATGAAGGTGGCGCAGATCCTCTCCACCATCCCCGACGCCCTGCCGAAGGAATACACCCAGGAGTTGGCGCAGCTTCAGGCCGACGCGCCGTCGATGGGCTGGCCCTTCGTCAAGCGGCGGATGGCGAGCGAGCTTGGACCCAACTGGCAATCGCGCTTCCAGAGCTTCGAGCACACCGCCGCCGCCGCCGCGTCGCTGGGGCAGGTCCACAAGGCGATCGGGCCGGACGGGCGGGAGCTCGCCTGCAAGCTGCAATATCCCGACATGGCCTCGGCGGTGGAGGCCGACCTGCGGCAGCTTGGTCTGATCTTCGCGATCTTCGAGCGCACCGACAGCGCCATCTCCACCCGCCAGATCCAGAAGGAGATCGGCGCCCGCCTGCGCGAGGAGCTGGATTACGAGCGCGAGGCGAAACACGCCCGCCTCTACCAGTCGATGCTGGACGGCACGCCCGGTGTCCATGTGCCGGACGTGGTGCCGGAGCTGTCGAGCAAGCGCCTGCTGACCATGGGCTGGGTGCATGGGCGCAAGATCCTGGACTTCGTCGCCGAGCACCCCGAGGCGCGCGACGAGCTGGCGATGAACATGTTCCGGGCCTGGTACGTGCCCTTCTACAATTACGGCGTCATCCACGGCGACCCGCATCTTGGCAACTACACGGTCCGTCCGGACCGCTCGATCAACCTGCTGGATTTCGGCTGCATCCGCGTCTTCAAGCCCAGCTTCGTCAAGGGCGTGATCGACCTCTACAACGCGCTGCGCACCGACAACCGCGAGCAGGCGGTCGAGGCCTACCGCACCTGGGGCTTCGTCAACCCCTCGAACGAGCTGGTCGACGTGCTGAACATCTGGGCGCGTTTCGTCTATGCCCCGATCATGGAGGACCGCCAGCGCAGGATCGAGGAGACCAACGGCGGTCATTACGGCCGCGAGACGGCGGGCAAGGTCCATGCTGAGCTGCGCCGCGTCGGCGGCGTCGAAATCCCGCGCGAGTTCGTCTTCATGGACCGCGCCGCCGTCGGGCTGGGTTCGGTCTTCCTGCATCTGAAAGCCGAACTGAACTGGTACCAGATGTTCCAGGGGCTGATCCGCGACTTCGACGTCGATGCCCTGGCGGCGCGGCAGAGCGCGGCGCTGGCGGCGCAGGGGCTGCCGCAGGCGGAATGAGGAATTGGGGCAAAAGCCGATGCTCCGGCGGGCGACCTGCCCCCAGACCCTTCCCATTCGCCCACACTTCAGTCTATAGCTTGCGCCTCCCATGAAGACCGCCGATTTCGACTTCGACCTGCCGCCCGACCGGATCGCCGAGCATCCCGTCCGGCCGCGTGACGCCGCCCGCCTGCTGGAGGTGGGCTCCTCCTTGCACGACTTCATCGTGCGGGACCTGCCGACACTGTTGCAGCCGGGCGACCTGATGGTCGTCAACGACACCCGCGTCATTCCCGCCCGGCTCGACGGCCGGCGCGGCGAGGTGGCGGTGGAGATCACGCTGCACAAGCGGCTGGGTGAGCGGGAATGGGCGACCTTCTCCAAGCCCGGCAAGCGGCTGAAGCCCGGCGACACCATCGTCATCGCGGATGACTTCAGCGCCGAGGTGATCGGCAAGGACGGCATGGAGGTGCGGCTGCGCTTCTCCGCCGGCGGGGCGGCGCTGATGGAGTCGCTGCACCGCCATGGCCGGATGCCGCTGCCGCCCTACATCCGACGCAAGGCCGACGAGGGCGACAATGCCGACTACCAGACCGTCTTCGCCGCCCGCGAGGGCGCCGTCGCCGCCCCCACCGCCGGACTGCACTTCACGCCGGAGCTGCTGACGGCGCTGGACGAGCGCGGGGTGCGGCGGGTGCCGGTGACGCTGCATGTCGGCGCCGGCACCTTCCTGCCGGTGAAGGTGGACGACATCGCCGACCACAAGATGCACAGCGAATGGGGCGAAATTTCTCCCGAGACCGCCGCCGCAGTGAACGAGACGCGCAAGGCCGGCGGCCGGATCGTCTCGGTCGGCACCACGGCGCTGCGCATCTTGGAGACGGCGGGGCGCGAGGATGGGACGCTGGTCCCGTTCAGCGGCGACACCGACATCTTCATCACCCCCGGCTACCGCTTCCGCATCGTCGATCTGCTGTGGACCAATTTCCACCTGCCGAAATCGACCCTGTTCATGCTGGTCTGCGCCTTCGCCGGCTATGACCGCATGCGGGCGGCCTATCAGCACGCCATCGACAGCAACTATCGCTTCTTCAGCTACGGCGACGCTTCGCTGCTGCACAGGACGGACCCATCATGACCGGCATCGGCTTTGACCTTCTGGCGACCGACGGGCGGGCGCGGCGCGGCCGCGTGATCACCGCCCACGGCACCATCGAGACGCCGGCCTTCATGCCGGTCGGCACCGCGGCGACGGTCAAGGCGATGACCACCGACGCGGTGGCCTCGACCGGTGCTGAAATCCTGCTGGGCAACACCTACCACCTGATGCTGCGCCCGACGGCGGAACGGGTGGCGCAGCTGGGCGGCCTGCACCGCTTCATGAACTGGAACAAGCCGATCCTGACCGACAGCGGCGGCTTCCAGGTGATGAGCCTGTCCGACCTGCGCACCATGTCGGAGGAAGGCGTCACCTTCAAATCGCATCTGGACGGCAGCCGGCACCATCTGACGCCGGAGCGTTCCATCCAGATCCAGCACATGCTGGACAGCAACATCACCATGTGCCTGGACGAGTGCACCCCCTTCCCCGCCACCGAGGCGCAGGCGGAATCCTCCATGCGCCTGTCGATGCGCTGGGCGCGGCGCAGCAAGGACGCCTTCGTCGAGCGCCCCGGCTACGGCCTGTTCGGCATCGTCCAGGGCAGCGTCTATCCGGAGCAGCGGGCGGAGAGCGTCGCCGCCCTGACCGACATCGGCTTCGACGGCTACGCCATCGGCGGGCTGGCGGTCGGCGAGGGCCAGGAGACGATGTTCCGCGTGCTCGACTTCACCGAGCCATTGATGGTCAAGGACCGCCCGCGCTACCTGATGGGCGTCGGCCGTCCGAGCGACCTGATCGGCGCGGTCCGGCGCGGCGTCGACATGTTCGACTGCGTGATGCCGACACGGTCGGGCCGCACCGGTCAGGCCTTCATCCGCAGCGGCACCATCAACATCCGCAATGCCCGCCATGCCCATGACGAGCGTCCGCTCGACGCGGAGTGCGGCTGCCCGGCTTGCCGCAGCTACAGCCGGGGCTATCTGCATCATCTGTTCAAGGCGGACGAGATGCTGGGGCCGATGCTGCTGACCTGGCACAACCTGCATTACTATCAGGACGTGATGCGGACGATGCGGCAGGCCATCCAGGACGGCACCTTCGAGGAGGTCGCCGGCGCTATGGAAGCCCGCCTGAACGACGGCGACATCGAGGCGACCATCGACCCCATCGCCAAGCCCGGCAAGCCGCCGAAGCAAGGCCGCCCACCGAAGAAGGACCGGGTGGCGGAGGAAAAGACCGATGAGTGAGACCATCTATGCCGGCCTGACCCAGCTCGGCGGCTCGACCGTCCAGCCCAAGACCCCGGAAGAGGCGGTGCTGGAGCGGGTGCCGAACCCGAACCCCGGCACCCCCTATTGCGTGCGCTTCACCGCGCCCGAGTTCACCTCGCTTTGCCCGATCACCGGCCAGCCGGACTTCGCCCATCTGGTGATCGACTATGTGCCGGGCGACTGGCTGGTCGAATCGAAGTCGCTGAAGCTGTTCCTGACCAGCTTCCGCAACCATGGCGCCTTCCATGAGGCCTGCACGGTCGGCATCGGCAAGCGGCTGGTTGACGAGTTGTCGCCGGTTTGGCTGCGCATCGGCGGCTACTGGTATCCACGCGGCGGCATCCCCATCGACGTCTTCTTCCAGACCGGCGAGTCGCCGAAGGGCGTCTGGATTCCGTCGCAGGACGTCCCGACCTACCGTGGCCGCGGCTAAGTCCGGCACCCTGCCCTCCGACCCGGCGCGGCTGCGGGACACCATCCGCGACCGTGCCCTGTCGGCGGGATTCGACGCGGTGGGCTTCGCCCCCGCCGCGCTGGGGCCGGAGGTGCGCGAACGTCTGGCGCAGTTCGTTGCCGAAGGCCGGCACGGCGACATGGGCTGGATGGCCGAGCGCAGCGAGCTGCGCAGCCACCCGCAATCCCTGTGGGACGAGGCGCGCACCGTCATCGCGCTCGGCACCAGCTACGCCCCCCACGACGACCCGCGCCGGCTGGCGGAGCATCCCGACCGCGGCATCGTCTCCGTCTATGCCCGCAACCGCGATTACCACGACCTCGTGAAGGGGCGGCTGAAGACCCTGGCTCAATGGCTGGCCCACCAGACCAAGGCCGGGGTGAAGGTGTTCGTCGACACCGCCCCGGTGATGGAAAAGCCACTGGCGGCGCAGGCCGGGCTGGGCTGGCAGGGCAAGCACACCAATCTGGTGTCGCGCGACCATGGCTCGTGGCTGTTCCTGGGCGAGATCTACACGACGCTGGAACTGCCGCCCGACCCGCCGGCGCGCGACCGCTGCGGCTCCTGCGACCGCTGTCAGGTCGCCTGCCCGACCGCGGCCTTCCCGGCGCCCTACCAGATCGATGCCCGGCGCTGCATCAGCTACCTGACCATCGAGCACAAGGGGCCGATCCCCGACGACCTCAAGCCGCTGATGGGCAACCGCATCTATGGCTGCGACGATTGCCTCGCCGCCTGCCCCTGGAACAAGTTTGCCCGCGCGACGAGCGAACCCGCTTTCCTGCCGCGCGCCGAACTGACCGCGCCGCGGCTGGCGGACCTGGCCCAGTTGGACGATGCCGGCTTCAGGCAGGTCTTCAGCGGCTCCCCCATCAAGCGCATCGGCCGGGATCGCTTCGTCCGCAACGTGCTGGTCGCCATCGGCAACAGCGGCGACCCCACCCTGCGCCCGGTGGCGGACGCCCTGCGCGAGGACGCCAGCGAGATGGTGCGCGAAGCCGCCGGATGGGCGGCAAAGCGGTTGAGCGGTACGACGAGTGCCGTCACCTGAGTGACATTTTCTCCACGCAAGCGCATGCTCCGCCAATGCAGTTGCGTTACATTGAACGAGCGGAGGCCAGCCGTCGCCTTTCCCTTGTCACATCCTGACTACGGACCAGCCGATACGGACGAGCTGAGCGCCGTCGCCCGGCTGGCGCGGCTCGGCTTCGGGCTGTCGCGCGATCTGTTCGACCGCTATGCTGATCTGTTCGGCATCGGCAGCATCCGTGTTCTGCGCGTTCCACGGACCACCGGCACGACGCTGGCAGCCTGTGCCGCCTGTTGGATGATGAACCAGTGGTTCGGCGGGCGGCCGGTCCCGGTGCAGGCCATCGCCATGGTGGCCGTCGATCCCGCACTGCGCGGTGCCGGCCATGGCAGTGTGCTGATGCGGGCCCTTTTGCAGGAGGGACGCGACGCGGGAGCGGCGCTGGCGCTTCTCTGCCCGGCAACCCTTCCCTTCTACCGGCGCCTCGGCTTCGGCCGCGGCGGCATCACCTGCCGCTGGAGCGCGCCACCGGCGGCCTTCACGCAATCCGGGACCGGTGCCGGCGGCCTTTGGCCCGCGGACCCGCTCGACGCCGCACCGCTGGCGATGCTCCGCCGCCCTCTGCTGACGGAACAGAACGGCCTGCCGGAACGGACGGAAGCGCTATGGACTCTCGCCCTCTGCCCGGACGGCGAGCCCACCGACCTCTACCGCAACGAAGACGGCTACATCGCGGTGACGCCGCCCCAGGACCGGCGCCTCGGCGTTGCCGATTTCTGCCTGCCCACGGCCCGGGCACTCAAACCGGCCATGGCCCTGCTGGCCGGCTTCCAGGCCCAGGTCGACCGGGTGACATGGCGCGGCGGCCCCGACGATCCGCTGGCCCTGCTGGGCGGTGACGGCGTGACGCTGGAGTGCCGCGAGGAGTGGCTGATCCGTCCGCTCCATGTCGGCAAGGCGCTGGAAGCACGGGGCTATCCTTCCGACCTGGAGGAGCTTGCCACTCTTGAGATACAGGACGAGCTGATCTTCGACAACTGCTCGCCGCACCACCTTCAGGTTGCCAGCTCAGGCGGGATCATCTCCAAAACAGCGCAAGTTCCTGATCCACCCGCCAAGTTGGGTGCCGTCGCCTTCGCCAGTCTGTTCACAGGACATGCAAGCGCTCGCGCATTGTGGCGTGCCGGTATGCTTCATGGTGAAGAAAAGATGATCGAGCGCTTGCAGCGCGTATTTCGCGGCGCACCGAGCTGGATGCCAGACCGCTTCTGAAATAAACGGCTTTCGTGACCTGAATCAAACCGGACATTAACCGACCTGTGCTTCAATCTGCCCAACGATAGGGAGAAGAGCGTCGCCCACAGGCGATGCCATCGGGGAGTTCTTCATCCATGACGATCGGAACGCGGATTGCGCTTGGCTTCGCCGCCGTGCTGCTTCTGACGGTTGGCGTGGCGTTCGTCGGCTGGAACAGCCTGAGCACCTACGCCGAACGTGTCGATCTGGAAGCCCACACCGCCGACCTCGACACCAGGCTGAAGTCGGTGCGGCTGGAGGAGGCGCGTTTCGTCACCGAACGCGACGCGAAGGCGGCGACCAATGTTCCGGGCATGCTGGACGCTCTGCAGGCGGAAGCGCAGCAGACTCGCGCCGCCCTGACCGACGGCGAGGGACGCCGCCTGCTGGACGAGGTGCTGTCGGGCATCGACGGCTATCGTGCCGCCTTCAACAACTTCGTCGCCCAGGACGGCGAGGCGCACGCCCGCACCGCAAGCATGGAAATGCGCGCCCGCGCCCTGCGCGAGATCGCCGAGAAGATCGGCAAGCAGCAGTCGGAGCGCTATGACCTGAACATGGCCAGCAAGCGCGATGCCGATACGGAGTTGCGCCACAGCATGGACACGGCGGAACGTGCCAACCGCGTCATCGAACGGGTGCTGGAGGTGCGGCGCCAGCAGAGCGAACTGCGCCGCAGCCCCGATCAGGCGTTGGCCGACCAGATCGTGGCGGCGCTGGATGAGCTGGTGCAGGTCACCGATACGGTCGCCAAGGATCTCGTCGGCACCAATGACGAGGAGGCCGCCGCGCAGATCGCCGGCGATTCCCGCGCCTACCACGACACCATGCGCGCCCTGCACGGCAAGGGGATCGCCGCGCTGACCGAGGTCGGTGTCGCGGCCGGGCTGGACGAGGCGGCTCGTGGCGTGCAGGAGCGCGCCATGGAGCTGCAGAAAAACCAGGCGATGGTGACCGAGGCGCTGACCGAAGCCTCCAAATACGCCCAGAGCGAGGTGAACGAGGCGGTCATGCTGCGCGGCATGGCGATGCGGCTGGTGCAGGATGCCCAGTCGGCGATGCTCGCCCAGCGCGACTTCCTGCTGACCGGCTCGGCCGACGCCAAGGCCGCAGCCGCAGCCGCGGTGAAGGAAATTCTGGAGATCGCCGGACAGGCCGGCGCCGTCCTGGTCGACCAGGACGGGCGCGCACTGATCGCCGCCATCACCGAGGCCGCTCGCGCCTTCGACTCGGAATTCACCGCGCTGTCCTCCGCCGTCGCCAAGCAGCATGACGCGTCGGCCGCGATGGCCAAGGCATCCGCCGCGGTCAGCGGTCAGGTCGGCCGGCTGGTGACCCTGCAGCGTGAGGACCGCGAGACCGGCCGCGCCAGCGCCGGACTGGTGATTGCTGTCGGTGCGGCGGTGGCGTTGCTGCTCGGCGCGCTGATGGCCTGGATCATCGATCGCGCCATCACCCACCCTCTGCACGCCATGACCGGCGCCATGGGCCGGCTGGCCGAAGGTGATCTCACCGTCGACATCCCCGGCGGCGACCGCAAGGATGAGCTGCGCAACATGGCCGCCGCCATGACCATCTTCAAGGACAACGCCCTGGAGATGCGGCGGATGGAGCGCGAGCGGGAGGAGATGCGCGTCCAGATCGACGCCGACCGCCGCCGCACGATGAATGAGTTCGCCAACGGCTTCGAGCAGGCGGTGTCGGGCGTGGTGACGTCGCTGACCGAATCGGCCAGTTCGCTGGGCCGCGATGCGCAGGAGATGTCGTCGGACGCGGCCCTGACCACGGCGAAATCGACCGCCGTCGCCACCGCCTCGCAGCAGGCGACCGCCAACGTCCAGACCGTCGCCGCGGCGGCGGAGCAGTTGTCGGCGTCCATCGCCGAGATCTCCCGTCAGCTCAACGCCAGTTCCGCCACCGCGTCGGGCGCGGCCGACAAGGCGGTGCAGACCAACAGCATCGTCGAAGGGCTGTCGATGGCCGCCGAGCGGATCGGTCAGGTCGTCGGCCTGATCGGCGAGATCGCCGAGCAGACCAACCTGCTGGCGCTGAACGCCACCATCGAGGCGGCGCGCGCCGGTGAAGCGGGCAAGGGCTTCGCCGTGGTGGCGACGGAGGTGAAGAACCTCGCCGGCCAGACCGCCAAGGCGACCGAGGAGATCTCCGCCCAGGTCGCGGAGATGCAGACCGCGACCACCAGCGCGGTGGAAGCGATCCGCACCATCTCCGAGGCGGTGACCGCCATCAGCGGCACCGTCACCGACATCGCCCACGAGATGGAGCAGCAGGGCAGCGCGACCCGCGAGATCGCCCAGAATGTCCAGCAGGCGGCCGAGGGCACCCAGCAGGTGATGCGCAACATCGCCGAGGTCACCACCGCCGCCACCAAGACCGGCGGCGCCGCCGATGCGGTGCTGAACGCAAGCCGGACGCTCGCCACCCAGGCCGACCGTCTGCGCGGCGAAGTTCAAGGCTTCCTGAACAAGGTGCGGACAGCCTGACTTCCTAGGGGGGCCTGAAGCCCCCCTCAGGCTGCGGCGGCCGACCAGCGCCGGATCGGCGCGCGCGACAGGGCGGAGTTGCCATAGGCACGCAAGGTGGTGACCTCCGCGCCGATCCAGTCCGGCAGCGGAACCTCCTGGTCGGGAGCGTCCAACTCCACCTCGGCGATGACGAGGCCGGCATTTTCGCCGTGGAAGACATCGATTTCCCAGCACAGTCCGTCCTGGCAATGACGGTAGCGGGTCTTTTCGATCATCCGGCCTTCGCAGCCGTGCAGCAGGAGCTGGCGGGCGAAATCCAGCGCCAGCGGTTGTTCCACCTCATCCCGGCAGGCCCCGCGCTTCAGCGATTTGATGGTGAGTGTGGCACGGTCTTCCGCAATGCGGACGCGGACCGTGCTGATGCCGTCGGACGGCAGATATCCCTGGATGATTCGGACGCCATCCCGGCAGAGATGCCGGACATCCTTCCGAACGAGAAAGCGTCGCTCGATTTCCAGTGCCATGGCCGGTCCCTTCGGACGAACTCGCCGACGACCCTAGACCAAAGCTCCCGCCGGCTTCAACCTCGTTGCCCTGTGTACGACGCAACCGAGACCGCATGCACCAGCACTATGACGTGACGATGCGTCGCAAGCGGTGCGGGATTGGTGCTATCGTCGGCCGATGAACGCCGATTCGATGAACGCCGATTTTTCCGCAGCCATCCCCTGGCTGGTCCTGTTCGCCTTTTACGGCCTGCCGCTGCTTCACGTGGTTCTGTCACGCAAGGGCGGCGGCTGGCGCCCGCCGGTCGGGTCGCGATGCCCCTTCGGACCGCGTACCGGATGGCTGGTGATGGTGCTGATGCTGGGGCCGGTCGGATGGCTGATGTTCGTGCTCCGCCGGCCCCGCCGCGCATCAGGTCGATAGACCCGTTGATGGCCCGCGGATCAGATCCGGCCCATCAGCAGCAGAACGATCAGGACGATCAGCAGCACGCCGAGGATGCCACTGGGACCATAGCCCCAGCCGCGGCTGTGTGGCCAGGCCGGGACGGCACCGAGAAGCAACAGAATCAGGATGATGAGCAGAATCGTGCCGAGCATGGCCTTCTCCCTTCTGGTGGAGCGTTTGTGACGGACAAGCGGAACCTCAACGGGACCTCCTGGACTTTGTTCCTGTCCGGTCCGAACGTGACGATTCTCCACCACCAAGGAGGGATGCCGCTCCACCGGCGCCCCCCGAACGCGACGCCGCCGATCTTTCGGCGAGTTGACCCCTGTTGACGGCCCTGTTGACGGCCCTGTTGACGGATGGTGCTCGGCCGCTTAGGCTCCCATCCCATGAACGTGCATCACCTCAACGGCATTCTGCGAATTAGCGGCCCGGTTCTCCTTTGAGAGCCGGGGATTTCGCTCGTCCATTCCGCAGAACCGTCTGAAGGCCAGATCACGCCATGTCCAGCACCGTGAACACCCACACTGTGAACACCGCCCCTGCCTCCACGTCGGATGCGCGGGCCACCGCGCCTGGCCGCCGTGTCGTCTTTTCCCTCATCGCCGATGCCGATCCCGGCACCCTGCCCCGCGTTCTGGAATATGTCGCGAAGCGTGGTCTGGTCCCGCTGGCGCTGCACAGCCGCTTGGTCGATGACATGCTCGACATCGCCATGGAAGTCGGCGACCTGCCCCAGGCGGAAACCGACCATATCGGCCGATGCCTGGGTCAGATCCCGATGGTGGCGCGCGTCGGCGTGTGCGAACTGACCAGCAAGGCTGATCCGGTCGCGGAGTTGGTGGCGGCTGAATAGGGAAAGGGAAGCCGGTCAGACCGGCTTCCGCGTCCCGTCTTCGGAAGTCGCCGTTTCCGGAGATTGCGACTCCGGCTCCCGCGCGTCGGGCGCCTCATCCCCGATCTCCGTGCGCATCAGTTCCGCGGCGCTTTGCAGCTTGCGGAATTGGGCGATGGAGAATGGCAAACTGGCCATATAGGTGATGCCGACGATCGACAGCGTCCACCAGGGCTGGCTGACCATCATCGCCGCCAGCAGGCCGACACCGGCCAGTGCCGGCACCACCCAATGGGCCGGCACCCGGGCGCCCTTGAAGGAGAAGGTCGGCAAGGTGCTGACCATCAGGCCGCCGATCAGCAGCGTCCACGGCACGATCACCGCGGGATGGCCGGGGAATTGCGGCCCGATCTCGAACCCCAGGATCATCGGCAGCAGAACCAGGCCGGCCCCGGCCGGCGCCGGCACCCCGGTGAAATAGTTGTAGGCCCAGGGCGGCAGGTCAACGACACCGAGGCGCGAGTTGAAGCGGGCCAAGCGCAGGGCGCAGCACACGGCATAGGCCATCGCAGCGATCCAGCCCAGACTGCCGGCACCGTTCAGCCCCCACAGATACATCATGAAGGCCGGGGCGACGCCGAAGCTGATGGCGTCCGACAGGCTGTCCAATTCCGCCCCGAACTTGCTCTGCCCGTTCAGCAGGCGGGCGATCCGGCCGTCCAGCGCGTCGAGGATGGCGGCGATGACGATGGCGATGACCGCCGGCTCCCACCGCTCCTGCATGGCGAATCGGATTGCCGTCAGGCCGGAGCAGAGCGCCAGCACCGTCAGCACGTTCGGCAGCAGGTGGTTGATCGACAGCCCTTTCAGCCGAGGGTGCGGCCGGCCGGGACGGCGCGCCCGATGCGGGCGGAAGATCTGCTGGCGGAAGACGGGCGGTCGCTTCATCACCGCACGTCCCCTTGCCGCTGCGGCTCGGCCCCGTTCAGATCGGCCAGGATCGTCTCGCCGCCGATGGCGGTCTGGCCGACACAGACCAGTGGGGCAACACCGTCGGGCAGATAGATGTCGGTGCGGCTGCCGAATCGGATCAGGCCGAACCGCTCGCCAGCCTTCACCTGCTGGCCGGCCTCGACCCACCACAGAATACGGCGCGCCACCAGACCGGCGATCTGGACATAGGCGATCTCGCGCCCATCCGGCAGGCGGTGGCGGAAGGCCATCCGCTCATTCTCGTCGCTCGCCTTGTCCAGCGCGGCGTTGACGAAGGTGCCCTTGTGGTATTCGGCGGCCACGATGGTGCCGTCGGCCGGCACGCGGTTGACGTGGACGTTGAAGACGTTGAGGAAGACGCTGATCCGGGTCAGCGCCTTGTCGCCCATGCCCAGTTCCTTGGGCGGAACAGCCTGGACGATCATGGTCACCCGCCCGTCAGCCGGGCTGACCAGCAGGCCGGGCCGCGTCGGCGTCACCCGGTCGGGATCGCGGAAGAAGTAGGCGCACCATAGGGTGAGCACCAGACCGATCCAGCCGAGCGGCGCCCAGACGGCAAGACCCAGGATCAGGGAGACCACCGCGAATCCGGCGATGAAGGGCCAGCCGGCACGGTGGATGGGGACGACGACGGTATCGATGGCGGACATCGCCTGCTTTCTTCGTATTTTCAGACCACAGCGAACAGCCATTCTAGCCGTGCGTTGCAAGCCTTTACAGAATTTTAGCGGCCGGAGCCCATGCTGTCCTCTCCGTCGCCCCAGAAGCCGAGCGTACCGCCTTGTCCGTTCCCGATCTGAAGACCATTCAATCGCTGGCCGAAGTGCCGGACGGTGCCCTGCCGATCAATCCCGGCTCGATCGAAGTGACGCCGGAAGGCGTACTCGGCATCGCCAAGCCGCCGCGCCCCTGCAAGCTGACCTTCATGGCCGACGGCCTGCCCTTCAACGTTGCCGTCCGGCACGACGGGCCGGAGAATGGCGGCGGCTCGATCTGCCAGATCTGGGCCGATGTCGGCCACGTGCCCTACACGGCACAGGCTCCCGAGCGCCGCCGCGCCCTTCTGGCGGTCCTGCGCGGGATCGAAGGGCTGCCGCATGTCCGCTTCATCGTGCAGGGCGGACAGAAGATCATCCTGTTCTCGGAAATCCGGCTGGAACACCACGCCTCGCCCGAGGATCTGTTCCACCAGACCATTCTGGTCCTGCAGGAAGCGCGTCCGTTCCTGCGGCTGCTGGGCGAATATCTGTAAGGCGGGACGGCGCTTCCGACCGGAGATTATCACCCCGGCCGAAAGCGCCGTACGCTGCTTACTTCGGAACCTTGCCCTGCACGCCTTCGACGTACCAGTCCATCTTCAGGATCTGCTCGTCGGTGGCGGTCTTGCCTTCAGGGATCACGACCTTGCCGGACTGGTCCTTGACCGGGCCCTGGAAGGAATGGCGCTTGCCCGACACGATGTCCGCCTTGATCTGGTCGGCCATCTTCACCACGTCGGCCGGGATGGCCGGGTTGTAGGGAGCCAGCTCGACCATGCCGGTGCTGATGCCGCCCCAGGTGTCGATCGGCTTCCAGCTGCCGTCCAGAACCGCCTTGACGCGGTCGACATAGTAGCCGTTCCAATCCTCGACGATCGCGGTCAGGTGCGACTTCGGACCGAAGCGGGTCATGTCGGACGACTGGCCGACCGACCACAGGCCACGCTCCTGCGCGGTCTGGATCGGGGCCGGGCTGTCGGTGTGCTGGACGATGACGTCGGCACCCTGGTCGATCAGCGCCTTGGCCGCCTCGGCTTCCTTGCCGGGGTCGTACCAGCTGTTGACCCAGACCACGCGGACCTCGGCCTTCGGATTCTGCTCGCGCAGCGCGATGGTGAAGGCGTTGATGCCGCCGACCACCTCGGGAATCGGGTAGGAGCCGATGTAGCCGATGATGTTCGACTTGGTCATCTTGCCGGCGATGGCGCCCACCACCGTGCGGCCCTCATAGAAGCGGCCGGAATAGGTCGCGACGTTCTCGGCGCGCTTGTAGCCGGTGGCATGCTCGAACTTCACGTCGGGATGGCGCTTGGCCACCTTCAGCGTCGGGTTCATGAAGCCGAAGGAGGTGGTGAAGATCAGCTTGTGGCCGCTGGCGGCCAGCTGCTCGATCACGCGCTCGGCGTCGGCGCCTTCCGGCACATTCTCGACGAAGGTGGTGGTGACCTTGTCGCCCAGCGCCTTCTCGACGGCCAGACGGCCCTGGTCGTGCTGATAGCTGTAGCCGTGGTCGCTGACCGGGCCGACATAGACGAAGCCGACCTTCAGCTTCTCCTGCGCGAAGGCGGAGACCATGCCCGCGCCCATGCCAACGCTCAGCGCGATCGCGGCACCGGCCAGACCCAGCACCGTCTTGCCCATCGTCCTTCTGTTCACGTCGACGCTCCTTGTTCTTGATGTCGTGAGATATGGGCTTTGTTTCGTTTTCAAAACGACGCGTCAAGCATCGGGATGAAACAGTTTTCCCAGACAGGCCGGCGCGTTCAGGCGGATGCGGGCGACGTCCCGCGAAATCAGCACCAGGACGAGAACGGTAGCCAGATACGGCAGCATCGACAAGAGCTGCGACGGCACGTCGATGCCCAGCCCCTGGACATGCAGCTGAAGGATGGTGACGCCACCGAACAACCACGCGCCCAGCATGGCGCGGACCGGCTTCCAGGTGGCGAACACCACCAGCGCCAGCGCGATCCAGCCGCGGCCCGACGTCATGTTCTCCGCCCACATCGGCGTGTAGTCCATCGACAGGAAGGCTCCGCCCAGCCCGGCCATGGCGCCGCCGAACAGTACGGCGAGGAAGCGGATGCGCAGGACCTTGTAGCCCAGCGCATGGGCGGCCGTGTGGTTCTCCCCCACCGCGCGCAGGACGAGGCCGGCGCGGGTGCGGTAGAGGAACAGATGGACCAGCGGCACCGCCGCCACCGCCAGATAGACCATGATGTCCTGGCCGAACAGCGCCTGCCCCACCACCGGCAGGTCGGTCAGGCCGGGGATGTTCAGCTTCGGCAGGCCTTCCAGCGGGATGCCGACGAAGCCCTGGCCGATCAGCGCCGACAGCCCGACCCCGAACAGGGTCAGCGCAAGGCCGGTCGCCACCTGGTTGGCCAGCAGGAACAGGGTCAGCACGGCGAACAGCGACGCGGTGGCGGCGCCGGCCACTGCCGCGACGATGAAGCCGGTAACCGCACTGCCGGTCTGGATCGTCACGGCGAAGCCACAGACGGCACCGACCAGCATCATGCCCTCGACACCCAGGTTGAGGACGCCCGACTTCTCCACCACCAATTCGCCCAGCGCTGCGAACAGCAGCGGAGTCGCCGCGGCGAACATGGCGGCCAGGATCGGGCCGATCAGGGCAAGGTCGCTCATGCCGCCGCCCTCCGCGCACCGAAGCGGACCCGGTAGCGGATCAACACGTCGCTCGCCAGCAGGAAGAACAGAAGCATGCCCTGGAACACTCCGGTGATGGCCTTGGGCAGCCCCATGGCGATCTGCGCCGCCTCGCCGCCGATGAAGGACAGCGCCATCAGCAAGGCCGCCAGCAGGATGCCGACCGGGTGCAACCGGCCCAGGAAGGCGACGATGATGGCGGTATAGCCGTAGCCGGGCGAAATGCTGGCGGTGATCTGGCCGATGGGGCCGGCGACCTCGCCCATGCCGGCGATGCCGGCCAGGGCACCCGACAGCAGCAGGGTCAGCCAGACGATACGCTTCTGGTCGAAGCCGGCATAACCGGCGGCGGCCGGGGTCAGGCCGATCACCTTGATCTGGAAGCCGATGAAGGTCCGCGCGATCAGCAGCCAGCCGCCCGCCACCGCCAGCAAAGCGAACAGCGCGCCGAGATGGACGCGGGTGCCTGCCCACAGGATCGGCAGCGTTGCATCGGCCTCGAACAGCCGCGATTCGGGGAAGGCGAAGCCGTCGGGATCGCGGTAGGGGCCATGGACCAGATAGTTCAGCAGTAGAAGCGCCACATAGTTCAGCATCAGGCTGGTCAGGATCTCGCTGGCATTGAAGCGCAGCCGCAGATAGGCCGGCACCGCCGCCCACACCGCCCCGCCGATCGCTCCGCCGATCACCATCAGCGGCAGCAGCCACCAGCCGCCCTCGCCATAGAAGGCCAGCGCCAGCCCGCCGCCGGTGATGGCGCCCAAGGTCAGCTGCCCTTCGGCACCGATGTTCCAGACATTGGCGCGGAAGCCGATGGCGAGACCCACGGCGCACAGCACCAGCGGAGTCGCCTTCACCACCAGTTCGCCCAGCCCACGCACCGAGGTCAACGGCGCGACGAAGAAGGAATAGAGCGCCTTCAGCGGATCGAAACCCATCGCCATGAACAGGACGAAGCCGCTGAGCAGGGTCAGCGCCACCGCCAGCAGCGGCGTGGCATAGACCATGGCCTTCGACGCCTGCCCGCGCGGTTCCAGACGGATGAAGCTCATGCGGCGTCTCCGGCGTTCACGTACCCATCAGACCGCACGCGTGATCTCCCCGTCTTCGTCCGGCGGCGTGCCGAACAGGCCGCCCATCAGCAGGCCGATGCGTTCCACACTCGTCTCGTGCGTCGGCCGGCTGTCGGACAGGCGACCGTGGAACAGCACGGAGATCCGGTCGCTCAGCACGAACAGCTCGTCCAGATCCTGGCTGATGACCAGCACCGCGGCGCCCGAGCGGGCCAGTTCGATCAGCGCCTTGTGGATCGCCGCGGCGGCGCCGGCATCGACGCCCCAGGTCGGCTGGCCGACCACCAGAAGCTTGGGCCTTTGCAGGATTTCGCGGCCGATGATGAATTTCTGAAGGTTGCCGCCCGACAGCGACCGCGCTTCCGCCCGGTGGCCGTGGGCGACGACGTTGAAGCCGCGGATGATCGTCTCGGCATAGGCGCGGGCGCGGGCGAAATGGACCATGCCGCCGCGCACCAGCGGCTCGCGGGCATAGCCCGACAGCAGCGCATTCTCCGACAGGCTGAGTTCCGGCACCGCGCCGCGACCCAGCCGCTCCTCCGGCACGAAGGCGAGGCCGAGCGCACGGCGGGCCCGTGGCCCCAGATGCCCGGCCGACGTGCCCTCGATCACCACGGCGTCGGCGTCGGCAAGCAGCACCTCGCCGCTGAGCGCCGCCATCAGTTCCGCCTGTCCGTTGCCGGCGACACCGGCGATGCCGAGGATTTCCCCGGCCCGCACCTCGAAGTTGACGTCCTTCAGGTTGGTGGCGAAGGGGTTGTCGGAGGTGGTGGACAAATGCCGCACCGTCAGGCGCGCCGCACCGGCGGCACGCTGCGGCGGCCGTTCGGGGGTGGAGAGCTCCGCCCCCATCATCATCTCGGCAAGGCTGCGCGCCGTCTCCTGCCGTGGGTCGGTGGCGCCCACCACCTTGCCGGCGCGCAGCACGGTGGCGCGGCTGCACAGCGCGCGGATTTCCTCCAGCTTGTGCGAGATGTAGAGGATCGTGCAACCCTCCGCCGCCAAAACGCGCAGCGTCTCGAACAGCTTGCTCGCCTCCTGCGGCGTCAGGACGGAGGTCGGCTCGTCCATGATGAGCAGCTTGGGGTCCTGCAACAGGCAGCGCACGATCTCCACCCGCTGCCGCTCGCCCACCGACAGATGGAAGACGTGGCGGCCGGGGTCAAGCGCCAGCCCATAACGCTCGGACACCTCGCGGATGCGGCCGGCGAGCTGGTCCATCGGCCCGGCATTGTCGAGACCGAGCGCGATGTTCTCCGTCACCGTCAGCGTGTCGAACAGCGAGAAATGCTGGAACACCATGCCGATGCCGAGGCGGCGCGCGCCGGCCGGGTCGGGCACGGTCGTCTCCGCACCCTGCCACAGCATGCTGCCGGAATCGGGGTGCAGCACCCCATAGATCATCTTGACCAGGGTGGACTTGCCGGCTCCGTTCTCCCCCAGCAGCGCATGGATCTCGCCCGGTTGCAGGACGAGATCGACATGGTCGTTGGCGAGACAGCCGGGGAATCGCTTGGTGATGCCGCGCAGCTCCAAACGGGGCGGCGGAGCGTCCGGGGGAAAGGTCTCGGCGTGCGAAGGCAAGGAGGAGGAATCCGGGAAAAGGTCAAACCTGTATGGCATTGCCAAAGCCGTGCCACCGCTACCAACAGAGTAATCCGGCGGCACCACCGGCCGTCAACAGCCGATCCTCTGCCCAACGGTGATGCATCTGCCGCTTTGGTCATCATGCCACAGTCGCTGTCGACAACCCAGCCTTCCGCCATGCGGCAAACCCTTGCCAGCCGGACCGTTCGGTCCAACACTTTAGGCAATAGCGTGAAAGGGAGGTTCGAGATGTCGGCGGGTTATGCAGTGCTTGGCCAGCGGAGCGTGGTGGCGGTGTCGGGCGAGGACCGCAAGGCCTTCCTGCAAGGGCTGGTGTCCAACGACGTGCTGCGGGTCACGCAAGACCATGCCGCCTATGCCCTGTTCCTGACCCCTCAGGGGAAGTTCCTGCATGACTTCACGCTTGTCGAGTCGGGCAGCGGAGAGGACGCCGCCCTGCTGCTCGACCCGGAGACGGACCGCCGCGCCGACCTGCTGCGCCGGCTGAAGATGTACAAGCTGCGCTCCAAAATCACCCTGGAGGACCGGGCGGAGCAGCTGCGCGTGGCCGTCGCCTTCGGCGTCGGCGCATTGGAAGCGCTGGGGCTGCCGGCCGAACCGGGCGCGGCGCGGCCCTTCGGGGGGGGCGTCGCCTTCACCGACCCTCGGCTGCCGGCGCTGGGCGCCCGCCTGTTCCTGCCGATTGACGGGATATCGGCGCTGGTGTCGTCCGGGTTAACGCAGCGTGAAGTGGCGGACTATGACCGTCTGCGCCTGTCACTCGGCGTGCCCGACGGCACGCTGGACCTGATCCCGGAGAAGTCGATCCCGCTGGAAAGCCGGATGGACGCGCTGAACGCCATATCCTGGGACAAAGGCTGCTATATGGGGCAGGAGCTGACCGCCCGCACCAAGTACCGCGCCCTCATCAAGAAGAAGCTGTTCCCGGTCACCTTCGACGGCACTGCGCCGGAGGCCGGCACCCCGGTGACGCTGGACGGCAAGGACGCCGGCGAAATCCGCAGTGGCCGCGATGGCGCGGCGCTCGCCCTGCTGCGGCTGGAGGATGTCCAACACGCGACCGAGTCCGGGCTGACCTTCCAGGCAGGGTCGGCAGCCCTGACGCCACGCGAACCCGAGTGGGACCATACCACGAAGGGTTAGTCCCTCACCGAAAGAATTCCCGGAAGGAGAGATCAAACTGGCTGCGCTCCTGTTGTTCTGATGTCTTCAGACACAACGCAAAAGGAGCCACCCCATGCGTCGCACCCTGATCGTCACCGCCGCCTCGCTGGCTCTGATGACCGGCGCCGCCGTCGCGCAGACCTCGTCGCCGACCGTGGGCAACCCGTCCTCGTCGACCTCCAGCATGTCGAACACCGCGTCGCCGGACAGCGCCACCAGCAGCGGCATGACCAAGTCCGGTCCGACGGGAGGCCAGCTCGCCAGCGCCGACGAGCTGATCGGCAAGAACGTCTACGGCCGCGACAACAACAAGATCGGCGAGGTCGACGACGTGATCCTCGACGCCAACGGCCAGGCCAAGCAGCTGGTGATCAGCTCCGGCGGCTTCCTCGGCATCGGCGAGAAGCAGGTCGCGGTCGATTACAGCGCCGCCAACTGGGATTCGCAGAACAACCGCCTGAACCTCGCCGGCATGAGCCGCGACGACGTCAAGGCGATGCCGGACTTCAAGTACGACGACACGATGACGTCGCTGAACAAGAACCGGAAGCCAGCGGAGAAGGAAACGGTCGCCCCTGGCGCCGCCCCGACCACCGGCAGCAGCACGGTGAAGTAACGTTCTTTACAGCTTGAGGTGGGGGCATGACGCCCCCGCCCATCATCCCCGCAGCAAATCCACGAACCGCCGGCAGGCCACGATCTCCGCGCGCACGTTCGCGCGGCGCTTCGTGGCCTCGGCGTCTTCGCCCCATTGCTCGATCTGGTAGGTCTCGTCCAGCTGCGAGACCTCGAACGCCTCTTCGGCACTCAAGCGGCCCTCCAGCAGAGCCAGCGCGACGATGATCGACCCGCAGACCCCGGTGGCGGTCTGGAGCGCCGACAGAGTCCAGTCGTCCGTGCGCTCCACGACCCGGCGCAGGGCGGCCAGCGCCTCCTCGGGCTGCGGCTTCGGCATCAGGCCGGCGCAGACATGCAGCGGTGCGTCATAGGTCAGCGCCGCCCAATCCAGCAACGGCTGCCAGACCTGGGCCTGCCGCTCCACCAGCGGCTGGGGATGCTCGGCGCGGTAGCACAGCAGATCGGTGCCGGCATAGGCGCTGATGGCATGCACGATGTCCGGCCGCTTGGCCGGGATCAGGTCGACGGCGGTGCTCGACAGCTGCATCAGCGGCATGGAATGGGCATCGATCTGGTCACCCTGTGCATCCCATTCATCCGCCACGCCCTGGGCCAGCGGCCGGCTGGGAAAGACCAGTGGCGCCTTGGCCGGGCTGCGCACCGGACGGCCGTCCAGCTCGACCCGGAAGCCGCCCTCGGCCTCGCCGACACCCGCCGCCTTGTAGAAACGCTTCATCGCTTACCCTTCCAAAAGCTCCAGCACCGCAGTGGCGACATCGCGCCCGCGGTGTACGATGCGGTCGGCCCCGGCCCTCTCCAGCTCCGGCACCGCATGATAGCCCCAGGAGACGCCCACCGATCGCACCCGCGCGTTGCGGGCCATCTGAATGTCGTAGGTGGTGTCGCCGATCACAACCGTTGCCGCCTCTTCCGCGCCGGTCTCGGCCAGCGCCCGCTGCACCATGTGCGGGTTCGGCTTGCCAGGACCGACGTCGGCGGTCTGCAAGGTGACGAAGCGGCCGGTCAGCCCATGGCCCTTCAACACCGCGTCCAGCCCGCGCCGCGACTTGCCGGTGGCGACCCCCAGCAGCACCCCCGCCGCCTCCAGCGCCTCCAGCGTGTCGAGGATGCCGGGGAACAGCGGCTCGTCCACCTCGCCCCGGCTGCGGGCGCCGGAGAAGGCGCGCTTGTAGCTCTCCGCCACCGAGACATGCAGTTCCGCATCGCGCTGCGGCAGCAGAAGGACCACCGCCTCGACCAGCGACAGCCCGACCATGCGGCGGACATCCGCCGGGTCGGGTTCGCCCAGCCCATGTTCGGCCCAGGCCTGCGTCATGGCGTCGATGATGGCGAACTGGCTGTCGACCAGCGTGCCGTCACAGTCGAACAGAGCCAGTCGCAGCGGCGATTTCCCTTCAGGCCCCATCACTCGAAATCCTCGAACGGGTCGTCGCGCAGGTTGGGGCTGAAGCCGAAATACTTCCAGGTCGCCTGCATGTGGTCGGGCAACGGCGCCGTCACGTCGATGGTCTTGCCGCCGCGCGGGTGGGGCAGGATCAGCCGGCGGGCATGCAGGTGCAGCTTCTTCGCCACCTCCGCCCCGGCCAGGAAGGCGCCCTGCCCGGCATATTTGCCGTCGCCCAGGATCGGCGTTCCGACGGCGGCCATGTGGACCCGCAGCTGGTGGGTGCGGCCGGTCAGCGGCCACATGGCGACGAAGGCCGCCTGCTTGCCGACATTCTCCTGCACCGAATAGACGGTGACGGCGCGCTTACCCTCTTCCTTGTTCTCCGCCACCCGCTCGCCATGCGGGCCGCCTTCCTTCGCCAGCGCCAGATCGATCTTGCCCTGGTAGGGCGTCGGCACGCCGACGGTGACTGCCCAATAGATCTTCCGCACGGCACTGCCGCGGAACAGCTCGGTCAGCTTGCTCGCGGCGAATGTGGTGCGGGCCAGCAGCAGGACGCCCGAGGTGTCCTTGTCCAGCCGGTGGACCAGCTTCGGCCGTTCCTTGCCGTCGAAGCGCAGGGCGTCCAGCATGGCGTCGAGATGCTTGGAGGTGCCGGTGCCGCCCTGCACCGCCAGACCGGCCGGCTTGTTGATGGCGATCACGTCGGCGTCGCGGTAGAGCACCAGCGCCTGCAGCTCTGCGATCTGCTTGTCCGACATGCCCTTGGGCTTGCCCGGTCCCTGGTTCGGCCCCTTGACCGGGGCGGCCCAGGCGGCCAGCGGCGGGATGCGCACGCCCTGCCCCGCCGCCAGCCGCGACGACGTCTCCGCCCGCTTGCCGTCGATGCGGACCTGACCGGTGCGCAGCAGCTTCTGCAGGTAGCTGTGGTTCACGTCGGGGAAATGCCGTTTGAACCAGCGGTCGAGCCGCATGTCGGCCTCGTCGGCCGTCACGATGCGGGTTTCAACCTTGCTGTCGCCCTTGGCTTCGGTCGAAGCGTTGTCGGCGGTATCGGGAGAGTCAGTCATCAGAGGGACACCGAAACAAGAGAACGCACGGCCCACAGGCCGGCAAAGAAGCCCACCACGCTGAACAGCGTCGAGGCGAGGAAGTAGCCCGCCGCCGCGGCGATCTCGTCACGGGCGACGAGGACGCCGATGTCCAGCGTGAAGGAGGAGAAGGTGGTGAAGCCGCCCAGGATGCCGACCAGAAGGAAGGCCCGCAGTTCCGGCGACGGCGACCATGTCAGCGCCGACAGTTCCGACAGCACCCCCATTACCGTGCAGCCGATGATGTTGACGATGATCGTCCCCACCGGAAAGCGGGTGCCGACGGACTGCGCGATCACCATCAGCAGCAGGTAACGCGCCACCGAACCGGTGGCACCGCCGACAGCGACGGCGAGCAATGACAGGGGGGATGCGAGCACGACGCCTCCGGACGAGCGCTGGAACGGGGAAACAGGGGTGAAGCGCCGGATTAGAGCCAGAAACCGGCGGACTTGTCACGCGATGGACAATCGCGGCAGGATCGCAGGTATGGAAACCTTGCCCCCCAACGCCGCATTGCTGATCGTCGACCTGCAAAAGGCCGTCGACGATCCATACTGGAGCCGGATCGGCCCGCGCAACAATCCGCAGGCGGAGGCCAACGTCGCCGCATTGCTGGCCGCCTGGCGACGGGAAGGACGACCGGTTGTCCACATCCGCCATGATTCTGTGGAGCCGGACTCCACCTACCGGCCCGGCGGCCCTAGCCATGCCTTCAAGGCGGAGGCGATGCCGTTGCCCGGAGAAACCGTGTTCGGCAAGCGGGTGAACAGTGCCTTTATCGGCACCGGGCTCGACGAATGGCTGCGCGGCCGCGGCATCGCCACGCTGGTGGTGGCCGGCGTCATCACCAACAACAGCGTCGAGGCCACTGTGCGGATGGCCGGCAACCTCGGCTACGACGTGCGTCTGGTCGCCGACGCCTGCTTCACCTTCGCCAGGCTCGACCGCTCGGGCCGGCTGCGCACGGCGAACGAGGTCCACGACCTGTCGCTTGCCAACATGGACGGCGAGTATGCGACGGTCGTGGACACGGCGGAGGTTCTGGGCTGAGGCCCTCTCCCAGAGAGGAGAGGGATATGTCAGGCCAGTTTCGCCTTCAGGAACTCCACCGTCCGCTTCCAGGCGAGATCGGCGGCGTCCTTGTTGTAGCGCTCGGCCGAAGTGTCGTTGTGGAAGGCGTGGTTGACGCCGTCATAGACGTAGATCTGGTGTTCCACACCGGCCTTCTTCAGCGCCTCGTCATAAGCGGGAATGCCCGCGTTGATGCGCTGGTCCAGCCCGGCATAATGCAGCAGCAGCGGCGACTTGACCGTGGTGACCAGCGCCGGGTCGGGAATCGGTCCGTAGAAGGCAACGCCGGCCTTCAGGTCGGGCGCCTTAATCGCCAACCGGTTGACCATACCGCCGCCCCAGCAGAAACCGACAGTCCCGACCTTGGCCGAGGAATAGCGGTAGGCCATCAGATAGCTCATGGCCGCGATCAGATTGTTGACCGTCTTGTCGGCGTCGAGCTGGCCGATCATGTCGCGGGCCTTGTCGGCGTCCTGCGGCGTGCCGCCCAGCGGCGACAGCAGGTCGGGCGCCAGCGCGACGAAGCCTTCGGTGGCAAGGCGGCGGGTGACGTCCTCGACATAGGCGTTCAGGCCGCGGTTCTCGTGGATGACCACCACCGCCGGCGCCTTGTCGGCCAGTTTCGGCCGGGCGAGATAGCCCGAAACATCGCCGGTTGCCCCTTGGAAAGAAACCTTCTCGGCCGCCAGACGGCTGTCATCTTCGGCAACCACGGCGGCGCGGGCATAGTTCGGTTCGATCGCCGCCAGAATAGCGGGAATGGCTGCCGCACTGCCGGCCAGCGCCGCCAGCCGTTCCAGGAAGACCCGGCGCGGCAGCGGCGCATGGGTGTATTCGTCATAGAGGTCGATAATCCGCTGATCCATCCCCGTTGCCCCCTGTTTTGCCTGATGCCGCAGCTCAGCCGGTGCGGTCGCGCAAGGAGAGTGGGGGCACGGCGCCGGCTTGGCAACCGGGGGGAGGCTCCGCTTTCGGCCTATGACGCTTCCGGAACGGCTTCGCTCAGCGGAACGAGCTCGGACGGCTGGTATTCGACCAGATGGCCGTCGCGCATCTCCAGCACCCGGTCCATGCGGCGGGCGAGGTCAAGATTGTGGGTCGCCACCAGGGCGCCGACCTTGGCCTGACGGACGATGGCCGACAGCATGGCGAAGACATGCTCTGCCGTGTGGGGGTCGAGGTTGCCGGTCGGCTCGTCGGCGATCAGCAGCGACGGGGCGTTGGCCAGAGCGCGGGCGATGGCGACTCGCTGCTGCTCGCCGCCGGACAGGCGGGCCGGGCGGTGGGTGCCGCGCTGCTCCAGCCCGACCATGCGCAGAAGCTCGTCAGCCCGCTGGCGGGCGACCGACTTCGACACCCCGGCGATCATCTGCGGCAGGACGATGTTCTCTCGCGCCGAAAATTCCGGCAGAAGATGATGGAACTGGTAGACGAAGCCGATGGAGCGGCGGCGCACCTCGGTCCGCTTGCCGTCGTCCAGGTTGGAGACGTCGGTGCCGGCGATGCGCACCGTGCCGCCGGTGGGGCGTTCCAGCAGGCCGGCAATGTGCAGCAGCGTCGATTTGCCGGCCCCCGACGGACCGACCAGCGCCACCAGTTCGCCGGCGCCGACGGTCAGATCGACACCGCGCAGCACCTCCAGCGTCTCGCCCGCCTGCTCGAAGCGGCGGACGATCCCCTTCAGTTCCAGCATCGGCTGCATGATCGCATCACTCATAGCGCAGGGCCTCCACCGGGTCGAGCCGGGCGGCGCGCCAGGACGGGTAGATGGTGGCGGCGAAGGACAGGCCCAGCGCCATCAGCGTCACCTGCACCACCTCGCTCCAGTCGATCTTGGCCGGCAGGTGGGACAGGAAATAGATCTCGGCGTTGAACAGGTTGGTTCCGGTCAGCCCCTGGATGACCTGACGGATGCTCTCGATGTTCAGCGCGAAGGACACGCCGAGCGCCAACCCCAGCAGTGTCCCCGTCACGCCGACGCTGGCGCCGGACAGGAAGAAGATGCGCATGATCATGCCGCGCGTCGCGCCCATGGTGCGCAGGATCGCGATGTCGCGCCCCTTGTCCTTCACCAGCATGATCAGGCTGGAAATGATGTTGAACGCCGCGACCATGATGATCAGAGACAGGATCAGGAACATCACGTTGCGTTCAACCTGGAGCGCCGTAAAGAAGCTGGCGTTGGACTGCTGCCAATCGACCACCCGGCCCTCGCCCGCCACCGCCGACTGGACGGCGGCGCGTGCGGCTCCGATCTGCATGGGATCGCTGACGAACACCTCCAGCGAGGTGACCGCGTCCCCGGTGCGGAAGAAGGCCTGCGCCTCCTCCAGCGGCAGGAAGATGAAGCTGTTGTCGTATTCGAACATGCCGACGTCGAAGATCGCGCCGATGGGATAGCTGCGCATCCGCGGCACCGTGCCGAAGGCGGTGACGTTGCCCTGGGGGGCGATCAGCGTGATCTGGTCGCCGACCGACAGGCCAAGCCGCTGGGCCATGCGCACACCGATGGCGACACGGTCCTCGCCGAATTCGTCGACCGAACCGCGGACGATGTTGCTGGCGAGCGTCGGGCGCACCTTGAAGTCTTCCGCCCGCACGCCGCGGATGACGGCACCGGACGCCGCGCCGCGCACCGACACCAGCGCCTGCCCCTCCACCGTCGGGGTGACGTTGACCACGCCCGGCGTGTTGCGCAGCTTGCCGGCCAGGATGTCGAAGTCCGGCAGCGGCCCGCCGCGCGAGCTGTAGACGTTGAGGTGGCCGTTGAGACCGAGCACCCGGCCCAGCAACTCCGCCCGGAAGCCGTTCATCACCGCCATCACGATGATGAGCGTCGCCACGCCGAGCGCGATGCCCAGCAGCGAGAAGCCCGCGATGACCGAGATGAAGCCTTCCTGGCGGCGCGCCCGAAGGTAACGCATCGCGACCATGCGTTCGAAGGCGTTGAAGATCATGCGGCTGGGATCCTGTGGGGAAGGTCCTGTGACGGGGCGGCCCGATGGATGGGCGGAACCGAAGCCCTACATAAGAACGTGGGCGTGGCGGGAAAAGGGCAAAGCCCGGATCGCCAGCTTCGGCGATCCGGGCTTCCTTTTCGGGCTAGGCCGATCAGCCCAGCAGCTTCGCCAGCGCCGCCTCGACCGGCAGCTCTTCCTTCTCGCCGGTGGCGCGGCGCTTCAGTTCGACGACGCCGTTCTTCAGACCGCGCGGGCCGACGACCAGCTGCCAGGGAACGCCGATCAGGTCCATATCGGCGAACTTGGCGCCGGGGCGCTCGTCGCGATCGTCATAGGCGACTTCCAGGCCGGCCGATTCGAGCTTGGCGTATAGCTCGGCGCAGACACGGTCGGTCTCGGCATCGCCGGACTTCAGGTTGATCAGGCCGACGTTGAAGGGAGCCACGGCGTCGGGCCAGATGATGCCGTTGTCGTCATGGCTGGCCTCGATGATCGCCCCCATCAGGCGCGACACGCCGATGCCGTAGCTGCCCATCTCAACCGGGATCGACTCGCCGTTCGGGCCGGCGACCACGGCGTTCATCGGCTTGGAGTATTTGGTGCCGAAGTTGAAGATGTGGCCGACCTCGATGCCGCGGGCCGATACCAGATCGGCGTCCGGAACCGGGCTGTTCGCCGGGTCGTGCTTCTCGTCCGTCGCCGCATAGATGGAGGTGATGCGGTCGAAGAAGGGCTGCAGGTCGTCCTCCATGCCGGGGGCGTCCTTCAGCACATCCAGGTTCATCCAGTCCTTGTGGCAGAAGACACCGCTCTCGCCGGTCTCGGCCAGGATGATGAACTCGTGGCTCAGGTCGCCGCCGATCGGGCCGGTGTCGGCACGCATCGGGATCGCCTTCAGCCCGATGCGGGCGAAGGTGCGCAGGTAGGCCAGGAACATCTTCTGGTAGGAGCGGCGGGCACCGGCCGGGTCGATGTCGAACGAATAGGCGTCCTTCATCAGGAATTCGCGGCCGCGCATCACGCCGAAGCGCGGGCGGATCTCGTCACGGAACTTCCACTGGATGTGGTAGAGATTAAGCGGCAACTGTCGGTAGCTCTTGACGAAGGACCGGAAGATGTCGGTGATCATCTCCTCGTTCGTCGGGCCGAACAGCATTTCGCGGTCGTGGCGGTCCGTGATGCGCAGCATCTCCTTGCCGTAATCGTCATAGCGGCCGCTCTCGCGCCACAGATCGGCCGACTGGATGGTCGGCATCAGCAGTTCCTGCGCGCCGGCGGCGTCCTGCTCCTCGCGGACGATCTGCTCGATCTTGCGCAGAACCCGATAGCCCAGCGGCAGCCAGGCATAGATGCCGGCGCTGGTCTGGCGGATCATCCCGGCCCGCAGCATCAGGCGGTGCGAGACGATCTGCGCCTCGGTCGGGGTCTCCTTGAGGGTCGGCATGAAGAAGCTGGACAGCCGCATGGCTCTGCTCTCGTGTGCGAGGTGTTCGACAAGGCCGAGGCACCCGCTGCTTCGCGAGGAAAGAGCGGACACGACGGCGGGTGAGCGACTTTAGGAAGGTCGCCCGCACTTGTCCACTGTAAGCCCCCCGCCGGGCCTGCCGTCCGCCCCTCTCGTCAGCGGGTGCGGCAATAGGCGTAGAGGCGTTCCTCGGCCCCCGGATCGATCGGCTGACCGTTCAGATAGAGCCGGTCGCCGACGACGCTGAGCCAGACCGCGGTGACGTCGTTGGGCAGAAAGGGCACCGACGGCAGAGCCACCCCCATGCGCCGGGCGAGATCGATCGACAGCGGCAGGTCGATGGGAATCGGCGGCTGCGCGCCGGCACTGCCCGGCAGATCGGCCGGAGCGACCGCGCGGCCATTCACATCCACACCCGGCCGGTATTCAACGTCGGCGGCCGGTACGTGGCGGGTAAGCCGCTGGCACAGCGACAGATCGACCACCGGCCGGTCGCGGCCAGTGTCGGGGGCCAGCGGGATCGGTCCCGGCAGCGGCGGCTGGGATCGAGACTGGGATTGGGCCGGGACGGGCGCCGCCATCGCGACGGAAAGAGCCAGCACCGTCACACCGGCGCACAGGACACTGCGCATGCTCACAGCGTGTGCCGTTCGGCCACCGGGGCCGGGTTGCGCATGGCCTTCCAGTAAAGCGACAGGTAGGGCATTCCTTTTTCCGCCTCCTCCTGGGTCCGCGCCGACTGGCGGATGTATTTGCCGATGAATGGCTTGTTGACGTGCTCCAGGTCGACCGCGGCCTTCAGCACCAGGAACTCGCCGATCTTGTCCGGCAGATTGTAATGCCATTTCTGAAGACAATCGGAGGTCACGCCCGGCTTCGCCTGTTCCGGTTCAGGCAGGTAGAATTCCTGGTGATGATACTGCGTGATTTCCTTCCACGCCTGCGCCACGCGGCCCGGCTTCAGGCGCGGCAAAGCCTTCAGGATGCGGACATCGTCATGGAACAGCGGCAGGAAGCCGCGCTTTTCCGCCAGTTCGGTCAGCATGGTGTGCAGGCCGGCCATCACGCCGCCTTCCACCCCCTCGCCACCGCTCCCCCCTGCCTTCTCCTCGCGGCGCCGGCCGAACAAGGCACTGAAGAACCCTTTCTTCGGTTTGGACTGTCCGCCGTTGCCGCCATCCTGCCCGACCTTCCGTTCGTCCCACAGCGAGTCCCAGGCATATTCCCAGGCGGTGAAGATGGCGTTCGACCGGTCATCCAGAACGGTCAGCAGATATTCCCGTCCTTCACGCGCCCAATCGACGTCACCGACGATGGCGCGCACCGGACGGCGGCTGAGCACCACCGGCAGGATGCCGACGCGAACCAGTTCCTGATAGAATTCGACAAAGGACGGGGTCTGGATAAAGGGCAGCATCGAGCATGGCTGTTGCTCAGGCGCCAGCAGCTCCATGCTTTTCTTGGTGCGCTCCAACAGTTCGGCCGCCACAACCGCCGCGAACTGATTGAAGCGTTCGTTTTCATTCGCGGCCATCGGCGTCTCGACTGTCGTCCCTTTCCTGCCGCCCGCGGAAGCGGGCAAAGGTCCAGCTGGATAAGCGGGCAAAGCGGAAAGCCCCCGGACGGCTTGGCCCCCGGTGGCGATCTGAATGCCCGGCTGATCGCCCCGATTGGGGAAAACCCCGATTAGGGAGCTAAGCCAAGCAACGCTACCAAGTAAACCGTTAACGTTTTCTGGAGCATCGACGGAAATTTCCTGTCCGCCTTACGCACCAGTCTGGCATCTGGCCCACCCCCTGCCCATCCCGCTCGCAGGCACGCTGAACTCTGACGGATAAAGAAAGGCCGCGCGGCAGAAGCGGCGCGGCCTGTCGAGTTTAGGGAGGAATCGCCACCAGGCGTCGGAAAGGGAGGAATATCCCCCCTCGTCACCACAAAAGAGTGGACCCGAGCCGGAACGATGGCAAGCCCAAAACAGAGGCAGAACCACCTCTTGCACAAAATTCTTGCATTTTTGCCCAATACTTCAGCGGATGCCGCAGTTTCGAGCGGGGTTTTGCCTATTCGATGAGCTGATATCCGCGATAGCCACCGTCGACAGCGGCTTTCCAGGGTGGACTTTGCGCCAGCACAGCCGCCTGGATCGGGCAATCAACCTGATGGGCACCCGGCAGATAGCCCAGGCTCATCAGGAATTCGCCGACGATCTCGCCACCAGTGAAACGGAAGGTACGGCCGAAAAGCTTCACCCACTCCGCCTTGGCCAACGGGTGATGGGCACGCAGCCAGCCGTCGAAGGAGCCAAAGCTTTCCCGCAGCGCGATGATGCGACGGGCATTTTCGATCACAGCATCGACCTTGAGGCGGTTGCGGATGATCCCGGCGTCGGCCAGCAGCCGCGCCCGCTCCGCCTCGCCATAGGCGGCGACCCGGTCGATATCGAAGCCGTCGAACGCGGCACGGAAGGCGTCACGCTTCTTGAGTATGGTCAGCCAGGACAGGCCGGCCTGGTTGATCTCCAGCACCAGACGCTCGAACAGCACCCGGTCGTCGCTGCTGGGAAAGCCGTATTCGCCATCGTGATAGGGACCGTGATGGGAATGGCCGGGCGCGGCGGCGCAATAGGTCAGGCTCACACGCCCTCTCCTCTGGTTCTTCAGAACATATCCCGTGCCATATCCCGGAAGGAGATGATGCCGGAGCGTTCGACGCCGAAAATCACCAGCCACACCAGCAGCGAAACCAGTGAGGTGATGACGAACTTGCGCAGGATGCGCGGTTCGACCGGCGCGGAGGAGGCCATGCCGGGTTCCGGTGTCTCCGGCGTCCGAACGCCCCAGGGTAGCACCGCGAAAAGCACCACCCACCACACGACGATGTAGACGAAGGCCCCAGTCACCCAATTGTCCATCGCCCCCTCCCCACTTCGGTCGATCAGGACCGGATCAGGCCTGTTCCAGTTCCACCAGCGTCCCGCAGAAATCCTTCGGATGCAGGAACAGCACGGGCTTGTCGTGGGCGCCGATCTTCGGTTCGCCGTCGCCCAGCACGCGGGCGCCCTGCGCCTTCAGCCGGTCGCGGGCGGCGAGGATGTCGTCGACCTCGTAGCAAATGTGGTGGATGCCGCCGGACGGGTTCTTTTCGAGGAAGCCGGCGATCGGCGACTTTTCCCCGAACGGGTGAAGCAGTTCGATCTTGGTGTTGGGTAGGGTGACGAAAACGACGGTGACGCCATGCGGCGGCAGATCGACCGGTTGCGACACCGCCGCACCCAGCGTATCGCGGTAGAGCGCCGTCGCCGCCGGAAGGTCCGGAACGACGATGGCGACGTGGTTGAGCTTCCCGATCATGCGTATCCTCTCGCTGGCTGTCCTTGGCCCGTTGGCGGGCTCTGATAAGCCTGTTATAGCTGAATTCCCTCAGACGCGGACCAGATGGACCTCCGTCACCGGCTTCTTGCCGTGGGACGCATTGAAGCAGCGGCGCACTGCGATCCGCGCAGCCTCCTTCACCTGGGCGTCGTCGGCGCGCGCCGATCTGGGCAGCATCGCCACCGACTCGCGCACGGCGTCCACCACGTCCAGCAGCAGGTCGCGGTCGGTTGCCTCGTCGATCAGCCCCATCACCGCTACCTGCGGCGCGGTCAGCAGTTCACCGGTCGCGGTCATCACCAACGTCACCACGGCGGCGCCGTTGTTCACCATTCGGTTGCGCGCCCGCATCATGCCGGTGTCGAGCGGCACCAGACGTTTGCCGTCCACCGCCATGCGGCCGGCCCGCACATGGGCTACCACCCGCGCACCCTCCGGCCCATCGAGCCGGATGACCTCGCCATTGGCCGGAACGATGCTGTGGGCCACCTGGCAATCCTCCGCCAGGGCTGCGTGGGCCTGCTGGTGGCGCTGTTCACCATGGACCGGCACGGCGATGCGCGGGCGCACCCACTGGTACATGCGGACCAGCTCGTCGCGCGCCGGGTGGCCTGAGACATGGACCGGCACCTCGTCGGCCGTCACCATCTCGACGCCCTGGGCGACCAGCTGGTTCTGCATGCGGCCGATGGCGCGCTCGTTGCCGGGAATCTCGCGGGACGAGAAGATCACCACGTCGCCGCGCGATAGCGTCACCTGCGGATGGTCGTTGGCGGCGATGCGGGCAAGGGCCGAACGCGGTTCCCCCTGGCTGCCGGTGCAGATCAGCACCAGCTTCTCGCGCGGCAGATAGCTGGCGTCATGCTCAGACAGGAATTTCGGCACGTCGGCAAGATAGCCGGTGGCCCGCGCCGCCTCGTTGATGCGCCACAAGGAGCGACCGACCAGCGCCACATGGCGGTCGTGCGCTGCTGCGGCGGCGGCGATGCTTTCCAGCCGCGCCACGTTGGTGGCGAAGCAGCTGACGGCGATGCGCCGGTCGCGGTAGCGGCCGAACAGCTCCATCAGGGCGGCCCGGACCGTCGCCTCCGACCCGGCGGCGCCGGGAACCAACGCGTTGGTGCTGTCGCCGACCAGCGCCAGAACCCCCTCGTCGCCGATGGCGCGCAGCCGCTCCTCGTCCGCCGTCTCGCCGACCAGCGGATCGGGGTCGAGCTTCCAGTCGCCGGTGTGCAGGACCGTACCGGCCGACGTGCGGATGGCGAGAGCATTCGGCTCCGGAATCGAATGCGTCATGGTGACGTATTCGACGGAAAAGGGACCGACTTCGATCGTGCCGCCCAGCGGGATCTCGTGGATCGGCACCGTGCTGCTCAAGCCCTTCTCATGCAGCTTGGCGCGCAGGAAGGCTGCGGTGAAGGGGGTGCAATAGACGGGGCAGCGCAGTTCCGGCCACAGATACTGGACGGCGCCCAGATGGTCTTCATGCGCGTGGGTCAGCACAAGACCGACCAGATCGTTGCGCCGCTCGGCGATGAAGGCCGGATCGGGCATGATGACGTCGAGCCCGGGCATGGTGTCGTCGGCGAAGGAGATGCCGAGATCCACCATCAACCATTTGCCCTGATGGCCGTAAAGGTTGAGGTTCATCCCGATCTCGCCGGAACCGCCGAGCGGGAGGAAATACAGTGCGCCATCCTCCGGAACGAAGGTGTCCGCCGGGGCTTCGGACATTCCGGCGGCGGTCTTGGAGGATTGTGTCATTGGACCGTGTTGCGCTTGTGGATCAGGAGGAGACCGCGGAGCGTCAGCTCATTGTCGGTGTGTTCGATGACATGGGTAGCCTTGGCGAAAAGAACAGCCAATCCCCCGGTGGCGACCACCCGCATCGGTTCGCCGTACTCCGCCCGGATGCGGGAGACCAGCCCTTCGATCAGACCGACATACCCCCAGAAGATGCCGGACTGCATGCAGGCGATGGTGTTCCTGCCGATCACCTCGGCCGGCGGCTGGATCTCCACCCGCGGCAACTTGGACGCCGCCATCTGCAGCGCCTCCAGCGACAGGTTCAGCCCGGGCGCGATGACGCCGCCACGGTAATTGCCGTCGGCATCCACCACGTCGAAGGTCGTCGCGGTGCCGAAGTCAATGACGATCAGCGGGGTCTTGTAGGTCGCGGCGGCCGCCACCGTGTTGACCAGACGATCGGCCCCGACCTCCTCGGGCCGGTCGACCAGTGCCTTTGCACCGAGATCGACGCCGGGTTGGCCGACGATCACCGGCTCGCAGCCGAAATGGTCCTTGCACAGCCGCTTCAGGTTGAAGGTGGCACCGGGCACCACGCTGGCGATGATCGCGCCATGAATGTCGACCGGCTTCAGCCCCTTCAGCGCCATCAGGTGGGTCAGCCACACCATGTATTCGTCGGAGGTGCGCTTGGGGTCGGTCGCCGTGCGCCAGATGCCGCGCTGTCGATCGCCGTCATAGATGGCGAACACCACGTTCGTGTTTCCGGCGTCGATGGCGAGCAGCATGGCAAGGTCCTGAAGGCGGTGGGCGTTTGAACTCGGCTGGCGAACTCAGCGTTCCGGAGGCGGCGCGAAGAAAATGTCGCCGGCGGCGATCCGCTGGCGCGGGCCGCCGTCCGTTGGATCAAGCAACAGAACGCCGTCGCTGTCCAGATCGGCGAAGGTGCCGGGGATCGTCCGATCGGCCAGCCTGACCAGGATCGGGCCGCCCAAGCCCTTGGCCCGCGCCAACCATGCATCCCGCACGGGGGCGAAGCCATGGGCGCGCCAAAGGCCGTACCAGCGCTCCAGTTGCTCGGCATAGACCTCCAGCAGCGCCCCCGGCCCCATCGGCGGAGCGCCCTCGGCGATCAGGGAGGTGGCGCCATAGTCGGCGGTCGCGGGAAAATGCCGCAGGTTGATGCCGACGCCCAGCACCACCCAGGCGACGTTGCCGTCGGCCGCCGGCTCCGACTCGAGGAGGATGCCGGACAGCTTGCGGTCATGCACCAGCACGTCGTTCGGCCATTTGCAGCGCACGCCGCCGGGATCGGGCAGCACCGACTCGGCAGTCGCAGCGATGGCCAGTGCGGCGACAAAGGAAACCTGGGCGGCTTCAGCCGGCGGCAGGCCCGGCCGCAGGATGGTCGTGCTGTAAAGATTGCCTTCGGGAGAGGTCCAGGCCCGGCCGCGGCGGCCGCGGCCGCTCTCCTGCCGGCGCGCCCAGACGATGGTGCCTTCCGGCGCCCCTGAACGCGACAAGGCCTTCGCCTCGTCGTTCGTGCTGCCGACGGAGTCGAAGGCCTTGACCTGGAAGCCCGGAGGCAGGCGCAGGCGCGCCGCCTCCGCTTCGAGCGATAACGTCATCGGTCCGATGTCACCCGGCGAACAGAGCAGCCGCGGCAGCAGCCGCACCGTTCAGGATCGGCGCCGGAGCGACGAAGAACAGCAGGGTGAACAGGCTGGTGATGACCAGGACGCCGGTCATGCCATCGTCGTCGACCTTGTCGACCACCACCGCAGGCTCATCGAAATACATGATCTTGATGATGCGCAGATAGTAGAAGGCGCCGACGACGCTGGTCAGCACACCGACAACGGCCAGCGTGTATTCCTGGGCGGCGATAGCCGCCAGGAAGACGTAGAGCTTGCCGAAGAAGCCGGCCATCGGCGGGATGCCGGCCATGGAGAACATGAAGATCGCCATGGTCGCGGCCAGCATCGGGTTGGTCTTGGACAGGCCGGAGAAGTCCTTGATCTCCTCCAGCATCCGGCCCTTCGCCTTCATGCTGAGGATGACCGCGAAAGCGCCGATGTTCATGGCGATGTAGAGCGCCATGTAGATCAGAACGCCGCGGACACCGTCCTGCGTTCCAGTGGTCAGGCCGACCAGCGCGTAGCCGACATGGCCGATCGAGCTGTAGGCCATCAGGCGTTTGATGTTGGTCTGCATGATGGCGACGAAGGAGCCGATCACCATCGACAGAATGGCGGTCGCCACCAGCACCTGATGCCACTGGGCGGCGAGATGGCCGAACGGCTCCATCACCACGCGGGTCAGCAGGGCAATGGCCGCCACCTTGGGGGCCGCCGCGAAGAAGGCGGTGACCGGGGTCGGCGCACCCTCATACACGTCCGGCGTCCACATGTGGAACGGAGCGGCCGAGACCTTGAATGCCAGGCCGGCCATCACAAACACCAGACCGATAACCAGACCCGGCGACACATGGGCGCCGCCGGCGAACAGCGCAGCCACCTTGTCGAAGGAGGTCGTGCCGGCGAAGCCGTAAACCAGCGATGCACCGTACAGCAGCATGCCCGAGGAGAGCGAGCCGAGAACGAAATACTTCAGGCCGGCTTCCGAGGACTTGCCGCTGTCGCGGCGGAAGGCGGCGATGACATAGAGCGCAAGGCTCTGGGTCTCCAGGCCGACATACAGCGAGATGAAGTCGTTGGCCGACACCATCATCAGCATGCCGAGCGTGGCGAAGATCATCAGCACCGGGAACTCGAAGCGGGCCATCTGCTCCCGCTCGTTGAAGCCGAGGCCAAGGATCACCGCGAAGGCGGCGGAGACCAGCACCAGCACCTTCATGAAGACGCCGAAGGCATCCATCACGAACATGCCGTTGAAGGTAACGACGCGGCCGGTGCCGTAGCCCATCGCCAGGATGGCGGCGAGCAGCATGCAGACGATCGACAGGTAGGACACGGGACGGGTGAATCCGTCGCCGCGAAACACGCCCAGCATCAGCAGGGCGACGCCCGAGAGCGCCAGGAAGATCTCCGGCAGGGCCGGCCAGATGTCGGGAAACACTGCGGTCATGTCGAAGAACCCCTTACCGAGCGGCGACCGAGACACCGGACGCGGCGTGCGACGCGGCCAGCTTGGTCTGGTAGGTCTGGATCAGCTGCTCGACCGATGCCGAGGTGACGTTCAGGAAGCTGCTGGGATAGACGCCCATCCACAGGACGACGGCGATCAGCGGCAGGAACACCGCGATCTCGCGCGGGGTCATGTCGAACATCGCCTTCAGGTCCGGCTTGGTCAGCTTGCCGTAGACGATGCGGCGATACAGCCACAGCGCATAGGCGGCGCCCAGAACCATGCCGGTGGCGGCGAGTGCGGCGACCCACGTGTTGTCGCGGAAGACGCCCATCAGCACCAGGAACTCGCCGACGAAACCGGCGGTGCCCGGCAGGCCGACCGACGCCATGGTCATGAACAGGAAGACGACCGCGTATTTCGGCATGTTCTTCACAAGACCACCATAGCGGGCGATCTCGCGGGTGTGCAGCCGGTCATAGACGACGCCGACGCACAGGAACAGCGCACCCGACACGACGCCGTGCGACAGCATCTGGAACACCGAACCTTCGATGCCCTGCTGGTTCAGCGCGAACATGCCGATGGTGACGAAGCCCATGTGGGCGACCGACGAGTAGGCGATCAGCTTCTTCATGTCCTCCTGGGCGAGAGCGACCAGCGAGGTGTAGATCACGGCGACGACCGACAGGGTGTAGATCAGCGGCGCGAAATACTCGGTGGCTTCCGGCAGGATCGGAATGTTGAAGCGCAGGAAGCCGTACCCGCCCATCTTCAGCAGCACGCCGGCCAGGATCACCGAACCGGCGGTCGGCGCCTCGACGTGGGCGTCCGGCAGCCAGGTGTGGACCGGCCACATCGGCACCTTCACCGCGAAGGAGGCGAAGAACGCCAGCCACAGCCAGAGCTGCATGTTGCGCGGGAACTGGGTGGCGGTGATGGTCGGGATGTCGGTGGTGCCGGCCACGTAATACATGGCCAGGATCGCCAGCAGCATCAGGACCGAGCCGAGCAGCGTGTAAAGGAAGAACTTGAAGGCGGCATAGACGCGGCGCGGGCCGCCCCAGATCCCGATGATCAGGAACATCGGGATCAGGACACCTTCGAAGAACATGTAGAACAGCACGAAGTCCAACGCGCAGAACATCCCGATCATCAGGGTTTCCAGCGCGAGGAATGCGATCATGTATTCCTTCAGGCGGACCTGCACCGACTCCCAGCTCGCCAGGATGCACAGCGGCATCAGGAAGCCGGACAGGACGACGAACAGCACCGAAATGCCGTCGACGCCCATGTGGTAGTTGATGCCGAATTCGGGGATCCAGCCCGCCTTCTCGACCATCTGGTAGCCGGGATTGCGCAGATCGAAGTTGGCCCAGATCAGCAAGGTCAGGACGAAGGTGACGAGGGTCGTCCACAGCGCGATATACCGCACGTTCCGCTGAACGTCCGGGGAGTTGCCCCGGCAGAACAGCAGGATCAGCGCGACGCCCACGAGCGGCAGGAAGGTCGCGAACGACAGGATCGGCCAGCTAGCCATTGTTGTTGTTCTCCTTCGAAACCGCTCAGCCGAAGACCGACAGCCAGGCGACGAGCAGGACGACCCCGATCACCATGGCAAAGGCGTAGTGATAGACGTACCCCGACTGCAACCGGCTGGCGCGTGCCGCGACGTCGCGGGTGGCGGCGGCAACGCCGTCCGGACCCACGCCATCGATCACGGCCCCGTCGCCCGACTTCCACAGGCCATTGCCCAGGGCCTTGGCCGGACGGGTGAACAGCGCGTCGTACAGCTCGTCGAAGTACCACTTGTTGTAGAGGAACTGGTGGATGCCGCGGAAAGTGGCGGCAATCTGGCCCGGCAGGCGCGGCATCATCACATAGCCGATGTAGGCCATGGCGATACCGATCAGGCCAACCACCAGCGGAGCGATCGCGACCCAGCCCGGGGTGTGGTGGTGCGCCGCCTCGATGGCGTCATGGCCATGCAGCGTCATGATCGCCTTGCCCCAGAACTCCGCCCGATCGTGACCGATGAAATACTCGTGGAAGCCGACACCGGCGAACAGGGCGCCCAATGTCAGGACCGCGAGCGGCACCAGCATGACGACCGGCGACTCATGGGCGTGGTCGTAGACTTCCTTGTCCATCCGCGGCGTGCCGTGGAAGGTCATGAACAGCAGGCGCCAGGAGTAGAAGGCGGTCAGCAGAGCCGCCGCGATACCCAGGGCGAAGGCGAAGCGCCCCACCCCGCTGCCCGAGGCGAAGGCCGCCTCCAGGATCATGTCCTTGGAATAGTAGCCGGCGAAGAAGGGCAGACCGGCAAGCGCCAGATTGCCGATCCACATCACCGCGTAGGTGAAGGGGATCTTGCGCCAGACACCGCCCATCTTGCGCATATCCTGCTCATGGTGCAGGGCATGGATGACAGAGCCGGCGCCAAGGAACAGCAGGGCCTTGAAGAAGGCGTGCGTGAACAGGTGGAACATGGCCGCGCCGTAGGCCGAGACGCCGGCGGCGAAGAACATGTAGCCGAGCTGCGACATCGTCGAATAGGCGATGACGCGCTTGATGTCGAACTGGGTGAAACCAATGGTCGCCGCGACGAAGGCGGTCAGGCCGCCGACCACCGTCACCACTTCGAGCGCCGTCGGGGCGTATTCGAAGACGGGCGACAGGCGGCAGACCATGAAGACGCCGGCGGTGACCATGGTGGCCGCGTGGATGAGCGCCGACACAGGGGTCGGGCCTTCCATCGCGTCCGGCAGCCAGGTGTGCAGGCCAAGCTGAGCCGACTTGCCCATCGCGCCCATGAACAGCAGCAGGCAGGCGATGGTCAGGCCGTTGAAGTCCCAGCTGAGGAAATGCAGCGTCTGGCCGGTCAGCGTCGGGGCCTTGGCGAAGATCGTGTCGAACTGGACCGAGCCGGTCAGCACGAAGATCGCGAATATGCCAAGCGCGAAGCCAAAGTCGCCGACGCGGTTGACCAGGAAGGCCTTCATGGCGGCGGCGTTGGCCGAGGGCTTCTCGTACCAGAAGTTGATCAGCAGGTAGGAGGCCAGACCGACGCCCTCCCAGCCGAAGAACAGCTGGACGAGGTTGTCCGCCGTCACCAGCATCAGCATTGCGAAGGTGAACAGCGACAGATAGCCCATGAAGCGCGGCTTCTGCGGGTCATCGGCCATGTAGCCGACCGAGTAGACATGCACGCAGGCCGAAACCGTGTTGACGACGATCAGCATGACCGCGGTCAGTTGGTCGACGCGCAGCGCCCACTTCACGTCGAGCGTGCCGCTCTGGATCCAGGTCATCAGCTCGATCGTGCGCGGATGACCGTGCACGGCGACATCGAAGAACAGGATCCAGGACAGGACCGCCGAGACAATGACGGCGCCCGCGGTCACGAACTGCGCGACGCGGTCCCCCACGGTCGGCGGGCCTGCGACGACATGGTGGTCGTCATGCGCATCGTCGTGCGCGTGGTCCAACTCGTCGTGCGAGATGTGGTGGGCATGATCATCATGGCCGTGGGCGATCTGGGCGTGCCCGTGATCGTCATTGCCATGACCGTGGCTTCCGTGACCCGCGGCCGCCGGCGCGGCCTTCGGCCCGCCGAACAGCGCGATCGATCCGGCGACGAGGAACGCCAGGAGCGGAAGGAATACGACTAGCACTTCCATGGCGCCGCCTCAGCCCTTCATCATGTTGATGTCTTCGACTCGGATCGAGCCGCGGTTGCGGAAGTAGACCACCAGGATGGCGAGGCCGATGGCCGCCTCGGCGGCGGCGACGGTCAGGATGATCATGGCGAAGATCTGGCCGACCAGATCGTGCAGGAAGGTCGAGAAGGCGACGAGGTTCAGGTTCACCGCCAGCAGCATCATCTCGATCGACATCAGGATGATGATGACGTTCTTCCGGTTCAGGAAGATGCCCAGCACACCCAGCGTGAAGATGATGGCCGAGACCGTCAGGTAATGTCCGAGACCGATCTCCATGATCACACGCCCTCCCCGGTCGTGACCTTGCGGATGGCGACCACCTCTTCCCGGCGACGGGCAATCTGGGCGCCAATGTTCTGTTTGCGCACGCCCGGACGGTGCCGCAGCGTCAGTACGATCGCGCCGATCATGGCAATCAGCAGGACGATGCCGGACGCCTGGAACAGGTAGACGTACTGAGTGTACATCAGCCGGCCCAGCGCCTGGGTGTTCGAGACCTGATCGATCGACGGGGTCGGCGCGCCGGCGATGGCGGCGACGTTCGGCGCCACGATCCAGCCGCCGAGGACGGCAGCCAGTTCGGCCAGCAGGATCAGCCCGACCAGCGCGCCCAGCGGCAGCGCCTCCATCGCACCCTGGCGCAGTTCGCGGAAGTTGATGTCGAGCATCATCACCACGAACAGGAACAGCACGGCGACGGCGCCGACATAGACGATGACGAGGATCATCGCGATGAACTCCGCCCCCATCAGGAGGCAGAGACCAGCCGCTTGGAAGAAGGCGAGGATCAGGAAAAGGACGGAGTGAACGGGGTTCCGCGCCGAGATGACCATCACACCGGAGGCCACCAGCAGCGCGGCGAACACGTAGAAGGCGATGCCTTGGAGTATCATCGTTTTTCTCGCTTCCGCTTACCGGTAAGGAGCCTCGGCCGCGAGGTTCTGGGCGATTTCCGCCTCCCAGCGGTCGCCGTTCGCCAGCAGCTTCTGCTTGTTGTAGAAGAGCTCTTCCCGGGATTCGGTGGAGAACTCGAAGTTCGGCCCCATGACCACCGCATCGACCGGGCAGGCTTCCTGGCACAGGCCGCAATAGATGCACTTGGTCATGTCGATGTCGTAGCGCGTGGTGCGGCGGCTGCCGTCGTCACGCGGTTCGGCTTCGATGGTGATGGCGAGAGCCGGGCACACCGCTTCGCAGAGCTTGCACGCGATGCAGCGCTCCTCGCCGCTCGCATAGCGGCGGAGCACATGCTCGCCGCGGAAGCGCGAGCTGATGGGGCCCTTCTCATAGGGGTAGTTCAGGGTGACCTTGGGCTTGAACATGTAGCGCAAGGTCAGCGCCATGCCGCCCAGCAGCTCGGTCAGGAACAGGCTGCGCGCCGCGCGGTCGAGGAACGCCATGGCCTCTTCGTCTCCTTCCTCGCCGGCGGCCATCCGTTTCGTCGGTTGGCTCGCCGGCACTCAAATCGACACGTCAATGGTGGGTTCGGTGCAGGCTGGCTCTTGCGGGAAACCCGCTTATTTCGGCAGCCAGCCGAAGGTCACCAGGACACCGGCGGTCAGCACGACCCAGAACAGCGACAGCGGCAGGAAGACCTTCCAGCCCAGCCGCATCAGCTGGTCATAGCGGTAGCGCGGCACGGTGGCGCGAACCCAGACGTAGGTGAACAGGCAGAACGCGATCTTCAGGGCGAACCACACGATGCCCGGCACCCAGGTGAAGGGGGCGAAGGGCAGCGGGGGCAGCCAGCCGCCGAGGAACAGGATGCTGGTCATCGCGCTCATCAGGATCATGTTGGCGTATTCGCCAAGGAAGAAGAGCGCGAAGGGAGCGGAGCTGTACTCGACCATGAAACCGGCGACCAGTTCTGACTCGCCTTCCGGCAGATCGAAGGGCGCGCGATTGGTTTCAGCCAACGCCGAGATGAAGAACATCACGAACATCGGCAGCAGCGGGATGCAGAACCAGACCTTCTCCTGGGCCCGCACGATCTCGGTCAGGTTCAGCGAGCCGACGCACAGCAGCACGGTGATGATGATGAGGCCCATCGAGACCTCGTAGGACACCATCTGCGCGGCGGAGCGCAGCGCCCCGAGGAAGGCGTAGCGCGAGTTCGAGGCCCAGCCGGCCATCACGATGCCGTAGACGCCCAGCGAGGAGATCGCGAACAGGTACAGCACGCCGACGTTGATGTTGGACAGCACCACCCCGTAGTCGAACGGGATGACCGCCCAGGCGATCAGCGCCAGGAAGAAGGTCAGCATCGGCGCGATGTAGAACACCACGCGGTTGGCGCCTTCCGGCAGGATCTGCTCCTTGGCGAACAGCTTCAGGCCGTCGGCGAAGGGCTGCATCAGGCCGAATGGACCGACGATGCTCGGGCCCTGACGCATCTGCATCGCGCCCATGATCTTGCGCTCGGCATAGGTCATGAAGGCGACGGCCACCAGCAGCGGCACGGTGATCGCCAGGATCTGCAGGACCATAATGATCAGCGGCAGGAGAAAGCCGCTCCAGAACTCAGCCATGGGTGCCAGTCCTCTCCTGAGCAGGGCCCACCAGCGCTTCCGTGCAGTTGGCCATCGTCACCGACGCCCGGCTGATCGGGTCGGTCATGTAGAAGTTGGTGATCGGCGTCACGAAGGGGGCGGCGTCGACCGGGCCCTGCGCGCCGAACGGCGCCCAGCTGGCCGGAGTCATCTCGCCGACCGCGCCGAAGATCGGGTTGGCCGCCATCAGCCGCTGGCGCAGCTGGCCGTGGGTGTCGAAGGGCAGCGTGGTGCCCAGCACTTCCGACAGGGCGCGGACGATCTTCCAGTCCTCGCGCGCTTCGCCAGGCGGGAACACCGCGAGGCGGGCGAGCTGCGGACGGCCTTCGGTGTTGACGTAGACCGCGTTCTTCTCGGTGTAGGCGGCACCCGGCAGGATGACGTCGGCGCGATGGGCGCCGGCATCGCCATGGTGGCCCTGGTAGACGACGAAGGCATTGCCGAGCTTGGCCATGTCGATCTCGTCGGCACCCAGCAGGTAGACGAAGTCGATCTCGCCCTTCGACGCGCCGTCGAGGATGCCGTGGATGTCGCGGCCGCCCTCGCCCGGCAGGAAGCCGGCCTCGATGCCGCCGACGCGCGCCGCGGCGGTGTGCAGCACGTTGAAGCCGCTCCAGTCGTCGCGGAACATGCCGTAGACCTCGCCGACCAGACGGGCGGCGGCCTGGACCGCGAGACCGTCGGCGCGCTGGAAGGCGCCCATGCCGACGATGATCATCGGGTTCTTGGCGGCGCGCAGCGTCTCGGAGAACGGGTGGCTGCCGTCGATCAGCTGCTGGAGCGTATCCGGACCGGAGCCGATCACGCTGTAGGGATAGGTCAGGTCACGCTGCTCGCCGATCGAGGCGATGGTGACGCCGCCGGCCAGATAGCGCTTGCGGATGCGGGCGTTGACCAGCGTGCCTTCCCAGCGCGGGTTGGTGCCGACCAGCAGGATGACGTCGGCCTTCTCGATGCCGGCGATGCCCGAATTGAACAGGTAGCCGGCGCGCACCGAGGTGTCGAACCGCGCACCGTCCTGGCGGCAATCCAGGTTGGCCGAGCCCAGGCGCGACAGCAGCTCCTTGAGCGCGAACTGCGCCTCGACATCGACCAGATCGCCGGCGATGGCGGCGACGCGGTTGCCGGACAGGCCCTTCAGGCGCGCCGCGATGGCGGTGAAGGCCTCGGCCCAGCTGGCCGGAACCAGCTTGCCGTTCTGGCGGATGTAGGGGCGGTCCAGGCGCTGGCGCTTCAGACCGTCATACGAGTAGCGGCTCTTGTCGTTCAGCCACTCCTCGTTGATGTCGTCGTTGACGCGCGGCAGGACGCGCATCACCTCGGGCCCACGGGCGTCGACGCGGATGTTCGAGCCGACCGCGTCGAGGACGTCGATGGTCTCGGTCTTGCGCAGCTCCCACGGGCGGGCCGTGAAGGCGTAGGGCTTGTGGGTCAGGGCACCCACCGGGCAGACGTCGGCGAGGTTGCCCGACAGCTCGGAGCCGATTGCCTTCTCGACGAAGGTGGTGATCTCCATGTGCTCGCCGCGATAGACGGCGCCGACATCGGGAACACCGGCCACTTCGTTGATGAAGCGGATGCAGCGGGTGCAATGGATGCAACGGGTCATGATGGTCTTGATGACCGGACCCATATACTTGTCCTTGACCGCCCGCTTGTTCTCGCCATAGCGGCCGCGGTCGAAGCCATAGGCCATGGCCTGGTCCTGGAGATCGCACTCGCCGCCCTGATCGCAGATCGGGCAATCCAGCGGGTGGTTGATCAGCAGGAATTCCATGACGCCCTTGCGGGCCTTCAGGACGGTCTCGCTGTTGGTGCGGACGACCATTCCGTCGCCGCAGGGCATGGCGCAGGACGCGACCGGCTTGGGCGCGCGCTCCATCTCCACGAGGCACATGCGGCAGTTGGCCGGCACGCTGAGGCGCTCATGGTAGCAGAAGCGCGGAATCTCGATCCCCAGCTGCTCGCAAGCCTGGAGGATCGAGGTACCCGGCTCGACCTCGATCTCGATCCCGTCGATGGTCAGTTTCGGCATGGGAACGGGAACTCCTTACTCGGCCGCCAGCGGGGCGCTGTTGCGGTAGGCCTGGATGCGCCGCTCGACTTCCGGGCGGAAGTGGCGGAACAGGCCCTGAATCGGCCAGGCGGCAGCGTCGCCGAGCGCGCAGATGGTGTGGCCTTCGACCTGCTTGGTGACCTGCAGCAGCATGTCGATCTCTTCCATGCGCGCGTTGCCGGTGACCATGCGCTGCATGACGCGGCTCATCCAGCCGGTGCCTTCGCGGCACGGTGTGCACTGGCCGCAGGATTCATGCGCATAGAAGGACGACAGGCGGGCGATGGCCTTCACGATGTCGGTGGACTTATCCATCACGATCACCGCGGCGGTGCCAAGGCCCGACTGCACTTCGCGCAAGGAGTCGAAGTCCATCAGGACGGTGTCGCAGATCGACTTCGGCAGGACCGGAACCGACGAGCCGCCGGGGATGATGCCCAGCAGATTGTCCCAGCCGCCGCGCACGCCGCCGGCATGCTTCTCAATCAGCTCCTTCAGCGGGATGCCCATCTCCTCTTCCACGTTGCACGGCTTGTTGACGTGCCCGGAGATGCAGAAGAGCTTGGTGCCCGAGTTCTTCGGACGGCCGAGGCCGGCAAACCACGAAGCGCCGCGACGCAGGATGGTCGGAACGACGGCGATCGATTCGACGTTGTTCACCGTGGTTGGGCAGGAATAGAGACCGGCCTGGGCGGGGAACGGCGGCTTGTTGCGCGGCTGCCCCTTCTTGCCCTCGATCGACTCGATGAGCGCGGTTTCCTCGCCACAGATATACGCGCCCGCACCCCGGTGGATGTAGACGTCGTAATTGTAGCCGGTGCCGCAGGCGTTCTTGCCGATCAGCCCCGCCGCATACGCCTCGTCGATGGCGCGCTGGACGTTGGAGCCCTCGTTGTAGAACTCGCCACGGATGTAGATGTAGCAGGCGCTGGCGCCGATGGCGAAACCGGCGATCAGGCAGCCCTCGATCAGCTTGTGCGGATCGTGGCGCAGGATATCGCGGTCCTTGCAGGTGCCGGGCTCGCCCTCGTCAGCGTTGATGACGAGATAGACGGGCTTGTCGGTCACGTTCTTCGGCATGAAGGACCACTTCATGCCGGTCGAGAAGCCGGCGCCGCCACGGCCGCGCAGCCCCGATTCCTTCACCTGCTCGATGATCCAGTCCCGGCCATTGGCCAGGAAGGACGCCGTGTTGTCCCAGTCACCGCGCTTGCGGGCCGCCTCGAGACCGAAGTCCTGGTAGCCGTAGAGGTTGGTGAAGATGCGGTCCTCATCGCGAAGCATCGCTGTCCCCTCCCCCTCAATCGTCCGCTTGCGCGGTGTTGGCGTCCGCTTGCGCGGTGGTAAAGGCCTTCAGCGTCGTCGGGCCGCCGACCGGCTCCGAGGACTGACGGCCGGTCTGCGAGCCGGGCTTCGGCGTCTCGCCGCGCGCCAGCGCGTCGAGGATGCGCTCCATATGCTCCGGGGCAACGTCTTCGTAGTAATCGTCACCGATCTGCACAACCGGCGCGTTGACGCAGGCGCCCGAGCACTCGACCTCGCCGAGCGTGAACTGGCCGTCGGCCGTGGTCTCGCCCACCTCGATGCCGAGCTTCTTCTTGCAGGTGTGGACGATGTCGTCCGACCCGCGCAGCCAGCAGGGGGTGGTGGTGCAGACCTGGATATGGTGCCGGCCGACCGGGTTCTTGTTGTACATCGTGTAGAAGGTCGCGACCTCGTACACGCGGATGCGCGGCATCCCCAGCAGGTCGGCCACGGCGTCCATGGCGACGCGCGGCAGCCAGCCGCCGTGCTGACGCTGGGCGACGTCCAGCAGCGGCATGCAGGCGCTGGCCTGCTTGCCGGCCGGGTACTTGGCGATGATGCGCTTCGCCAGCTCCAGATTTTCCGGAGTGAAGGTGAAGCTGGTCGGCTCGGCGTGGCCGTGATCGGAAGCGGGCGCGCTCATCGATCGATTTCTCCGAAAACGATGTCCATCGAGGCGATGTTGGCGACGGCGTCGGCCAGCATGTGACCCTTCGACATGAAGTCCAGGCCCTGAAGATGGGCGAAGCCCGGCGCGCGGATCTTGCAGCGGTAGGGCTTGTTGGTGCCGTCGGACACCAGATACACGCCGAACTCGCCCTTGGGCGCCTCGATGGCGGTGTAAGTCTCGCCGGCGGGAACGTGGAAGCCCTCGGTGAAGAGCTTGAAGTGGTGGATCAGCGCTTCCATCGAGCGCTTCATCTCGCCGCGCGGCGGCGGGGATACCTTGCGGTCCTCGATCTTGTAGGGACCGGCCGGCATCTCCTTACAGCACTGACGGATGATGCGCAGCGACTGCTTCATCTCCTCCATGCGAACCAGATAGCGCGCCCAGCAGTCGCCGGTCAGACCGACCGGGACGTCGAACTCCATGCGGTCGTAGACCTCGTAGGGCTGCGACTTGCGCAGATCCCAGGCAACGCCGGAGCCGCGCAGCATCGGGCCGGTGAAGGCCCAGTCGAGCGCCTGCTCCTTGGTGACGATGCCGATGTCGACCGTGCGCTGCTTGAAGATGCGGTTCTCGGTCAGCAGGCTTTCGAGGTCGTCCATGAACTTCGGAAAACGCTCGGTGAAGGCCCAGATGTCGTCCAGCAGGCCGTCCGGGATGTCCCAGGCGACGCCGCCCGGCCGGAAATAGTTGGCGTGCAGGCGGGCACCCGACACACGCTCGTAGAACTCCATGAGGATTTCGCGTTCCTCGAAGCCCCACAGCGCCGGAGTGATCGCGCCGACGTCGAGCGCACCCGTCGTGATCGACAGGATGTGGTTCAGGATGCGCGTGATTTCCGAGAACAGCACGCGGATGTACTGGGCGCGCAGCGGTGCCTTGATCTGCAACAGGTTCTCGATGCCGAGCACATAGGCGTGCTCCATGCACATCGGGCTGACATAGTCCAGCCGGTCGAAATACGGCACGGCCTGGATGAAGGTCTTGTACTCGATCAGCTTCTCGGTGCCGCGGTGCAGCAGGCCGATGTGCGGATCGCAACGCTCCACCACCTCGCCGTTCAGCTCCATCACCAGACGGAGCACGCCGTGGGCGGCCGGGTGCTGCGGCCCGAAATTCATCGTGTAGGGCTTGATCTGCGTCTTGTTCTCCGGACCGGAGGCGCTGATGGCCGCACCCGGACCAGTAGCGACGACGCCGGTCGCCGAGTCGGTCGAAACGGTCATGCTCACGGCTTCTTGCTCCCGTCCTGGAGGGCCGCCTTCTCATCGCCGGGCAGCATGACGTTGGTCATGCCTTCCCACGGGCTAAGGAAGTCGAAGGCGCGGAAATCCTGGGTCAGACGGACCGGCTCGTAGATCACGCGCTTCTGGTCCTCGTCGTAGCGGGCTTCGACGTAGCCGGTCAGCGGGAAGTCCTTGCGGAAGGGATGCCCCTCGAACCCGTAGTCGGTGAGGATACGGCGCAGGTCCGGATGATTCTCGAAGAAGATGCCGAACAGGTCCCACACCTCACGCTCGAACCAGTTCGCCGCGCTGAAGACGGCAACGGCCGACGGGACGGGCGTGTCCTCGTCGGTTGCCAGCTTCACGCGCATGCGCCGGTTGTGGGTGTAGCTGAGCAGCTGGTAGACGACCTCGAACCGCTCCGCACGGTCCGGGTAATCGACCGCGGTAATGTCGGTCAGCTGCTCGAACCGGGTGGCCGGATCGTCGCGCAGCGCGGTCAGCACCGCCAGGATGGCGGGCCGATTGACCGTCACCATCAGTTCGCCGAGCCTCACCTCGACCTTCAGGACGTCGCCGCCGATCTTGGCGGCGATAACGTCCCCGAGTTCCTTCAACGCCTGTTCGGACATGGGTGGGACCCTGCCTTCCTACTTGTCTTCAGCGCGCTTGTCGTTCGTCCCGCCTCCGGCGGCCGGAGGCGGGACGGGACGCCGTGGTCAGCGGGCGATTCGATTGCCGCGCTTGATCTTCTTCTGGAGCTGGAGGATGCCGTAAATCAGCGCCTCCGCCGTCGGGGGGCAGCCCGGCACATAGATGTCCACCGGCACGATCCGGTCGCAGCCACGCACCACCGCGTAGGAATAGTGGTAGTAGCCGCCACCATTGGCGCAGGAGCCCATCGAGATGACCCAGCGCGGCTCCGGCATCTGGTCGTAGACCTTGCGGAGGGCCGGGGCCATCTTGTTGGTCAGGGTGCCGGCGACGATCATGCAGTCGGACTGGCGCGGGCTGGGACGCGGGATCACGCCGAAACGATCCAGGTCATACCGGCTCATATAGGCGTGGATCATCTCCACCGCGCAGCAGGCCAGACCGAAGGTCATCGGCCACAGCGAGCCGGTCCGGGCCCAGGCCAGCAGATCCTCGTACTTCGCCAGCACGAAGCCCTTGTCCTGGATCTCGTCGGAGACCGCGCGGATGTAGGCGTCCTGTTCCGGTCCGGGCGGAATCGGCGCCAGCGGCTTGGCGACCTCTACTCCCATTCCAGAGCTCCTTTCTTCCACTCATAAATGAAGCCGATGGTCAGGATGCCCAGGAACAGCATCATAGACCAGAAGCCGAACAGCCCGATGTCACCGAGCGCGACCGCCCACGGGAACAGGAAGGCGACTTCCAGGTCGAAGATGATGAACAGGATCGAGACCAGGTAGAACCGCACGTCAAACTTGGTGCGCGCGTCCTCGAACGGCTCGAAGCCGCATTCGTAGGGGGAGACCTTCTCGGCGTCCGGGTTCTTCGGGCTGATGACGTAGGATGCCCCCACCATCACCGCGGCCAGCGCGATGCCGATCAGCAGAAACACCAGGATCGGAAGATACTCAATGATCAGCGGAGTCGACACCGCGTTCCTCCCATAAGCCCACGACCACGGGCGCCGTTCCGGCCGGGAAATCGGCGGAAGCGCAAAGCCGTGGCAGCCATGCCTTGGATTAGCCCATCAGACGGGCCGGAATATATGCCGAGACCGTGGGCAAGGAAAGCGCTTTGAATCGCTTTTCACCACGCGGAAGGACAAGCAGGTCCCCGCGGAAGAGCTTGGTAATACCACGTTTTTAAAATCGGGGAAAGGAAAGACAATGGGCATGCGAAAAAGGACCCGCAATTTGCGAGTCCTTTGAGACATACTGGCGATTGACGCCGAATTTCAAAGAGAAAGTGGCGCGAGTGACGGGACTTGAACCCGCGGCCTCCGGCGTGACAGGCCGGCGCTCTAACCAACTGAGCTACACCCGCGCAGAGCGACTTGTTAGAAACACTGGACTGCCTGACAGCCAAAGGCTTGGACCAGCTAGTGTTTTTCACCGGAACCGTTTGAGGCCCCCGTCGTTCGGTGGGCGGTTTGTAGTCGCCCGGGACGCCGCCTGTCAATCACCAAATTGCAAAAAAATCACCGGCTGCGGCACCTGTTGTCCGGGACCGGGACGCCGACCGGCTTATGGCAGGCGGTGGGCGGCATGGCGCATCGCTTCCAATTGCTCAAAGGCCTGCAGCATGCCGGCCGACAACTCGCGATGGTCGACCGCATCGGGTCCGCCGAAACGGGTCAGCGTCTCCTCCAATGCGCGGGCGAGATGTTCAGCAACATCGAGGTGCTTCTGTTCCAGCGCCAGTTCCAGCGCGGCGAGAATGCGGTCGCCGAGCCGCCGATCGTTTGAAGTCATGCGTTTCCTCACCCAGATCCCCAACCGGTCGGCGGGACGCCGCCGCGGTCGCGTTATATGCCCGACCATACCAGCTTCGCCGCCGCCGTGCGGCGTGATTCGCGGTGCTGCGACATTTCGGAGGCAGCCCTTCCGGAGCGCCCTACCCCGTGCGATAGTCGCGCCATGCCGATCCGCGATTCACTCCCTCTTCCAATGACCGTCCTTCTGCCAGTCGCAGCCTTCCTCGCCGCAGGTCCGGCGATGGCAGCGGCCAACGTCTCCGCCGCGCAGGCCGAGGCGAAGGAGATCGCCAAATCGATGGGCAACTGCACGCCGGCCAAGGTCGAGGTGCTGCGCTACACCGTCGGGCGGGAGGGAGCGACCACCTTCAAGGTCGGCTGCACCGAGGACAAGGACGCCTTCGTTGTTGTGCAATGCCGGTCGCGCATCTGCACGCTGCTGCGCTGAGGCCATCCCCAGCGGTGAATTCACCGCTTGTTAACCGCGATCACGTGCAGTGTGCAGAAACGGATGCGGCGCATGCGTAGCAACGGGAACGGCTGATATGGTGGGCGCGGGCATGGTCGCAGGGTTGGTCGCGAGGGGAAATGTCCGGATGCGGGGCTGGATCGCCGTTTCGCTTGCGATTCCGATGATGATACTGGCCGGCTGCACCTCCCCGCTGGGGCTGGCGGCGGCGGGTGCCGATGTCGTGACGCTGAACGCCACCAAGAAGACCATTGGCGACCACATCGTCTCGACCGCCACCGGTCGCGATTGCTCGATTCTGAGCTTCGAGAAGGACGGCGATTATTGTCCGGACAAGGTCGAGGTCGACCGGTCGCGCCTCTATTGCTACCGCACGCTGGCCGACGTGGAATGCCACCACATTCCCGACCCTTACCGCAACGGCAACACCGCGCTGGCCAGCCCGCCGCCGGATATCCGCACCCTGCCGCGCAAGAAGGGCTGGTTCGACGAGCCGACGCCCTATGTCCCGAACAACGGGTCGTGACGGCGTCTCAGCGCACCTTTTTGGCGACGAAGGCCTTGGCGATCGCCATCATCGCCTTTTCATGATTCGGCCCCCGTCTGGGGCATTGTGGATGGTGGCGCCCTTCGCCGCTCCAGCCGAGGCCTTGCCGGCTGGCGCTGTCCGCTGCGGGACGGCCTTTTCGTCCGGCTCACGGCCCAGCTGGTTCAGCAGATTCTCAAGGGCATCACGGCTGAGGCCGGAAGCGGACGGACGCCCTCCCCCAGCACCGCCTGCGGCGGCCGGGCGGGCGGCGGGCCTGCTGCTGGGGGGACGGCCGGCACGCTCGATGGCGGCGGCGGCAATCGCCTTCAGAAAGGGCTGGGCAATCCCGCGCAGCAGATCGGGATCCTCGACGGCCCAGGCCATCAGGATCTTCTGCGCATTCATCCGGCTGCCCTTGGCCGCCAGGATCGCTTCGCGCACCTTGGCGTCGACGTAGGAATTGCTCATCGGGAATCGCCCACCGGGATATGTCCGCCGGCCGCAGGGTGACGGACGGAGCCACTGCGGACTGTCGGGCAAACTCGGTTAACAAACGGTTGCAGGTCATGTGGGACAGAAGAAGCGGTTGCTCCATTCCGGGCGCACGCCGATAGTGGCGGCATGCTGATCGAAACCTTCGCCGACCTGATCTGCCCCTGGTGCTACATCGGCAAGCGCCGGCTCGACCGTGCGCTGACGCAGCGGCCCAACCTGCGCCCGGAACTCCGCTGGCAGCCGTTTCAACTGAACCCGGACATGCCGCGCGGCGGGATGTCGCGCGACGACTATCTGGCCGCCAAGTTCGGCGGGACGGAGCGGGCGCGGCAGATTCACCGGGTGGTGGAGGACACGGCGACGCGCGATGGGCTGCCGCTGGCGCTCGACCGCATCCAGCGCACGCCCAACAGCTTCGACGCTCACCGGCTGGTCCGCATCGCCAGCCGCCAGGGGCTGGGCAATGCGATGGCCGACGCGCTGTTCGCCGCCTATTTCGTCGAAGGCGTAGACATCGGCGATCCGGACGCGCTGGCCAGCGTCGCCGCCGGGCTGGGGATGAATTTCGTCGAGACACGGCGCCAACTGTCCAGCGACGCCGAATCGGCCGCTGTCCAGGCCGCCGATGCGCTGGCCCGCCAGATGGGGCTGCAGGCGGTGCCCTGCTACATCTTCAACAGACGCTATGCGCTGTCCGGCGCTCAGGAGCCGGCAAGCTTCCTGCCGCTGCTCGACCTCGGCAGCGAGGAGCCGGAAAACCTGTCGGTCGTCTCAGGCTGATCGCCGTCCGGAAATGAAAAGGGCGGCCCGCAGGCCGCCCCTTCCCTGTTCGACGCCTCAGGCCGGCGTGCCGCCGGTCTTGGCGTAACCCAGCGTCTTCAGCGCCTCGGCGATCTCCGGCAGGATGCCCGGATCGTCGATGGTGGCCGGCATCTTGTAGTCCTGGCTGTCGGCGATCTTCTGCATGGTGCCGCGCAGGATCTTGCCCGAGCGCGTCTTCGGCAGGCGGTCGACCACCAGGGCGCGCTTGAAGTCGGCGACCGGGCCGATCTGCTCACGCACCAGCTGAACGACCTCCTTGACGATCTCCTCATGCGGGCGGGTGACACCGGCCTTCAGGCAGACGAAGCCCAGCGGCACCTGCCCCTTCAGGTCGTCGGCCACGCCGATCACCGCGCATTCGGCGACGTCCTTGTGGCTCGACAACACCTCTTCCATCGCGCCGGTGGACAGGCGGTGGCCGGCGACGTTGATGATGTCGTCGGTGCGGGCCATGACATAGACATAGCCGTCATCGTCGATGAAGCCGGCGTCGCCCGTCTGGTAGTAGCCGGGATAGTCGGCGAGGTAGGACTTCTTGAAGCGCTCGTCGGCGTTCCACAGCGTCGGCAGCGTACCCGGAGGGAGCGGCAGCTTCACGCAGATGGCGCCGATGTCGCCGCGCGGAACCTCCTTCAGCTCGGCGTTCAGCACGCGTACGTCCCAGCCCGGCATTGGACGGGTGGCCGAACCGTACTTGATCGGGAACAGGTGGACGCCCAGCGGGTTGCCGGAGATCGCCCAGCCGGTCTCGGTCTGCCACCAGTGGTCGATCACCGGGACCTTCAGATTGTCCTCGGCCCAGTGCAGCGTGTCGGGGTCGGACCGCTCACCGGCCAGGAACAGGGCGCGGAAGTGCGACAGGTCGTACTTCTTCAGGTAATTGGCGTCCGGATCCTCGCGCTTGATGGCGCGGAAGGCGGTCGGAGCGGTGAACAGGGTGCCGACCTTGTGCTGCTCGATCACGCGCCAGAAGGTGCCCGGATCGGGGGTACCGACCGGCTTGCCCTCGAACACCACCGTCGTGCAGCCGGTCAGCAGCGGCGCATAGACGATGTAGGAGTGGCCGACGACCCAGCCCACGTCCGACGCCGCCCAATACACCTCGCCCGGCTTGACGTTGTAGATGTTGGTCATGGTCCAGCGCAGCGCCACCGCGTGGCCGCCATTGTCGCGCACCACGCCCTTGGGCTGGCCGGTCGTGCCGGAGGTGTAGAGGATGTAGAGCGGGTCGGTCGCCTTCACGGCCACGCATTCCGCCGGTTCGGCCATCGCCACCGCCTCGGCCCAATCGACATCGCGGCCGGCGATCAGGGTCGCCGTCTCCTGAGGGCGCTGCCAGACGATGACGCTGGAGGGCTTGTGCGCCGACTGCTCGATGGCGGCGTCCAGCATCGGCTTGTACTTGACGATGCGGTTCGGCTCGATGCCGCAGGAGGCCGAGACGATGGCCTTCGGCTTGGCGTCGTCGATGCGCGTCGCCAGTTCGTGCGGGGCGAAGCCGCCGAAAACCACCGAATGGACCGCCCCCAGGCGGGCACAGGCCAGCATGGCGACCAGCGACTGCGGGATCATCGGCATATAGAGAAGGACGCGATCACCCTTCTCCACCCCCTGGGCGCGCAACGCGCCAGCGAAGCGGGCGACCTGATCCTGCAACTCGGCGTAGGTGATGGTCTGGACGGTCTGGGTGACCGGGCTGTCATAGATGATCGCCGCCTGGGCGCCGCGCCCGCCTTCCACATGGCGGTCCACCGCGTTGTAGCAGGTGTTCAGCTCCCCGCCGGTGAACCAGCGGTAGAAGGGGGCGTTGCTGTCGTCCAGCACCTTGTCCCACGGCTTGAACCAGGAAATGTCCTTCGCCGCCTCGCCCCAGAACCCCGCGGGGTCCGACAGGGAGCGGGCATGCATCTGGTCGAAAAGCTCTGCAGTCGTGGCGCTGGCAGTCGGGCTCATGGCGGGGCGTCCCTCGTTCTATTTTGGTACTATTCGGTGCGCGTTTCCTCTCGGCCGCGAAACGATCCGTTACGCAGCCTCCACAATCTGCGACAAAAGCATAAGTGCAGGCAAATGTCTGAAGGTCGGGGGTGCGGCGAGCTGTCGCATTCCCCGTTGATGAAACGCCGTTCCGCTGCTTGGAATTCAAAAGGAAACGCAGACCGGCCGCACGACCAGCGCGACCGACTGCTGGTGGTAGCGCGCCTTGTACAGATCGACGATTTCACGGATCAGCCGCAGCGTCGCCGGATCGCCATCGGCCAGCAGCGTCAGGATTTTGCTGGGTTCCCGCACCAGTCGCCCGGTCTCGGCGTCGCGCCAGTGGCCCGAGCCATCGGTGACGGTCAGGCCGTTGGGAAAGCGCGGCGTCACCTCGGCATTCAGGAAATCAGCCCAGTCGCGCTCGCTGACGCCAAGCGCGTCGCTGATGTTGCGACCAAAGAACAATTGCGCCTCGATCATCGCGCCGGCGGCGTACGTCTCGCAGACGAACGACGGCGCCGCCGGTATCTGGGTCGGGGCCGGCGCCAGCTGGGCCGTTGCCGGATTGGCCAGCAGAAGGATCGACAGGACGGCGGACGACAGGCTCGGGACAATCCGCGGGATGGGCATCGTGATGGGGCGCATCGGCAGGTCTCCATTCGGACGGGAGATGGAGCGTGCGGCAGTGCGGTCAGCGACGCTCTGGTCAGGACGCCCCCGGACCGTTATGCATGGAACATGGCCGCCGATCCACCCATCACCGGAATCCGCCCGATCCTGACCGTCGTTCACGGCAACGGCGAGCGGCTGATCGTGGCCCGCCTGACCAACCTGGGTGGCGGCAGCCAGTCCAACCGCTTCGTCCTTCGCCGCGCCGACTTCCGTCCGCCCTGGGAGCAGCCGGACAAGGGATATTTCGGCTATGCCGAGGTCGCCCGTGCCCTGGATGCCAATGGCTGGCGCGGCTGCGCCATCGAAGCGATGGCGACCACCGACATCGAGGAGCGCCGCTCCCGACAGCTCGCCCGCAAGAAGCTGCACCTGCAATGCGTGGAGGCGGCGATCCGGCGGGCGCAAGAGGGCGAGTAGGGAGAGCGAGCAGGCACAGGGGATCAGGCCCCCACCTCCGCCATCAGCAGCCCGGCGGCGATGGCCCACATCACCAGGGCGATGCCGCCGTCCATCACCCGCCAGGCGGTGGGCCGGGCGAACAGCGGGCGCAACAGCCGGGCGCCATAGCCGAGCGCGAAGAAGAACAGGCAGGATGCCGTCATCGCCCCCAGAGCGAAGGCTCCCCGCCCCTCGGCGAAGCGGGCGGAGACCGAGCCCACCAGCACCACCGTGTCCAGATAGACATGCGGGTTCAGCCAGGTCAGCGCCAGACAGGTCAGCAGCGCCGGCAGCAGTCCGCCCGGCTCGCGGTCGGCCGGGTTCAGCCCGCCGCTGCCACCCTGCCAGGCCGAGTGGGCGCTGCGCAGCCCGTAGACCAGCAGGAAGGCGGCGCCGGCATAGCGCATCAGCGGCTCCAACCACGGCCAGCGCGCCGCAACGGTGGCGAATCCGCTCACCCCCGCCAGAATCAGCACGGCATCCGACACGGCGCAGGTGGCGCAGATCGCCAGCACATGCTCGTTGCGCAGACCCTGGCGCAGCACGAAGGCATTCTGCGCCCCGATGGCGACGATCAGGCTGAAGCCGAGGAACAGGCCCGGGAGGAAGGCGGGGAGGAAGTCGATCATTGCGGCGGTTCCGAAGTCGGTGGATGCCATTCCGCTACCACCCAATGTTCCTTTGCCGTACTTAATCCTCCTTGCCCCAATGAAGCGACGCTAATTCATGCTGGACTATCCGCTGCTGGCGGCGCTGGCCGCCGTGATCCGCACCGGCAGTTTCGAACGCGCCGCCCGGCAGTTGCACGTCACCCCGTCGGCGGTATCGCAGCGGGTGAAGCTGCTGGAGGAGCGGCTGGGTACCGTGCTGGTGGTGCGCGGCCAGCCCTGCACCGGCACCGCCGCCGGCCAGCGCCTGTGCCAGCATGTGGAGCAGGTGGCCCTGCTGGAAAGCGAGCTGCGCGGCGCCCTGCCCGGTCTCAGCCTGGAGGACGGGCCGGTCACCCTGCGGATCGCGGTGAATGCCGACAGTCTGGCCACATGGTTCGTTGCCGCGATGGCCGAGCTTTCCGGCTGCCTGTTCGATCTGGTGCTGGACGACCAGGATCACAGCGCCGAATGGCTGCGCAAGGGCGAGGTTCTGGCTGCCGTCACCGCCAGCGCGGCCCCGGTCCCCGGCTGCAACAGCCATCCGCTGGGCGCGCTGCGCTATCGTGCCACCGCCAGCCCGGCCTACCTGCGCCGCCATTTCGCCGATGGGGTGACGGCGGAGAATCTTGCCGCAGCGCCCTGCCTGACCTTCAACCGCAAGGACCAGCTGCAAGTACAGTGGCTGCGCCTGGCACTGAGCGATCACGAGTCGGCGCCGGTGCCCAGTCCGCCAACCCATTGGCTGCCCTCCACCCACGCCTTCGTCGACGGCGCGCTGGCCGGGATGGGATGGGGGATGAACCCGGAGCCGCTGGTGGCCGATCATCTGGCGGCCGGCCGTCTGGTGGAACTGGTGCCCGATCTGCCGCTGGACGTGCCGCTCCATTGGCAGCAGAGCCGCATCGCCGGTACCGCGCTGGCAGAGTTGTCGCGCGCGGTCCTTCGTGCCGGACGGCAGGCTCTGCACCACGTCGGCGCCGACACCGGAAGCACGCCCGCCGGATGAAGGCTTTGCCCGCGCCGCGTGCGCGCTTATATGGATCCAACAAATCTCTGGAGGGATTCGATGACCAGCAGCGCCGCAACGGCCGCAAACGACACCCCCGATCTGGGGGCGCTTCCCACCTGGGACCTGAGCGACCTCTACCCCGGCACCGAGTCGCCCGAGCTTAAGGCCGACCTCGACCGGATGGAGCGGGACTGCAAGGCCTTCCGCGAGCGCTATGCCGGCAAGCTGGCGACGCTGTCCGGCGACGATCTGGCCGCGGCGATCCGCCAGTATGAGGACATCGACGAGACGCTGTCGCGCGTCATGTCCTATGCCGGGCTGGTCTACAACGGCAACATGGTCGACCCGGCCGTCGCCAAATTCTACCAGTCGGCGCAGGAGCGGGTGAACGACATCTCCGCCCACCTGATCTTCTTCACGCTGGAGATCAACCGGCTCGACGAGACGGAATTGACCGCCAAGCAGAAGGCGTCCTCGGCGCTGCGCCATTACGAACCCTGGCTGCGCGACGTCCGCCTCTACCGCGACCACCAGCTGTCGGACGAGATCGAACGGCTGCTGCACGAAAAGCATGTGGTCGGCCGCGCCGCCTGGAACCGCCTGTTCGACGAGACCATCGCCAGCCTGCGCTTCCCGATGGGCGGGAAGGACCTGACCTGCGCGGAGGCGCTGAACCGCCTGTCGGACCGCAACCCCGCCGTCCGCCGCGAGGCCGGCGAGGTGGTGGGCAAGGTTTTGGGCGAGAATGCGCGGCTGTTCGCCCTGGTCACCAACACGCTGGCCAAGGACAAGGAGATCGAGGACGAGTGGCGCAACTACCCGACGCCGACCTCCGCCCGCAACCTGTCCAACCGGGTCGAGGATGAGGTCGTCGACGCGCTGGTCTCCGCCGTCAAGGGCGCCTATCCGGACCTGTCCCACCGCTATTACGCGATGAAGGCCAAGTGGTTCGGCCAGGACCATCTGGACTACTGGGACCGCAATGCTCCCCTGCCGGAGGATGCCGACCGCAGCATTCCCTGGACCGAGGCGCGCGACATCGTGCTGGGTGCCTATGGCCGCTTCTCCCCCGACCTCGCCAGCCTCGGCAAGCGCTTCTTCGACAATCCCTGGATCGACGCGCCGGTCCGCCCCGGCAAGGCGCCGGGCGCCTTCGCCCACCCGACGGTGCCCAGCGTCCACCCCTATCTGCTGGTGAACTACCAGGGCAAGACGCGCGACGTGATGACGCTCGCCCATGAGCTGGGGCATGGCGTCCACCAGATCCTGGCCGGCAAACAGGGCCATTTCCTGTCCGACACCCCGCTGACCCTGGCGGAGACCGCGTCGGTGTTCGGCGAGATGCTGACCTTCCGCGCCCTGCTGGCGGCCGAGACCGACCCCAAGCGCCGCCGCATCATGCTGGCCGGCAAGGTCGAGGACATGCTGAACACGGTGGTGCGCCAGATCGCCTTCTTCGATTTCGAACGGCGCGTCCACACCGAGCGGCGCGAGGGCGAACTGACGTCGGACCGCATCGGCGAGATCTGGATGGCGGTGCAGACCGAGAGCCTGGGACCGGCGCTGCGCTTCGACGAGGGATACCGGCACTACTGGTCCTACATCCCCCACTTCATCCACTCGCCCTTCTACGTCTATGCCTACGCCTTCGGCGACTGCCTGGTGAACTCGCTCTACGCGGTGTATCAGGACGCGGAGACGGGCTTCGCCGAGAAGTATCTGGCGATGCTGTCGGCCGGCGGCACGCTGCGCCACAAGGAACTGCTGGCCCCCTTCGGCCTCGATGCCTCGGACCCGGCCTTCTGGCAGAAGGGACTCGGCGTCATCCGCGGCTTCATCGACGAGCTGGAAGCCGGCGAGGCGAAAACCTGACGATTCGGACGTCTTGACCACCGTCAAGAGACCATGAATGGCGTGCGGGTATGGTGGCCTTCGGAGCGTTGTCTCCGAAGGCCATCCTTTTTGGAAGCGACCATCATGCTTGCCACCACCACGCCCGCCGCCCCCGCGGCTGATGTGCCTGCCACCGACGTCCCCCTCCTCGGCTACGCGGTGATGGACCAGGACCATGTCGATTCGGTCGTCCTGCTGCGGGCGGCCTGCGACGCCCCGGCCGGCCAGCTTCAGGCCCCCTTCGCCGCCTTCGCCAAGCATCTGCGCGAGCATTTCTCCCGCGAGAACGCGCTGATGACCCGGTATGGCTTCTTCGCCCTGCATTGCCACAAGGACGAGCATGCCCGCGTGCTGAAGGTGGTCGCGACCATGGAGGCAGAATTGGAAGAGGGCAAGGAAGCCCGCGCCCGGCTCTACGTGACCGAGCTGTTCCCCGACTGGTTCCACACCCATCTGGCGACGATGGACCGGGTGACCGCGGATTTCCTGGCACAGGTGGAGGGGTAAGGAGCGGGCAGCCCAGCAGTGGGCTGGATCAGGCCCGACACACGCCCGAAAATGGAAAGGGGCCGGAACCTGCTCGGTTCCAGCCCCTTATGGATGGTGGGCGCACAAGGACTCGAACCTTGGACCCGCTGATTAAGAGTCAGCTGCTCTACCAACTGAGCTATGCGCCCATCCGTAGGAAGGTTTCAAGAGATGGTGGGCGCACAAGGACTCGAACCTTGGACCCGCTGATTAAGAGTCAGCTGCTCTACCAACTGAGCTATGCGCCCATCTCTCGATGCGGTGAACCTGACTGAAATCTTTGCCGAAACCAGCCGACTGTTCATCGCGCCGGCCAAGCCGTTGTCCCGGCCGGTGTGGCGCGGTTTATAGCGAAGGGCTTTGGGCCTGTCGATAGCAAAATCGCACCCCATGTGAATTTTTTGGCGCGCGCTTTTCGGTGGCCGGACTCCATCCCCGGCGGCTACACCGGCGCTGTCGAAATGGGGCATCGGAACGGGAGATCAGGGATGGGCGGCTGGACCGAAGGCTATGTCGGCGGCATCGACTATATCCGCGCCGTTTATCGCGACTGGTCGCCGGCCATGCTCTGCTTCGCCCTGACTCTGCGCGGCTGGCGTCCGCCCGAGGCGCTGCGCCATGGCCGCTTCACCATGGCGGAGCCCGGCTGCGGCCACGGCCTGACCAGCGCGCTGCTGGCCGGTGCCCATCCAACGGCCCGGTTCGAGGCGATGGACTTCAACCCCTCCCACATCGCCGGCACCCGCCGACTGGCCGCCGATGCAGGGCTGGGAAATGCCGCGTTCCTGGAGGAAAGCTTCGCCGAGTATGCACGGCGCGACGGGCCGATGCTGGACGCGGTCGCGCTGCACGGCGTCTGGTCCTGGGTCAGTGCGGAGAACCGGGCGATCCTGCTGGAGGTGCTGCGCCGCCGGCTGGCGCCGGGCGGCGTGGTCTTCGTCAGCTACAACGCCCTGCCAGGCACGCTGGCCCACATGCCGCTGCGCCGCCTGCTGGTGGAGCGTTGCGCCGAGGGCGACGGCCCCCTGCCCGAGCGGATCGCCGCCGCGGTGGAGTTCGCCGCCCGGATGGCGGCGCAGGGCGGCGGCTGGTTCGCCAACACCGATGGCGTGGTCGAGCGGATCGAGCAGCTTCGCCACAAATCACCGAACTACATCGCCCACGAATATCTGAACGGCGACTGGACCGCCTTCTACCATGCCGACGTGGCGCGTGAGCTTGCGGCCGCCAAGCTGGAATTTGCCGGCGCCGCCGTGCCGATGGAACAGTTGGACGATCTCATCCTCTCCCCCGCCCAGCGGGCGATGGCGGATGAGGCGCGCGATCCAGCCAAGGCGGAGACCCTGCGCGACGTGATGACCAACCGCAGCTTCCGCCGCGACCTGTTCGTGAAGGGCGGCGAGCGGCTGGGGCTGGCCGAACGACGCCTGCTGCTGGGAGAAACCCGGTTCACCCTTCTGGTGACGGCCGACGATTTGCCGGAGGTGGCCTCCACCCCGGCCGGCCGCCTGCCCTTCCCGCAGTCCCTCTACCATCCGCTGGGCGAGGCGCTGGCCGAAGGCGCCCAGAGCTTCGACGCACTGCTCGCCCGCCCGGCCCTGGCGGCACAGGGGGAAGACGCGGTGCTGCGCGCCTTGGTCCTGCTGACCAGCCTGTCCTTGGCGGCGCCGGTGATGCCCGAGGATGGCTTTACCGAACGGAGGGTCTCCTGTGACCGCTTCAACGCCGCGGTTCTGGATCGCCACCGCTTCGCCGACACGCCGGGACAACTCGCCTCGCCGCTGTTGGGCGCCGGGGTGCCGGTGTCGCGGGTCGAGGCGCTGTTCCTACTCGCCGCCCGTCTGAACGAAGAGCCTGCCGCCTTCACTTGGCGCCATCTGTCGGCCGACGGCATCGTGCTGGGCCGCAACGGCGAGCGCTGCGAGGGGGATGACGCCAGCCGTGCGGAACTTACGCGCCGCCATGCGTTCTTCGCGCAACGACGCTTGCCACTGCTGGAAAGTCTGGGGGTGGCTTGAGCGCCCTCAGCGCTCCGGCACGGTCTTCGGCAGCTTCTCGGCGATTCCGTAGAGCGCCTCACGCCGGCGGATCTCGGCGAAGACATCGTCTGGATGGATGTTCAGCGTCGCCCACAGCACCGACAGGTTATAGAGCAGGTCGGCGCTTTCGTTGATCACGCCCTCGCGATCCTCGTTCATGGCGTCCAACGCCACTTCGACCGCCTCCTCGCCAACCTTCTTGGCGATCTTCTTGGGCCCGGCAGCGATCAGCCGTGCGGTCTTGGACTGCGCCGGGTCCATCTGCTGGCGGTCGAGGATGGCGGCATAAAGGCGGATCAGGTCGTCGGTCATCAGGTGGATAATGTCTCGTGTGCGGGCGACGGAAGCATCGTCATGCTAACGTGATCGCTCCGCAACGGAATTGCTATCCCCCTTAGGCGTGGTGATGCGCCGCAAGATGGCCCTGTGCCGTGCGGCGCCCCCGTTTCCGCCCGCTGTCAGCCCACCGGATCGTAGGAATGGTCGGCCTTCGGACGCTGGTCCAGCAATGTCTGGCCGGTGCTGACGAAATAGACGACCTCGGCGATATTCGTGGCGTGGTCGCCGATGCGCTCCAGATTCTTCGCGATCATCATCATGTGCATGTGGGCCGTGAACTGCTCAGGCGCAGCCAGTGCGGACCGCTCCACCTCGGCAACGAGGCTGGTGTACAGCGCGTCCACCTCGTCGTCGGTGCGCCAGATCCGCAAGGCGGCCTCGCCGTCATTGTCGACATAGGCGTCGATCACGGCACTGAGCCGTTCGCGCACCAGCCGGCCCAACTGCGGCAGCCCCGCCAGCGACCCGGAGTCCGACAGGCTGAAGATGGCGACGGCGCGCTTGGCGGTGTTGGCGGCATGGTCGCCGATGCGTTCCAGGTTACCGGCGATCTTCAGCGCCGCGATCACTTCGCGCAGGTCGTCGGCCACCGGCTGGCGCAAAGCCAGCAGGCGCATGCAATGGGCTTCGATGTCGTGCTCGAAGGAGTCGAGTCGGGCATCCGACTCCACGATTTCCCGCGCAAGCTCGGGATTGCGCTGGGCCAGGCAGGTCAGAGCCTGGTCGATCTGCGTCTCCGCAGCGCCGGCCATCTGAACGATGGCGGATTTCAGCCGCTTCAGCGCGTCCTCGAACGCGGACACGATGTGCGGAGCGGAGGTCTTCATGGTCGCCAAACCCTTCCCGGCGGTCTCTTCCAAATGCCTCACCATAGCGCCGGGACGTTACGGTACGATGACAGCGCCTATGACCAAAGGCGGTTCCCCAGCCCCTATTCCCACCCTTGCGCGCGCCGTCGAAACTGCCCGATTGATTTTGCGGCGCAGCATTGCGACACATGTTCCCCTGCCCCGCTCCCCCAACGACATGCCGAACCCGCCATGATCGAACGCCGCTTTGAACAGGTCATCTTCGCCAGCCGCTGGCTGCTCGCCCCCTTCTATCTGGGGCTCGTCGTCTCTCTCGGCGCCCTGCTGGTGAAGTTCACGCAAGAGATCCTGCACATCATCCCGCATGTACTGGAAATGAGCGAGAAGGACGTGCTGCTGGCCGTTCTGACGCTGATCGACCTGTCCTTCGCGGGCAACCTTCTGCTGATGGTGATCTTCGCGGGATACGAGAACTTCGTCTCCAAGATCGACGTCGCCAATCACGAAGACCGGCCGGACTGGATGGGCAAGGTCGATTTCGGTGGATTGAAGCTGAAACTGATCGCCTCCATCGTCGCCATCTCGGGCATTCACCTGCTGAAGGCCTTCATGAACCTGTCGCAGACCTCGCGCGACGAGTTGATGTGGCTGGTGATCATCCACATGACCTTCGTGATTTCCGGTGTCCTTCTCGCTTGCATGGACCGGCTGGAAGGTCATCATGGGCCCGCACACAAACCGGCAGAGAAAGCCGGCGCGAAATCATCGGCGGATCATCACTGATAAGTCACCGCGATCCATCATCTGGTCTGTCAAAAGTCTATTGCGACGCAGCATCGACAGCGATAGACACTTCACCGTCACACCGGCCTGCGGGGTTTTCGGCGAATTGGAACGGGCTTGACCGTCGGGCTTCCGCCCGTTGACGGAATATTAACCCTAACCAGCCAATGTCCCCATCACCAGACGCTGTGCCGCGACGGTCGCCGGTTCGCCGAAGACCCTGTCCGCGGCAGGTATCAGGGATGCCGGGCGCACTCTCCGCTTGAGCGTGCGGGCGCATTCGACTATGGAACCGTTGGCGGGCATGCCATGCCAGCCCGCCGGCTCGGCCGTCTCAACCGCTTTGATAGAGTTCGTCAGCTCCATGCTCTCCAAACTGCTCGGCGTTCTGTCCGCCGACATGGCGATCGATCTGGGGACGGCCAACACCCTGGTCTATGTCAAGGGCCGCGGCATCGTCCTGAACGAACCGTCCGTCGTCGCCATCGCCAACGTGCGCGGCAAAAAGCAGGTTCTCGCCGTCGGTGACGAGGCGAAGATGATGCTTGGCCGTACCCCCGGCAACATCCAAGCCATCCGGCCGCTTCGCGACGGCGTCATCGCCGATTTCGAAGTCGCGGAGGAAATGATCAAGCATTTCATCCGCAAGGTTCACAACCGCCGCAGCTTCGCCAGCCCGCAGGTCATCATCTGCGTGCCGTCGGGGTCGACCGCGGTCGAACGCCGGGCGATCCAGGAATCGGCGGAGGCCGCAGGCGCCCGCCGCGTCTTCCTGATCGAGGAACCGATGGCTGCCGCGATCGGCGCCGGCCTGCCGGTGACCGAACCGACGGGCTCGATGGTCGTCGACATCGGCGGCGGCACCACAGAGGTGGCCGTGCTGTCGCTGGGCGGCATCGTCTATTCCCGGTCGGTCCGCGTCGGCGGCGACAAGATGGACGAGGCGATCATCGGCTACATCCGCCGCAGCCACAATCTGCTGGTCGGTGAAGGCTCGGCCGAACGGATCAAGAAGGAAATCGGCTCCGCCTGTCCGCCCGAGGACGGTGAAGGCCGCATCCTGGAGATCAAGGGTCGTGACCTGATGAACGGCGTGCCGAAGGAGCTGATCATCTCCGAACGGCAGATCGCCGAGTCGCTTGCCGAACCGGTTTCTGCCATCGTCGAGGCGGTGAAGGTGGCGCTGGAGCACACCGCTCCGGAACTGGCCGCCGACATCGTCGACAAGGGCATCGTGCTGACCGGCGGCGGCGCCCTGCTGGGCAACCTGGACTTCGTCCTTCGCCACGCCACCGGCCTGCCGGTGTCGATCGCCGACGATCCCCTCTCCTGCGTGGCGCTCGGCACCGGCCGCGCACTGGAGGAGATGAAGACGCTGCGAAACGTCTTGGTCAGCGCCTACTGATTGGTGTATCCCTGGTTGGAAGGCCTCCGGTCCCCCGTCCACCCTGGCGGTGAGGACCGGAGACGGACCGCGTATCTGGACGGGAATTTCCTGTGAAGCCACGCTCATCCGGCTCCGTCATCCGCCTTGCCGCCCCCTTGCGGGCTCTTGCGCAGCGTTTCTCCTTCCTTCTGCTGGTCCTGGCCTCCGTCGCGCTGATGATGATCGGCAAGATCGAGTCTGTCTCGGTGGACAGCGCGCGCGCGCGCGTGACCGATGCCTTCGCTCCCATCCTCGATGCCATTTCCCGCCCCGCCGCCACTGCGGCACGCGTGGTTGAATCGGCAGTGGAGCTTGAGAACGCCTTCGACGAAAACCAGCGGCTGAAGGCCGAGAACGCCCGCCTTCTGCAATGGAAGCAGGCAGCCTTGCGGCTGGAGGCTGAGAACAACAGCCTGCGCAGCCTGCTGCGGGTCCGTCCCGAGCCGTCGGTCAACTACATCGCCGCCCGTGTCATCGCGACACCAGGCAGCTCCTTCGTCCGCACCCTGGTGGTTACCGCCGGCAAGCGCGACGGGGTGCGCAAGGGCCAGGCCGCACTCGCCGGGGCCGGTCTGGTCGGCCGGGTGATCGAGGTCGGCGAATGGTCGTCCCGCGTCCTGCTGCTGACCGACATCAACGCCCGCATCCCGGTGATCCTGTCCAACACGCGGCAGCGCTCGATCCTGGCCGGTGACAACTCCGATCAGGCCAAGCTCCTGTATCTGCCACCCGACTCACCGATCCAGGTGGGCGAGCGGGTGGTGACCTCGGGTGATGGCGGACTGTTCCCGCCCGGTCTTCCGGTGGGTGTGGTGACCGCCGTGAGCGAGCGCGGCGTCCGCGTGCTGCCCAGCGCCGACCTGTCGCGCGTGGAGCATCTGCGGCTGGTCGATTTCGGCCTGCCGAGCACCGATCTGGACCCGTCACCAGAGTGGAAATGAGCCGGTTGTGGAAGTGATCCGGGCGGAGGATCCGCCGGCCGGGGACTCGCCGACATGACGGCGACCTTTTGGCAGAAGGTGGACAAGACCGGGCGCAATCTGGCGCCCTTCGCCGTCACGGTGATGATGGTGCTGGTCGGCATGATTCCGGTACCGGCCCCAGGCTATGCCCCGGTTGCGCCGAACCTGACGCTGGTCTCCGTCTATTACTGGACGATCCACAGGCCTGACCTGATGCGTCCGGGGGTGGCCTTTCTGATCGGACTGCTTCAGGATTTCCTGATCGGCGGACCGCTGGGCGTCAATGCCCTCCTGCTGGTTGTCGCCCAATGGGCGGTTCTGAACCAGCGCCGGGTGTTTCTGGCCAGCACCTTCGCCCTGCTGTGGGTCGGCTTCACGATGGTGATGGCGGGTGCTGTGCTGCTGCAATGGCTGGCCTTCTCCGTGCTCGACGCCGCCACGCTGTCAATTCTGCCGGCCTTGTTCCAGGGCCTGCTGACGGTGGCGGTGTTTCCAGCGGTGGGCTGGCTGCTGATCCGCGTCCACCGCGCGTTCCTGAATGGGTAAAGGGTCCCGACGGGTCTCATGAGTTCGATTGATCGCGACACCGACCGTTCCCGCCTTCTGGCGCGCCGCGCCCTGGTACTTGGCGGAATCAAGCTGGCCGGCCTGTCCGCGCTGGTCGGTCGCCTCTATTACCTGCAGGTCGTCGAGTCGGCGCGCTACACCATGCTGGCGGAGGAGAACCGCATCAGCCTGCGGCTGATCGCCCCGTCGCGCGGCAACATCGTCGACCGCTTCGGTGTGCCGCTGGCGGTCAACCAGCAGAATTACCGCGTCGTCGTCGTGTCGGAGCGCACCCACAACATCCAGGAGACGCTCGACAAGATCTCCCGCATCGTGCCGCTGACCGACGGCGACCGCCGCCGCGTGCTGCGCGAACTGCACCGAAAGCGCCGCTTCGTGCCGGTAACCGTTCGCGAGAACCTGAGCTGGGAACAGGTGGCGACGCTGGAGACCAACACCCCCGACCTGCCCGGCGTGGCGATCGAGGTGGGTGAACTGCGCTATTACCCGCAGGCGGATGCGACCGCCCATATCCTGGGCTATGTCGGCGCAGTGTCGGAGTCGGAACTGAGCGGCAACAGCGATCCCGTGCTGTCCCTGCCCGGCTTCCGCATCGGCAAGGCCGGCATCGAGAAGTTCCATGAGAAGGTGCTGCGCGGCACCGCCGGCACCAGCCAGTTGGAGGTCAATGCGGTCGGCCGCGTCATCCGTGAACTGTCGCGCGACGAGGGGCAGTCCGGACGCGAGGTGCAGCTGACCATCGACATGGCGTTGCAACGCTTCGTGCAGGAACGGCTGTCCCAGGAGGTCAGCGCCTCGGCCGTGGTGATGGACGTCCACACCGGCGGCATCTATGCCCTGTGCTCGCACCCCAGCTACGATCCCAACCAGTTCACCATGGGAATCAGCGCCGAGCTGTGGGAGGAGCTGCTGTCCAATCAGGCGACGCCGCTGAACAACAAGGCGGTGGTCGGGCAATATCCGCCAGGCTCCACCTTCAAGATGATGGCGGCGCTGGCGGCACTCGAATCGGGAGTGGTCAGCAACCGGCACACCGTGTTCTGCCCCGGCCATCTGGAGCTGGGCGACCACCGCTTCCACTGCTGGAAGCGGGGCGGGCACGGTACCGTCGACTTCGTCGGCGCGCTGCGCCATTCCTGCGACGTCTTCTTCTATGATGTGTCCCGCCGCATCGGCATCGACCGCATCGCCGAGATGTCCAACCGATTCGGGCTGGGCAATCGCACCGGCATCGACCTGCCGCACGAACGGGCGGGCCTGATTCCCTCCATCGCCTGGAAGAAGGCGACGCTGGGCAAGAACTGGGACATGGGCGAGACGCTGGTCGCCTCCATTGGCCAGGGCTATGTGCTGGCGACGCCGTTGCAGCTGGCGGTGATGACCTGCCGGCTGGCCAACGGCGGCTATGCGGTGAAGCCGCACCTGACCAAACAGATCAAGACGGTCAGCGGCGAACAGACCGCCTGGCCCAGCATCGGCGTGAAGAAGGAGAACCTCGACATCGTGCTGCGCGGCATGACCGAGGTGACCAACGCCCCCAACGGAACCGCCTTCAAGTCGCGAATCACCGAGGTCGGCTATGAGATGGCCGGCAAGACCGGTTCGGCCCAGGTCCGCCGCATCACCATGGCCGAGCGCAACAACGGCGTGAAGAAGAACGAGGACCTGCCCTGGCGCGAGCGCGACCATGCACTGTTCGTCGCCTTCGCGCCGATCCAGGCGCCGCGCTATGCCTGCGCGGTCTTTGTCGAGCATGGCGGCGGTGGTTCCACCGCGGCAGCCCCCATCGCCCGCGACATCCTGCTGGAAACCCAGAAGCGCGACCCCGGCCGCGCCGCCGTTGCCGAAACCCCGCCGAACGGCATGCCGGAACCGCGGGGCTGAGTTTTCCTGATCGGAGCGACGCTTCCAGGGAGAGCCCGCGCCGGCGTCCTGTTCCCTCAGGCCACTTGCAGCCCGAACACTGCGGCGCCGAGAAGACGGGCATCGCTGTTGCGAGGATCGATCGTCACAGGGCGGACGGCATCGGGCGCGTCGATCCAGAGGGTCAGAAGACCGTCTTGCCTGTCCTCGCGCCGGGGGATCGGTAGGGCCACCGATACGGTTTGACCGAAAGCCAGCTTGACCTCGACCGGCGCGGCAAAGTTCAGGGACAGAAAGACCGACTGCCGCCCGTAATAGGGAAGACCTGCCAGCGTGACAAGCAGCGACTGGCAGGCGGTCTCCGGAACGCGCAGGACGACGACCGCCTGCCTGCTGGTCCAGATCCAATGTTCTTCATGGCAATGGAAGCCGCTCCAACCGGACAGAATGGAGCCGAGACCAAGCGCCACCGGATATTCCCGTCCACGCAGCAGTGTGGCGATCGGCGGGATTGCCGGAATGTGGCGCCGACTCGCATCATTCACGCCCGCCTCCCGAGGAGCCGAAGCGGCATGCGTTCCGGTAAGGCGGTTGCGGGATCGCATCCAATGGTCGGTTTGTGCCAGGAAATCAGCGTTCCAGCGCGCCTCGGTCGCGGCCGCCAGCACCGGATCGAGCATTCCCTGGGCACGCAGCCAGACGAGATCGCGCAGGCGCTGCGCACAGACCATGAGCTTCAAGGCAGCGGAGTGTTCCTGGCAGGCGAGATCGGACCCCTGCCACCCGCTGACCCGGTGGCTGTTGCCGGCATGTTGCCGCCAGCCGACCAAAGGACGCGACCGGTAATGATGGCTTCCCAGCAGCGTTGCCCGGAAACCGGTAAGAAGATCGAGGCCATAGGGGCAGAGTTCGGGGTCGAGCGGCGGAAATGCCTCGATCACCGAACGATGATAAGCCGACGACGCGCCAAGCCAGCAGGGTTCCATCTGCCGGTCAACCAAGGTGACGGGGTCGTCGAAGACGGTGTCCGGCATTTCCGCGCCGCTGAGCGAGATCGGGATGCCATTCTCGCTCAGCAGGACCGCATTGGACGTGAACAGCCGGCAACCGGGATGGGCGGCGAAATGACCGATGATCGTGTCAAGCCGGCCCGGGAGGGTGATGTCGTCGCTGTCCGCCTGGATGAGCAACGGCGCCCGCGAGAAGGCGACGAGACTGGGCAGCATGCCATGACCGATCGCCTCGCCATTCCGCATCACCGTCGCGGCCACGTCCGGCCGGCCGGCCAATCGTTCCAAGGCCACGGAAAGACTGCCGTCATCGGACCCGTCATCGATCAGAACGAGTTCGATGTCCGACCGCCACTGCGAAAACAGGCTGTCCAGTTGCTGGCCGATCCAGACCGCATGGTTGCGCAATGGAATGAAGACCGTCGCCGCAAAGCTCTGATGCGGAGCGGCCGGCGGTTGGACGGGGGTATCCCCGGCCCAGCGCTCGATGGCGCCGGCGATCTCGTCCGCACCATAATAGCTGCTGACGTCCGGATGGGCATAGATCGCCTCCAACGCTGGACGGGGCAGGCGAAACCGTCTTTTCAGAGCGCGATAGATCTCGCTCGTCGGTTTGGTCGTGCCGTCGTTGGAATGCGGCAGGTGGAACTCCATCCCCGGGAAGAGTTCGGCCAGTCCGTTCTGGATCGCCGTCGGTGCGCTCTCGTGGCGGAACAGCAGAAGGCGCACATTCCCCTTGGTCAGGATCGAGTAGCCGCGCTCCCGATCGAACGCATGCGCCCGCAGATCGAAACCGAAGGGCTTCTCGATCTCTTCCCGGAACCAGATCAGGGGAGCACGGATCATCCGCTCCAGATAAAGGCGATTGGGATCGCCGTCAGGCGTGTCGCGGAGCCACAGATCACCGATGCGCGCAGCGAGAGCCTCCGCCGTCGCCTCCGCCGTGGCGCCAAGGCAGTCCGCGAAGTCGGCTTCGAGGTTCTGCATAGCGACCGAAATCGAGCGGGCGATGGGGTCGCGGACACCGCTGACGATGGTCACGGTCTCGTCGGCGGCCATGGCCTCGGCCAAGCGACGGGCGATCCCGGGCGCCTCCGTGTGGAATAGCGGCATGTCCTGCTGCGCCGTCGCCCGCAAGGCGAGAGCATCCGCCAGAGGCTCGTGCAGCCAGGATTCGAGCCCGTGACTGTTGAAGACCTCACCCGGAAAGCGCGCGGCCAGCAACTCGGTTATGGAGGTTGTGCAGACCTTGGCATAGGTAAGGACAAGGATCATGGTCTGGCTCATGTGACGGCGGCAGGCAGGGTAATTGGATGGCCGCCTGGCTGGGGCATTTCCCTATGGATCACTCGCCTTTGCGTGCAGTTCTCGCAAAGGTAAGACGGTTTCGGATGGATGTCGGACGATTGCAGATGGCGATCGACCCGTCGGGCATGTCATTTCGGATGACGGCATTGACGCCGATCCGGCAATCGTCGCCGATGCTGACTCCGGCATGGATGCGTGCGCCCATTCCGATCATGCAGCGCTTGCCGATCCGCACATCGCTCGCCACCGTCGCATGGGGCAGGACGACGCTGAAATCGCCAACCGCGACCCGCGCGCCCAGGACATTGTGCGCGAAGAGATGAACATGCCTGCCGAGATCGACATCGGTGACAAGTGCGAAGGGGCCGATATAGCACCCCTCACCCATCTGAGCGTGGGAAGAAACCACCGAGGACGGATGGATGATTCGCGGCCAACGGCAGCCACGCAGGGCCGGACGCTCGCGTATGGATTGAGCATGATCGGGATCGGCAACGGTCAGGAGTGCATCGACCGTCGCACCGTCCACATCATCGATGAAACCAACCTCATGCCCGAGAACCGATCCGGCAGGCCGGTCATCCACAACCCCACCGACGGTAATTCCGGCCGTTTCCAGAATACAAATAAGATTGCGGGCATTTCGCCCCCCGCCAACCAGCAGCAAGCCTTCAGCTACAGGAGAAACGGAAGCACTGATTCCCATTTCAATTCTTATCTTTCGCGTGCGTTCTTTATTATCCAACTCCACTCTACCAGTTCGCATTCCTGCGGACAACATGTTGAAGCCGAACCGGTACACAGCCCCTATTTCCAATGCAGGGCTCTTGATTCCATTGGGTAAATCGCGCCCTCGCGCTCTGGTTGGGCTAGAGCGAAAAGACGACGGCGCCAAAGGCATATCGCCAAAAGGAAAAGCGCGCCCCCGAAGGGGCGCGCCTTCCATCAAAACCGACAGGCTTGCGCCGGATCAGTTCTTCGACTTGTCAACCAGACGGCGCTCGGCGATCCACGGCATCATGGCGCGCAGCTTCTCGCCGACCTTCTCGATCTCGTGCTCGGCGTTGCGGCGGCGGATCGCCTTGAAGGACGGCTGGCCGGCCTTGCATTCCAGCATCCAGTCGCGGACGAAGCGGCCTTCCTGGATGTCGGTCAGCACGCGCTTCATCTCGGCCTTGGTCTCGGGCGTGATGATGCGCGGGCCGGTGCGGTAGTCGCCGTATTCGGCTGTGTTGGAGATCGAGTAGCGCATGTTGGCCATGCCGCCCTCGTACATCAGGTCGACGATCAGCTTCACTTCGTGCAGGCACTCGAAGTAAGCCATCTCGGGGGCATAGCCCGCCTCGACCAGCGTCTCGTAGCCGGCGCGGATCAACTCGGTCAGGCCGCCGCAGAGCACGGCCTGCTCACCGAACAGATCGGTCTCGCACTCTTCCTTGAAGGTGGTCTCGATGATGCCGGCACGGCCGCCGCCATTGGCCGAGGCGTAGGACAGGGCGATGTCCAGCGCGTTGCCCGAGGCGTTCTGGTGAACGGCGACCAGCGACGGCACGCCACCGCCACGCTGGTATTCGCTGCGCACGGTGTGGCCGGGGCCCTTCGGCGCGATCATGAACACGTCGAGGTCGGCGCGCGGCTCGATCAGGTTGAAATGGACGTTCAGGCCGTGCGCGAAGGCCAGGGCGGCGCCCTGCTTCATGTTCGGGGCCAGATCGTCCTTGTACAGGTCGGCCTGCAGTTCGTCCGGGGTCAGAACCATCACGACGTCGGCCCAGGCGGCGGCTTCGGCCGGGGTCATCACGGTGAAGCCGGCGGTCTCGGCCTTCTTGATGGTGGCCGAACCCGGGCGGAGCGCGATCCGCACGTCCTTCACGCCGCTGTCACGCAGGTTGTGGGCGTGGGCGTGGCCCTGGCTGCCGTAGCCGACGATGACGACCTTCTTGCCCTTGATCAGGTTGACGTCGGCATCACGATCGTAATAGACGCGCATGGAGATGGTTCCTTGAATTCGCAACGAACGAAGACTGAGTGCGTTTCCTGCGGCGGATTACTCCATTGAGCAAAGCCGACCGTCAAGGGAAACAATTGCTCGACCGGGCGACGGAGCGCAGAGCTTCCTTGCGTTTTTGTCGCCCCGATCTTGCGTAGAATACCAAAAGGCCTTAACTGGCGAGACCTTAGAACGCCGCCGGCCCCTTCGACATGGCGACCACGCCGGTGCGGCTGGCCTCGACAAGGCCGAGCTGAGTCATCAGGCCGACGAAGTCGTCGACCTGCTCGGTGGTGCCGGTCAACTCGAAGACGAAGCTGGTGAGCGTTGCATCCACCACCTTGGCCTTGAAGATGTCGGCGAGGCGCAGCGCCTCGATCCGGCGGTCTCCGGTGCCGGCCACCTTGACCAGCGCCAGTTCGCGCTCCACCGACGGCCCCTCGTCGGTCAGATCATGGACGCGGTGGACCGGAACCAGCCGGCCGAGCTGCGCCTTGATCTGCTCGATGATCATCCGGGTGCCGGAGGTGACGAGCGTGATGCGCGACAGGTGGTCGGCGTTGTTCACCTCCGCCACCGTCAGGCTTTCGATGTTGTAGCCGCGGCCGGAGAACAGCCCGATGACGCGGGCGAGAACGCCCGGCTCGTTGTCCACCAGCACGGCGATGGTGTGCTTTTCGATCGCGTTTTCCATGAGACCCGTCCTCCCGTTCGTTCGTCGTCAGCCGATCAGACCAGCACCATGCCGTCTTCCGGCGTGGCGTCGGACGGGCTGTCGTCCGGACCGAACAGGATCTCGTTGTGGGCCTTGCCGCCCGGGATCATCGGGAAGCAGTTTTCCTTCGGATCGACGGCGATATCGATGATGCAGGGGCGGTCGGTGACCGTCAGCATCTTCTCGATCACCTGATCGACCTCGGCCACCGTGGTGGCGCGCAGGCCGACGCAGCCCCAGGATTCCGCCAGCTTCACGAAGTCCGGCAGGGCTTCCGAGTAGCTCTGGGAGTAGCGCGAGCCGTGCAGCAGTTCCTGCCACTGGCGCACCATGCCCATATACTGGTTGTTCAGGATGAAGATCTTGACCGGCGCGCGGTACTGCACGGCGGTGCCGATCTCCTGCATGTTCATCAGGAAGCTGGCCTCGCCCGACACGTCCACCACGATGGCGTCCGGGTGGGCCAGCTGGGCGCCGATGGCGGCCGGCAGGCCGTAACCCATGGTGCCGAGGCCGCCCGAGGTCATCCAGCGGTTCGGCTCGTCGAAGGGCAGGAACTGGGCCGCCCACATCTGGTGCTGGCCGACTTCCGTCGTGATGTAATGGTCCTTGCCGCGCAGGGCCTCGCGCAGGCGCTCCAGCGCGTACTGCGGCTTGATGACCGATTCGGTGCGGTTGTAGTTCAGGCAGTTGCGGGCGCGCCAGCCGTCGATCTTGCCCCACCACTCCTTCAGCGCGGCCTTGTCCGGCGACTTGGCGCGCGCCTTCCAGATGCGCAGCATGTCTTCCAGCACGGCACCGCAGTCACCGACGATCGGAATGTCGACGGCGACATTCTTGTTGATCGAGCTGGGGTCGATATCGACATGGATCTTCTTGGAGCCCGGCGAGAAGGCCGACAGCTTGCCGGTGACGCGGTCGTCGAAGCGGGCGCCGATGTTGATCATCACGTCGCATTCGTACATGGCGAGATTCGCCTCGTACGTGCCATGCATGCCGAGCATGCCCAGCCACTGGCTTTCGGACGCCGGGAAGGCGCCCAGCCCCATCAGGGTCGAGGTGATCGGGAAGCCGGTGGCCTTGACGAACTGGGTCAGCAGCTTGGCCGCGAAGGGACCGGCATTGATCACGCCGCCGCCGGTGTAGAAGACCGGCCGCTTGGCGTTGGCGATCAGTTCCACCGCCTCTTCGATGCGGGCCAACTCCGGCTTCACCTGCGGCCGGTAGGTCTTGTGCTTGACCTCCGCCGGCGGGACGTAGGTGCCGTCGGCAAACTGCACGTCCTTCGGGATATCGACCAGCACCGGGCCGGGACGGCCGCTGCGCGCGACATAGAAGGCCTCATGCAGGGTGCGGGCCAGATTGTCGACGTCCTTGACCAAGTAATTGTGCTTGGTGCAGGGACGGGTGATGCCGGTGGTGTCGGCTTCCTGGAAGGCATCGTTGCCGATCAGGTGGGTCGGCACCTGGCCCGACAGGCAGACCAGCGGGATGCTGTCGCACAGGGCGTCCAGCAGGCCGGTCACCGCGTTGGTGGCGCCAGGGCCGGAGGTCACCAGCACGCAGCCGACCTTGCCGGTCGAGCGCGCATAGCCCTCCGCCGCGTGAACCGCGGCCTGCTCGTGGCGTACAAGGACATGCTTGAGGTCGTTCTGCTGGAACAGCGCGTCGTAAATGGGAAGTACGGCGCCGCCGGGATAGCCGAAGATGATGTCAACGCCCTGATCCTTCAGGGCCTTGATGACGATCTGGGCGCCGGTCAGCTTCTGTTCGGACATCGCTCACGACCTTCTCATGTGGGCGCCTCCTCTAAGGCACCCGGTTCCTTGGACTTGTCACCGGCCATGGCTGCTGGGCTATGCCGCCGGAACAACGGCTTAGCCCCGATGGCAGGGGCCGGGAGCGGCAAATTAGTCAAAAGCCCGGTCGCAGGTCAACCCATTTTGCGAATGTTCGCAAAGTTTTTTTGCCGCAGTTTTTCCAAATGTTGCGCATTGGCTTTGCAACATCGGCTCTGCGCCGCTTGGCCCCACCGGATACGGAAACGGCGGCCGCACCGAAGCGCGGCCGCCGTTCCGAAGAGACGACGATCGGGAAAGCCGAAGCCGTCAGGCGGCGGTCTTCAGCAGCCCGCACAGCCGGCGAATGCCCTCGCGGATCTGGGCCGGCTTGGTGACGGAGAAGGCCAGACGCAGCGTGTTCCTGCCCGAGCGGTCGGCGTGGAAGGCCGAACCGGGGACGAAGGCGACATTCGCCTCCTTGATGGCACGGGCCAGCAGTTCGGTGCCGTCGACGCCCTCCGGCGCCTCGATCCAGACGAACAGGCCGCCTTCCGGCTTGGTCCAGGTCACGCCCGGCGGAGCGAACTCGTCCAGCGCCGCCAGCATGGCGTCGCGGCGTTCCTTGTACTGGGTGCGCAGCAGCTTGATGTGGCTGTCGAAGATCTGCGAGACGACGTCATGCATGACGATCTGGTTGATCGTGCTGGCATGCAGATCGGCCGCCTGCTTCATCAGCACCAGCCGGTTCACCACCTCGGGCGCCGCGTTGACCCAGCCGACGCGCATCGCCGGCACCATCGTCTTGGAGAAGGTGCCGCCGAAGATGACGTTGGTCAGCTTGCCGCCGTTGCGCTCGCAATCCAGCGCCGCCAGCAGAGGCAGATGTTCGCCGTCATAGCGCAGCTCGCAATAGGCGGTGTCCTCGATCACCGGCACGCCGGCGGCCTCGCAGGCGTCCAGGATGGCGTGGCGGCGGGCCAGCGTCACCGTGGTGCCGTTCGGGTTCTGGAAGTCGGGGACGAGGTAGAAGAACTTCGGCTTCTGCGCCAGCGCCTCGGTCAGAGCCGTCATCTCCGGCCCTTCCTCGTCCATCGGGATCGAGAGGTAGGTCGGCTCGTAGGGCGAGAAGGCCTGGAGCGCGCCGAGATAGGTCGGCCGGGTCACCACGATCTTGTCGCCGGGGCCGATCAGCAGCTTGCCGACGAACTCCAGAACCTGCTGCGATCCGTTGGTGATGAGAACGCCGTCCAGCCCGACGTTGACGCCCTTGCCGCCCATGTAATCGCAGATCCATTCCCGCAGCGGCGTGTAGCCTTCGGTGATGGAGTATTGCAGGGCGGCGCCGGCACCGGAATTGGATTGGAAGATCTTCTCATAGGCACGTGCGATGGCGGCGTTCGGGAACAGGTCCGGATCGGGAATGCCACCGGCGAAGGAGATGATCTCCGGACGGTCGATCAGCTTCAGCAGTTCCCGGATTTCGGACGCCGTCATGCCGCCCACGCGGCCCGCGAACACATGGCCCCAATCAACCGACACGGTGCTTCTCCTTCGGATCAGTAATTTAGTATCGTTCTCAGGCGGTCGAGCATTGCATTTCGTACCGCGAGGGAACAAGGCAGCTCGATGGTATGACAGCTATGCTGTCCTGTATGACTTACCAGCATATCGGGTGTTTTGCCAACAATCTGATGACGGAACCACGTCACCTGCCGTTTGGCATAGCGGCGGGTCGATTGCTGGGCCAGCGCAATGGCCTCGGCGAGTGGGATTTCACCATGCAGGACGCGGCGCAGTTCGGGCACTCCCAAGGCTTTCAGCACCGGGAGGTCGGCGGCGAGCCCCTGCTCCCGGGCGAGGGCGTCCAATCGCCGCACCTCCTCCAGCGCCCCCTGCTCCATCATCAGGTGGAAGCGCCTGTCGCACTGGGCGTACAGGTCGGATCGCGGCGGATCGAGCACCAGAATGGTGAAGCGCAGATCCTCCGGAGCGCCCTGGGCGGTCCGGCTCTGCCAATGCGACAGTGGATGGCCGGTGGCCTCCAGCACCTCCCAGGCCCGGGTCAGCCGGGTGGTGTCGCCGGGGTTCAGCTTGGCGGAGGTCGGATCGCGGGCGACCAGCTCGGCACGGAACACCTCGCCGCCGATGGCCGTCAGCCGGGCATGGGCGGCGGTGCGCACCTCGCCCGGGATGGGCGGCACCTCGCTCAACCCCTGCATCAGGGCACGCAGATAGAGGCCGGTGCCGCCGACCACCACGGGCAGCCTGCCCTCTGCCTTGGCCTCGGCGATTTCCGCCAGCGCCATCTCGCGCCAGCGTGCCGCTGACCCGCGTTCCGCCGCCGGGAGCACGCCATAGAGGCGGTGGGGCGCCCGCGCCAGGTCCTCGGCCGGCGGCCGGGCAGTCAGCACGTCGAGGTCGGCGTAGAGTTGCATGCTGTCGGCATTGATGACGGTGCCGTCGAACGTCTCGGCGATGGCAAGCGCCAGCCCCGATTTGCCCGACGCGGTCGGGCCGCCGATGACAACGACATCGGTGACGGGAGGGGGGAGGGGGGTGGTGAGGCCGCTCATCCCCCTTCCATGGCGTCGCGGCGTCCGTATTGCAACTCCCATCCGCGCGCCGACGCCGAAGCTTCGTTGGACCCGGCCCCGCGCCTGTGGTAGGCAGCGCGCAAAGGCCCTCTTTTCCTCGGGATACCCGCCGATGAACGCCGTCGCCACGCTGATCGCCCCCCGCACCGCCACGCTCGACGAGACCGCCGTCCAGACCGCCAAGGCGGCGCTGGTCGGGTTGGGCGCCGATGCCGGGGCACCGGACTGGCTGGCGCCGGGCACTGCCTGCGACCTGCCCTTCGGCAATCTGGCGCCGGAACAGGCGGAGGCGGCGATCCGCCATGCCCTGAGCGGGGCCGCCCTGGACATCATCGCCCAGCCGGCGGCGACGCGGCGCAAGCGGCTGCTGGTCGCCGACATGGAATCGACGATCATCGAGCAGGAGATGCTGGACGAGCTGGGCGACTATGTCGGGCTGAAGGACCACATCGCCGCCATCACCGCCCGCGCCATGAACGGCGAGATCGACTTCAAGGAGGCGGTGCGCGAGCGGGTCGCCCTGCTGAAGGGCCTAAGGGAAACGGTGATCGACGAGGTGTGGCAGCGCGCCACCCTGATGCCGGGCGCGGCCCAACTGATCGGCACGATGCGCGCCAACGGCGCCGTCTGCGTCCTGGTGTCGGGCGGCTTCCGCTGCTTCACCGGCCGGGTGCGCAACTGGATCGGCTTCGACGACGACCGTGGCAACGAGCTGGAGGTGGAAGACGGCGTGATGACCGGCAAGGTGATCGAGCCGATCCTCGACAAGGACAGCAAGCTCCAGGCTCTGATGGCCTATGCCGGCGAGCATCGCGTCCCGGTGACGGAAACCATGGCGGTCGGCGATGGCGCGAACGATCTGCCGATGCTGCTGGCCGCCGGGCTGGGCGTTGCCTTCCATGCCAAGGCGGTGGTGGCCGCCGAAGCCCGCGCCCGCATCGACCATGGCGACCTGACCGCCCTGCTCTACGCCCAGGGCTATCGGGCGACGGAGTTCGTCGGATGAGCGACCGTCCCCATTCTCACGCCCACACGCCACGCACGTAAGGCGTCAGCTGCGTGTCCATCAGGATGATGTGGCGGACCAGCCAGTCGGCAGTGAATTTGTAAAGCTGCGCGGCGTTCTCGTGGGTTGGGTCGATGGAGAAGCGGTTGGAAAGTTCGCTGACCATCCTGACCGCGGAGCGGTGCATGGCGACATGCTCCTCGAATTTCGGATAGCGGACGATCTGCATGATCCGCTCTTCGCGGGCGAAATGCTCCTTGGTGTATTCCAGCAGCTTGACCAGAATCTTGGCGACGCGCACCGGCTGGAACCGCTCGGCAGCCAGCGCTGCGTCGAGTTCATTCAGATACTCGATCAGGTGCTTATGATCGTCGTCGATGGACGGTTGGCCGACGCTCAGCTGCCGTCGCCATGTGATGGCGCCCATGACCCTGCCGCCTCCCCCCTTGCCGGCACCTTGTTAGCCCGGATTATGGCTGGTGTTACCATTGCGCCAAAACGGCCGGCGGCGTCACACGGCAATATGACGCACCCGCAGGAGGCAGACCGGAACGAAACAGGGCGGATGCGTCGCCGCACCCGCCCCCTCCGCAACCGTAACTCAGCTGGCTCGAGGCCAAAGCCGGATGCCGCCGGCCTCAGCCGACGATCGAATAGCCGCAATCGACATAAGTGGTGTCGCCGGTGATGCCCTTGGCGCCGTCGGTCGCCAGGAAGGCGGTGGTGTAGCCGACCTCCTCGATCGTGACCAGACGGCCTTCGGGGGCGCGCTCGGCGGCCTTGTTCATCAGCTCGTCGAAATGGGCGATGCCGGAGGCGGCGCGGGTCTTGATCGGGCCGGGGGAGATGGCATGAACGCGGATGCCCTTCGGGCCCAGTTCCGCCGCCAGATAGCGCACGCTGGCCTCCAGCGCGGCCTTGACCGGGCCCATGACGCCGTAATTGTCGATGACACGGTTGGCGCCGAAATAGGACATGGTGAACAGCGATCCGCCGTCCTTCATCAGCGGCTCTGCATATTTGGCCATGCGGATGAAGGAGTGGCAGGACACGTCCATCGCCTGCTGGAAGCCTTCGCGCGAGCAGTCGACGACGCGGCCGTGCAGATCCTCCTTCGGAGCGAAGGCGATGCTGTGCAGCGCAAAGTCGAGCTTGCCCCACTTCTCGCCGATCTTGTCGAACATGGCCTTAAGCTGGCCTTCGCCGGTGACGTCCACCGGCTCGAAGATTTCGGCCTCCAGCTGCTGGGCCAGCGGCTCGACGAACTTCTTGGCCTTGTCGTTCAGATAGCTGACCGCAAGGTCGGCACCCAGCGCGCGGAAGGCGCGGGCGCAGCCCCAGGCGATCGACTGGTCGTTGGCGATGCCAAGGACGAGCCCCTTCTTGCCTTCAAGCGTGGCGGCGGCGGGAATGATCGTGGTCATGGCGGACTGTCCTGCGGTCGATGTGACGGGAGGAGCGGCCGCAACCGTGGCGGCCTTTCGCCGGGCTGGGGGACGCGGCGTTCCTTGTGCAGTGCACCATAAACGAATTACCCCGGGTCCGCAACGTGCATTGGGCGCGATCCCCGCATGCATCCCAATCATTGCGCAACATTGCCTTAGGCACGGTCAGTAAAAGCCGAAGTCACCAGAATTCTGTCTTTCATTGATCCACATCAAAACGGCCCGACAGCGCGGGACTGGCGGACCGTTTCTTGATGACATTTCCGTTATGGCATCAGGCCGCTTGCCCGATTGCCCGTTTAACGCGCAACCCCGGGCGTGAAGGAGGGCGGGTCGCTCGCCGGGAAGGATTCCTGGGAGGCTTCATCAACGATCTCCTCCTCGCAGGCTTCCTTGTAGATGTCGCCGGGATGGCGGGAATAGGGATCGATGCCATGTTCGACATCCTGCGCCGGGATCGCCGCCCGGTCATTGTGCGACCAGTCGGCCAGCATCGACTTGCCAGGGCAATAGCCGGTCAGGCCGCGCGCCACCAGCGCACCGCCCGCCAGCGCCATGACCGCGCCGGTCCAGTTGGGACGGCGCAGGCCCAGAACCGCCAGCACCGCGCCGCCAGCCAGCGAGGCAAGCCGTTCGTTGTGGCCGACATTGATCCCGTAGCCGCCGCCGGGGCCCCCATCGGACCAATGGATGCGGTCGTTGAGGCCGCGCAGATTGCGCCGAGCCGTGTCGGTGATGGAAGAGAGTTCCATGTCGGTCCTCCTTGAATGCGGGTCCCGGTCGGGGATCGTCCGCCATCGGATCGTTATCGCGTCACTGTTGGGAAACCGGCGGCTGGGAGGTGCCGTTCCCCGACGGCGTCTGCGAACTGCTGTCCGGCATCGCCGACGAGGCCCCACCCTGCCCCATTCCGGCACCGGACGTGGCGCCGCTGGAGCCGGCGGCGCCGCGCGCCTGCTGCAATTCCTGGTTCAGTCGCGCCACCTCCTGCGACAGGCGTTGCACTTCCTGGCGCAGCGGTGCGGCCGAAGCGTCGCCGTTTCCACCGACCGAGCCGGCAATGGCGGCCAGCGTCGCCGAATCCCGCATCCAATAGGGGGCGACACCGTAATAGGTGTGCACCGCCATCGCCCATTGGCGATCGTTCATGTTCGGGCGGTTCTTGTCGTCGAAACGCGGCGCATTGGTCAGCTTGTCCTTCGGCACATTGAGGACATAGCCGTCGCCCGATGGGGTGAACAGAGCCCACGGAACCGCAAAGTCGGCCTCGCCGATCCCGAGGAAGCCACCCAGCTCGACCACGGCATAGGCGACCCGGCCGGTGCCGGGATCGATGATCAGTTCCGAGATGCTGCCGAGATCCTTGCCGTCCGGGCTGCGCAGCTTGGCGTTCTCAAGATCGTCGGCGGCAATCGCGCGCGGGTGGGCGATGGAATCCTGCAACGCCGCCGCTTCGCCCAGGATGACCTGACAGGCAGGGGCGTTGCCCTTCTGTGCGGCTGATTGCGCCGCCTGCTGCAACGCGCGGAGCTGTGCGATTTCCTGCGGGGTCACCGGAGCGGCGGAGCCGGGGCCGGCAGCCTCGAGAGCCGCCGCCTGCTGTCCCAGCCGGTCGAGCCCGGCCGCGCAGTCGTCGGCCGCCAGCGCGGGCGCGGCGAAGGACAGGGTTCCCAGCGCGGCCAGCAGCAGGGCCGTTGCGGGGGTGGGGCGCGTCATAAGGCATCCTCCGGCTTGAATCGTCTCATGCTGCATGAACAGCATGGTCAAGCCGGAGGTTCCCAAAGCGTTCCTCGGCTCGTCAGCCCGGAAGGGGCAATCCGCCGCGCTGGACGATAAAGGACTGGATGGCGTCCAACCCCTCGCCCGCCTTGACGTTGGCGAAGACGAAGGGACGGTCGCCGCGCATCCTGCGGGCGTCGCGGTCCATCACCTCCAGGCTGGCGCCGACCATCGGGGCGAGGTCGGTCTTGTTGATGACCAGCAGGTCCGACCGGGTGATGCCCGGCCCGCCCTTGCGCGGGATCTTGTCGCCGGCCGACACGTCGATGACGTAGATGGTGAGGTCCGCCAGTTCCGGCGAGAAGGTCGCCGCGAGGTTGTCGCCACCCGATTCGATGAAGATCAGGTCGAGGTCAGGAAACTTGGCGTTCATCTGGTCGACGGCGGCGAGGTTGATCGAGGCGTCCTCGCGGATCGCGGTGTGCGGGCAGCCCCCGGTCTCCACCCCCATGATCCGTTCCGGCTTCAAAGCACCGGAGCGGGTGAGGAACTCCGCATCCTCCTTGGTGTAGATGTCGTTGGTGATCGCCGCGACCTCCCAATCGTCGCGCATGCGCTTGCACAGCGCGTCGGTCAGCGCGGTCTTGCCGGAGCCGACGGGACCGCCGATGCCGACGCGAAGCGGACCGGCGTGGCTCTTTTCGATAGCGGGGAGAGCGCTCATGAGCGGAACAGCCTCGTATATTGGGTTTCGTGGATCATCGAGGTCCAGTCGACGGCCATCGCCCGGCCGCCGAGATCGTCGAGCGGGGCCGTCAGCGCCGCGTCTGCCGCCAGGTGCGTGATGGGGTCGAGGGCGGCCAGCGCCCGCTGCCCGTCGGTCTGACCGAGCGGGACCAGACGGACGCCGGCCGATACGAGGTTGGCGGCGAAGGCATGCAGATAGGCGGTCAGCGCCGGCCCCTCCGCCACACCGATCAGCGCGGCGGCCAGCGCCACCGCGACCGCGTAGGCGACCGGCCGTCCGGTGGCGGCGATCACCGCATCCCAGCGCGCCAGCCCGTCGAGCGGCCATGCGGCGCGGATCGCCAGCAGGAAGGCCTGCCCCTGTGCCCGCGATTCGAGCGCGGTCTCGGCGGAGGCGCGCAGGATGTCGGCCCGCTCCACCGCCCAGGCGAAACCGGCCTCGTCGCCCGCCAGAACCGCACGATGGGCGGCGGCGAACTGCATGCCGTCGGTCCGCCCGGCACCATGGCGCAGGATGCCGTCGAGCCAGACGATCAGCGTCGTGCGGTCCCGCACCAGCCCCTGCTCCACCGCCGCCTCGATGCCATGGCTGTAGGAGAAGCCGCCGACCGGGAAACTGGGCGACAGCCACGCCAGCAGGCGCGTCAGGGCATGGGTGGAAACGCAGTTCAACTCAGTGCGAATGACCATGCCCGCCGCCATGCGAATGACCGCCATAGGCGCCGCCTTCCGGCATGAAGGGTGCCATCACATCGCGCACCTCCGCTCCCAGTCCGCGCAGCATGTCCTCGATCACATGATCGCGGCGCAGGCGGATGGTGTCGCCGGCGATCTGCACCGGAAGATGACGGTTGCCGAGATGCCAGGCAACGCGGGCGAAGGCCTCGACCGGGCCGGGCACGCGGACTTCCATCAGCTCCTCGGGTGCGGCGACCACGCGCAGAAAGTTTCCGTCGGTCAGTTCCAGCCCATCGCCGTCGTCCAGCGCCACCGCGCGCGGCAGGTCGAGCAGGAAGGCGCCGCCGGCATCGTCGGTCATCGCCATGCGGCGGCGGAAGCGGTCGTCGAAGGCGAGCGTCACGGTGCCGGCCGCCTGCTCGACCGGCCAATGGCCACGGGCATGCACTCGGGTGGCGCGGCGGGTGGGGTCGGTCATCAGCTAAGCCGTTCGAAGGGGGTCGGGTGGCCGAAGAAGCGGCCGGCCAGTTCGCTGACCAGAACCGCGTCCCCGGTGGTGAAGAAGCGCAAGCCCCGCTCGGCCGGATCCGGGCGATATTCGGGGTGGCGGTCGAAATACTGCTCCAGCGAGCGGGCGGTCAGCGTCGGCTGGGACAGGATCTCGACCCCCGGCGGCAAGGCGCGGGCGAACAGGTGGCGGACCAGCGGATAATGGGTGCAGCCCAGCACCACCGTGTCCAGCGGCTGGCTGCCCATCTTGTCCAGCAGCACGCGGACATAGCCGGCCACCGCCGGCTCGATCTCTTCGTCCGACGCGCCGCGCTCGATCAGCGGCACCAGATCGGGGCAGGCCTGCTGCACGACGCGGACCGAGGGGGCGCGTTTGCCGATCTCCCGTGGGAAGGAGCCGGAATTGACCGTCGCCGCCGTGGCGAAGATGCCGACGCTGCGCGGCTCGGCGAGATGGTCGGGCGGGACGGTGTCGATCATCCACGCCACGCGGGTGATCGCCTCCACCATCGGCACCAGCACGCCCAGCACGTTGCGACCGGGATGGGCCGACGGCAGCCATTCCTGCTGCAACCGGCGCAGCGCCACCGCCGCAGCGGTGTTGCAGGCGATGACGACCAGCCGGCAACCCTGGGCAAACAGCCGGTCCATCCCAGCGATGGTCAGCCGGTAGATGTCGTCCTCGCTGCGCGGGCCGTAGGGAGCGGCGGCATGGTCGCCGAGATAGACGAAGGGCCGGTCGGGTGCGGCGTCCACCAGGGCGCGCAGCACCGTCAATCCGCCATGTCCTGAGTCGAATACACCGATCACGAATAGACCCTGCCTAAGACTCCTTCTCCCCCCTGGGGAGAAGGGTGGGATGAGGGGGTTCGGCGCAGCCGAAGAAGCCTCCGCCACGCATCCCCCTCACCCTAACCCTCTCCCCGGGGGGAGAGGGGATTAAAAACGTGCCTCAGAACAGGAAATACCGCTGCGCCATCGGCAGGACGTCCGCCGGCTCGCAGGTCAGCAGCTGCCCGTCCGCGCGCACCTCGTAGGTTTCCGGATCCACCTCGATGTGCGGGGTGGCGTCGTTGTGGATCATGTCCTTCTTGCCGACGGTGCGGGTACCCTGCACGGCGATCAGCTCGCGGTGCAGGCCGAGCTGGCGGCCGACCTCCAGCTCCAGCGCCTTGGCGCTGACGAAGGTCACGCTGCTGGCCTGCATCGCCCGGCCGAAGGCGCCGAACATCGGGCGGTAATGCACCGGCTGCGGCGTCGGGATCGAGGCGTTGGGATCGCCCATCAGTGCCGCGGCGATGGTGCCGCACTTGATGACCATGTCCGGCTTCACCCCGAAGAAGGCCGGCGACCACACCACCAGATCGGCCAGCTTGCCGACCTCGACCGAGCCGACGACATGGCCGATGCCATGCGACAGCGCCGGGTTGATGGTGTATTTGGCGATGTAGCGCTTCACACGGAAATTGTCGTTGTCGCCGGTCTCCTGCGGCAGCCGGCCACGCTGGAGCTTCATCTTGTGCGCGGTCTGCCAGGTGCGGATCACCACCTCGCCCAGTCGTCCCATCGCCTGGCTGTCCGACGAGATCATCGAGAAGACACCGAGGTCGTGCAGGATGTCCTCCGCCGCGATGGTCTCGCGCCGGATGCGGCTTTCGGCGAAGGCGACGTCTTCCGGGATCCGCGGGCTGAGGTGGTGGCACACCATCAGCATGTCGAGATGCTCGTCCACCGTGTTGATGGTGAAAGGCCGCGTCGGGTTGGTCGAGCTGGGCAGGACATTGGCGAGGCTGGCCACCCGGATGATGTCCGGCGCATGGCCGCCGCCGGCCCCTTCGGTGTGGAAGGTGTGGATGGTGCGGCCCTTGAACGCCGCGATGGTGTCCTCGACGAAGCCCGATTCGTTCAGCGTGTCGGTGTGGATCGCCACCTGGACGTCGAGCTGGTCGGCGACGGTCAGGCAGGTGTCGATGGCGTCCGGCGTGGTGCCCCAATCCTCGTGCAGCTTCAGCCCGCAGGCACCGGCGGCGATCTGCTCCAGCAGCGCGTCAGGACGGCTGGTGTTGCCCTTGCCGAAGAAACCGAGGTTGATCGGCAGCCCTTCGGCGGCCTGGAGCATCCGCTCCATGTGCCAGGGACCGGGCGTGCAGGTGGTGGCCGAGGTGCCGGCGGCCGGGCCGGTGCCGCCGCCCAGCATGGTGGTGACGCCGCTGTTCAGCGCCTCGTCGACCTGCTGCGGGCAGATGAAGTGGATGTGAGCGTCGATGCCGCCGGCGGTGACGATCTTGCCCTCGCCCGCGATCACCTCGGTTCCCGGACCGACGATGATGTCGACGCCGGGCTGGATGTCGGGGTTGCCGGCCTTGCCGATGGCGGCGATGCGCCCGCCGGTGATGCCGATATCGGCCTTTACGATGCCCCAGTGGTCGATGATGAGGGCGTTGGTGATGACGGTGTCGACGGCTCCCTGGTGACGCGAGCGCTGGGACTGCCCCATGCCGTCGCGGATCACCTTGCCGCCACCGAACTTCACCTCCTCGCCATAGACGGTGTGGTCGCGCTCGACCTCCACGATCAGGTCGGTGTCGGCCAGCCGGATGCGGTCGCCGGTGGTCGGGCCGTAGAGGGCCGCATATTCGGCCCGGTCGATGCGGTGCGCCATGTTCCTTCGCCCTTCCTGTCGGCCCGTCAGAGGGCGCCGTTGACCTTGCGGTTGAAGCCGATCACCACCCGGTCGCCGCCATAGGCGACGAGCTTCACAGGACGGGTCTGGCCAGGCTCGAAACGCACCGCCGTCCCGGCCGGAATGTCGAGCCGGAAGCCGCGCGCCTTCTCGCGGTCGAAGGTCAGCGCGCTGTTGGTCTCGTAGAAATGGAAGTGCGAGCCGACCTGGATCGGCCGGTCGCCGGCATTGGCGACGTCCAGTTCGATGGTCTCGCGGCCGTCGTTCAGCACGATCTCGCCGGCCGCCGGGAAGATTTCACCGGGTTTCATGGGCTGTTCCCCTCAACGGATCGGCTGGTGGACGGTGACGAGCTTGGTGCCGTCGGGGAAGGTCGCCTCGACCTGGATGTCGTGGATCATGTCGGCCACGCCGTCCATCACCTGCTCGCGGGTCAGCACGGTGGCGCCGTCGCGCATCAGCTCGGCGACTGTGCGGCCGTCACGCGCGCCCTCCACCACGTAATCGGTGATGAGGGCCACCGCCTCCGGATGGTTCAGCTTGACGCCGCGCTCCAGCCGCCGCCGCGCCACCATCGCCGCCATCGCGACGAGCAGCTTGTCCTTCTCGCGCCCTGTCAGGTTCATCGGGGGATTGCCCTTTCGCCACCCTGTTCTTTGCCGGCGATTATGCCACGCCGGAACGGCACGCCAAGTGCGTCGTATGACGTAGAGGGTTGAAAGTGCTTGCGGCATGGCTTGAACGCCGCGGTCAGACCTCCCACAACCGCGGCAGGCGGGTGGGCAATCCCGCCGCTTCGGCACGAAGGCCGGACCACAGAGCGGCATAGGCGCGGCGGACCGCACGGGCCTCGCCGCCGAGAATGCGGACGATCAGCAGGCCATCCAGCGCGGTGGCGCCGATGCGGGCACCTTCCGCCGGCTGGGCCAGCGGCTCGGCCAGCACACGGACGGCGTCGAGGTGACGCGCGGCATCGGGGGCGGCATGCAGCAGGGTGGCGCAGGCGGCGGCTCCGCCGAAGCCGGCGGGGTGGGCCAGCGCCTCGGCAATGTCGTCCTCCAGATGCAGGGCGTCGGCCCAGATCAGGCGGCCGTCGCGGGCGACCTCCCAGGCGTCGCGGATCAGGCCACGGGTGACCGTCTCACCGAAGGCGGCGCGGCCGAAGACCAGCATCTCGCCGGCGATGGCGCGGCCGTCGCCCGACAGGTCGATCCGGGTCAGGCGGCGCAGGCGGGAGCCCTCGAAGACGATCGCCTCCTGCGGCATCCATTCCAGCCAGCCGCCCTCCTCCACCGACAGGACGGTGTCGATGCGGCAATCGGCGCCGGTGGAGCGGTAGACCTTCTCGGCCGCCTGGGTGGTGACCAGGGCCCTGGCACCCGGCCCGACCGACAGGTCGATGTCCATGCGGTCACCGCCGACCATGCCGCCCGAGGTGGTGGCGAGCACTGCGATGGGAAGATCGTCGCGGCGCGGAGCCGGCATCAGCACCCGCAGCGGGTCATGGTGGTAAAGCGTCGCCAGCCGGGTCTCGCCATGACGATGGTCGAACCGGACGGTCGCGGCGCCATGGACGGCGACCTTCTTTTCCTCGAACGCCGAGTTTTCCGGCCTGTCGGCCACCGCCACCTGAACCAAGCGCCCGCTCCCCAACTGGATCATGCGGGCGCCAGTCTGCCGGAAGCTGAGGCGTTCAGGCAATGCGTACTGTTCAGCCTTCGCCGGTGAAGCAGCCGTTGCGGGCGGCGACCACCGCCACCTGGGTGCGGTTGCGCACGCCAAGCTTCTGCATGATGGCGCGCACATGCACCTTCACCGTGCCTTCCAGCACGCCCAGGCCACGGGCGATCTCCTTGTTGGAATGGCCGGCCAGCAGCAGCTCGAACACGTCACGCTGGCGGTCGGTCAGCCGGTCCAGGATGTCGTCGTTGCCGCGTGGCCCCTCGGCCAGCGCCCCGTTCAGCACGGCGCGCGGCAGCGGCAGGAAGATGTCGCCGCTGAGCGCCAGCGAGATGGCATGCTCCAGCACCTCCGGCGGGCTGGTCTTAAGCACATAGCCGCGGGCGCCCATGCGGACGCTGTCGACGATGTCGGCAACCTCGTCGGAATTGGTGAGGATCAGGACCGGCACCTCGCCCAGCGTCTCCTTCAGCCGGCGCAGCCCGGCGATGGCCCCGCCCCCCCCGTCATCCTCGTCCGGGCGCGGTGGGCCCGGGTCGTACAGGACCAGAGCCAGTTCGGGAGTCTGCCGGCCGATGGTCAGCGCTTCATCCAGCGATCCGGCCTCCAGCACGCGCGTCCCGGGATAGATCTCGCCGATGGACAGGGCGAAGCCGTGGCGGACCATCGGCTGCTCGTCGACCACCAGAAAAATCCGCGTGGGATTGCCCGCGCTACGCGAACCACCGCGCGCTTGAAGCTCGAACTCCATCGTGTCCCCTTATTCTCAGCGGACCGCTCCTCAGTAGGGCCAAGAACACCAAAAAGCCCCAATGGGAAAGCGGTTCATTCGCGCCGCTCCATGGCGCAGCTACCCCTAAATATCGAATGAATGGATCTGCGTTCATTTTCCCGCCAAATCCGATCTATTGGCTGTGACTTTCCTGGTCTCACCTTGCGCTGTTGGTTAATGAACCGTATAAATCATCCCGGCATGAAGCGTAAAGCCCGCTGTTCCGAACAATATTGTTCTAATTTTTTATGTTCGGAGTCCGTGTGGACCGGGCCGACCGGTCCGGTCCTTTTCCTGGACCTTCAGGCGCGGAGCAAAAGGGGGGATCGCCGCCGCCCGGCGAAGGGCGGCTCAGCGGAGGATGATCGATGACGACATGGAATGTGATGCTGGTTGACCACGACCGGCTGTTTTCGGCGGCCCTGGCAACGTTGATTGGCGGCGGCCCCTTCAAGGTCAGCGCCCACGCGGCCAGCGCCGAGGATGCGCTCGACCTGATCGCCGACGGCGAGGAGCCCGACCTGATCGTGCTCGCTCTCCAGGACGGCATGCCGGAGGAGATCGCCGGCATCCGGCGGCTGCGTGACGGCACGTCCGCCCGGATCGCCGTGCTGGCCGACACCATCGCCGACCGCAGCCTGTCGCAGTCCCTGAAGGCCGGGGCCGACGCCTATCTGAACAAGAGCATGTCGAGCGAGAGCCTGTTGCGTTCGCTTCGGCTGGTGATGCTGGGCGAGGTGGTCTATCCCACCCACGTCGCCGGCCTGCTGATGGCCGCCGCCAACGAACGCCCGCAGCACAGCCCGCCCCACATCGCCATACCGCCCAGCGGCGACCTGTCGAAGCGCGAGGTGCAGATCCTGCGCTGCCTGCTGGCCGGCCAGTCGAACAAGGCGATCGCTCGCAACCTGCACATCACCGAATCGACGGTGAAGATGCATTTCAAGAACGTCATGCGGAAGATCAACGCCCAGAACCGCACCCAGGCGGCGGTTTGGGCGATCCAGAACGGGCTATCGCCGCTGGTGTCGGCGTAGGGGGCGGTTAGTTGCAGTTGGGTTGCCCCCTCCCTTCCCATGCGAGGGGTTAGAGGGGGCAAAACCACGCCCCCTATTCCGCCGCGTGGCGATGGCCCGCATGGCGGCCTTCGCCGAATTCCTCGATCATCTTGCGGCAGAAAGCCGGAATGTCGTCGGGCTTGCGCGAGGTGACCAGACCATGGTCGGTCACCACCTGCTCGTCGACCCAGTCGGCACCCGCGTTACGCAGGTCGGCCTGCAAGGACGGCCAACTGGTCATCCGTTTGCCGCGCACACCGCCGGCATCGATCAGCGTCCAGGGGCCGTGGCAGATCGCGGCGATGGGCCGGTCTGAATTCACGAAACTCTTCACGAATTCGATCGCCTTCGGCTCCAGCCGAAGCGCGTCCGGGTTCATCACGCCACCCGGCAGCAGCAGCGCGTCGTAGCGCCCGGCATCCGCCTGATCCAGCGTCACGTCGACATCGATCCTGTCGCCGCGGTCATGGTGGTTCCAGCCCTGAATCTGCCCACCCTGTGGGGCCACCACATGCACGGTGGCACCGGCGTCGCGCAGCGCCTTCACCGGATCGGTCAGTTCCACCTGTTCAAAACCGTCGGTGGCAAGCACGGCCACGGTCTTTCCATCAAGCTTCTGAGCTATCTTCTGAGCCATTGGGGGCCTCCTTCACTGTCGGTCACACCGCAGCAACCGGATTACCCCTGGATGGTTCCCTGGGAACTGTCCCGCAATTCCTATGTTGATTGTGACATACGAGACACACATCAGCGATGGGAGCCCTAACCATGAGGTTCCAGGCACTGTTGGCCGGCCTTGCGCTGGCGGCGACCCTGTCCTTCGCCCACATCGAGTCGGTCCGGGCGGCCGATCCGCGGGCCGGTGACGATCTGGTCGGGCTCGAGGTAACCGGCCTGCTCGGGGAAGAACTGGGCCAGATCGTTTCTGTTTCGCCGAGCGCGGATGGCAAGGATATCAGCATTCTGGTGGAAGCCAGCGGCATGCTGGACGTCGGCCACCGCTTCTTCACCGTGCGCCGTTCACAACTGTCGCCGGGCGAGGACGAGGATACAGTGACCTACAAGAAGACCGCGCAGGACGTGATCCGCCGCCTGCATGCCGACACCCAGGTCGCGGAGCGCTGACCGCAGCGCTCCGCCCTATGGCATCAAGCCGGTTCGTCGGGATGGCAGGGTTTGCAGCCGGTGGGCCAGGGCTCGCCCAAATCCTCAACCACCATGCGCCAGGACGCCGCATCCAGGCGAACGCAACCGCCGCCGGCGAAATGCAGGGCCACACCGCCCTCCACCGCCTCCATCGACAGCAGCTCCATGATCCGGCCGCGGTCCTTCAGGTCGAAGCCGCGCAGCTTGGCCCCGGTCACGCCGTCCACCCGCAGGCCGCAATGGACCCGCTCATAGGGAGCGAGATCGTCGTCGTCGGCGGCGGGGCCGGGACGCTGACGGTCGGCGGCCTCCCAGCGGAAGCGGTTGACGACCATGACGAACCGCTTCTCGTCGGGCTGGAAGCACATGTCACCGACCGGCAGGATGGCGTCCTGCAGGCAGGCGGAGACGACCTTCAGATCCTCCTCGTCTTCGGCAAGCAGGCGGATCGGGGTCATGGCTGAGGCCGTCATGTTCGGGGGCACCTCTCGGGAAAGGCCAACCTTATCGGGATGGCGGGAGGGGCACCTCCCGCCGCTTACTCGTCGCCGCCGTGGATGCGTTCGATCTCCGCACCACAGGCCGCCAGCTTCTCCTCCACCCGCTCGTAGCCGCGGTCGAGGTGGTAGACGCGGTTGACCATCGTCTCCCCCTCCGCCGCCAAGCCGGCGAGCACCAGCGACACCGAGGCGCGCAGGTCCGTCGCCATCACGGGCGCGCCGGTCAGCCGCTCCACGCCCCGCACCAGGGCCGACGAGCCGTGGACCGTGATCCGCGCACCCATGCGGGTCAGCTCCGGCGCATGCATGAACCGGTTCTCGAAGATCGTTTCCGTGATCATCGCCGCGCCCTTCGCCGTGCACATCAGGGCCATCATCTGGGCCTGAAGGTCGGTGGGGAAGCCCGGGAACGGCTCGGTCATCACATCGACGCCGTGCAGTTCACCGTTCGCGCGCGACACGCGGATCCCGTTCTCGATCTCCTCGAAGGCGACGCCGGCCGGGGCCAGCGCCTTGACCGCCGCTTTGATCAGATCGAGACGGGTGTTCATGATGTCAAGACGGCCGCCGGTGATGGCCGCGGCCATCGCATAGGTGCCGGTCTCGATGCGGTCGGCCACCACCATGTGGCGGGCGGCATGCAGCCGGTCGACACCTTCGATCACCAGCCGGTCGCTGCCGATGCCGGTGATCTTCGCGCCCATCTTGACCAGGCATTCGGCGAGGTCGGTCACCTCCGGCTCGCGCGCGGCATTGACCAGGATGGTGGTGCCCTTGGCCAGCGTGGCGGCCATCAGCAGGTTCTCGGTGGCACCCACCGATACCTTGGGGAAGACGTATTCCGCACCGCGCAGGCCGCCGGCCGGAGCCTTGGCGACGATGTAGCCCGCCTCGATCCGGATGTCGGCGCCCATCGCCTCCAGACCCTTGATGTGCAGGTCGACCGGACGCGCGCCGATGGCGCAGCCGCCCGGCAGCGACACCTTCGCCTCGCCGCAGCGGGCCAGCAACGGCCCCAGCACCAGCACGCTGGCGCGCATCTTGCGCACCAGATCATAGGGGGCGGTGGTGTTGGTGATGTCGCGCGCGGTGAAGTCCACGGCGCGGCCGGCGCAGTCGCCGCCCGCTCCGGCCATGTGGATCGCCACGCCATGCTGCAACAGAAGATTGCAGAGCGTGTTGATGTCGGCCAGGATCGGCAGGTTGGTCAGCGTCAGCGTCTCATCGGTGAGCAGCGACGCCGTCATCAGCGGCAGGGCGGCGTTCTTGGCGCCACCAACGGTGATGGAGCCGTTCAGCGGGCGGCCGCCGCGGATGCGGATCTTGTCCATGGACCTGTTTCTTTCACGGATACGCTTGCGGAGCGTTCGGAGTTAGGAGTGCTCAGAGCCGGGGCAGCGTAACGCCCTTCTGGCCCATGTATTTGCCGGACTTGTCGGCGTAGGACACCTCGCACACGCTGTCGCCCTTCAGGAACAGGAACTGGCACAGCCCCTCGTTCGCATAGACCTTGGCGGGCAGCGGGGTGGTGTTGGAGATCTCCAGCGTGACGTGGCCTTCCCACTCCGGCTCCAGCGGGGTGACGTTCACGATCAGGCCGCAGCGGGCATAGGTGCTCTTGCCCAGGCAGATGACCAGGACATCGCGCGGGATGCGGAAATACTCCACCGTACGGGCCAGCGCGAAGCTGTTCGGCGGGATGATGCAGACGTCGGTCTTGCGGTCGACGAAGCTCGAATCGTCGAAGCGCTTCGGGTCGACGATGGCGTTGTCGACGTTGGTGAAGATCTTGAACTCGTCGGCGACCCGGGCGTCGTAGCCGTAGGACGACACGCCGTAGGAAATCACGCCTTCGCGCTTCTGGGTCTCGACGAAGGGCTCGATCATGCCCTTGGTCTCGGCCATCTCGCGGATCCAGCTGTCCGGCATGATGCCCATCGCGGGGGTACTCCTTGGCGTGTCGATTGAATGGAGGGGTCGTGAAGGCTGGTTTGTAGCCGAGCACGGGGCGAGGCTCAAGAAAAGCCGGGCCGCATGGCGCGCATGGACGGTTCTTTATCACGGCGCTGGTCTTCGCCGCCGCGCCGTCTAAGCTCGGCTCCCATGAACCAGATGATTCAGAGCTTCACCCTGTCCGTGACGGACACCCCCGCCCCGGCCGACCTCGCCGGAGTCTTCGACGGCCTGCGCGCCTACAACGAGGCCTCGCTCGGCCGTGCCTATGACCGTCGCGACCTCGTGGTGGTCGCCCGCGACGCGGACGGCACGCTGAAGGGCGGACTGGTCGGCTACACCAACTGGGAATGGCTGTATGTCGACCTGCTGTGGGTCGACAACACCACCCGTGGCAGCGGCCTCGGCGGCCGGTTGATGGCCGCGGCGGAGGCGGAGGCGAAGACGCGCGGCTGCCGCTGGTCGCGGCTCTACACCTACGACTTCCAGGCGCCGGGTTTCTACCCGAAGCAGGGCTATCAGGTGTGGGCGGAGATGGAAGGCTATCCGCCGGGGCACAAGCAGATTTGGTTCAGGAAGGATCTGGCCTGACCGGGAGCGCCCTCTCCCGGGTCGGGAGAGGGACTATTCCCCACGCAGCCGGGCCTGTTCCTTGCGCTTGCGCAAATTCTCGCGCAGGCGGGCGGCAAGGCGCTCGTCGCGGTCTTTCGCCGCCGGCTTCGGCTTCACCGGTGCCGGCGGCGTGTTCATCGTGTTGGCGGTGTCGTCCATCGGCGCGGCTCCGCCCCGGACCTCAGTGATCGGAGTGATGGAGGATCTGGTCGCGCAGGCCGGTGTCGTACTCGACGCCGGTGGCGGTCAGGATCGCGGCGCCGGGGGTGCGCTTCACGATGCCCTTGCGCTCCAGGATTGTCCAGACCGCGTCGTTCTGCAGACCGGTGGCATCCTTGGCGGCGACCACGGCATGGCCGAGGTGGAAGTGGTTGCCGTGGGCGTGCGGCAGCGAGGTGATCTGGAAACCACCCCCCTCGCCTTCGGCCGGCGTGTTCTCCAGCCGGGCGATTTCCTGCAGCAGGGTCAGGGTGCGCAGCTGAAGCGGGTTCAGGTTCAGCGGATTCTTCTTCGGGGGCATCGATGGTCCCATCGGTCCTGATGTGTCGCGGTCGCGCAGTAGACCGGCAGGGCGGAGCGGCTGTCAAGCATGCGAACCGGTCACAGGACCCGCGTGGATGGAGGCTGGCGCGCCAACCGCCACTGGGGCATAAGACCGGCGGACCATCGTCATAAGGGTGTCGGACCATGACCATCCTCGTAACCGGGGCCGCCGGCTTCATCGGATCGCATGTCGCGGCGGCGCTGCTGGACCGCGGGGAGAACGTCCTCGGCATCGACAACCTGAACGACTATTACGCGGTGGCGCTGAAGGAGGCGCGGCTGGCCCGGCTCACCGGCCGGTCCGGCTTCCGCTTCATCAAGGCCGACATCTCCGACCGCGCGATGGTGGAGGGATTGTGGCCGCAGCTCAACGATGTGACGGGCGTGGTCCATCTGGCGGCACAGCCGGGCGTGCGCTATTCCATTGAGAACCCCTATGCCTATGTCGATGCCAACGTCACCGGTCAGGTGACCCTGCTGGAGGCGGCTCGGCGCATGCCGGGCTTGCGGCATTTCGTCTATGCCTCGACCTCGTCGGTCTATGGCGCCAACCGCAAGATGCCCTTCTCGGTGGCGGACCGCGTCGACAGCCCGGTGTCGGTCTATGCCGCCACCAAAAAGGCGGCGGAGATGCTGGCCTTCACCTACAGCCACCTTTACCAGATGCCGATGACCGGCCTGCGCTTCTTCACCGTCTACGGTCCGTGGAGCCGCCCGGACATGGCGACCTGGCTGTTCGCCGACGCCATCACCGCCGGCCGGCCGATCCGCGTCTTCAACGGCGGCCTGATGAAGCGCGACTTTACCTATATCGATGACATCGTCGCCGGCGTGCTGGCCGCCCTCGACCGCCCCGCCCCGGTCGATGCGGAGACCGGCGCTCCGCACCGTGTCTTCAACCTGGGCAACAACCGCTGCGAGGAGCTGATGCGCTTCATCGGCGTGCTGGAACAGGCCCTGGGCCGCGAAGCGGTGAAGGTGATGGAGCCAATGCAGGCCGGCGACGTACCGGAAACCGCCGCCGACATCGAACTGAGCCGTCAGGTGCTGGGCTTCGAACCGAAGACCCCGATCGAGATCGGCCTGCCCCGCTTCGTGGAGTGGTACAAGGGCTATCACAAGCTCTGACCCTCCCCTTCCCTCCACCACCCGAGTCCCCATGACCGTCACCGCCTATTCGTCCGCGCTGATCGCCGTCTTCCTGCTGTGTCTGGCCGTCGGCTGGTATCTGTCGACACGGGTGCTGCGATACCTGCTCGCCAGCAGCATCATGGACATCCCGAACGAGCGGTCGAGCCATCAGGCACCCACCCCGCGCGGCGGCGGCTGGGCGGTGATGCTGACGGTGGTGCCGGTCTTCGCCATCGCCGGGATCGCCTTCGGCCGGCCGCTGGAAACCGGAGCGGTCCTGCTCGGCACGGCGGCGCTGATGGGGGTGTCGTGGATGGACGACCGCCGCACGCTGTCGCCGCTGCTGCGGCTGGCGGTGCAGATGCTGGCTGTGGCGTTCGGGCTGCTGGCGCTGCCGTCCGACCAGCTGGTCTGGCAGGGCTGGCTGCCCTGGGGGCTCGACCGGGCGGCGACCGCCTTCCTGTGGCTGTGGTTCGTCAATCTCTACAATTTCATGGACGGCATCGACGGGCTGGCCGGCAGCGAGACCATCCTGATCGGCGGCGGCGTCGCGTTGGTCTCGCTGGTCATGGGCGATTTCGGGTTGACCGGAGTCGCCGGGGCGGCGCTGGCCGGGGCGGCGGCCGGGTTCTTGACCCATAACTGGCGGCCGGCCCGCATGTTCATGGGCGACGTCGGCAGCATCCCGCTCGGCCATATCCTGGCCTTCCTGCTGGCCTCGCTGGCGGCGCGCGGTGATTGGGCGGCGGCGCTGATCCTGCCCGCCTATTACCTGACCGATGCCACCATCACTCTGCTGCGCCGCCTGCTGCGCGGCGAGAAGATCTGGCAGGCCCACCGCGAGCATTTCTACCAGAAGGCCGCCAAGGGCGTCGGCCGGCACGACCGCGTGGTGCTGACCATCATCGCCTACAGCCTCGTCCTCGTCGCAGCGGCCCTGGCCGCCGGCAGTTTGGGGGCCTGGACGCTGGCGCCCGGCGCCGTCACCGTGGGCTTGCTGCTGGCGACGCTGACGCGCATGTCGAAGGCCTGATCCCCATGACCACCGCGCTCCTAGACCTGTCCGTCGTCCTCTATCACCCCGATCCGGAGCTGCTGGCCCGCTCGCTCGACACCATTGCCGCCGCCACCGGCCGGCTGGCGGAGAGTGCCGGCGTGCAAACCAGGCTGTGGATCATCGACAATGGCGCGCCGGAAGGCAGCGACGCCGGCTCCAACCCGTTCCGGGTGCTGCTGGACCGCTACGCGGCGCCCGGCCGGCCGCCGGCGATGCTGATCGCCGGACACGGCAATGTCGGCTATGGCGCCGGGCACAATCTGGCGATCCGGCAGGGCGACGCGCCCTATCACCTGATCCTGAACTACGACATCCTGCTGGAAGCGGACGCGCTGCTGGCCGGCTGGCGCTATATGGAGGCCCACCCGCGCACCGTGCTGCTGACCCCCAAGGTGTTCAGCCCATCGGGGGAGCAGGAGTTCCTGTGCAAGCGGCGGCCGACCGTGCTCGATCTGGGCCTGCGCGCCTTCGCTCCGACCGCGGTCAAGCGGCTTTTCGCCAAGCGGCTCGACCGCTACGAGATGCGCGACGTCACCCGCGATGCCATCGTCACCGGGCTGGAGCAGGTCAGCGGCGCCTTCATGCTGTTCCGGCGCGAGGCGCTGGCACGGCTGGGCGGCTTCGACGACGGCTATTTCCTGTATTTCGAGGATTTCGACCTGTCGCGCCGGGCTATGGCGCTGGGCGAGATCGCCTATGTCCCGGATGTCCGCATGGTGCATTTCGGCGGCAAGGCGGCGCGTAAGGGCGGCGCGCACATCCGGATGTTCGCCCGCTCCGCCCTACGCTTTTTCAACACCCACGGATGGCGGCTGGTCTGAGCGACGCGACAGCGGGCAGCCCGGCCGCCCGCGCGTCTTCAGCAGCAGCGGATTCCAGGCGATCATGCCGGCAACCTCCCCCAGCGTCGCCTTGCGCTGGCGTTGGATCGACCGGCGTTTGGCGATCATGCGCGGCAGTCCGCAAAGCGCGTCGCGGATGCCGCGGCCGATGGCGCCGGTGCGCCCGCTGCCCAGGCTGCGGAACACCAGATAGACCACCAGCAGCGAATGGCCGGCGAAGGCCAGCGGCAGCAGAGGCAGCGGCATGTTCTTCACCATCGTCCACACCAGATTGCGGACTCCGTGATACTGGGCGAAGGTGCCGTACTGCTTGGAAACGCCGCTGCTGACATGCTCCACCACCGCGTCGCCGACCTGCACCGCAGGCCCGCCGGCGAGCCGGATGCGGAAGCCGAGGTCGACATCCTCGCAATAGCAGAAGTAATCCTCGTCGAAACCACCGACCGCCTCGAAAAAGTCGCGCCGGTACATGGCGGCGGCGGCACAGGGCGAGAAGACCGCGCCGCTGTAATAAGGCGGCTTCAGCATGCGACGGTAATTGACCCGCCAGGCGAAGCCGAAGATGGAATACTGGTCGCCCTCGCCGTCGATCATGCGGGGGTCGTGCGAGAAGAGCTGGGTCGATCCGAACATCGCCACGTCGGGCTGCGCCTGGGCGGCGGCATGCAGCCGCTCCATCCAGTCGCGGCGCGGAAAGGCGTCCGGGTTCAGCGTGACGATCCAGGGGACGGTGGCGCCGGCGGCGCCGATGTTGTTGGCCTTGGCGAATCCGACATTGCTGTCCATCCGGACCATGCGGAAGCGCGGATCAGCCGGCAAGGCGATACCGTCAACGTCTTTTGAGGCATTGTCGACGATCACCACCTCGAAGGCAGGATCGGTCTGATCGAGCAGACAGCCAATGACGCGATTGACGAAGTCGGCGCAATTAAAGCTGACGATGATGATCCGGCTGTGCCGATCATTTGCACCGTCGACGATGTGTGACATGTCTTGGTAGCGTCCTTATTCACGCGTCCCTTTCCAGCTTATAGCCATTCCTACACCCGACCGAAAGCTGGAAAAGGGTCTTGGGGCTTTGCGCCATGGCGCCACCCGGCCAAACCGGAAACTAAGGCATGCTGTTCTCCCTCATACGAAATCAACCCGGACCATCCTGCACATGCGCGTTCTCCTGACCGGCGCCACCGGCTTCGTCGGTCGCCACACCGCCCCGCTGCTGGCCGCCCGCGGACATGCGGTGCGCGCAGCCCTGCGCAGCCGCAAGGATGGCCCGTGGGAGCCGGCAATGGTCGGCGACATCGGTCCCGACACCGACTGGACAGCTGCGCTGGCCGGCGTTGACGCGGTCGTCCATATGGCGGCCCGCGTCCATGTCATGCGCGACAACGCCGCCGACCCGCTGGCGGAGTTCCGCCGCGTCAACACCGCCGGAACCGTCCAACTGGCGGAGCAGGCGGCAGCGGCCGGTGTAAAGCGCTTCGTCTATCTCAGCAGCATAAAGGCGATGGTGGATGAAAGCCGGCCCACGCCGCTGGACGAGAAGACGACGCCGGCCCCGACCAGCCCCTATGGCATCTCGAAGCTGGAGGCTGAACGGGCACTGGCGGCGATCTCCGCCCGCACCGGCATGGAGGTGGTTGTGATCCGCCCGCCGCTGGTCTATGGCCCCGGTGCCGCCGGCAACATGCGGGCATTGGTGAAGCTGGTGGCAACCGGTCTGCCGCTGCCGCTGGGCGGCATCCACAACCGGCGCAGCCTGATCTATGTCGGCAACCTCGCAGACGCGGTGGTGACGGTTCTGGAGCATCCGGACGCCGCCGGCCAAACCTTCCTGGTTCAGGATGGCGAGCCGGTGTCGACCGCCGATCTGGTGCGGGCCATCGCCGTGGCGCTGGCCCGGCCGGCGCGGCTGATCCCGGTGCCGCGCGGCCTGATGGCGCTCGGCGCGGCGCTGACCGGCACGCGCGCGGTGTTCGACCGGCTGGCCGGCACGCTGACGGTGAACGACGGACCCATCCGCAAAAAGCTCGGCTGGCGCCCGCCGCATGACCTTGCGTCCGGGTTGCGCGCCACCGCGGAATGGTTCAAAGCTTCCCGCGGCTGATCGCGACGGCGAAACAAGCCGGACGAATGAACAAGGTTTAGCGGCATGCGTATCCCGTCCGCACGGGCATTCCTGGTGTTCCTGCACGATCTGGTGATGACCGGGGTCGCCCTGGCCGTCGCCCTGTACCTGCGGGTGGGTGGGTCCGCCTTCGGTCTGTATTTCGACGCGCTGACCATCGCGCTGCCGGTGCTGGTCGGGGTTTCGGCGGCGGTCTTCCTGCTGTTCGGACTGTACCGCGGCATCTGGCGCTATGCCTCCATCCCCGACCTGATGCAGGTGGTGCGCGCCGTCACCGTCGCGGTCCTGTGCTTCGTCCTGGCGATGTTCCTGCTGACGCGCGCGGAGCTTCTGCCGCGATCGCTGCCGCCGATCCTGTGGCTGGTGCAGATGCTTCTGCTCGGCGGGCCGCGTTTCGCCTACCGCTTCATGAAGGACCGCCGCTTCAGCTGGGCCGAGGCGGTGGAAGGCGTGCCGCGCATCCCCGTGCTGCTGCTGGGCGTCGGCGATGCGGCGGAGCTGTTCATCCGCTCGCTCGACCAGCCGGGCCAGTCAGCCTATCGCGTCGTCGGCATCCTGGACGACAAGGGCCGGCGGGTCGGCCATGCCGTGCGGGGCGTCCCGGTTCTGGGCGGCCCGGATGATCTGGAACAGGTGGTCCAGGCGCTGGACCGCAAGCATGAGCGGCCGCAGCGGCTGATCGTCACCAAGGGCGATGCCGAACTCAAGGGATCGACCCTGCGCAGCCTGCTTGACCGGGCGGAGGCGCTTGGTCTGGTCCTGTCGCGCCTGCCCAGCCTGACCGAGTTCAAATCGGCGCTCGGCGAAGGCAAGGGTGTCGAGGTGCGGCCGATCGCGCTTGAGGATCTGCTGGGCCGGCCGCAGGCCGTTCTCGACCGCGGCGCCATTTCCGGGCTGGTCGGCGGCCGGCGGGTGATCGTCACCGGCGCCGGCGGCACCATCGGCAGCGAGCTGGTCCGCCAGATCGCGGCGCTGGGACCGGAACGGCTGATCCTGCTCGATGCCGGGGAGTTCAACCTCTACAGCATCGAGATGGAGGTGCGGGAGAGGTTCCCCGGCCTCGACCCACGCCCGGTGATCGCCGACGTGCGCGACCGCGACCGCATCATGCGCCTGTTCCAGGAGGAGCGCCCTGCCCTGGTCTTCCACGCCGCGGCACTGAAGCATGTGCCGCTGGTGGAGGCCAACCCGTGCGAAGGCGTGCTGACCAACGTCATCGGCACCCGCAACGTGGCGGACGCGGCGCGTGCCGCCGGCTGCCTCGCCATGGTGCTGATCTCCACCGACAAGGCGATCCGCCCGACCAGCGTGATGGGTGCCGCCAAGCGCTTCGCCGAGACCTATTGCCAAGCCTTGGACGTCCTGCCGCCGCGCGACGGGACGGAGCATGCCACCCGCTACATGACCGTGCGCTTCGGCAATGTGCTGGGCTCGTCGGGCTCGGTCGTGCCGCTGTTCACCCGGCAGCTGGCGAAGGGCGGTCCGCTGACCGTCACCCACCCCGACATGCGCCGTTACTTCATGACCGTGCGCGAAGCGGTGGAACTGGTGCTACAGGCCTCCGCCCACGGCGCCACCCGGGCTGAGGACCGCGGCAAGATCCTGGTGCTGGACATGGGCGAGCCGGTGAAGATTGCCGACCTTGCCCGCCAGATGATCCGGCTGGCCGGCTACCGGCCGGGCGTCGACATCGAGATCGCCTACACCGGCCTGCGCCCGGGCGAGAAGCTGTTCGAGGAAATCCTGACAGCGGCGGAGGCGCCGAGCCGCACCGAGGCCGACGGCGTCTTCCTCGCCTCCCCCCGGCTGATCGACTATGCGCTGATCAACCGCGCAGTGGGCGAACTGGAGGCCGCGGCACGGGCGGGTGACGGCGAGCGGGTCCTGTCGATCCTCGGCACCGTGGTGCCCGATTTCCGCGCCGAAGCGGTGCTGCCGCCGGCCGCGACGCAGGCGTGATCGGTACCGGATCGGGAAGCTCGTTCCGGGCACGAAAAAAAGTGAGTGACGAGGTGATTTTAAGCGCTTGCATCCCCAAAAGGCCTGTGGCATAACCCGCGCCACTTCGGGGGGCGGTCAAGCCTGAACGCCTCACCCGGACGCGTCGCCCCGGCGATGGTCGGTTATCGGGGCTGCCGTAGCTCAGTGGTAGAGCACTCCCTTGGTAAGGGAGAGGTCGAGAGTTCAATCCTCTCTGGCAGCACCATTCTTCCGATCTTGTCATCAGGCGCCTGCATCTGGCGCTGCCGTAGCTCAGTGGTAGAGCACTCCCTTGGTAAGGGAGAGGTCGAGAGTTCAATCCTCTCTGGCAGCACCATTTCCCTCATTCACTCCCCCTTTAAAATCCCCTCAAAAATCAGCGCATCGCTTCCTTGACCTTGCCGCCGAAAGGCCGCAAGAAACCCGCGCATTTTCACAGCCGGTGAAAACTCGGTACACTGCTTCTCAGCTGTGAATTTTCGGGTGCGGGTTCGTTTCGGGAGGATGTCACCATGGCCGGCAACAGCTTCGGCACGCTTTTCCGCTTCACCACCTGGGGCGAGAGCCACGGTCCGGCCATCGGCGTCGTCGTCGACGGTTGCCCGTCGCTGATCGACCTCGTTGCGGAAACCGACATCCAGCCCTGGATGGACAAGCGCCGCCCCGGCCAGTCACGCTACACCACCCAGCGCCAGGAATCCGATCAGGTGAAGATCCTGTCCGGCGTGTTCGAGGGCAAGACGACCGGCACCCCGATCTCGCTGCTGATCGAGAACACCGACCAGCGCTCCAAGGATTACAGCGACATCGCCGGCAAATTCCGCCCCGGCCATGCCGACTACACCTACTGGCAGAAATACGGCATCCGCGATTACCGCGGCGGCGGCCGCTCCTCGGCGCGGGAAACCGCCTGCCGGGTCGCCGCCGGTGCTGTGGCGCGCAAAGTGCTGGGTTCCGCCATCCAGGTGCGCGGCGCCCTGGTGCAGATCGGTCCGCACCGGATCGACCGCAGCCGCTGGGACTGGGCGGAGATCGACAACAACCCCTTCTTCTGCCCCGACCCGGTCGCCGCCACCCAGTGGGCCGAGTATCTCGACGGCATCCGCAAGAGCGGCTCGTCGGCCGGCGCGGTGGTGGAACTGGTGGCGTCCGGCGTGCCGGTCGGGCTGGGCGACCCGCTCTATGACAAGCTCGACAGCGACCTCGCCTGCGCGATGATGACGATCAACGCGGTCAAGGGTGTCGAGATCGGCAACGGCTTCGCCGCGGCCGAACTGACCGGCGAGGAGAACGCCGACCAGATGCGCATGGGCGCCGACGGCCAGCCGCAGTTCCTGTCCAACCACGCCGGCGGCATCCTGGGCGGCATCTCCACCGGGCAGGACATCGTCGTCCGCTTCGCGGTGAAGCCGACCAGCTCGATCCTGACGCCGCGCCGGACGGTGGACACCGCCGGCAACGACACCGACATCCTGACCAAGGGGCGCCACGATCCCTGCGTCGGCATCCGCGCCGTGCCGGTGGGCGAAGCGATGATGGCCTGCGTGCTGGCCGACCACCTGCTGCGCCGGCGGGCCGAGCGGCGGGAGTGACCGGCCCATGCCCGCCCGCCGCAGACAGCGCCTGATCCTTGCCCTGGTGGCCCTGCTGGTCTCCATTCCCGGCGCTGTTCCGGCGGCCGTGGCGGACGACAGGCCTTTCCGGGAATTCGACGAGAGCTTCAAAAACTGGAAGCTCTACTGCCAGCTCTGGACAGGCACCCGGCAGGTGGAGTGCGAACTGTCCACCCGCGGCATCAATGACCGTACCGCCCGGTTGGTCTGGCTGCGCTCGACCGATCGCTGGCGCGAGGGGCTGCGCTTCCGCGTTTCCGCCGACTCGCTGGACTTGGACAGGCTGGTGCGGGTCTGGGCCGACCGGGCAGTGTTCAAACCCGATTCCCCCTGCAAGGCCTTCCGGTTCGAGACCAACACCTGCGCGGTGAGCGATCCCGACATCAACCGACGTATGGTGGAGAAGATCGCTCCGGCGCCGGAGGTCTCGATCGTAGGCCAGTCGCCGGCCGGCGAGAAGACGGAGGTCAGATTCCCGCTTTCCGGCTTCCGCGAGGCGGTGGAGCGCAGCGAGGCCATTCGGGCGCTAGCGGGCAGACCGTGGGCGACGAGCGCCGGCGGCAACTGATCCCTATATAGCGACCCGCGAGACAAGAACCGACGGACCTCCCATCCAGTGACCGACAGCCATTTCCCCGGCAAGGACGCCATCCTCGCCTTCATCCGGTCCAGCACCACCCCCGTCGGCAAGCGCGAGATCGCCCGCGCCTTCAAGCTGTCCGGATCGGCCGACCGCGAGATGCTGAAGGATTTGCTGCGCGAGCTGGAGGCCGATGGCGCCGTGGAGCGCGGGCGCAACAAGCGCATGGCCCCGCCACAGTCGCTGCCCGCGGTCGCGGTTCTGCTGGTCACCGGCGTCGATGCGGACGGCGAATTGGCGGCCCGGCCGCTGACCTGGACCGGCGAAGGGACTCCGCCACGCATCTTCCTGCTGCCGGAAAAGAAGTCGCGCGGCGAGGACAAGCCGCTGGCGGTCGGCGACACGCTGCTGGCGAAGCTCGCCCGCATCAACGACCGGCTCTATGAGGCGCGTGTCATCCGCCGGATAGACGGGGAGCGCGAGGGCCGCATCCTCGGCGTCTACCGGCCAGCCGCCGACGGCGGGCGCATCCACCCGACCGACCGCCGCCACAAGACCGAATTCCTGGTGCTGCCGCCCAACCGCGGCGACGCCGAACCCGGCGATCTCGTCTTCGCCGACATCCTGCCGGCCGGGCGCGCCGGCCAGCCGCAGGCCCGCGTGGTGGAGCGGCTGGGCTCCACCGACGAGCCGCGCGCCTTCAGCCTGATCGCCATCCATGCCCATGGCATCCCCACGGTCTTCCCGCATGCCGCCCTGCGCGAGGCGGAACTGGCGGCGGTGCCGGCGCTGATGCAGCGGGAGGATCTGCGCGACATTCCGCTGGTGACCATCGACGGCGCCGACGCCCGCGACTTCGACGATGCCGTGTGGGCGGAGCCGGACGGCGATCCGGAGAATCCGGAGGGCTGGCACCTGATCGTCGCCATCGCCGACGTGTCCTATTATGTGCGCCCTGGATCGGCGCTGGACCGGACGGCCTACGAGCGCGGGAATTCGGTGTATTTCCCCGACCGCGTCGTGCCGATGCTGCCGGAGGCGCTGTCCAACGGGCTTTGCTCGCTGCGGCCGGGGGAGGACCGCGCCTGTCTGGCCTTCCACCTGTGGATCGACCGCAACGGTGTGCTGATCCGGCATCGCCTGGTCCGCGGCCTGATGCGGTCGGCGGCGCGGCTGACCTATGAACAGGTACAGGATTGCCACGAGGGCCGGCTCGACGAGGTGACGGCGCCGCTGGCCGACAGCGTCATCGCCCCGCTGTTCGGCGCGTACGCCCGCCTCGCCGCCGCCCGTGCGAAGCGCGGCACACTGGAACTCGACCTGCCCGAACGGCGCGTGCACATCGACCAGCGCGGCCGGGTCGCCGAGATCGCCCGGCGGGAGCGGCACGACAGCCACCGGCTGATCGAGGAGTTCATGATCGCCGCCAACGTCGCGGCGGCGGAGGTGCTGGAACGGCGGACCATGCCCGGCCTCTACCGCATCCACGACCGTCCCTCGATGGAGAAGATGGAGGCGCTGCGCGGCTTCCTTGCCGAAATCGGCCACCCGCTGGCCAAGAGCGCCGACCTGACGCCGGACCACTTCACCCGCATCCTGCGCAAGGTCGAGGGCACGTCTCACGCGCCGCTGGTCAGCGAGGTGATCCTGCGTGCCCAGGCACAGGCCGCCTATAGCCCGGACAACATCGGCCATTTCGGGCTGGCTCTGCACCGCTATGCCCATTTCACCTCACCGATCCGCCGCTATGCCGACCTGATCGTCCACCGCGCCCTGATCCGCACGCTGGGGCTCGGCGTCGGCGGGCTGGATGACGAGACGCTTGGGCGGCTGGCGGAGATCGGCGAGCATCTGTCCGGCACCGAACGTCGTGCCGCCACCGCGGAACGCGATGCGGTCGATCGCTACACCGCCGCCTTCCTGGCCGACCGGCTGGGGGAACGCTTCAGCGGCCGCATCTCCGGGGTCAGCCGCTTCGGGCTGTTCGTGCGGCTGGACGAGAGCGGTGCCGACGGGCTGGTCCCCGCCAGCAGCCTGCCCGACGACAGGTACGAGCACGACGAGGCCGCACACGCTCTGGTCGGGCAACGTACGGGCCGCACATACGGGCTCAGCAGCCCGGTCAAAGTGGTGCTGGTGGAGGCTGATCCGATCGGCGGCAGCACGCTATTCCGATTGGCCGACTCGATGTGAGAAGCGGGTCGCCGCCACACCGTTGCATAATGGCAACGCCCGAGCTCGGGGGCTGATATATGATCGACTCGCGGCCAAGCCATGGTTTGCCCGCACCTCCGCCATACCAGCGTGACCTTGGCGACACAGGTCGGGACAATCCGCAACATTGTGGTGAGGCCCGCAATTTTGTCCCGCCCGCCCTCCTGAACGAAGGTGTATCTATCACCCATCCGGGATCGGGAACATCCTCGTCCGGTCCGGCTGCAGGAAAGGGAGGCCGCGGTTAGCCCCATGGCCCAGTTCGATCACAGCGTGTGCGATCAGGATGCACAATCCCACGTGCCGTCTTTTCCGATCCCCCTGATGTCGGGCATGGCGGGTCTTTTCCGCCGTTCTTTCCGCCATCTGGCCTTCCAGTTCTCCGCCGCAGCACTTCTCGCCACCACCGCTCTCGCCGGGACGCCGCAGGCCGCGACCAACGCGCCGCTGCCGGTGATCGAACAGGTCTTCTCCGTCGGTTTCGCCAAGATCGCCGAAGTCTATCTGGAACCGGTGTCCTTCAACCGACTTGGCATGGATGGGCTGAAGGGTCTGACCGCACTTGACCCGTCGGTGACGGTGGAGCGTGCCGGCAGTGCCGTACGCCTGTACGTCTCGGGCGCCCTGGCGGCGGAGTACGGTGCGGCTGCCGACGGCGATGCCGGCGGCTGGGCGGTTCTGACCACCCGAATCATTGACCGCGCCCGCAGCTATTCCCCAATTCTGGCGAAAGCGACGCCGGAACGGCTGTACCAAGTGGTGTTCGACGGCGTCACCGCCGATCTCGACGGCTATTCCCGCTACACCGGCGTCCAGCGCGCCAGCAACGAACGCGCCCAGCGCGAGGGCTATGGCGGCGTCGGCCTGTCGCTGGACACCACGTCCAATGGTCGCGTCATCGTGCATGACGTCATGCCGCACAGCCCGGCCGAGCGCGTCGGCATCGTCGACGGCGACCAGCTTCTGGCGATCGACGGCGACATGACCACGCGGATGACGGCGGCGGACATGCGGGAGCGGCTGCGCGGCCCCACCGGCACGCTGGTCACGCTGACCGTCGCCCGCGACAATGGGCCGCCCCGCCGCCTGCCGTTGCGTCGCGAGCGGGTGGTGCCGAACACCGTGACCTATTCGATGTCCGGCGACGTCGGCATCGTCAAGCTCGACCGCTTCAACGCCACCACCGCCTCCAGCCTGCGCTCGGCAGTGACCTCGATCCGGCAGGCGGCAGGCCCGACCTTGCAGGGGATGGTTCTCGACCTGCGCGGCAATCCGGGCGGGCTGCTGGACCAGGCCGTCGCGGTCGCCGACCTGTTCATCCGCCGCGGCCGGATCATCTCCACCGAAGGGCGCAACCCGGAAAGCCGCCAGCGCTTCGACGCCAATCCCGACGACCTGCTGGACGGGCTGCCGCTGGTGGTGCTGGTCGACGGCCGTTCCGCCTCGTCGGCGGAGGTGGTGGCGGCGGCGTTGCAGGACTCGGGCCGTGCGGTGGTGGTGGGGGCGTCCAGCTACGGCAAGGGCAGTGTCCAGACGGTCAACCGCCTGCCCAACGACGGCGAGCTGTTTCTGACCTGGAGCCGCATCTACACCCCGGCCGGCTATACCCTGCACCGCCAGGGCGTCCAGCCAACCGTCTGCACCAGCCGGGCCGGCCAGACCGATCCTGAGGCGCTGCTGTCCGACCTGCGCGAGGGCCGCCTGCGCCCGGCGCAGGTGGCGAGCTGGCGGTCCAAGGCGGCCGACGACGAGCATGCGCTGAACGCCTTGCGCGAGGCCTGCCCCTGGAAGGAGCATGAGCCGGAACTGGACCTGAAGGTCGCCATGCGCCTGCTGGCGGAGCCGGGGCTCTACCAGCGCGCCGTGGCCACCGCCGTGGTCAACACCGTGGCGGAGCGCTGACCACCGTTTCGGGCGGCGTCCTTGTGGCAATCGCCGGCGGACGCTGATTTCACCGCCCATAGGGCTTGACATTGCGGCGTCAGACGGTATTTTCCGCCGCTACGACGCCGCCCCGCCGGGCCGGCGGGGCACGGATTTTTTGTCGGGATCGAGATCATGGCCAAGCAGAACACCGTCCTCATCAAGCTGGTGAGCACGGCAGACACCGGTTTCTTCTACGTCAAGAAGAAGAACCCGAAGAAGACCACCGAGAAGCTGTCGTTCCGCAAGTACGACCCGGTGGCGCGCAAGCACGTCGAGTTCAAGGAAGCCAAGATCAAGTAAGTCTTGTCCGACACTGAGCTGTGCTTCGAATGAACAAGGCCGCCTTTCTGGCGGCCTTTTCGTTTTTTGGGCTTATGCACGGGCAATGCCTTTGCAGATGCGGCGTCCGGTCGCAGCCGCTATTTGCGGTGACCGCCACCCCACGGATGCACGCATTCCAAATGGAGCGCTCCGGGTGGACACTCTCCGAAGAGATCCGGATTTCGGAGGGACCGCCCGTGCCCGACACACATCCCATCCCGAGCGCAGCCCAGGCCGCGCAATCCCTTGCCGACCAGTCCCTTGCCGAACGCCGGCAGGCCCTTGCCACACGCTTCCAGAAGGCGCGCGCCCGCACCGCCGAACTGGTCGCCACCCTGTCGCCGGAAGACCTGATGGTGCAGACCGTTCCAGACGGCGCACCGGCAAAATGGCACCTCGCCCACACCAGCTGGCTGTTCGAGGTCGCGGTGCTGATCCCGTTCAACCCCGGCTATCGCCCTGCCGACTCGGTCTTCCTCGACCTGTTCGCGGCCAGCGGCAATGGCGGCCCCCCGCCGCCCCGGATGCTGTCTCGCCCAACGGCGGCCGAGATCATGCGCCACCGCGATCAGATCAACGCCGCGGTGCTGCACCTGATCGATGGCATCGACGATGCTCTGTGGAACCCGACCGAATCGGCGCTTATGATGACCATCGCCCATGAGCGGCGCCACCAGGAGCGACTGCTCCTGCACATCAAGCACGCGCTGTGGAGCAACCCGCTTCGTCCGGCCTACGAACAGCCCCCCGATCATCCGCATCTGGGCGCCCCGCCCGACGGCTGGCTGGAGCAATCCGGCGGTCTCGTCGAGGTCGGCCGATCAGAGCCGCTGCCTGGATTCGACCATGAAAGCCCACGCCACCGCGTCTGGCTGGAGCCCTACCGGCTGGCGGCCCGTCCGGTGACCTGCGGCGATTTCCTGGCTTTCATCGAGGCCGGCGGCTACCGCGACCGTTCCCTTTGGCTGTCCGACGGCTGGGAAATCGCCAGGGCCGAAGAATGGAGCGCACCGCTCTATTGGGAGCGCGGCGCCTCCGGGTCAGGCAATGACTGGCAGGTCTTCACCCTCTACGGCATGCAGCCGCTCGCCCCCGACGAGCCGGTCTGCCATGTCAGCTGGTACGAGGCCGACGCCTATGCCCGCTGGCTCGGCAAGCGTCTGCCGCGGGAGGCGGAATGGGAAGTGGTCGCCGCCGGCTGCGGCAGCATGGGCAACCTGCTGGGCACCGGCCACCGACATCCCCGCGCCGGCACGTGCCACGGTACCGGGCCCTGGCAGATGTGCGGCGACGTTTGGGAATGGACCGGCGATGCCTTCACGACATATCCCGGCTACCGTCGCCCCCATGGCGGGGACAAGGGAGTCCCGGACGAGGCCGTCAATGGCCGGCTCGCGAGCAACCGCATGGTATTGCGCGGCGGCAGCTGCCTCACCCCCTTCGACCATGCCGGCCCCTGGACACGCCATTACCTGCGGCCGGAGTCCCGGCTGTCGATGAGCGGGTTCAGGCTTGCGGAGGATGCGTAAGTGACACCCGCGCGCCGCCGCCGGCGATCAGCGCCCGTGCCTGCCCCTGGGTGACGATCCCGCGATCCGTCAACCGGGATATCAATGCCACGGCAAGTTCGGCCTGGAACAGCGCTTCTCCCTGCGGACCTTTACGCGAATGACGGGGCAAAGCCAAAGCGTCCGCCAGACGGTCCGGCGACGCGCCTGCCAAGGCCGGGTCGAGGGCTCCCGCCAGCGCGCCGAGGTCGAGCGATGGGGGCAACGCCGGATCGGCAATACCACCCTGGGCTGCCGATCGTGCCAGTGCCGCAAGGCCTAGGTCGACACCGATACCGACGGCGATGCAATTGTGCAGAGCCTCCTGGATCGCCGGCCACACCGCAGCGAACGGGCGTTCGCCCGCCACCATGGCGGTGTCGATTCCGTGACGGGCCGTTGCCGAGGCCGGCACCGGATCGACGGGATCGATCAACAGGGTGAGCGACACCGTCGGAAAGATCCGCGATCCGACCAGCCGGACAGTGCCGACCGCGATCACCGGACCGTCGTCAGGCTCTTCACCCGCCGTCGCCACCCAAAGCGCCACGAATGGCAGTGCGGCCAGCGGCTCCTCGTCGCCGAGCGGGGTGGCAAGCTGGGCTGGGCGCAGGCTGAGCGTGCGCTTGCCGCTGAGACCGGCGGCATGGGCCATGCCGCGGGCGGGGAAGGACAGCAGCGTCCCGGCGCTCAGCCCCAGATCAGCCACCCGCGCCGACAACTCGCCATCTTCCGTCCGGCGCAACACGGCAGTGACGGGAGCACCGCTGCCGCGCGCCCGCTCCATGGCGCGGGCCAGATCGTCGCGCTGCAGGGACTTGCCGATGTCGGCCCCCTCCTCCACCGCCAGCAGACGGGCGGCGGCGGGATTCAACTGCTCCACCCGCCCCTGCTCGTCGAGGATCAGCAGCGGATCGTCGGACAGCACCAGCGCCGCCCGCAAGGCACGGTCCATGCGCCCACCGCCCAACGGACCATTCCCCAGCGGGCCATCAGCCAGCCCATTCCCCCCGCCACGGGCGAGACTCGCCGCCTCGGCCAGGCGCGCCAATTCGCCGCCCCGCCCGCCGGACAGGGGTTCAAGGTCGATCCGGGAACGGGCGCCCGACAGGCGGTCGGACAGGCGGCCGAGATCGCGGAAATGGCGCGACAGGCGCGAAAAGACGAACCACACCGACAACAGGCCGAGTCCGCAAATCGCCAGACCGCGGGTGAAGGCGGTGCGGTCATCCGCCGCCAGCTGGGTGATCTCCACACCCAGAAAGACCAGCGCGGCGGCCGCCACCGCCAGCCCCAACATCACCACGCGCCAAACGCCGCCCTTCATCGGGCCGTCTCCCCGTCATTGTGCCCGGACTCTAGCGGGCGAAACGGAAACGGAGAAGGCGCGCGCGTGTTCAGTTCATGACGATGTGCCACGCATGGGCGAGACGCGATCGAGTCGGCCACTGCCCGTTCGAGTGACCACGGACAGGAACGGTTCGGGGGATGGAATGATAGGGGCGCTCGGATCAAGCCTGACGACGATGTCGATGAACAAGTCCTTGAGGTCGCCCGAGTCGAGGCAGTTTGCCCCACTTTTGTCCCGGCTCGACTTCGCCTCCCAGGCGTTTTCAAAGTCGAGATCACGCTTCCTGCGAGCCGCAGTGGGGTTTCCCCTTTCTTGCCGCTCGCGCGAATTTGGATTACCGCCTTTGCGTAAAATACATAACAACTTGCGCCGCGATTTTTGCTGTCGCTCTGCTGCATTTCCTGGTTTGCCTGCTTGTCGGATGATGCTAAGAGTAATGCATCCAATCAAAACACCCCTTTCCGCATAGGCAATTGCTTGGGAGGCCGGCAATGACTTTGGTCTATCGTCCCCTGCCCTATGGCGGGCACGAAGACCGGCGGACGGGTCGTCACCTGCTTCTGGTGGTCGCCCTGATCCTTGCCATTCCGACCGCGCTGGGTGCCGGCTGCACCGTCGATGCCCTGCGCAGCTATGCGGTGGAAGCCCGACTGTCACAGGCGGTCGATGCCGCCGCGCTGGCCGGCGGGCGCGTGATGTTCGATTCGCAACGCGATGGGCACATCCGAAGTTTCTTCGACAAAGCCTTTCCCAACGGATTCCTGGGCTCGAACCTGTCGCCCCTGACGATTGCCGAAGATGCCGCCGCCGGCACCCTGACGGTCAGCGCCCATGCCACCGTCAACGCCATCTTCCTCCGCCTGTTCGGCAAGAAGGAAGTGACGGTGGAAGCGCAATCCATCGTTCGCCGCAGCCAGCACGTCCGCAGCAAGCTGCAATAATCCCCCGCTCCTGAGCATGTCGCATCGTCGATTCGCGATGCTCGCATTCGCGGAATGCAGCCCGCCGTCTTCGCAACTGCGGTAGAAGGGACGCAGCGCGCCCCTTCCCTCGGAGTCCGCGATGCTCGGAACCCTGACGCTCCTGCTTCTTTGCCAATTGGCTGGTGAGTTGGCCGCCCGCCTGCTGCATATGCCGATTCCCGGCCCGGTGCTGGGCATGCTGCTGCTGTTTGCCGGCCTGCTGCTGCGTGGCGGCGTGCCGGACACTGTGCAGGACACGGCGGGCGGGCTGCTGCGCCACCTCTCCCTGCTGTTCGTGCCGGCCGGCGTCGGGGTGATGGTCCATGTCACCCGCCTGGAGACGGAGGCGCTGCCAATCGTCGTCGCCCTGTTCGGCAGCACGCTCTTCGGTATCGCGGTAACGGCGAAGCTGATGGCTTTCCTGCTGAGCCGCACCGATCCGCGTTTGGAGGAGGAGCAAGCGGCAGAAGAGCCGGCCAAGGGAGACAGGGCATGAGCGCCGACCTTCACCAGATCTGGGTCTATCTGTCGGCAAGCCCGCTGGCCGGGCTGACGCTGACGCTGGTCGCCTATCAGATCGGCTTGTGGATTTTCGAGAGGCTGGGCCGGCGCCCGGTGCTGAACCCGGTGCTGATCGCCGTTGTCCTGATCGCCGGCACGCTCAGCCTGTCGGGCATCGACTACCGCACCTATTTCGACGGCGCGCAGTTCGTCCATTTCCTGCTGGGTCCGGCCACCGTGGCGCTCGCCATTCCGCTCTACAACCAGTTCCAGGAGGTCCGTCGCTCGGCTCTGGCGCTGGTGGTGGCGCTGCTGGCGGGGTCGGCGGCTTCGGCGCTGAGTGCCGTGGCGTTGGTCTGGGCGTTCGGCGGCAGCAAGGCGACGATCCTGTCGATGGCGCCGAAATCCGTCACCTCCCCTATCGCCATGGGCGTGTCGGAGCAGATCGGCGGACTGCCGTCGCTGACTGCGGTGTTCGTCATCATCACCGGGATCGTCGCCGCCAGCCTGGGCACCTGGGTGCTGAACCTCGTGCGGGTGAAGGACTGGCGCGCGCGCGGTTTTGGGATGGGTGTGGCGGCGCACGGCATCGGCACCGCCCGCGCCTTGCAGGTCAACGAGGTGGCGGGCGCCTTCGCCGGGCTGGGCATGGGGCTGAACGGGCTGGCGACGGCGCTGCTGCTGCCGACACTGTACCATTTGTTTTGGGGCTGACGCCCGGGCTGATCTGGGGCAGGCACCGGGCGATGGTTGGTGCATCCCGCAGTCCGTTTTTCGCCAATCCAGGCTTGACAGCCATGCCGCACCTGCGCACAGTGCGCCCCATGAACACCATCGACCGTCAGAACGCCCTTCTTCGACTTCTCGGCCCGGCGCTTTAAGCGTCCGGGTTTGTCGCGTTCGCACACCATTTCCATCGGTCGAAGTGTCTGTTCCATGAGCGATGTTTTCAAAGGCGCCTCCATCGGCGTCGCCCGGCCGGGGCCGGGACTGCGACTTAGCAGCGGTCGCTGAGCCACATCCGGCGGCTCCGCGGCCGTACCCCTCGCCGGTCCCTCCGCCTTTCAAAATCCGATCCGCCGCCCCCGCCCGCACAGAACAGCGAGAGCCCGGGGCCGCCACTGGAGCCGAACGACGCCATGAGCACCGCGACCCAAACGAACGCTGGTATCCCGACCCTGCCGAAGTCCCCGTCCAAATACGCCCCCTTCCCCCAGGTGAAGCTGACCGACCGCCAGTGGCCGTCGCGCACCCTGGACAAGGCGCCGATCTGGTGCTCGGTCGACCTGCGCGACGGCAACCAGGCGCTGATCGAGCCGATGGGTCCGGACCGCAAGCGCGCCATGTACGAACTGCTGCTGCGCATGGGCTTCAAGGAGATCGAGGTCGGCTTCCCCGCCGCGTCGCAGACCGATTTCGACTTCTGCCGCGAAGTGATCGAGCAGGGCAAGATCCCCGACGGCGTCACCATCCAGGTGCTGACGCAGTCGCGTGAGGAGCTGATCCGCCGCACCTTCGAGGGCATCAAGGGCGCCAAGCGCGCCGTTGTCCACCTGTACAACTCCACCTCCGAATTGCAGCGCCGTGTGGTGTTCGGGCTGGACCGCCAGGGCATCATCGACATCGCCGTCGCCGGCACCAAGCTGGTCAAGCAACTGGCCGCCGAGACGCCGGAGACCGAGATCGTTCTGCAATATTCGCCGGAGAGCTTCACCGGCACTGAACTGGACTTCGCGGTCGAGATCTGCGAGGCGGTGATGGAGACCTGGGGCGCCACGCCCGACAACAAGGTCATCCTGAATCTGCCGGCCACGGTCGAGATGTCGATGCCCAACGTGCATGCCGACCAGATCGAGTGGTTCTGCCGCAACCTGAAGAACCGCGAATCGGCGATCATCTCGCTGCACCCGCACAACGACCGCGGCACCGGCGTGGCCGCTGCGGAAATGGGCCTGCTGGCCGGCGCCGACCGCGTCGAAGGCACCCTGTTCGGCAACGGCGAGCGCACCGGCAACGTCGACGTCGTCACGCTGGCGCTGAACATGTTCACCCAGGGCGTCGACCCGGAATTGAACATCGACGACATCAATGAGATCGTCCGCGTTTCCGAATACTGCACGCAGCTGCCAGTCCATCCGCGCCACCCCTATGCCGGTGAACTGGTCTTCACCGCCTTCTCGGGCTCGCACCAGGACGCCATCAACAAGGGGCTGAAGGCGCTGAGCAAGTCCAACACCGGCAAGTGGGAGGTCCCGTACCTGCCGATCGACCCGCAGGACCTGGGCCGCAGCTATGAAGCGGTGATCCGCATCAACAGCCAGTCCGGCAAGGGCGGCATCGCCTATGTACTGGAGAAGGACTACGGCCTGCAGATCCCCCGCCGCCTGCAGATCGAGTTCTCCAAGGTCGTCCAGCGCGTCGCCGACGAGACCGGCAAGGAGCTGTCGCCCGCCGACATTCACGCCGCCTTCAAGGCCGAGTATCTGGACGCCGACACACCGCTGGAACTGGTCGAACATTCGACCGAGCCGCGCGGCCCCAACTCCGGTGCCCGCGCCATGAGCGTGGTGATGCGCCGCAACGGCGAGATCATCACCACCAAGGGCAAGGGCAACGGCCCGATCGACGCCTTCCTGGACGCCCTGCGCCAGGGCTGCGGCACCGACCTGCACGTCGTCGACTACCGCGAGCACGCCATCGGCTCCGGCGAGGACGCCCAAGCCTGCGCCTATGTCGAGGTGAAGACCGGCGAAAAGACCCTGTTCGGCGTCGGCATCGACGCTGACATCGTCACCGCCTCGCTGCGGGCTCTGGTGAGTGCCGCCAATCGGGCGACGCGGTAAGCAGCACTGCGGCCCTCTCCCGCCTGCTCTCACGAGCGGAAGGAAGAGGGCCATTAACTTGCCCCCACGCGCCTCCCCGCCTATAAGTCCCCACGAAACGCGTCGAGCAACAGCGGACAGCGCTATGATCGTGGTCACCGGCGGGGCCGGCTTCATCGGGTCCAACCTTGTCGCGGCTCTGGCTGCGCGCGGCATCACCGACGTGGCGGTCATCGACCGCTTCCGTGACGGCGAAAAGTGGCAGAACCTCGCCAAGCGCGAGGTCGCCACGCTGGTGCCGCCGGAACAGACGCTGGCCTTCCTCGACCAGCATGCCGCCGAGATCGACACCGTCTTCCATCTTGGCGCCATCTCCGCCACCACCGAGCGGGACGTCGACAAGATCGTCGCCAACAATGTGGCGCTGACGCTGGACCTGTGGCGCTGGTGTTCCTGGCGCGGCTGCCGGCTGATCTACGCCTCCTCCGCCGCGACCTATGGCGACGGTTCCGCCGGGTTCGACGATGACGGTTCCTGCGACGGGCTTGCGCGGCTGCGGCCGCTGAACGCCTATGGCTGGTCCAAGCATCTGGTCGACCGCCGCGTCGCCCGCGCCGTCGCCGGCGGCGACCTCGTGCCGCCGCAATGGGCCGGGCTGAAATTCTTCAACGTCTACGGTCCCAACGAAGCCCACAAGGGCGACATGATGAGCGTGGTCGCCAAGCTGCACCCGCAGCTGACGGCCGGCGAGCCGGCGCGCCTGTTCAAGTCGCACAAGGACGGCTTCGAGGATGGCGGCCAGCTGCGCGACTTCATCCATGTCGACGATTGCGTCGCCGTGATGCTGTGGCTCTACGATCATCCCGAGGTCAGCGGCCTGTTCAATGTCGGCACCGGCAAGGCGCGCAGCTTCAAGGATCTGGCGCTGGCGACCTTCGCCGCCCTGGGGCTGCCCCCCCGGATTGAGTACTTCGATATGCCCGGGCATCTGCGCGGCAAATACCAATATTTCACGCAGGCGACGACGGATCGCCTGCGCGCCGCCGGGTTCGACCAGCCTTTCACCGAGCTGGAAGAGGGTGTCCGGCGCTATGTGCAGGATTTCCTGTCCCAGCCCGACCCGTATCGCTGACCGGAGTTCCCATGCTCGCCACCCTTCCCGTCGTGGCCTTCCCCACCATCGACCCGGTCGCCTTTTCCCTCGGCCCCATCGTCGTCCGCTGGTATGCGCTGGCCTATCTCGCCGGCTTCGTGCTGGGCTGGCGCTATTGCCTGGGGCTGGCGCGGCTCGACCCCGACCGGCGGCCGAACCCCGAGGAGTTCGACGACTTCCTGACCTGGGCGGTGATCGGCACCATCCTGGGCGGGCGGCTCGGCTATGTGCTGTTCTACAACCTGCCCTATTATCTGGAAAATCCGCTGGACGCCGTGCAGGTCTGGCATGGCGGCATGTCCTTCCATGGCGGCATGGTTGGCGTGCTGACCGCGATTGCGCTGTTCTGCTGGCGCCGCGGCATCTCGCCCTTCGTCTTCGGCGACATCATCGCCGCTTGCGCCCCCATCGGCCTGTTCTTCGGCCGCATCGCCAACTTCATCAATGGCGAGCTGTATGGCCGACCGGCACCCGATTTCGCCTACGCCATGGTCTTCCCACGCGATCCGCTCCAGGTGCCGCGCCACCCCAGCCAGCTTTACGAGGCTGCGCTGGAGGGCGTGGTTCTGTTCATCCTGCTGGCGATCGCCATCCGCAGCCCGGCGCTGCGCAACCGGCCGGGCACGATCGGCGGGCTGTTCCTGATCGGCTACGGCCTGTCGCGCATCACGGTGGAGTTCTTCCGCGAACCCGATCCGCAGCTGGGCTTCCTGTTCGCCGGCGCCACAATGGGACAGCTGCTGTCGCTGCCGATGGTGGCGATCGGCCTGTGGCTGGTCCTGCGCGGCCGGCGCCATGCCATCCCGGCCTGACGCCATGGCGGAGGAAAGCGCCGGCCCGGATACGCTCGCCCATCTGCTGGCCCGCCGCATCGTCATGGATGGCCCGATCAGCGTCGGCGCCTTCATGGCGGAGGCGCTGGGCCATCCGCGCTTCGGCTATTACATGCGCCGCGACCCGTTCGGCAAAGGCGGCGACTTCACCACCGCGCCGGAAATCAGCCAGATGTTCGGCGAGCTGGTCGGGCTGTGGTGCGTCGACAGCTGGGCGCGGCTTGGCGGTCCCGGCCCCTTCCATCTGGTGGAGCTGGGTCCGGGGCGCGGCACTCTGATGGCCGACGCGCTGCGGGCTGCGGCGGTGCTGCCGCTGTTCCGCGACAATGCGACCGTCCATCTGGTGGAGACCAGCCCGGCCCTGCGGGAGCGGCAGCGCCAGACGCTCCAGCCAATAGTCGGCGATGCAATCCACTGGCACGATCGGCTGGAGGATGTGCCGGACGGCCCGACCATTCTGATCGCCAATGAGTTCTTCGACGCCCTGCCGATCCGTCAGGTGCAGAAAACGAACTATGGCTGGTTCGAGCGGCTGGTCGATGTCGAGCCCGACAGCACGGAGGACGCCCCGCGCTTCCGCTTCGTGCTGGAGGCCTTCGGCAGTTCCGGCAACCGGCTGGTGCCGGAGGCTCTGCGCGATGCGCCGGACGGCAGCGTGGTCGAGGTGTCCCCCGCCTCGCAGGCGGTGGCACGGCTGATCGGCAGCCGGCTGGCCGAGGCCCCCGGCGCGGCGCTGGTCATCGATTACGGGTATGTCCAGGGTCCGGCGGTCGGCGACACGCTCCAGGCGATGCGCCGCCATGCCTACGCCGCCGTGCTGGAGGCTCCGGGCGAGGCCGACCTGACGGCCCATGTCGATTTCGCCGCCATCGCCGGCGCGGCGCGGGAGGGCGGCGCCCAATCCTTCGCGCCGGTCGAACAGGGGGAGTGGCTGACCCGGCTCGGCATCCGCCAGCGGGCGGCCGCCCTGACGGCGAAGGCCAATCCGGCGCAGGCGCGGGACATCCGCGGCGCGCTGGACCGCTTGATCGATCCTGCGCAAATGGGCAGGCTGTTCAAACTGGTGGCGCTCGCCACGCCCGGAGCTTTCGCCGACGCCCCGCCGGCCGGCTTCTGACCGGCGGACGCGCGAACCGGTTAGAGACACAGCACCATAACCGCCATCAAGACAATCCCGGCGGACCGTGCATCGCGGCCACCAGCCCTGTTGGGCGGTGAAGGGCCACAGAACAGGGAAGGACGGCGTTCGTGATCACACTCGGCGCGCTGAACGACATCACGCACATCCGACATGCGTTTTTCACCCGTACCGGCGGGGTTTCCACTGGACTCTACGCCTCGCTGAACTGTGGGCTGGGGTCCAGCGACTCCGCCGCGGCCGTGCATGAGAACCGCGCCCGCGCCGCCGCCCGCATGGAGGTGGCGCCCGGCAACCTCATCACCTGCCATCAGGTCCACAGCCCAACCTGCGTTGTGGTTGAAGAGCCGTGGACGCCGGAGACGGCGCCGAAAGCCGACGCGATGGCGACCCGGCAGCCGGGAATCGCACTGGGCATCCTGACCGCCGACTGCGCACCGGTCCTGTTCGCCGACAGCAAGGCGCGGGTGATCGGTGCCGCCCATGCCGGCTGGAAGGGTGCCAAGGGCGGCGTCATAGAGGCGACCGTCGCCCGCATGGTGGAACTGGGCGCCAAGCCGAACCGCATCGTCGCCTGCATCGGCCCCTGCATCGCCCAGCGCTCCTACGAGGTGGGGCCCGAGTTCCCCACACCGTTCGAGGAGGAGGACGCGCGCAACCGCGACTATTTCGCCCCCGCCCGCAAGCCCGGCCATTTCCTGTTCGATCTGGCCGCTTATGTCACGCGCCGGCTGGGCGACTCCGGCGTCACGGTGATCCAGCGCTGTCCCAACGACACGGTGGCGGAGGAGGACCGCTTTTTCAGCTACCGCCGCTCCTGCCTTCGTGGAGAGCCCGATTACGGCCGCGGCCTTTCGGCCATCGTCCTACAGAACTGAACAGGACCAGGCGGGCGTCCGCTCCATCGATGGTCATGCCGCCTGCGCAGGGCGGCATTCCCCAATGGGGAAAGACCCGACCGTCATGGAACGTTTACACGGGGCCGGCCCTTTGTTATGGTCCGCCCCGTTTTCAAGGGGCGCCGGCGCGCAAGCGGCGAACGTGCCTTGAGCCGTTTCCCTGCAAAGAGAGCCGACCCCGATGAAGGTGCTTGCCGGCAACAGCAACCGTCCGCTGGCCGAGGCGATCTCCACCTGTCTCGGCGTGCCGCTGACGAAAGCGAGCGTGCGCCGTTTCTCCGACATGGAGGTTTTCGTCGAGATCCTGGAGAACGTGCGCGGCGAGGACGTGTTCGTCGTCCAGTCGACCTCGGCTCCGGCCAACGACAATCTTATGGAACTGCTGGTGACGATCGATGCGCTTCGGCGCGGGTCGGCCCGGCGCATCACGGCGGTCATTCCCTATTACGGCTACGCCCGGCAGGATCGCAAGACCGGCCCGCGCACGCCGATCTCGGCCAAGCTGGTCGCCAACCTGATCACCCAGGCCGGCGCCAACCGCGTGCTGACGATGGACCTGCACGCCGGTCAGATCCAGGGCTTCTTCGACATCCCCACCGACAATCTGATGGCCGCTCCGGTCTTCGAGAAGGACATCCGCCAGTCCTTCGAGAGCATCGACGAGATCACCATCGTGTCGCCGGACGTCGGCGGCGTGGTGCGCGCCCGCGCGCTGGCCAAGCGCCTGGACGCCGATCTGGCGATCATCGACAAGCGGCGTGAGCGCGCCGGCGTGTCGGAGGTGATGAACATCATCGGCGACGCCAACGGCCGCCGCTGCATCCTGATCGACGACATCGTCGACTCGGGCGGCACGCTGTGCAACGCCGCTGTCGCGCTGATGGAGGCCGGCGCCAAGTCGGTCCACGCCTTCTGCACCCACGGCGTCCTGTCGGGCGGGGCGGTCGCCCGCGTCGCGGTATCGCCGCTGGAACAGTTGGTCACCACCGACAGCATCCAGGCGACGGAGGCGGTGCGCGTGTCGCGCAATATCCGCCAGCTGACCATCGCCCCCCTGCTCGCCGAAGCCATCATGCGCATCAGCGAAGAGCGGTCGGTGTCGAGCCTGTTCTCCTAAGAACGGCTGTTCTTCAGAAAGGGCCCTTTCCCGGTGGGAGAGGGCCTTTTTTACTGCGTGCTGGCAACTTTCATCCCCCGCCCAGCCCATGGAAGTCGTTCGCCGTCACCTGCCCGCCGGTGGCGGCGGCGATGCGGGCCATCACGGCGGGACGGGGAACGCGGCGGCCATGGCGGTAACGGTTGACCGTCGCCTGACTCGTCCCGATCAGGGCGGCAAAGGCCTCTTCCTTGGTGGCGGTCCGGGTAAGCCAGTCATCGAGCGTCATACCGCAATGGTTTAGACCAGGGCGGCTTCTGCGCGCAACTGGATTTATTCCATCGAGATGGACTTTCCAAAGCCGTTTTGGTATGAACGGCCCATGACCACAATGCGCGAACTGCGGCAGGCCGCCGGACTGAGCCAGGAGAAGCTGGCCGAGTTGGCGGGCACCTCCCAGCCTCAGATCAACAAGCTGGAGACCGGCCAGCGCAAGATGACCGTCGACTGGGCGGTGAAGCTTGCCGGTCCGCTGGGCGTCGAGCCGGCGGTCCTGCTCGGCCTCGATTTGCCGGCGGCCTCGGGGACCGCGGCACGGCCTGCCCGGCCGCCGCTTCCCCCGCTGCTTCGGGCCGCGGCGGTTCCGCAGGTCCCGGCCACCGCGTCGATGCCGGTGCGGGCGGCGGCACGCGGCGGGGTGGACCAGGAGATGTTTCTGGAAGATGGCCCCATCGACTGGATCGCCCGTCCCGACTATCTGAAGAACGCGCGCGATCCGTACGCCATGTATGTCGTCGGCGAGTCGATGATGCCGCGCTTCCGGCCCGCGCAGCTTCTGCACGTCAATCCGCACAAGCCCCCGGCGCCGGGGGCCGGGGTGGTGATGGTCAAATGCAACAAGGCCGTGCTGGTGAAGGAGTTCGTGCGGCGTGGTACCGATGTCGTGATCCTGCGGGAATACCGACCGGCAGACCGCGAATTCTCCGTGCCGCTCGAGGAAATCGACACCCTCCACACCGTGGTCGGCTTGCAGGAGCCCTAACTCCCATACCGTTCCGGTATCAGCTTTTCCTGGCCGATATAATCCATATTGGATTATTCCTTGCCCGACGATGCGCCGGATACGCCAGCGCACCTTCGCCGAACGAGGAGACATCGCCATGCCCCGGCTTTACCCCCGCTTCCATCCCGGCCCGTCGGCTGGTCGGCTCGATAGCTTCAGCGAGCGCGGCGCCCGTGAGCTGGCCCGGCGAATCCGCGCCGCCTGGGCCAACATCGGCTGGGATGTGGAGGTTCGGGTCGAACATATCTCCAGCGAGGACATCGGCGACGGCCGCAGCATCGCCCACTTCACCGTGCGCAGCGACCTGATCAACGGCCTGCCTCAACGCCGGCTGGAACAGGCGACGCAGACTCGGCCGCGCGCCGCCTGATGCGTTTCACTTCAGCCGCTCGTCCAGTTCGACCTGATAGCCGACCGCGAGACGATTTGTCTCGTTCGCCATGCCCACCACCGCCATCAGTTCGCCGAACTGTGCGTCGGTCATGCCCAGCCGGCGCGCCGCCGCCTCGTGCGAACGGATGCAATACTGGCAATTGTTGGTCACGCTGACCGCGACAAAGATCATCTCCTTCACCAGCGGATCCAGCGCACCCGGTGCCATCACCTCCTTCAGGCTGTCCCAGGTCCGCGCCAAGGTCGGCGGGTGATGGGCGATCGCCTTCCAGAAATTGTTCACGTCGGGGACATTGCGCGTCGCCTTGATGTCGTCATAGACGGCGCGGACCTCCGGTGCGGCATCGGCCTGTTCGATGAGGGGAAGCGGCATGGCGATGGGACCTCCTGTGTGGGATGCGTGACTTGCGATAAGGCCGGACATCCTGTCGCAAGGCAACAGCCCGCCTATGTCTTTCCCTCATCCATCGGCCACATTGACCAGTGCTGGTCGCCCTGGTAGTAGAGACTTGCAACAGATCGCGCAAACGTTCGGACAACAGATCCGCCCGGAAGCTGCGGCGCTGAAAGAATTCCATAAGACACGAAATCCATTCGTGCAGCGTTCCCATGCGGCCCGGCCCCGGCACATGTCCGATCCGGTCCGACTGCCGGGAGGAACAGCGTGGAGAGCACGGTACTGGAGGTCGCCCTGTCACATCAGGCGTCACCATCCCGTCAGGACGGGTCCGGCATTGCCAAGGCCCCCGTCCCAATCGATCTGGATTTGGCCGCTTCCGCCCAGGCACTGCGCCTTCTCGCGCGCCTGCATGCCGAGGAACCGACGCCCGCCCTGCTCGAATCGCTGCGCGATGCTCCGGTCGGTCGCGGTCCGCTGGCGCTCGACCGTGACGACGCCCTCCAGGCCGCCGCTCTGGTGGACGAGGTGGTGAGCGACCTGCCGGAACGGATCACCCGCCGTAGCCTCGCCGCGCTGACAGCCGATTTCGCCGCCATCCACCGCACCGGCGAATTGCGCACCTGCCCGACCGAAGGCCCTTGGCTGGACGAGGAGATGCGGGCCGATGCCGCCGCCACCCTACGGCGCTGGCGGACCGGATTGGGAGCGGAGTTGGAGGCGGAACTGCGCCGACCGCCGCTGGATGGCGTGGCGGACGACCATATCGCTGCGGAGCTGACTGTGCTGGCCGCGCTGTTCGACCGCGGGCGCACGCTCGACGCTCTGTGCTTCCTCGACCGACACCTCCTGCCCTGGGCGCCTGATTTCTGCAGCCGGGTCGCCACCCGTTGCCGGGAGCCTTTCTTCGCCGGTATCGCCATCCTGACCAATGCCCAACTCGACGACCTGCGGGATCGGCTCGTTGAGCTTTGCGGACTGCCCCGTCCAGTCGAGGAGGGCGCCGACGCCCGCCGCCGACGCCGCTGGACGGAAGGGCGCTTCCCCCGCGCCTGCACCTGCGACCCGTGACCGGTCGAACTGTGCGCCGTCGAGCCGCGAGCGGCCGGAGTCCGAATGACCGAACCTTGGACGGCCTGAAGTTGAGGACTGGGCACCGAGCCACCCATCCCTGCCGTAAAGTCTGAGTTGCCCGCCCCTCGATGCTTCGTCCATGGTGACCGAGGCGGACCCGCCCCTGCCGCAACTCCGTACTGCCGCCCTGTGCCCTCGGGGGCCGGCATGATCCGCTTTTTTCAATGGTTGGTGATGTCCTTTCGCAACCTCGACAGCCGGACCGACCGCAGAGGGTCATTGCGCCTTCTGCGCCTTCTGCTGGCTGTGTCGGTTGCCCTGCCGCTCGTGCTGTTCGCCGGCATCGGCTGGCGCGAGCGGTGGGAGGCGCAGGAGGAGGTCGAGCGCAGCAGCGGCAAGAACGCACTGATCCTGCACGAACATGTGCTGAAGGTGTTCGACACCATGGCGCAGGTGCTGGACCGGGTCGACGAACGCATCCATGGGCAGACGTGGCGCGAGATCGCCGAGTCGGAACCGCTGCACCGCTACCTGAAGACCCTGGAAGGCGAGCTTGACCAGATCGGCGCCATAGGACTGACCGACCCCGACGGCCATGTGCGCAACTCCAGCCTCGTCTTTCCAGCGCGCAACACCTATGTCGGCGAACGGGCGGACTTCCGCGAGCAGCGGGAACGGGACTCCGGTCTGCTCATCGCCGGGCCGGTCGCCGATCCCGCCACCGGCAAGCCGAGCTTCGGCATCAGCCGGCGCCGCAGTGGTCCGGACGGTTCCGCTGGCGGTTTCGACGGGATGATCGCCGCGATCGTCAATCCCGATTACTTCGCCAGCTTTTACCGGCGGATCATCGGCAGCGACGGGGAATCCATCGCGCTGATCCGTGACGACGGCGTGATGCTGATGCGGTTCCCGACGCTGGACCCGACGCGGCCGAATGCGGCGCTGCCCACCCTGCCGGCCGACCGCGGACTGCGTGCCGAAATCCAGCGCCAGCCGGACGAGGGGATTTTCCGCACCGACGCCAGCCATGTGCAGGGGCTGGATCGCGTGTTCGCCTACAAGCGGGTCGGCACCTTTCCGATCTATGTCGTCTACGGGCTGGACCAGACGCAGGTCACCCGCGCCTGGTGGCGAAACATGGCGCTGGACGCCGCCTTCGTCGCGCCGGCGACGCTGGCCCTGGCGCTGATCGCCTGGCTGGCCTACAGCCGCGCCGCCTCCGAACATGCTGCGGTCCGCCGCTGGGCGGACGAGGTGCGCAACCGCGAAAGGCTGGAGGAGGCGCTGCGCCAGAGCCAGAAGATGGAAGCGCTCGGCCAGTTGACCGGCGGGGTGGCGCATGACTTCAACAATCTGCTGACCGCGGCACTCGCCAACCTGCATCTGCTGGGCCGCCATCTGCCCGCCGAGGGCCAGCGTTTCCTGAGTGGAACACGGACCGCGCTGGAACGGGCGGAGAAGCTGACACGGCAACTGCTGTCCTTCTCGCGCCAGGATGCGGTCAATCTGACCGTAGTCGATCTCGGCGACAGCCTGCGCGGGATGGGGGACCTGCTGGAACGCTCCTTGCGGGCAGAGGTCACGCTTGAGTGGGACATCGCCACCGCACCGATGGCGGTCGCGGTCGACCCGGTGCAGCTGGAAATGGCGGTGCTGAATCTTGTGCTGAACGCCCGGGACGCCATGCCCGGCGGTGGCCGCATCCGGATCGCCGCAGCCCCGGGCCCGGAGCCCCGCACCGCCCGCATCGAGGTCTCCGACACCGGCGCCGGCATGCCGGCCGATGTGATTGCCCGTGCCTTCGATCCCTTCTTCAGCACAAAGGGGGTCGGCAAGGGAACCGGGCTCGGCCTGTCGATGGTCTATGGCTTCGCCCGCCAGTCCGGCGGCAGCGCCGCCATCGACAGTCAGCCCGGCGAGGGCGCGCGTGTGCGCATCGACCTGCCGCTGACCGACCTCCGGCCGGAAGCGGCGCGCCCCCTACCGCCGGCGCCGGCCGCGGATCCACGCCCGCTGCGCGTTCTGGTGGTCGAGGACAATCCGCTGGTGCTGATGGCGACGGTGGAGGGACTGACCCAGGAGGGTTTCACGGTCGAAACCGCCGAGGACGGCGTCACGGCGCTGAGGCTGCTGGAGACCGACCGGAACTTCGATCTGGTGGTGTCCGACGTCGTCATGCCGGGCGGCGTTTCCGGCGTCGACCTCGCCCGGCACATCCGCGAGAACTGGCCGCAGCTGCGCGTTCTGCTGGCGTCCGGATACAGCCCGGAATCGCTCGCCACGATGGGCGCGGACACCGCGTCCGTCCTGGCCAAGCCCTTCACCCCGGACCAGTTGGCGGCGCGCATCCGCTCCCTGACCCGGGCATGACCGGCGGGGGTGTCAGGTGAGCGCGCTGACGAACATCGGCGTCCACATCGCCATGCACCAGACCAGACCAAGGCACAGGCCCCGGGTCAGATCGTCGAATGTCGGCTGCTCCAGACGGTTCAGCTTCCACATCGCGTTCAGTTCCCCCGGCGTCAACGGCCGGCTCCCGACATCGGCATCAAGATCGGAATCAAGATCGGCAACGGACTGAACGGTGCTGCGATCGCTCTGTTCACGGCTGGCGGCTTCGCGCCGTTCGGGGTCGCGTGACGGCATGGCTGAGGCCTCGCATCGATAGCGGAATGCCCAACAAGTTTGTGCCCACCGCAGTCGGCGACCAGCCTTTCTTCCGTCAACAGGGAAATTTTGTCGGCATACGAAAAAAGGCCGCCATCCGCTGGACGGATGCGGCCTTTTCGCCAAGCTTCCGGCCGGATCGGCCGGAAAGGATCACTTGCCGGGACGGATCACCGGGGTGAGCTGGTCGCCCCAGTTGCCGGTCTCGTTGTGGTAGCGGGCGGTGCGCATCAGCTCGACCGTCACGCCGGCCTCGACCGCCTTGACGACGGCGTCGTTCAGGCGATGCAGGTTGTTGGCGACGATGCGGATGGCGCTTTCCTGCTCCGGCGTCAGTTCAGACCGGTCATCCGGCGGCGCGTCCTTGAAACCCGACATGCGTTGTTCCTTCCCCTGGATTGGGACCGCCCCGGCGGGACCGGCTGCGGTCCAGAACTTGGTCATGATCTTGCCCGGCCTTGCGGCCCGGTATCCATCATGTACCACATTGTGTGCGCCGCGACAAAGATCACGACGCGCCAAGCGCTTGCGACCATTGGCCTCTTGCAACCGACGAACAGCCCCCATCGCCATCCGCAGGCCAGCGCCCACAGGATGGCTTTTCCCAAGGCTCGGCACTTCCAGCCTGAGTGAAGCGGCTGACGCTCCGACGGTGCGTTGTCGCTGACCGGTGGTGGACGGAAACCATATCGGAAGCACCGCCACCGGTTGTTTTCTTACAAAAAGAAGAAATAATACTTCAGTGTCGCAACAACCTCTTGGGTTAACTCAATGGTTGACGACTCTCGATTGCGATGCACAGATTTCATCACGATTAAATTTTTCCCGCATGGAGATCATCTTGAAGAACGTTGCCGCCAAGGCCCTGCTCGTTGCGTCCTCGCTGTTTCTGATGCATGGCGCGGCGTTCGCCGGGCAGCAGGACTTCACGATCGTGAACAAGACCGGCTACCCGCTGAAGCACATCTACGTTTCGGAGAACAACAACAACAGCTGGGACGAGGATATCCTCGGCCGCGACGTCCTGAACGACGGCGAGTATTTCGAGGTTGCTTTCGCGAAGGCCGAGAAGACCTGCAAGTGGGACATGAAGGTCGTCTATGACGATGGCGAGTCGGCGGTGTGGCAGGGCCTGAACCTGTGCCAGATCTCCAAGCTGACTCTGAAGTGGAACAAGAACACCGGCGTCACCTCGGCACAGAGCGAGTAATCCGTCACCGGAAATTGTCGGTGCTGCGGTTCATCAGGTGGATGAAGACGTCTTCCAGCGTCGGTTCCGTCGCGGTGATCCGCAGCTCCGGCTGCCTCGTCCCCAGTCGCCCCGACTCCAATGGGACCGACCAGGGGGCGAGCGCCCGATCCAGGGCAGCGGCGTCGGTGCCGCTGACATGCAGGCGGCTGCCGAAGACAGCGACCATCTCCACCCCCGGCTGACCGTCCAGCGCCGCGGCGATGCGGTGCAGGCCGTTGCCTGCCACCAGACGGGTGTGCAGTCCCGATCCGGCGATCACCTGATCGACCGTTCCGTGCGTCATCAACGTGCCATAGGCGATGTAGGCGATGCGGTGGCAGCGTTCCGCCTCGTCCATGTAGTGGGTGCTGACCAGCACCGTCAGCCCTTCCCCGGCCAGCCGGTGGATCTCATCCCAGAATTCCCGCCGCGCCTTGGGATCGACACCCGCCGTCGGTTCGTCCAACAGCAACAGCTTCGGTTCGTGCAGGATGCAGGCGGCCAGTGCCAGACGCTGCTTCCAGCCGCCCGACAGTTCCCCCGCCAGCTGCGTGCGGCGGTTGGACAGACCCAGCCGGTCCAGCGCCTCCACCACCCGCCGTCGACGATCGGGCAGGTCGTACATGCGGGCGACGAAGTCCAAATTTTCGGCGATGCTCAGATCCTCCCAGAAGCTGAACTTCTGGGTCATGTAGCCGACCTGCCGCTTGATCGCCGCACTCTGCCGCCGAATGTCGAGGCCAAGACAGGTGCCCTCTCCCGCATCGGGGGTCAGCAGGCCGCACAGCAGCCGGATCGTCGTGGTCTTCCCCGAGCCGTTGGGGCCGAGAAAGCCATAGATCTCGCCGGCCTCCACCCGGATCGACACATCGTTGACCACGGTCTTGCCGCCGAATCGCTTGACCAGCCCGCGCACGTCGATCGCCGGGCCGCCGGTTAGAGAGGACGCATCCGTCATTGCTCCGCCCCCGCCGACGAAACAGTGGCCGTCCATACATCCACCGGCAAGCCTGGGTTCAGCAGCCGGTCCGGTACAGCCTCCACCCGGAAGACGAGCTTTTCCCGGCTGCCGACGCTGTAGATCACCGGCGGGGTGTATTCCGCCTGGGAGGCGACCCGCGTCACCCGTGCCGACAAGCCCGTCGGACAACCGTCACAACGCACCGACAGGGCACCGCCCGGCGCCACCCCCGCCATGGCGGTCTCCGGCACGAACAGCACCAGCTTCACCCGCTCCGGTGGCAGAAGCGACACGACGGGGGAGCCGGCCGGCACCCACTCGCCTGGATTGTACAGCGTATCTTCCACCAGGGCCGCCACCGGAGCGACCGGCGCCAGATCGGACAGACGCCTCTCCGCCTGGGCAAGCGCCGCGTCCGCCTGGGTCACCGCCTCGTCGGCGGCGCGCAGCTGCTCGGGGCGGGCGGGGAGTGCCGCGACCGCAAGCTGCGCCTCCGCCTCCGCCAACTGTCCACGGTCACGGTCGAAGGCGGCGCGTGCCTGATCGAGCTTGTCGGGAGAGGAGACCTTGCGCGCGACCAGTTCCTGCTGCCGCGCCAACTCGGATGCCGAATAGCGCAGAGCGGCCTCCGCCCGCGCCTTCTGCGCGGTCAGTACAGCCACCTCCTGCGCCCGCTTGCCGGTGGCGAGGTCGGCGCGCTGCGCCCTCGCCTGGGCCAGTGCCGCCGCCAGCCGGTCACGCTCCGCCCTGGCGGTGGCGCGGTCGATGGCGAACAGCGGAGCCCCCGCCTCCACCCGCGCTCCGCGGACGACCGACAGGCTTTCCAGCATGCCGGCACCGGGAGCGGCGATGCGCAGATACTCCCCCTCCACATAGCCATGGGCGAGCGGCGGCGCCCCGCCTGCCGCGAAGGGCAGACCGATCGCCAGTGCCAAGCCCGCCAGACCGTCCAGGATGCTTCCGAGAAATCCGCTCATGGCGCATCCTCCCCTGCCCTTGCCCTATCTCCCGCATCGCTCAGCAGCACCCGGCGCAGATTGCCGAGATGGACCTCCACCAGCGCCGTCACGTCCAGCGTCGGCTCGCAATCCACACCATCGAAGGAGGTCCGCCACACCGCGCTCATCAGCAGCGGTGCGACGATCAGACGCACGTTGGGGTCGATCGGCATTTCCCGGAACTCCCCGCTCTCGATTCCCCGCCGCAGCAGGGCCGCAACCACGCCGAAGCCGCGTCGGATCACCTCGCGGTGATAGAAGGCGGCAAGCTCGGGAAAATTGCCGGCCTCGGCGATCACCAGCCGCGGGATCACCGCCATTCGGGTCGTCGCGATCAGCCGAGCCACCATGCGCAGCAGCCGCTCCAGCAACGGAAAGCAGGGGCCGCCGACCGCCGCGACCAGCGCTTCGGCCTGTTCAAGGTTGGGCAGGATGGCGGCACGGATCACCGCCTTGAAAAGCTCGTCCTTGCTGGGGAAGTAGAGGTAAAGCGTGCCCTTGCTGACGCCGGCGCGGGCGGCCACCTCCTCCAGCCGCGCGGCGGCAAAGCCGCGTTCGGCGAAGACCTCCATGGCAGCGGCGACGATCTCCTGCGGACGGGCGCCCTTGCGGCGACGCCAGCGCGGAAGGTCGCCATCGGATGAGGATTCCGGTCCTGGATCGGGCGGGCGGGCGGGCATGGCACACCCCTTTTCTAACTGACCAGTCAGTTATTAGCATGAGTCCGGCCGCTTCACAAATGGCCAAGGCCATTGTGCGGCGCAGCGAAATCTATGCAAAAGGTCTTGCCTTTCGGCGAGCAGTCACGGAAACTTTCCACCGGCTGGCAGCGTACGAATGGAGTCGCGGCCGCACCCGGCCTGGAAGACAGGCTTCAAAACAGCGCATGAACAGCGTGGCCGGACCAACGGTCGCCGCAGTTTCGGGAGGTACGGATCAAGGCGCTGACGCCGGGACCCGACGCATTGTGACGCCTGGACCATACCGTCCAGACCATGCCCGGGTCCCCAGCCGAGCGAGGGGATCGATCATGCCGAGTGCTGCCCAGTCCGCGTCCTCCTCCAGCCTGGAACTGCTGACGATCTACGAGGTCAGCAAGATCCTCGGGTCGTCGCTGGACCTGGAGCAGACCCTTCGCGAGGTGCTGCGGGCACTGTCCTACCAATTGCAGATGCATCGCGGCCGGGTCTACCTCCAGGGTGAGGACGGGGCCTTGCGGCTCGTCGCCGCGCAGGGGCTGCCGAAGGACTCGCCGGCGCAGGAGATCGACTACAACCAGGGCGAAGGCATCAGCGGGCGCATCCTGAAGACCGGCATGCCGGCCGTCGTGCCCAATCTGGCCGAAGAGCCGCTGTTCAACAACCGCTCCGGCGGGCGCGACGATCTCGACGAACAGGTGGCCTCGCTGGTCGGCGTGCCGATCAAGGCGGCCGGCACCGTCATCGGCGTGCTGACCATCGACCGCATCTCCGACGACGGCCCCAGCGGCCATTTCGGCTCCGACGTCCGTTTCCTGACCATGGTCGCCAACCTGATCGGCCAGACCGTGCGCCTGCACCGGACAGTGGCGGAGGAGCGGCGCTTCATGATGCGCGAGACCTTCCGCGTCCAGAAGGAGCTGCGGCCGGTGGTGGCGCCGGTCAACGACGTGGTCTGCACCAGCCCCAACATGGTCGACGTGCTGGCCCAGGTCCACCGGGTGGCGCCCTTCAAGTCGACCGTGCTGATCCGCGGCGAGAGCGGCACCGGCAAGGAGCTTATCGCGCGTGCCATCCACAACCTTTCGCCGCGCAAGGACGCCCCCTTCATCCGCGTCAACTGCGCCGCCCTGCCCGAAGCGCTTCTGGAATCGGAGCTGTTCGGCCACGAGAAGGGGTCCTTCACCGGCGCGCAGAAGGATCATAAGGGCCGGTTCGAACTGGCGTCGGGCGGCACGCTGTTCCTCGACGAGATCGGCGACATCTCCTCCAACTTCCAGGCCAAGCTGCTGCGCGTGTTGCAGGAGCAGGAGTTCGAGCGGGTCGGCGGGTCGAAGACGATCAAGACCGACGTGCGGCTGATCTGCGCAACCAACCTGAACCTTGAGGAGGCGGTCGGTCACGGCAAATTCCGCGCCGACCTGTATTTCCGCATCAACGTGGTGACGATCCACCTGCCGCCGCTGCGCGAACGGCGCGGCGACATCGCCATGCTGGCCAAGCATTTCGTCGGCAAGTTCGGCCGCGACAATGGCCTGAACCTCGATATCGCGCCGGAAGCCCTGGAGGTGCTGAACCGCTGCACCTGGCCCGGCAACGTGCGCGAACTGGAAAACTGCATCGAGCGCGCGGCGACCCAATGCCGCAACGGCACCATCCATGTGCCCGACCTGTCCTGCAGCATGAACCTGTGCAACTCTTCGGTGCTGTTCCAGTACCGCACCATGGGCGCCGCCGTCGGCGGGTTGGCTCCATCGATGAGCGGCGCCGTGACCAACCCGGCGCAGGGCCGCGCACAGCCGTCCGCGGTCCCACCCACCATGCCGCCAGCCATGCCGGCACCGCACAACGGAACGGCGAACGGGGCACAATGGCCGGCCTGCGCGTCGGGCTGTTCCGCCGGACCGGCGCCGGCCTGTGGCGCTTCCAAACCGCTGCCGCCCTCGGCCATCCTCCCTCTGCCCAACCCTCTGCCGACGGCATCCTCGGCACCCGTCCCCTCCGCTCCGGCCCCGCAACCGGCCCTGAATCCGGCATCGGCCGGTCCGGACCTGCCCTTGGACGAGCCGGAGTCGGGGCCGCTGCGCGACCGGCTGGTCTGGGCGATGGAGCGCACCGGCTGGGTGCAGGCAAAGGCCGCCCGGCTGCTGGGCATGACGACGCGTCAGGTGAGCTACGCGCTGCGCAAGTACAACATCGAAATCAAAAGGTTCTAAGCGGCATCAAAAGGGTCCGGAGACCGACCGGGGGCTTGGCGGAAATCCCTGCCCATCGCGCCCCACCGCGGTTTCATGTTACCCTGACGGGCCTTCGGTTCGATGGCGTGCTCCCCGATCGAACGGATTTCCGTCTTGCCTTCGCTTGAGAAGCCACTCGCCCTGCTGTTCGTCGACATCGCCGACAGCACGATGCTGTACGAGCGCATCGGCAACGCCACCGCGGCCGCGCTGACGCAGCGGGTTCTGGCCCATCTGCGCCGGCTGGTGGAGGAGCATCGCGGCGGCGTCATCAAGAGCCTGGGCGACGGGCTGCTCGCCGCCTTCCCACAGTGCGACGACAGTGCCCGCACCGCCTGCGCGATGATCGACATCCAGGACCAGTACGGGCTGCGGCTGCGCATCGGCATCCATTTCGGCTCGGTGATCGAAGGGGTCGGCGACCTCTATGGCGACGCCTGCAACGTGGCGGCCCGGGTCCAGCAGATCGCCCGGCCCGGCGAGATCCTGGCGACGCAGGCATTGGTCGATGGGCTGTCGGCCGATCCGCGCGGCCGGACCAAGCCGCTGAGCAACGTCACGATGAAAGGCAAGACGGCGCCGATCCGCGTCCACCAGATCAGGACCGTCGATGACGCTGACGACGACGCCATCGACAGCACCACGTTGGGCTTCTCCCTGGTGTCGGAGGCCGGCCATAGGATGGTCACCCTGCACCTCTCCTATCGCGGCCAGGACATCACGCTGAGCCGGGCGCTGCCCCGTGTCACCATCGGGCGGGAGGACAGCAGCGGCCTGCGCATCGCATCGCGCCAGACCTCGCGCCAGCATGCGGTGATCGACTTCACCCGCGAAAGCTTCGTGCTGACCGACCATTCGACCAACGGCACCTTCATTCGCAGCGGCGGGTCGCCGCCGGTGGTGCTGCGCCGCGATGCGACCAAGCTGGTCGGCAGCGGCCTGATCGGTTTCGGGGCGGAAGCCCTGGACGAGGGGCAGGACCATGTCGTCGCCTTCCGCGGCGAGTTGGCCTGACAGCTTTGTCGGCACCCCGACAAAGCCCTCCGCCCACCCCGCCATTGTCGCAATGACGACAGCGTCCGCTACGCCGACAATTCCACCCAATCCTCTGTAACCATTACATTTTCCACTCTGGCCCCGAACTTGCTTTTCTCCATTTCGTCCAACGGTGTCGTCCGGCACGGCAGGGAAGGAGTGGATGATGGGCAACGTGGTTTCGCTCGACAGCATCTTCGGGTTGGGAGAACTGGCCCCGCCAGCCGTGATGCCGGCAGCACCCGAGGCGGCGTCCGGCTGTTCGTCGTCGTCCTGCGGATCGTCCGACGGTCCGGCCGACATGGATCCGGCGGTGTGGGAAAAGGTGAAGAACCATCCCTGCTATTCGGAAGAGGCGCATCACTATTTCGCGCGCATGCATGTCGCGGTCGCCCCGGCCTGCAACATCCAGTGCAACTACTGCAACCGCAAATACGATTGCTCCAACGAGAGCCGGCCGGGCGTCGTCTCCGAAAAACTGACCCCCGATCAGGCGCTCAAGAAGATCCTCGCCGTCGCCCAGGAAATCCCGCAGCTGTCGGTGATCGGCATCGCCGGCCCCGGCGACAGTCTGGCGGCCGCCGGCAAGAACACCTTCGCCACCTTCGAAATGCTGCAGAAGAAGGCGCCGGACCTGAAGCTGTGCCTGTCCACCAACGGTCTGGCCCTGCCCGACCATGTGGACACCATCGCGCAATACAACATCGACCACGTCACCATCACCATCAACATGGTCGATCCCGAGGTCGGCGCGCAGATCTACCCGTGGATCTTCTACAAGCACAAGCGCTGGACCGGGCTGGACGCCGCCAAGATCCTGCACGAGCAGCAGATGCTGGGGCTGGAGATGCTGACCTCGCGCGGCATCCTGGTGAAGGTGAACTCGGTCATGATCCCGGGGGTCAATGACGAGCACCTGCTGGAGGTGAACAAGGCGGTGAAGAGCCGCGGCGCCTTCCTGCACAACATCATGCCGCTGATCTCCGACCCCGCCCACGGCACCTGGTTCGGCCTGAACGGCCAGCGCGGGCCGACCGCGCAGGAGCTGAAGGTGGTGCAGGACGCCTGCGAGGGCGGGGCCAAGCTGATGCGCCACTGCCGCCAGTGCCGCGCCGACGCCGTCGGCCTGCTGGGCGAGGACCGCGGCGAGGAGTTCACCGCCGACAAGATCGAGGCGATGGGCTTCGTCGAGTATGACGACGAGGCCCGCCGCACCTACCGCGAGCATGTCGAATCCGAGCGCGCCGGCCGCAACGCCTCCAAGGCGGCGGCCCAGGCCGACGTCCAGGAGAGCATCGGCTTCACCGTCGATCCGATCCTGATCGCCGTCGCCACCAAGGGCGGCGAGCGCATCAACGAGCATTTCGGCCACGCCAAGGAATTCCAGATCTACGAGGTCGGCCCAAACGGCGCCAAGTTCGTCGGTCACCGCCGCGTAGACCAGTATTGCGAGGGCGGTTCCGGCGACGTCGACACGCTGGACGGCGTGCTGGCGGCGATCAACGACTGCACCGCGGTGTTCGTCGCCAAGATCGGCGGCTGCCCGTCCAAGTCGCTGGCCGATGCCGGCATCGAGCCGGTCGACCGCTTCGCCTTCGACTACATCGAGGAATCGGCGCTCGCCTACTTCAAGGACTACGCCGAGCGGCTCGGCCAGGGCGTCGTCCAGTCCCGCGCCGGCCAGGACGCGGTGATCCGCACCGGGGCGCTGACCGCGCGCCGCGCCTGATCCCCCTTTTACCCGTTTTCCCCTCCACAGCCATCCCATCACCGAAGGAGAGAGCCATGGCCTACAAGATCAAATCCGCCGAATGCACCGTCTGCGGCGCCTGCGAGGCCGAGTGCCCGAACATCGCCATCAGCCTGAAGAAGGGCACTTACGTCATCGACCCGGCCAAATGCACCGAATGCCAGGGCCATTTCGACAGCCCGCAATGCGCCGCCGTCTGCCCGGCCGACTGCTGCGTCCCGGCGTGACGATCTGATCCCCTCTCCCCTTGGGGAGAGGGGGGAACTCCAGGAGCACCGCGCCATGCTGGACGAGGTGGATGAGGACTGGCTCGCCCGCCGCTATTACGGTGGGGATCTTCCGCCCGAGGCGGAACGCTGCCTGCATCTGGCCGCCGCCAGCTATGCCGACAGCGAGGCGGCGCTCGCCCATCTCGCCTGCGCGGCGGAGATTGCTCCCGGCCATCGTCTCGTCGATCTCGGCCATTACAAGTTCCACTTCTACAAGGCCAACCTCGACCAGGCGCTGGTCTATGGCGAGCGCATGATCGGCCACGCCATGGCCGCGCTCGGCGTCAACCACACTGACTGGCGCAGCGTCACCCCGGCCACAGCCGATTTCCGCGGGCTGGAGCCGGTGCCCCGCCTGTTCCTGTTCGCCCTGGTCGCCATCGGCTACCTGCTGCTGCGCACCGGCCGGATCGACGCCGGGCGGGAGGCGCTGGCCAAGGTCTGCACCCTCGACCCCGAAGACCGGTTCGGCGCCTCCCGCCTGATCGCCGTCGCCGACCGCCGCGAGCATGAGGACGAGCTTGAGGAGGCCGGCGCATGAGCGACGACATCCTTGAGTCACTGGACTGGCGGGGCGAGCCGGTTGACTGCACCACCTGCCCGCACCGCGACCGCCGGCTCGATCTGGAGACCGCTGACTTACCGCCGGGCGGCAAGCTGCCCGGCCGCTGCCTGCCGCTGAAGACTTGCGTGCAGGACCGCTATGCCAAGCGGATCCAGCGCTTCTTCGAGTGGAACCCGGACCTTGCCGCCGGCCATCTCGGCCATCCCTATTTCGAGGTGCGGGCCAACGCCGCCCGCTTCGCCCCGATTTTCCAGCTTCCCCGGCTGATCGGCGATCCGGACGAGACGGTGCGCTCGGTCCTGGCCCGGCGGCTGCCGCGCCGGCTCCTGCTGAAGCTGCGCGACGATCCCGACCGCGAGGTGCGGATCGCCGTCGCCACCCGGCTGGAGGATGCCGACCTCGCCCCGCTGATGCGCGACCCCGACTGCTCGGTGCGGCTGCGGGTGGTGCGGCGGATCCCGGACGGCATGCTGCCGGCGATGATGCATGACGAAGACCCGGAGGTGCGGGTGGAGGTCGCCCGCCGCCTTGCCATGGACTGGCTGCCCAGCCTCGCCTGGGACGACAGCCCGCGGGTGCGGCTGGTGGTGGCGCAGCGGCTGCCAACGTCGAAGCTGCACATCCTGGTGCAGGATGCCGACTGGATGGTCCGTCTCGCCGTTGCCGGACGGATCGACGCCGGGCAGCTCGGGCCCCTTCTCGACGACCCGGAGGAGGAGGTGCGCGCCATCGCCCGCCAGCGCGCCGCCGGCCTCGCCATCGCCAACGACCTTCCGCCTCTCTAGCGGCCCCTCAACCGACGGAGCACCAATCCGATGACCGGTAAAGAAACCGCCGCTCCCTACCGCCGCGAACGCGCCCGCAGTGCCGAGGACACCAACGAGCTGGTCGGTCCGCCGGTGCTGGAGCAGGGATTCAAGGTGAAGGCCCTGCGCGACGTGCGCAACGACGGCACCTATCCCGGCCGCCCAGTCGGTGACTTCCTGATCCGCGAGGGCGATGTCGGCTACGTCATCTCCATCGGAACCTATCTGCAGATGTATTACATCTATGCCGTTGATTTTTATGAAAAACGGGTCGTCGTCGGCATGCGCGCGCGCGAGTTGCAGGTCATGGACGCCCACTGCAACGACCCCCAATAACCCCATCCCAAAAGCCCGGTCCTCACCTGATTCCCAGTCCCCCCTGATTAAGGAGCCTCGCGATGTCCGACGTCGAAGCCGCCGCCAAGCCCGGTTTCATCCCGCCGCGCGAACCGCTGTACGACTGGGGCCTGCGGGTCACGGTGCAGGAGGACCTGTTCAACGACGGCAGCCACCCGCAGGTGCCGGACGGCGCGCTGCTGGCACCCAAGGGCACACCGGGCACCATCGTCCGTATCGGCCGCACCGAGGAGGGCAGCCTGCCGGTCTATCTGGTTGAGTTCCCCGGCGGCACCGTCGTCGGCTGCCTGGAGGAGGAGATCGCCCCAGCGGACGGCTCGCGGCGCGGCGTGCCCGGAATCATGTGAGGGGGGTGATGCGATGACCATTTACCTCGACAACAACGCCACCACCGCCCTGGCCGCGGAAGTGCGCGAGGCGATGTTGCCGCACCTGTTCGGCGAGTTCGCCAACCCGTCCAGCCCGCATTCCGCCGGCATGGCCGCCCGCCGCGCCGTCAGCGAGGCCAAGGCCCAGGTCGCCGCATTGATCGGCGCCAAGCCGGCCGATCTGGTGATGACCGGCAGCGCCACCGAGGCGACCCATGCCGCCATCCTGGGTGCCTTGCGCGTGATCGAGGAAACCGACCACCGCCGCGATCACATCGTCACCACCGCGGTGGAGCATCCGGCGACGCTGGCGCTGTTCGACGACCTGCGCCAGCGCGGCTGGCGCGTCACCATCCTGCCGGTGAATCGCGATGGACTGCCCTCGCTGGTCGATCTCGCCGCCGCGGTGACGGAGACGACGGCGCTGGTGTCCATGATGTGGGCCAACAACGAGACCGGCGTGCTGATGCCGGTGGAGGGCGCGTCCGCCATCGCCCATGCCCATGGCGCGCTGTTCCACAGCGACGCGGTGCAGGCGGCGGCCCGTGTGCCGGTCGATTGCGGCATCGCCGATTACCTGACGCTGTCCGCCCACAAGATGCACGGGCCGAAGGGCGTCGGCGCGCTCTATGTCCGCAAGGGTGCGCCCTTCCACGCGCTGATCCACGGCCACCAGGAACGTCGCCGCCGCGGCGGGACCGAGAATGTGCCGGGTATCGTCGGCTTCGGCGCGGCCGCATCGCTGGCCGCGCTGTGGCTCGACGAGGCCGACCTGATCGCCTTCCTGCGCGACCGGCTGGAACAGGGCATCCTCGCCCGCTGGCCCGGCGCGGTGGTCAATGGTGCCGGCGCCGCCCGGCTGCCCAACACCAGCAACATCCGCTTCGCCGATGGCCGCGGCCATCCGGTCGATGCGGAGGAACTGCTGATGCGGCTCGACCGCGCCGGCATCGCCGTGTCGATGGGGGCGGCCTGTTCGTCCGGCGGCAACGAGCCGAGCCATGTGCTGACCGCCATGGGGCTGAGCGGTGCCCAGGCCGCCGCCAGCCTGCGCTTCTCGCTGAGCCGCACCACCACCGCGGCGGAGGTGGACGCCGTCCTGTCGGAACTGCCGGCCCTGCACGCCCGGCTGATCGCCGCCTGACAGAAAATACGAATCAGAACAATAGGATGGAGTGTCGGTGATGAAGGTGATGATCCGCAAGGCGTCCGAGCAATACACGATCTACGTCGCCAAGAAGGACCTGGAGGAACCCATCGTCGAGATGGAACATCCGGGCCTGTGGGGCGGCTGGGTCAAGGTCGCCAATGGCTGGACGCTCGACCTGCCGGAGATGCCGGCGGAGACCCGTCTGCCGATCACCGTCGAGGCGAAGAAACGCGGAACGGAGTGACGCCCATGCCCCTGTCTTCCGAGCGCATCGACAGCATCGCCACGCTTGCCGGCCGGCTGTTCGCCGGAGGCGGCAATCTCGACGCCGTGGTCCGCGGCGTGCGCGAGGCCAACCCGGACCTGAAGACCGTCACCGGCGCCATGGCCGCGGTGATGGCCGAGGATCCGTTCCGGGAAGAGGCGGGCTTCGACCTGCATCTGGTGGACGGCAACAACCACTGCTGGCTTATCACCGACAAGCCGGAGCTTGCCACCGGCGTCGTGATCGCCCAACGGGACGAGGACGAGTGAATGAGCGATGCCGCCGCGGTTCTGCACCAGCCCTCCCCTGGCCCGTCCGCCGCCGATGACGACGATGTGGATGACTATATCCCGCTGACCGACCCGGACATCTCCGGTGCCGAGGTCGAGATGCTCGGCCGCCTGCTGTCATCCGGGGCCTTGAGCGACGGGCGGATGGTGCGGGCGTTCGAGGATGCCTTCGCCGCCTATATCGGCCGCGACCATGCGGTGGCGGTGTCCAGCGGCACCATGGCGACGCTGCTGATGTTGAAGGGCATTGGCATCGGCGAAGGCGACGAGGTGCTGTGCAGCCCCTTCGGCTGGCATCAGGTCCAGCATGCGGTGGCGCTGTCCGGCGCCACACCGGTGCTGGTCGACATCGATTACTGGCAGCACACCATCAACCCGGAAAAGGCGGCGGCGCTGGTCACGCCGAAAACGAAAGCGATCCTGGCCGCCAACGTCAACGGCCACCCCGCCCATTGGGACGAGCTGCGCGCGCTGGCCGACGCCAAGGGCCTGATCCTGCTGGAGGATTCGACCGAGGCCATCGGCTCGACCTATAAGGGGCAGATGGTCGGCACCTTCGGTGACGCCGCGGTCTTCGATTTTTCCGAACCCGGCATCCTGCTGGCCGGCGAGGGCGGCATGATCGTCACCGACGACCGCGACCTCGCCCACCGTCTGCGCTACATGCGCCGGCGCGAGACCGAGCACCGCAACACCGTGGTCATCACCCGCACCCTGCCCTGGCAGGCGGGGATGAGTGACCTGAACGCCGCGCTGGCATTGGTGCAGCTGAAGCGCCTGCCGGAAATCCTGACCCGCCGCAATCTGGTCATCGCCTATTACGACGCGGCGATGGCGAGCTTCGAGGGGATCAAGCCGCCCTATCGCGGGCCGGGGGCGGAGGTGGTCAACCCGCTGGTCTATTGCGTCCATCTCGGCACCCGTTTCAGCGCGTCGGGCCGCCGGTCGATCATCGAGGATCTGGACACCCACGACATCGACGCCAGCGACTACGGACAGCCGCTGCACACCCAGCAATATTACATCGAAGCACTGGGTGAGCAGGGTGCCGGCCGCGGTGCCTGCCCGGTCTGCACCAAGACCGCCGACCGCGTGCTGGCCCTGCCGCTGCACCGCAAGATCACCAGGGATCAGGTTGCCTTCATCGTGGAAACGCTGAAGGACGCGAGCGTCAACACCGGCGCCGGCGCTGCAATCTATCTGTGAAGACCCAAAGGGAAGAGGCACCCATGACCGTCACCACGCTTGCACCCGATTCCGACTCCGTCACGGTTCCGGACGCCGCCGCGGCGCTGGCCGACATCGCCGCGGCGCTGGCGGCCCGGCAGGTGGTGCCCTATCTCGGCCCCGGCGCCTTCGCCCTGCTGCCGCCCGACCAATGCCCGATCCCGCGCAACTCGGCGGAGCTGGTGCAGCGCCTGAATGCCAAAGTCGCCGCCCCTGGCCGCATCCGCGCCAACCTGACTGCGGTCGCCCAGTTCATCGAGACGCGCAAGCACCGCAAGACGCTGGAAGCCATCCTCAACGAGATTTTCCGCCAGACGGTGCCGGCCACCCCGGTGCATGCCCTGCTGGCGGCGATCCCGGCCCCGCCGCTGCTGGTCGACGTCTGGTACGACAACGTGTTGGACAGTTTGCTGAGTGCGGCGGCCGACCGGACATGGGGCCAGATCCAGGGGGTGTCGCATCCGCAATCGACCGGCGAATGGGTGCGCTACTATGCTCCCGACGGCGCCGAGACGACCGCCGACGCGGCGGCCGGCTGGGACACCGTGCTCTACAAGCCGTCGGGCGCGGTGACGCCGGCCGGCAATTACCTGATCTCCGACAGCGACTATGTCGAGATCCTGACGGAGATCGACATCCAGACCCCGATCCCCGCCATCGTGAAGGACCGCCGCGCCGGCCGGCACTTCCTGTTCCTGGGTTGCCGCTTCGACCATGAGATCCAGCGTACCTTCGCCCGCCAGATCGCCAAGCGCTCCGCCGACAGCCACTGGGCGGTGATCCCCGGCGAGCTGTCGAAGAACGAGGCGCGCTTCCTGTCGTTGCATGGAATCAAGCGCATCGACATGACGCTGGAAGAGGCGGTGGAGAGGTTGCGGGCCGAGGTTTGAGAAGAGCGGGGGCAAGGCATCCGAAGCCAGCACCCCCTACCTCCAAAGAAGCCGCACCGCAGCGCAACACACTCTCCCTCCATCCGTTATCGTGCGAAACGGATGGAGCGTGCCGGAATGGTAATGAACAGCGGCCCCAGTTTGGCCGCAGCATTTGCGACCCTGCTGCTGACCGCGTCGGCTGCCACTGCACAGGAAACCACCCCTCCCCCTGGCGACGAGCCTGCAACCTCCGGTCCGGCCATCGGGTTCTGGATCGACAACGACCTGTTTGGCGGCGGGACCGACCGCTATTATACCAACGGCTTCCAGTTCTATTACTTCTCCGGTGCGCGGCCGACCTACGGCAACATCGACTGGCTGGCCAATCTTGTGCCCTGGGTCGAGCCGGGCGGGGTGAGGCGTTACGGCTTCGCCTTCGGCCAGAACATCTACACGCCGAGCGACCTGACCGCTCGCAACCCGAACCCGAAGGACCGGCCCTATGCCGGCTGGCTCTATGGCCGGGTGTCGGTGCTGAACGAGGCACCGCGGGCGGTGGACCGCATCGACCTCGACCTCGGCATGGTCGGCCCGGCTTCGCTGGCGGAGCAGACGCAGAAGACGGTGCACAAGATCGTCGACGGCGCCACTTATCCGGAAGGCTGGAATTATCAGCTGCACGATGAGCCCGGCGTGGTGCTGAGCTACGAGCATGTCTGGCGCGACGAGAAGCCCAACAGCCTCGGCCCGCTGGAATGGGATTTCAGCCCCCATGTCGCTGGCAGCGTCGGCAATGTGCTGACCTTCGCCGCAGTCGGAACCACCGTCCGGCTGGGCGGCAACATGCCGCCGCCGGTGGGCGCGCTGGTGACGCGCCCGACCGCCAGCATTCCCTATCAGGACACCCCCTATTCGGAGCGGCCGGGGCGCTTCTCCTGGTATGTCTATGCCAGCGCCGAGGGGCGGGCGGTGGCGCGGAACATCTTCCTGGACGGCAACAGCTTCCGCGAAAGCAGGTCGGTCGCCAAGCATCCGCTGGTCGGCAGCATGCAGGCTGGCCTGACGCTGCGCTACGGCCGCTACGGCCTGACCTATGCCCAGACCTTGCAGACGCCGGAATTCCAGGGCCAGAAATCCCTGACCAACTATGGGTCTCTGCGCCTGTCGGTCCAGTTCTGACCGGTTAGAGGAAAGGCAGCGGCAGGATCAGGGTGAAACCGTCCACCGCCATCAGCACCCCGGCCACGGCCAGCGCGCGGCTCGCCCACAGGATGAAGCCGCGGTTGGTGATGGCGAAGACCGACGCCAGAACGATGGCCAGTTGCAGCATCCCTTCGGCGAAGTCGAAATAAGGATCCTGGGCCGCGGCATGGTCACGCCGCACCTCCGCCGCCTTGGCCTTGGCCAGCAGATCCTTGCGGCTGTTCTTGCCCTCGTCGGCCTCCATCCGGTCAGCCGACTGGCGGTATTCGGCGGAACGCTGCAAGGCCTTGGCCTGGGCGTCCGCCGGCATGCCGGCGGACAGCAGTTCCAGTTCATCGGCGGCAAGCCGCAGGCTGATCTGGCGCTGGGTCTTGGACTGGTAATAGGCGAAGCTGTCCGACGCCTCGATAGCGCTGGCCATCAGTTCCTTGCCGGCATTGGAGCCGGCGACGCTGACGATGGCCAGCACCGCCGCCAGGACGGAGATGTAGATGGCGGTGGACATCTTCACCCCATGCCCGCCCTCGTCCGTCTCCTCGGAATGATGATGCCCGCCCGGGCGGCGCTTGGCCTGTTCCCGCTCGTGGGCTTCGTCGATCAGGTCCTTCACCTCGGCGGCTTCCATGGTTCCCTGCCCTTCGTCCAGTGCCCCGCCGTTCGGCGGATGACGAAAGAGTTAGCGAAACACGCGAGGCGAGAAAAGCCCCGGTCTTGCCCTGATGCCGGATCCTGTGCGTTGTCACCGCCGCTTGTACCCTGCCCCACCCCGGCCCATGGGAGGAGTAGCGCTCCCGAATGTCTCTAGCGTCAACATTCGCCCCTTTCATGGGCGGCCGGTTCGGGCTATGTCAGGGACCATGAACCAGTTCGCACGCTTGGCGATCGAGGCCGGCCCGCTCGCCGCCTTCTTCGTTGCCAATTCCCAGGCCGGCATCATGACCGGCACCGCGGTCTTCATGGTCGCCATCACCATCGCGCTGGCGGTGTCCTGGCGGCTGGAACGGCGCATCCCGATCATGCCGGTGGTCGGCGCCGGCTTCGTGCTGCTGTTCGGCGGACTGACCCTGTGGCTTCAGGATGATCTGTTCATCAAGATCAAGCCGACCCTGGTCAACCTGCTGTTCGCCATCGTCCTGTTCGTCGCCCATGCGACACGGCGCAACGTGATGAAGCGCCTGCTGGGCACCGTGCTGAACCTGTCGGAGGACGGCTGGCGCACGCTTGGCATCCGCTGGGCATGGTTCTTCCTGCTGCTGGCGGTTCTGAACGAAGTGGTATGGCGGAACTTCGCCACCGACATGTGGGTCAACTTCAAGGTGTTCGGCATCATGCCGCTGACCCTTCTGTTCAGCGCCTTCCAGGCGCCGCTGATCATGCGCCACCAGTTGCCGGAAGAGCCGGCGGAGAGCGGCCCGACGGCCTGACGGGGAGCGCCTTTATCACGGCGTTCCCCACGGCTCCCTCTTGTGCGGCGCGGAAGGGGCACTCACATTGGTGGCGACCGCGACGACGTCCGCTCCGACCGTTTTTCAGAGGTATTGATCGATGGGCAGTTTCAGCATCTGGCACTGGTTGATCGTTCTGGTCATCGTGCTTCTCCTGTTCGGCGCCGGCAAACTGCCCAGCGTGATGGGCGACATCGCCAAGGGCGTCAAAGCCTTCAAGGCCGGACTGAAGGACGAGGACGAGGCGCAGCAGCCCACCACGACCGCCCAGGCGACGACGACCCAGGCCCCTCCTGCCGCGATCAACCCGGCACCGGCCCAGCCGGCGCCCTCCCAACCCACAGCGACAGCCACGCCCGCCCAGCCGGTCGACCCGACCCGGCCGCATCAGGGCTGACGCTCCTTCTTTCGTGCCCCCCGACTGCCGGGCGCGACCGCATGGCGGTTTGAAGGGGCGGCAAAATACGATAAAGAGAAGGGGCTTTCCGAAGCCGGTCCGTGTTCCGCGGCCCGGGCCACTGGAAGGCCCCTTTTTCTGCATTCAGCCGGCCCGCCATGACGGGCAAGCGCAGGTCGACCGTGACGCTCAAGCCACCGTACCGGCAGGCTCCCACCCTGACCACACCGACTTTCAAGGACGAGATGACGGCCAACGGCAAATCTTCCGAGACTCCGCCGCCGGAGAACGAGGACATCGCCAAGCTGCTTCGCGCCTTGAACGAAGATCTGCGGGCCGATCCGCAGGACGACGATCTGGACTATGAGGAGGAGGAGCCGGAAGGCCGCAGCCGCCTGCCGCTGGGCAAGATCGCGCTGGCCCTGGTGGCGGCGGGCGGCATCGCCGTCGGCGTGGTGTATCTCGGGTCGGGTGATACGGCGCCGGTGACGACGGCGGCCAGCAACTCGGCGCCGATGGTGCCGGCCCCGGCGATCACCCGCGCCCCGTCCAACCAGACAGCCGCCACCCCGACGCCCGCCGCCCCGGCGCCCTCGACCGGAAGCCTGCCGACCCCGGCCACCACGCCGCCTGCCGCTGCGACGCAGGCGCCACCGGTCCAGGCTGCACCCGCCCAGACGCCTTCCCCCCAGACGGCCCCCTCCGCCGCACCGCCTCCGCCGGTCGCGGCATTGCCCGCCAGCCCACCGCCGGTTCTAAAGGTGCCGGAACCCCCGGCCGTCCCGGCCACCGCCCCTGCTGCCGCGCCAAAGCCGCGCGTCACGGCCGAAAGCGCGCCCAGCGCCCCTGCGGTCCAAAAGCCGGAGCCTCCGAAGACCGAAACGACAAAGCCGGAAGCGTCGGCGGATACCGGGTCGCTACAGGCAATGCTGGCGCCGCCCAAGGAGGCGGCAAAGCGTCCGCCCGCGACACCGGCAACCCCCGCAACTCCTCCTCCCGCTGCCTCCTCCGGCGCCGGCGAGGCGAAGCCCACCGCCAAGGCCGCCGCCCCGTCCGTACCATCCGCTCCGCCGCCGGCCGGGCGCTATACGGTGCAGGTCGGCAGCTTCTCGGTGACGGCGAACGCCGATTCCCTGCTGCAACGGCTGCAAGGCAACGGGTTCCAGGCCTATACGGTGGACTGGACGGACAGTTCCAACCGCTCCTGGCGTGCAGTCCGCGTCGGCGGTTACCCCGATCCGGCCGCCGCCAAGCGCGAAGCGGAGCAATTGAAATCGAAGATGGGACTAAATCCGGTCGTCGTCACCACCCGCTGACCCCAGGCCGGACCGGCAGGGCCAGCTGCATGGTCCTTTCCCCTGCGACACCGTGTCATACAAGCGAAAGCCCGGCGGCGACATTTGGTCGCGGCCGGGCTTTTTCTTTCGGCCTTTACCCCCGTTCTTTGGTCGGGGGAGCCGGGAGTGCCGCTTGATCCCCACTTCTCTTTGCTCGTAACATGGACATTCCAGGGGACGAACGCATTGCCCCGGCCGCAAATTGGGAAGCCGGCACAAGACCGGCGCACCGGAGGACGCCCGCCATGAAGCCGACCATCCTGGTTGTCGACGACGAGCCCAGCATCGTCCTGTCGCTCCAGGTTCTCATGCAGCGCGCCGGGTTCGACGTGCGCATCGCCCGCGATGGGGACGAGGCGCTGCGCTCGGTGGAGAACTTCACGCCCGACCTGATCCTGCTCGACGCCATGATGCCGAAGCGCGACGGCTTCGACGTCTGCCAGACGCTGCGGACCAACCCGGCCTGGAAATCGCTGCCGATCATCATGCTGACGGCGCGCAGCCGCGACGTCGAACGGCAGAAGGGCCTGGCGCTGGGCGCCACCGACTACATCACCAAGCCCTTCTCCACCCGCGACCTGCTGACCACCGTCCGCCGTCATCTGGGCCTGCCCGCCACCGGCGGGATGGAGCCGGCGCCATGACCGCCCCGGCGCTCGACGGGTCACGACCGGACCGCAAGAGCGGCGGAGCGCCGTCGTCCGCCCCCCTTCCCCGATCCTTGCCCCGCCGCATGATCCCGCTGGCCTTCCGTGCCGCCGGTCTCGGTCTGGTTGCGCTGGCGATCGGACTGGCGGTGGCGGTGCGCGGGTCCGATGCGTCGGACCCGCTGCTGACCTACGCCGTGGTGATGACGGCCGCCTGCGCCGCGGCGGTATGGGGGCTATGGCTGGCGGTCGACCGCTATCTGCTGCGCGCCGCCGAGACGCTGAGCCGCGAAGCCGGTCTGATCGCCCACGGCAATGCGGAAGGTGCGGTCGGCGGCCGGGTGCCGCTGGCCCGCTATGGCGACCTGCTGCCGATCGCCCGCGCAGTGAACGAGCTGTCTGACAAGCTTGCCCAGGTTCGCCGCGACATCGCCCGCACCGTTGCCGAGTCCACCGCCAAGGCGGAAGAGCAGAAGACGCGGCTCGCCGCCGTGCTGCGCGACCTGCATGAAGGCGTCCTGGTCTGCAATACCAGGCACCAGATCCTGCTCTACAACCAGACCGCCCTCGACATCCTCCACCTGACCGGAGAGCTTGGGCTGGGCCGCTCGCTGCTGCATTTCGTGGTGGCGGAGCCGGTGACCCACACGCTGGAACGGCTGACCCTGCGGGTGCGCGAAGGCCGCCACCTCACCCACGAACACGGCACCACCGCCCAGTTCGTCGGCGCCACCACCGACGGCCGCATCCTGCTGGAAGGCCGGATGAGCGCCATCCTGCAAGATCCCGACCCCGCGTCGGACGAGCCGCCCACCATCACCGGATATGTGCTGACCCTGTCCGACGCCACCAGCGAGTTGGCGGCATTGGGGCAGCGCGACGCCCTGTTGCGCGAGGCGACGGAGGGCTTCCGCGCTCCGATCGCCAACCTGCGCGCGGCGGTGGAGACGCTGTACGACGCGCCCGACCTGGGCCCCGGCGACCGAGCCGCTTTTGAGAGCGCGATGCTGGACTCCTGCTCAAGCCTGTCGCAAAGGCTGGAACAGGTCACAACCGCCTACCGCAACGTCGTCACCGGCAGCTGGCCGATGAGCGACATCCACTCCAACAACCTGATCACTCTCGTCGCCCACCGGGTGGGAGCCGAGTCCGCGGCAACGGTGACGCTGACCGGCCTGCCGCAATGGGTGCATGGTGACAGCCACAGTCTTGTCCTGCTGTTCGCTTACCTGATCGGGCGGGTTCAGGCGCTGACCGGCGCCACCGCCTTCGATCTGGAGGCGGCCGGGCCGCAGGATGGTGATCGCTGGGTCTATCTCGACCTCGTCTGGCAGGGGCCCGCAGTGCCCAGCGCCACGGTGGACAGCTGGCTGGACCGGACCCTGCCCGACGGACTGGGCGGGCTCAGCGCCAGCGACGTGCTCCAGCACCATCGCAGCACCGCCTGGAGCGAACCGCTGCCCACGGACGACGGCGCCGGACGCGCCCGGCTGCGCGTGCCGTTGCCGCCGGCGCAATCGTCGCGCACCGCCCAGCCGCGACCGAAGGCCGGCGCCCGGCCGGAATTCTTCGATTTCGGGCTGCTGCACCAGCCACTGGCGACCAGCGAGCTTGGCCGCACGCCGCTGGACCGGCTGCATTACGTGGTGTTCGACACCGAGACCACCGGCCTGTCGCCCAGCACCGGCGACGAGATCATCCAGATCGCCGCGGTCCGTGTGGTGGGTGGGCGCATCCTCACGGGCGAGACCTTCAACACGCTGGTCGACCCCCGCAGGCCGATCCCGGCGGAGTCGGTCCCCTTCCACGGCATCACCGATGGCATGGTGACGGGCAAGCCGACCATCGACGCCGTGCTGCCGCAATTCCGCAGCTTCGTCTCCGGCGCGGTGCTGGTGGCGCACAACGCCGCCTTCGATCTGAAATTCCTGAAGATGAAGGAACGGACGGCGGGGGTGGCGTTCGACTGTCCGGTGCTCGACACCATGCTGCTGTCGCGCATGCTGCTGGGCAATGACGGCGACCACACGCTGGACGGCATCGCCGAGCGGCTGGGCATCGAGGTGGTCGATCGGCACACGGCGCTGGGCGACAGCCTTGTGACCGCCGCGGTGTTCCTGCGGATGATCGAGATGCTGCGCGAGCGCGACGTGCGGACGCTGGACGACGCCATCCGCGGCGCCAACATCCTGGTCGAACTGGCAGCCCGGGAACGCGCCTTTTGAACGCGCCCGACCGCATCACGGGGCCCCGCCGGTACCGTGACCGGATGATCGGCCTGTTCCTGCTGGCCGCCGCCCTGTTCAACCCGCCGCTGCTCGGCCTGTTCGGGATAGAGGGCAATATCCTGGGCGTCCCGGCGCTCTATGTCTGGGTGTTCGGGCTCTGGGCGGCGGTAATCCTGCTGGCGGCGCTCGCCGGCCGCGCGCGGTAGGGGGGCGGCATGGAGGCCGGCCTGGAGGTCAAGCTGGATTGGGCCGCCGTCCTGATCGCCGCCCTTCTCTATCTCTCCGCCCTGTTCGCCATCGCCCATTGGGCAGATCGGCGGGAAGCGGCGGGGCGGAGCGTGATCGCCTCCCCCACCATCTTCGCACTGTCGCTGGGGGTCTATTGCACCACCTGGACCTTCTATGGATCGGTTGGGCGGGCGGCGACTTTGGGCATCGGTTTCCTGCCGGTCTATCTCGGCCCCACCCTGCTGATGCTGCTGGCGCCGCTGGTGCTGCGCAAGATCCTGCGCATCGCCAAGGCGCAGCGCATCACCTCGATCGCCGATTTCCTCGCCAGCCGCTACGGCCACAGCCCCCTGTTGGGCGGGCTGGTGGCGCTGACCGCCACGGTGGGGGTGACGCCCTACATCGCACTCCAGCTCAAGGCGGTCGCCGTCAGCTTCGACGCGCTGACCGGCGGCACCGGATTCGGCACGACCACCGTCCCCTTCCTTGACCAGGGTCTCCTGATCGCCGCGGTGATGGCGCTGTTCGCCATCGTCTTCGGCGCCCGCCAGATCGACGCGGCGGAGCACCATCCCGGCATGGTCGCCGCCATCGCGTTGGAGTCGCTCGTGAAGCTGGTCGCTTTCCTGGCGGTCGGCATCTTCGTGGTCTGGGGCCTGCATGGCGGGTTGGAGAGCCTGTTCGCCGCCGCGTCCGCCAAATCGGATCTCGCCCGGCTGATGGGCAGCGCGGCTGCATTGGGCAACGCCGCATCGGGCGGTGGGCCGTGGGGTGCCTGGGTCGCCACCACCATCCTCTCGGCGGCGGCGATGCTGTGCCTGCCACGCCAGTTCCAGGTGATGGTGATCGAATCGACGGACGAACGCCATCTCGACCGCGCGGTCTGGCTGTTCCCTCTCTACCTGCTGCTCATCAACCTGTTCGTCCTGCCTGTGGCGCTGTCGGGGCTGCTGATCTTCGGCGGCGCGCTGGACCCGGACCTGTTCATGGTCGGGCTGCCCCTGACCGGCGGGGCGGGATGGCTGGCCCTGCTGGCCTTCCTGGGCGGGCTGTCGGCGGCAGCCGGGATGATCGTCGTCGAGTCGGTGGCGCTGTCCACCATGCTCTGCAACGATCTGGTGATGCCGATCCTGTTGCGCACCCGGCCGCAGGCGCTGGCCCGCTCGGCCGATCTGGCACCGCTGCTGCTGGCGGTGCGCCGCGTCGCCATACTGGCGATCCTGCTGTTCGGCTACGGCTATTTCCGGCTGGCGGGGTCGGCCTATGCCCTGGTGTCGATCGGCCTGATCTCCTTCGCCGCGGTGGCGCAGTTCGCCCCGGCGCTGATCGGCGGCCTTTACTGGCACGGTGGCACCCGGCGCGGCGCCATCGGCGGCGTCGCAGCGGGAACGCTGGTCTGGGCCTACACCCTGCTGCTGCCCAGCTTCGCGCGGTCGGGCTGGCTGCCGGCCAGCTTCATCACCGACGGGCCCTGGGGGATCGCGGCCTTGCGGCCCTATGCGCTGTTCGGGCTGGAGGGCTGGGATTCGCTGGCGCATGCGCTGTTCTGGACCGCACTCGCGAACATCGGCGCCTATGTCGGCCTGTCGTTGTTCGACCAGCCAGGCGCCACGGAGCGGGCGCAGGCCGCCGCCTTCGTCGACGTCTTCCACTCGGCACCGGACGCCGCCGCCCGGCAGGGAGACGCGCTGCCAGACTGGCGCAGCGCCGCCAGCGTCGGCGACCTCACCCGCGTGGTCGCCCGCTTCCTCGGTCCCCTGCGGGCCGAGCGGGCCTTCGTCGGCGCCGATCCGGACGAGCCGGCCGGTCCGGAGCGGCTGCGGCTGGCCGAACGGCTGCTGGCCGGCGCGATCGGCGGAGCGTCCGCCCGCGTCGCCCTCGCCTCCTCCGTTTCGGCAGGTGCGGTTGAGGCGGCGGAGCTTCTGCGCATGCTGGATGAGACCAGTGACGTCATCGCCCACAGCCGCGAGCTGGAGCGCAAAACGGCGGAGCTGGAGCGCGCCACCGACGCCCTGCGCGCCGCCAATGAACGGCTGACCGAACTGGACCGGCTGAAGGACGATTTCCTGTCCACCGTCACCCATGAACTGCGCACGCCGCTGACCTCGATCCGGGCGCTGAGCGAGATCCTGCACGACGATCCCGAACTGGACGCCGAACAGCGCCGGGAGTTCCTGGCCGTCATCATCAAGGAAAGCGAGCGGCTGACCCGCCTGATCAATCAGGTGCTGGACATGGCGAAGATCGAAGCCGGCGCGCTTGACTGGCGCATCGGAACCATCGACGCCGGGCCGGCGCTGGCCGAGGCGGTCGCCGCAACCGAGGCCCTGTTCCGCGAGCGCGGCATCGCCCTGTCGGTCGAAATTCCGGACGGTCTGCCGCCGGTGCGTGGCGACGTCGACCGGGTGATTCAGGTCGTCGTCAATCTGTTGTCAAACGCCGCCAAATTCACCCCGTCCGGCGGCCGGACCCGGCTGGAAGCCCGGCAGGACCGCGACGTCCTGCGGGTGACGGTGGCGGACAGCGGCCCCGGCGTTGCGGCCAAGGACCGCGACCTCGTGTTCGACCGCTTCCGCCAATCGGGCGATACGCTGACCGGCAAGCCGGCCGGCACCGGACTCGGACTGGCCATCGCCAAGCGAATCGTCGAGCATCTCGGCGGCCGGATCGGGGTGGAGGATGCACCGGATGGACCGCCACCCGAGTCGGGCCGGGGCGCGGCCTTCTGGTTCACGCTGCCTCTCGCTGATCGTGGGATCGGAACGCCGCCGGCTTCCGGTCGGGCAGAGTGATCGGACATGTGACCGGACACCGGCCATTACAATCGTCTGGCAGCCCCACAATCCCGTGTTATCTTTCGCGGCACCCACACTCCACAGGGAACAGGGGATTGACGCTTGCGTTCCGGCCCAGGCTTACGCCGATGGCGGCATACAACCGATGGGGTGCCATACGCCACAGCCCTTCCCGTTCGGACGATGCGCGCTTATGGTGGGGTGCGCGGATCGGCGTGTGACGCGGTTCCGGCGGAACGGCCCGCTTGTCTTGCGGGTTGGCGGTAGGAAGGCGGGATGGGCAAGATACTGGTTGTCGACGACGAGCGGGACGTCCAAACACTGATCATGCAGCGCTTCCGCCGCGCCGTCCGGACCGGCGAACTGGAATTCCTGTTCGCCCATGACGGGCAGGAGGCGCTGGACACCCTGCGCGCCCGGCCCGACATCGACATGGTCCTGAGCGACATCAACATGCCCGGCATGGATGGGCTGACCCTGCTGGATCATCTGCCGCAGGTGAATTCCGATATCCGCGCGGTCATGGTCTCGGCCTATGGCGACCTCGGCAACGTGCGCGCGGCGATGAACCGCGGGGCCTTCGACTTCATCATCAAGCCGATCGACTTCGCCGATCTGGAAGCGACCATCCACAAGACGCTGGAAGCCTGCCGCGCCGTGCGCCGCCTGCGCGACGCGCTCCAGGAAACCCGCACGGCGGAGGCGGCGTCGCGTGCCCAGGCCGCCCGCATGCGCCGGGTGCTGGACGGCAGTCCGATCGGTGTCACCATCATCACCGAAGCCGGCGAACTGGTTTACTGCAACCAGCGCTGCACCGACCTGTTCGGCGCCTCCGCCGACACGCTCCAGCAACGTTGCGCCCCCGCTCTGTTCCGCCATGTGCAGGAACGGCTTCCGGAGCGGGCCTCCGGCCCCGACGCCCTGTCGGTCACCGACGAGATCCACTATCTGCGCGATGATGGGCGGACGGTCTGGATGGCGATGTCCGTCGACCGCACCAGCTACGAGAACCAGCCGGTCTTCATCGTCTGGCTCTATGACATCACCGAGCGCAAGGAGCAGGCGGAGGCGTTGCGCCGCGCCAAGGATTCGGCCGAGGAGGCGCTGGCCGATCTGGAGCGCATGCAGGCCGACCTGATCCGGGCGGAGAAGATGGCGGTGATCGCCCAGTTGATCGCCGCGGTCGCGCACGAGATCAACACACCCGTCGGCATCGCGCTGACCGCCGCCACTCATTTGCAGACGGCGTCTGAGGCCATCATCATGACCTTCAATGGCGGCCAGCTGCGCAAGAGCGACTTCCAGGACTATGTCGGCACCGCCAGCGAGGTGTCCACCCTGCTGGTCGCCAACATCGAGCGCGCCGCCGCCCTGATCCAGAGCCTCAAGCTGGTGACCGAGGGCAAGGCCAGTTCGCCACGCAGCCGCGTCGGCCTGCGCGACTACCTGTCGGACATCGTGCTGGCGGTGCAGGTCCAGCCGGCCGCCGCCGGGCATGAGCTCATGCTGGAATGCCCGGACGGGCTGGCGCTCGACACCTATCCCGGCGCCTTGACCGAGGTGCTGCTGGCCCTGCTGACCAACGCCTTCGCCCACGCTTTCGAGGCCGAGCCCGCCACCGCAGGTGCCGGCGATCCGCTGGAGGACACCATCCGCCGTCCGGGCAGAGTCACGGTTTCGGTGCGGATGCTGGGCGAGACCCGGGTGGAGCTGCGCGTTTCGGATGACGGCCGCGGCATTCCCGCCGACATCCAGCCGCGTCTTTTCCAACCCTTCACCACCACCCGCCGCGGTGCCGGCAGCATGGGGCTGGGGCTTTATGCCGTGTTCAATCTGGTCACCGGCAAGCTGGGCGGCGAGATCGACATCGACAGCGAACCCGGCCGCGGCACCTGCGTGATCCTGCGGCTGCCGCTGGACGCCCCCTGACCCTTCCGGATCGGTGGGAGAGCCCGGCGGCAGATTTCTACCGACGACATCTTCGGGATCCTGTCATGGACGACAAAGCCGACCTGCTGCGCGCGCTGCCTCCGCTGTCGCCCCATTCCCCGGAGGAATCGGTAGCGGCCTCGGTGGAGCGGGCGCAGCTCTACCATGACCAGCTGGTCGCGGCGATGCCGGGACTGATCGTCCATCGCGGCGGCGCTATCCTCCATTGCAGCGGCACGCTCGCCCGCCTGCTGGGCTATGAATCGGCGTCACAGGTGATGGGCCTGCCCGACATCATGGCGCTTATCCCGGAAGATGCCCGGCTGGCCGAGCGCACCGCCTATACCCGTTGCCTGGAAGGTCCGACCCGGGCGCTGGCCCGGCGGATCAAGCGCCACCGGGCCGATACCAGCATCCAATGGTTCGACCAGCTGCTTGAACCGGTGGACTGGGGCGGCGCGCCCGCGGTGATGGAGATGTTGACACAGATGCGCCCCGAAGCCGCCAATGCCGAGATCCCGCATCAGGGACAATTGCTGCAAGCGGCCATCGACGCCATGCCCAACGGCGTGCTGATGCTGGACCGCGACCTGCGGCTGGAGGGCGCCAACAGCGAATATTTCCGTCTGTGGGACTATCCCCCCGGCATGTTCCCGCCCGGCACGCCGGTGGCCGAAACCCTCATTTACAATCATCGGCGCGGAGATTACGGCGACGTCCCCTGCGAGGAGACCGTGGCGGAGCTGTGCACCCGTTTCCTGGTCAAGGGCGTCATCAATTCCGAACGCCAGGTGCCGTCGAACGGCCGCATCCTGGACATCCGCACCGCACCGCGCGCCGACGGCGGTTACGTCATCACCCAGCACGACATCACCGACCGCAAGCGCATCGAGGACGAGCTTCGGAAGGCCAAGGAGCGGGCCGAAGCGATCCTGAAGGAGCTGCGCGAGACCCAGCAACAGCTGATCGTGCAGGAAAAGATGGCGTCGCTGGGCCAGCTCACCGCCGGCATCGCCCACGAGCTGAAGAACCCGCTGAATTTCGTCAACAACTTCGCCGAATTGTCCGGGGAGCTGCTGGACGAGCTGCTGGAACTGCTGGGTCCGCTAAGCGGCCACCTGGACGATGCGACCCGCGCCGACGTGGACGAACTGGTCGACAGCCTGCAAAGCAACCTGCGCAAGATCGCCGATCATGGCCGCCGCGCCGACAACATCGTCAAGAGCATGCTGGCCCATTCTCGCGGCGGCGGCGGTGAATGGCAGATGACCGACCTGAACGCGCTGGTGGAAGAGGCGCTGGCCCTCTCCTACCACGCTGTGCGTGCCCAGGACCGCAGCTTCAACGCGACGCTGGAGCGCCGACTCGACCCGGCGGTGGGCGAGGTGAAGCTGGTGCCACAGGACATCTCGCGCGTGCTGGTCAATCTGTTCACCAACAGCTTCTACGCCATCCGCAAGCGCCAATTGACCTGCGGTAACTCCACCTATGGTCCGACGCTGGAAATTGCAACCGAGGCGAGAGGCCCGGACGTCTCCATAAGAATACGCGACAATGGTGTCGGCATGTCACCCGCAGTGATCGAGAAGCTTTTCACGCCCTTTTTCACCACAAAGCCCACCGGGGAAGGAACCGGGTTAGGCCTTTCACTCAGCTACGACATCGTGGTACATCAACACAGAGGTCGTTTCGACGTATCCAGCATCGAAAACGACCATGCCGAGTTTACCATCACGCTGCCACGGACCGTGACGGCCATGTCGCTAGGGGAGCGCCGAAAGACATGACCCTGGGAATCCTCGTTGTCGACGACGAACCGGATATCGAGGATCTGTTCCGCCAGCGCTTTCGCGCAGAGTTGCGCCGCGGTGAACTGGCGCTTCACTTTGCTTCCTCTGGTGAAGAAGCTCTCGAAAGCTTGAACACAGGTCTGCAACCGGAAGCTGTTCTTGTCCTGAGCGATATCAATATGCCTGGGATGAGTGGCCTTGACTTCCTGAGGCGCCTTCGCGCCGAAGCCCCGCATGTGCCGGTCATCATGGTGACCGCCTACGGCGACTCCGAGAACCGCCGCCGCGCCCTGGACATCGGTGCGACCGAGCTGGTGACCAAGCCGGTCGATTTCGTCGCCCTGAAGAAGCTGGTTCAGAGCGTCATCCTCCAGAAGACGGCGGCTTAACCCGCCCCCTCGCCTTTCGCCAACCATCGGTCGGCCCGACGGCGGAACAGGGGACGCGCCGCCGTCTCCGTCACCCCGCACAGACCGCCGCGATGTCGGTCAGCTCCGGACGGGCACCGGCGGAGCAGGACGGGCAGTCCGGATCGACCGGAACCGCGATCTCGTTGAACTCGCCACGCAGGCCATCATAGAGCAGCAGCCGGCCGGCCAACGGTTCGCCGAGGCCGAGCAGCAGTTTGATCGTCTCCGCCGCCATGATGGTGCCGATCACCCCGGGCAAAACCCCCAGCACGCCGGCCTCGGCGCAGGACGGGGCGTATTCGGCCGGCGGCGGCTCCGGGAACAGGCAGCGGTAGCAGGGATGCACCCCCGGCGTAGCGCCGCCGAACACCGACACCTGCCCTTCAAAGCGGAAGATGGCGCCATAGACGTTCGGCACGCCCAGCCGCAGACAGGCATCATTGACCAGATAGCGCGTCGGCAGATTGTCCGATCCGTCGACCACGACGTCGTGCCCGGCCAGCAAATCCAGCACATTGGCGGCCTCCAGCCGCGTATCGTGCGACACCACCTCGATGGTCGGGTTGAGGTCGAGCAGGGCGGCCCGGCCGCTCTCCACCTTGCGCTGGCCCAGCCGGCTTTCGGCATGCAGGATCTGGCGCTGAAGGTTGCTGCGCTCCACCCGGTCATCGTCGATCAGGGTCAGGCGCCCCACCCCGGCGGCCGCGAGATAGAGCGCGATCGGCGAACCAAGCCCGCCGGCCCCGATCAGGGCGACCCGGCTGCGCAGAAGCCTGTGCTGGCCGGCCTCCCCCACCTCCGGCATGGTCAGATGGCGGCGGTAGCGCTCGCGCTGGGCGGCATCGAGCTGCGGCGGTACCTCCACCGGCAGTCCGGCGGCCTTCCAGGCGGAAAAGCCGCCGGCGACCGACCGCACGTCGCCATAGCCCAGCCGCAGCAGATCCTCCGCCGCGAACAGCGAGCGGGTGCCGCCGGCGCACATCAACAGGAGGGGGCGCGCCGGGTCAGGCGCCTTCTCCTCGATCCGCAATTCCAGAAAACCGCGCGGCAGGCGCAGCGCCCCCGCCGGGCTTCCGGTCGCCGTCTCCTCGTCCTCGCGGACATCAACCAGCAGGGCACCGTTCCGTTGCAGGGCCAGCGCATCGGCGGCGGCGACTTCCGGAATGCGGGCACGCAGGTCGGCAAGGCGCCGGTCCTTCAGGCTCATGACACGAAGCTCCTCAACCGCCCGCCAGGGCAACCATCAGGGTCAGGGTGGCGCCGGCCGGCAAGGCCGCCTCCAGCCCGCCCAGCCGCCGCACATCGTCGCGGCCGAGATAGACATTCACGAAACGGCGCAGGTCGCCTTCCGCGGTGAACAGCCGGTCGCGGAAGGCATCCTGTCCGGCGGTCAACGCCGACAGCGCCTCGCGCACGGTAGCGCCGGGCACCGTCACCTGATCGCGCCCGCCGACGAAGCCACGCAGCGGGGTCGGCACGCGGATGGTCACCTCTGCGTTGGTCACGTCTGCATCTCCATTTCCGACACGGGGCCGTCCTGCACCGCCGGCTCCGACACCGACAGGGGAGCCAGCGCCTCTTCCGCCTCCGCCGCGAGCTGGCGGAACAGGTCACGCACCTGCTTGGCCCGCATCAGGTCGATTCGCAGGTCCAGCAGGTCCTTGAAGCCATATTCATACGACCAGACGTCGGCGGACGCATCAACCCGGCAGTCGGTGAGGGCGACATGCTCGGCCAGCAGCTGTTCGACAGACTCCTTCGGCTGCCGGCTGGGATCGCCGAAATGCAGCTCCATCACCCGATCGATCAGCGCCGCCTCCTCGGCGGTGAATTCATAGAGTCCGCGCAGGCGCAGTTCGTTCAGCACCGGCTTGGTCGTGCGCGCCAGGAAACGGCGCGGGATCAGCCAAAGCCGCATCGCCCGTTCGATGGCCAATTCGGTCATCAACTCCGAGAATTCGGGGTCGGTCAGATCATTGCGGCGGCACCAGTCGGCCAGCGCCTCCGGCCCTTTCAGGCCGCGCATCGCGCAGAACCGCTGGGTTTCCGTGCGTACCGCGGCCTCGTCCACGGTGACGCCCATCACTTCGGCAAACTGGCGGATCAGCAGGCGGCCGAGTGCGGCGTTGTTGATCTCGGCGAAGTCCGGCCGGTGCAGGGCGGCATGCGACGCGATCTCCGACAACGGCACGCTGTTGCCGCCGTGGCTGACACGGCGGTCGCGCTCGTACAGGACATCGAAATAGTGGGAGGCGTTGAAGTCGAACGGCGCCGGCCGCGGTGGCATGATGAGGCTGGCGAGATGGACCAGCAGCGCCTCGGCATCGCGGCGCTTCTGGTCGACGGCACCGGTCTCCAGGAAGCGTTCCAACCGCTCCGTCTCCTCCCGGCTTAGTCCGGATTCGGCGAAGATGCGGTCGCGGGTGCGTTCGGTGAAATACAGGCCCTTGGCTGAGGCGACCACCCGGTCGTGCGTCGCCACATCGACCGCGCCGGCGGCCAGCGCCGCAGCCATGCTGGCACGCAGGTTCACCAGCGGCTCAGACAGCGGAAACCAGCCGTCCTCCGGCCCGGCATGGGCCAGCGCCACCTCGTCGTCGCCAGTCAGCCGGCCCTCGACATAGCCGCGCGCCACCTCGCCGACCGGGATCATGCCGAAGGGATGACATTCGGCCGCCCGCAGGGCGCCCATGCTGGACGCGCCATAGACCGCGATGCCCTTGTGCAGGGCATAGAGGATTTCCTTGTGCCAGACCGACAGCGACTGGCCGAACACCCCATCGACGAGGGCGATGACGTCCGGCCGGTGGATGGTCATGGCGCTGATGACGTCGGCCTGCGCGGCCGGCGGCAGATAGACCGCGCCGGGCAGGATTCTGCGGGCATCCTCCACCGGCATGGTGGGTCCAAGGAACACACAGATCTTCATGCGACCGTTCCCATCTGGCCTGCCTGCGCCCCGACCTGTGCCGCATGCGTCTGCAAGGCTTCGGCGAAGGCCAGCGGCCGGGCTCCCGGAGTGTAGAAGTCGAACTGGTAGCCTTCCAGCCCCGGCACCAGCACCCGCACCACCGGAATGCCGATTTCCGGCAATGTCAGGTCGAAAACGAGCGCCTGCTCGATTCCGGCGCGACGCAACACGGTCAGCAGAACGGTGATGTCGCCTTCGAAGGTCGGCGTGGCATGGTTCAGGTGGCGACGGCCGTCGGTGGTGACCGGTGTGGCCTCCAGCGCCGCGATTTCGGCACTGCCGTCGGAATTCTGGTTGCGCACCATGTCGCGGCGGAAGAAGTCGTCGCGCGAACCGGCGATCAGGACCAGTCGGGATTGCACCGCCTCGGTCAGGGCACGGCACATGGCGACCGCCGGCTCCAGATGGCTGCCATAGCCGCGGTTCATCCCGGTCTTGCGTATCTCGCGGTCATAGACGATCGCCATGTAGCTCGGCACGCCCATGTCCGTGGTGACGTCGAACAGCAGCGGACGGATGCCCGCGAGGTCGAAGCGGTGCAGCAGATCGCGCACGGTCGGCGCATCGATGCTGTCCAGATCGACCCGTGGCGTCGGCCAGCTGAAGCGTTCGCCGACATAGCGCCAGCAGGCGACGGAATCGCGCTCGATCACCTCATACAGGCCGGCGGCGACCGCCTCCAGGATGTGGTTGCCGCTGGCCAGCCCATTGGTGCCCATGGCGTAGAAGCTGCGGGCACCCGGCTTGGTGCCCGGCGGCATGCTGTGGAGCCCGACCGCGGTCCAGGGTGCCGCAACCGGACGGCCACCGATCAGATCCCAGCCCCAGGTCCAGATCTCCGGCCGGTCCGGACGGAAGGAACCATGCTTTGTGCCCGGCAGCCGGTCCAGCGGAATGCGCCCGTCGGCCGGAAGCTCGTTCCAGGCCGCTTCGACATGGGGTAGCCGCAGATGCTCGGCATGGTGGAATTCGATCGCCTCCATCGCGGCGGAGACGGTGGCGGCGGCGAGGCTGAACCCCTTGCCGGCGCTGCCCGACAAGGTCGGACTGTTGGGCCTGTGACCGATGACCGTGTGGATGCCAAGCCGGTCCAGCCCGGTCACATCGGCCAGCCGCGTGATGCCGCAGCGGGCGAAATGGGGCGATATGCGTGCCAACGTCTCTTCCGGCGTCGCCGTGCGGTGGGTGCCGATGAAGAAGCGCTTGGCGGCGCGGTGGACGGTGTCGCCCAGACGAATGCCGGGAAACTCCGGATAGACGGTATCGGGCGATGCGCTGTCAGCCATGGGATGGGTCAGGACTTACGGCTCCGGCCGGTTCGGGTGGATGTGGGCCTCCGCCCTGCGAGGTGCGGGAAGAAGGTCGGTGACCGGAGTCGGCCTCTCCCGAGGGAAAGGCCGGCTCCGGTCCTCCGATCAAGCTTCGGTCGTCGGATCGTCGCTCGCCGCCGCAGGACCCTGCGATGCGGAAGCCGACGCTCCCGGGGTGGCAGCGGCGGAGGTCGCCGAAGCAGACTGCGCCGCAGCGGAGGTGGCCGACGCAGACGTTGCCGAAGCCGACATCGCCGATGCCGAGTGAGCCGAGGCCGGTGCGGCGACCGCGGAGAAGGCCGGTGCCGGGACCGCAGACGCCGACTGCGCAGCGGCCGAGAACGCCGAAGCCGGGGCAGCCACCGCCGAGAAGGCCGGTGCCGGGACCGCAGACGCCGACTGCGCAGCGGCCGAGAACGCCGAAGCCGGAGCAGCCACCGCCGAGAAGGCCGGTGCCGGGACCGCAGACGCCGACTGCGCAGCGGCCGAGAACGCCGAAGCCGGAGCAGCCACCGCCGAGAAGGCCGGTGCCGGGACCGCAGACGCCGACTGCGCAGCGGCCGAGAACGCCGAAGCCGGAGCAGCCACCGCCGAGAAGGCCGGTGCCGGGACCGCAGACGCCGACTGCGCAGCGGCCGAGAACGCCGAAGCCGGGGCAGCCACCGCCGAGAAGGCCGGTGCCGGGACCGCAGACGCCGACTGCGCAGCGGCCGAGAACGCCGAAGCCGGGGCAGCCACCGCCGAGAAGGCCGGTGCCGGGACCGCAGACGCCGACTGCGCAGCGGCCGAGAACGCCGAAGCCGGGGCAGCCACCGCCGAGAAGGCCGGTGCCGGGACCGCAGATGCGGATTGCGCAGCGGCGGATGTCGCAGACGCCGAGGTTGCCGAAGCGGAGGCCGATGCCGACTGCGCGGAGGCAGAGAAGGCGGGAGCCGGAGATGCAGATGCGGAGGCGGAAGCCGAAGTTGCCGAAGCCGAAGTTGCCGAAGCCGAAGTCGCAGAGGCAGACGCGGCAGAAGCCGAAGTGGCGGAGGCAGAGGTCGCGGACGCAGACGTCGCTGATGCAGAGGTGGCCGAAGCGGAGGCGGCGGTCGCGATCGACTCGACCGCTACGGCGCTATCCAGGCCGCTCTCTTTGCCAGTCAAGGAACTGAAGGCCTCGGCGGCGGCATTGCGGACATGGTCAGGCAGGACACCACCGAACCCGCTCTGTGCCAGCAGGGCTTGCTTGCCCTGAATATCAAGAACGTTCAATTGATTACGGAATTCGCCATCGGTGGCGAGGCGCTTGATAAGGGCGAGAGCCTGTTCCTTGGCCATTGCGTGGCCCCTCCTGCAATCGATCAGCCAATAGGAGCGCTGCGAATAGGACGCAACGACTAAACCAATAGCATAGGCAATCTGCAAGATTTCTAGTGAAAATGCACAAGAATGTTAAATTGGGCGCGAAATTTAACGCCCCATGCCGATACGCTTTCGGCATGCAGAAAAGCGATGCACAGTCACCATGTCCGATGGACATCGAAACCGTGCATCGCCCCTCCAAACAGGCAAAAGACGCTTCAAACCAACAACCTTACCCGGCCACCTTCATAGTGGCCGGCGCACCGAAGCCCGCAGATGCATTGGCCGGAACGCCGAACCCAGCGGCAGCACTCGCCGGGGTGCCGAACCCAGCGGACGCATTGGCCGGAACGCCGAACCCAGCGGCAGAGTTTGCAACGACGACGCTGCCGGCATTGTCCGTCCAGGCGGCAATGGAGGGCTGCGGTGTACTTTGCGGCGTCACCGCACGAATGTCGGCGGCCATCACGTCTGCAAAGCCTTCAGTCGCGAGCAAAGTGCGCGCGTCCTGGGAGTTCATGTCATTCAACCGCTTACGGAAATCGTCATCGGTTGCAAGGCGCTTAATCAGGTCGAGTGCGTTCTTCGATGCCATAACCACTCCCACTGATGCATGACTGAGAAATTTCAGCCATAAGTGGAAAATTATGCGGATAGTTTTTCCCCGTCAAGCGGCAACACGCCCAGCGGGAACATGTCTCCCTGCATCTTCGATGGACAACTCGCGCCCTTGTACTCAGCCATTATTCCGATTGAAGCCGACCGCAAAGACGCAAGAGGCAGGAGAACCCAACTAAAAATTTACCGGAACGTTGGAGATCACCGCCTACGCAATTTTTGGGCGCGCCACTCTTCACGTGTCTGGTGCCAGACGTCCGCTTCCGGCGGATTGACCGGCTCGGGAAGAAGCGTGGTGCCGCGCAACTGTGCCCCCAACTTTCGCGCCACGCTTTGTGAGGAGGAATTGCGGGGATGGATGGTGTGGATCACCTCAGTCCAACCGAGATGCTCGAACACCCAGTCGATGGCGGCAATCGCACTTTCGACCGCATAGCCGCGGCCCCAGCAGTCACGCATGATGGCCCAGCCAACCTCAGGCCCTGGCCAGCCTTCCGGCACCCAGGGACCGACGCGGCCGACCCAGCGGCCGGTTTCCTTCTCGATCACCGAAAACATGGCGAAGCCCTGGATGGACCAGGCGCCGGCCATCGACAGGAAGCCGCGCCAGGCAACCGGACGCGATTGCAGGCCGCCGATGAACTCCGTTGCCTCCGGGTCCGCCATCATCGCCGCCCAACCTTCAAAATCCTCCGCCCGGGTCGGCCGCAGGATCAGACGAGCGGTTTCCAGCATCGGTTCACCCATGGACGCCATCGTCGCGCTGCCCCGACCATCAGCAAAGAACGCACCCATATAAAGCACACCACCTTCATTGCATCACCCAGGCGAAGAAGCCAGGGCAGAAACTTCACAACCGAAGCGTATTCAGGCCACCCGCTTCATCAACGGATGCAAGAAAGATCATTCACAAGCAGCGAACCTGCGTCCAGAGCGAACTGTCGGCACCACCACCGCACAGCGTGACCTTGACCGAATACCCTAGGCTTTCTGTGCTAGGGCGACGCGGTGGATCGGATCCCATATAATGCCGCGACCGCCGGTCGCTCCAAGCGCCCGGACGGACAAAAAGAACAGAGACAAGTACGGAGCACAACGATGTCGCGGTTTCGGATGGCGATTCTGGCCCTGGCGGCGGTGAGCGGCACGACCCTGGCCCTCCCCGGTTTCAGTGGTGGCGCCGCAGCGCAGTCAAAGCTGGATTCCTCGGGCCAGCCCGTGTGGGACGATAGCCACAACCAGCGTCCGACCGCGCCCGCCGACCGGGCGCTGCCGGCCGGCGTGGTGACCCTGCGCACGGCGACCTCCGCACCCGGCCTGCTCGGCGTCTATGCCCGCAATGGCCTTCCCTTCGACATCGTGTTGAGCCGTGTCGACGCCACCCAGTGCGTCAACATCGTGGCGGAGGATTGCGGCCTGCTCGGCACCGACATCCGCGTCGCCACCGGTGCGGAGGTGCTGGTGCGCAGCGTCCGGCAGGCGGACATGTCGCGCACCTATGGCGTCGTCCCGGTCTACAGCTGGCGCCCGGCCGTCGCCGCCAAGTAACCTTGGCCACATTGCCCCGGCTTGGCCGGCGGGACCGCGGCCACGCTCTCGCGGCGGTCCCGCCACCTTGACCACGCCTGTCTATTTCCTTGACTTCCCGTCGTCTGCGGGCTGAATGCCCGGGAGATCAGACGGGTTGCCGGCGATGATGTCCTTGTCCAAGATTCTTCTTCTTGCGCTGGTGATCGGCGCGGTGTGGTTCGGCTGGCGCTGGGTCAACCGCGTGCAGGAGATCGGCCGCGCCCGCAACGCCGCCCGCCGGCAGGACGGTGGACGCGATGCGGCCGCAAGCGCCCCACCGCGCGCCGAGCGCGGCCGCGCCCCGGCCATGGAGGCGGAGGATATGGAGAAGTGCCCGGAATGCGGCGCCTATGTCGCCCCGCGCTCCGCCGTGTCCTGCGGCCGTCCGGCCTGCCCCTACGGACGCTGAGCGCGATCCGCGCAACGCCTTGACCGCGCTCCGCGCCACTGCTTAGCCGCGCTCCGCGCTGCGGCTTGATTTGACGGTGCCACCCGCCTATCGTGCGGCGCGTTTTCAACATTTCTCATTGTGGATCGTCCATGGCCTCCCAGATCGGGACTTCCGACGGCGGGAATTCCGCCGACCGCCGCGGCCTGTCGTTCCAGGCCCTGATCCTCAAGCTCCACCAGTTCTGGTCGGAGCGGGGTTGCGTCATCCTGCAGCCCTACGACATGGAGGTCGGCGCCGGCACCTTCCACCCGGCGACCACGCTGCGTGCGCTGGGCCCGGATGCCTGGAAGGCCGCCTATGTCCAGCCGTCGCGCCGGCCGAAGGACGGCCGCTATGGCGAGAACCCGAACCGCCTGCAGCATTACTATCAGTACCAGGTCATCATGAAGCCCTCGCCGGCCAACGCGCAGGAGCTCTACCTGGACAGCCTGCGCGCCATCGGCATCGATCCGGCGCTGCACGACATCCGCTTCGTCGAGGACGACTGGGAAAGCCCGACGCTGGGCGCCTGGGGTCTGGGCTGGGAAGTGTGGTGCGACGGCATGGAAGTGACGCAGTACACCTATTTCCAGCAGGTCGGAGGCATCGAATGCGACCCGGTCGCGGTCGAGCTGACCTATGGCCTGGAACGCCTCGCCATGTATGTGCAGGGCGTCGAGAATGTCTATGACCTGGACTTCAACGGCCAGGGCGTGAAGTACGGCGATGTGTTCAAGCGCGCCGAGGTCGAATACTCGAAGCATAACTTCGAGTTCGCCAACACCGACATGCTGCTCCAGCATTTCAAGGACGCCGAGGCCGAATGCCAGGCGCTGGTGGCGCAGAACCTTGCGCTGCCCGCCTATGACCAGTGCATCAAGGCGTCGCATCTGTTCAACCTGCTGGACGCCCGCGGCGTGATCAGCGTTGTCGAGCGCGCCGCCTATATCGGCCGCGTGCGCGCGCTGGCCAAGGCCTGCTGCGAAGCCTGGACGAGGGCGAAGTAATCCCATGACCGAACTCCTGATCGAATTCTTCTCCGAAGAAATCCCCGCCCGCATGCAGGCGCGGGCCGCCGACGACCTGAAGCGCCTCGTCACCGACAAGCTGGCGGCGAACGGCCTGACCTTCACCACGGCCGAAGCCCATTCCACCCCGCGCCGTCTGGCCCTGGTGGTCGACGGCTTGGCCGACCGCACCGCCGATGTGCGCGAGGAAAAGAAGGGTCCGCGCGTCGGCTCGCCGGAGCAGGCGGTCGCCGGCTTCCTGAAATCGGCTGGGCTCGACAGCCTCGACCGGTGCGAGCAGCGCGACACCGGCAAGGGCGTCTTCTATTTCGCGGTGACCGAGAAGAAGGGCCGCGAGACCGCCGAGGTTCTGGCGGAGATCATCCCCGCCGCCATGGCCGAGTTGCCCTGGCCGAAGTCGATGCGCTGGGGCACCGGCACCGTGCGCTGGGTCCGTCCGCTGCACTCGATCATCGCCCTGTTCGGTGGGCGCGTGCTCGACGGCGGCTATGACATCGGCGGCACCCAGGGACGGGTCGTCTTCGGCAACTCCACCCGCGGCCACCGTTTCCTGGCGCCCGACGCCTTCACGGTGGAGAGCTTCGCCGACTACAAGGAAAAGCTGCGCGCCGCCAAGGTCGTGCTGGACCGCGAGGAGCGCAAGGCCAAGATCAAGGCCGACGCCGAGGCTCTGGCCAAGGCCCAGGGTCTGACCCTGTCGCCCGACGACGCCCTGCTGGAGGAGGTCGCCGGCCTCGTCGAATGGCCGGTCGTGCTGATGGGCGGCATCGACGAGAGCTTCATGGACGTGCCGTCGGAGGTCCTCATCACCTCCATGCGCACCCACCAGAAGTATTTCGCCGTGCTGGACGCCGAGGGCCGGATGGCTCCGCGCTTCATCGTCGTGGCGAACACCGAGACGCTGGACGGCGGCAAGGCCGTGGTCGCCGGCAACGAGCGCGTGCTGCGCGCCCGCCTGTCCGACGCCAAGTTCTTCTGGGACCAGGACCGCAAGACCAAGCTGGAAGCCCGCGTCCCGGCGCTGGAGAAGATCACCTTCCATGCCAAGCTGGGCACAGTGGCCGAGAAGGTCACCCGCGTTCAGCTGCTGGCCGCCGAGATCGCCCGCGCCATCGGTGCCGACAGCGACGCCGCCAGCCGCGCCGCCCTGCTGTGCAAGGCCGATCTGGTGACCGAGGTGGTGGGCGAGTTCCCCGAGGTCCAGGGGATCATGGGCCGCTACTATGCCCTGGGCCAAGGCGAGAGCGCCGACGTCGCCAACGCAATCGCCGACCATTACAAGCCGCTGGGTCCGTCGGACAGCTGCCCGACCGGGCCGGTTTCGGTTTCGGTGGCGCTGGCCGACAAGATCGACACGTTGGTCGGCTTCTTCGCCATCGACGAGAAGCCGACGGGCTCGAAGGACCCCTACGCGCTGCGCCGCGCCGCGCTGGGCGTGATCCGCCTGGTGCTGGAGAACGGGCTGCGGGTGAAGCTGGGGGAAATCTTCACGGCTGCCTACAGCGCTTACAAGGTCAGCGGTTTCGCCCCGGCCGGCAGTGTCGGCGGCGACCTGATGTCCTTCTTCGCAGACCGCCTGAAGGTGGTGCTGCGCGAGCAGGGCGTCCGTCACGATCTGGTCGATGCCGTCTTCGCGCTGGGTGGCGAGGATGATCTGGTGCGGTTGCTCGCCCGCGTGAAGGCCTTGCAGGCGTTCGTCGGCTCCGACGAGGGCGCCAATCTGGCGGCGGCCTACAAGCGCGCCTCCAACATCGTCCGCATCGAGGAGAAGAAGGACGGTGCCGCCTTCGACCAGCCGGTCGATGCCGCCCGTCTGCCCCAGGTCGAGGAAAAGGCGCTGTTCGCCGCGCTGAACGAGGCCTCGGCCACCGCCAAGCCGCTGCTGGACGCGGAGGACTTCACCGGCGCCATGGCGGCGCTGGCGAAGCTGCGCGGCCCGGTGGATGCCTTCTTCGACAAGGTCACGGTGAACGCCGAGGACAAGGACCTGCGCGCCAACCGCCTGCGCCTGCTGACGCAGATCCGCACGACGCTGAACGCGGTGGCCGACTTCTCGAAGATCGAGGGGTAATGGGGACCGGGGGGCGTCGATGACGCCCCCTTCTCACAATCCAGCCAAAGCCCGCCGGATCGCCTCGCGGAAGGCGTCGAGCGAGGCGATGTCCAGCAGGAACAGCGCGTGACCGCTGGCATCGCCGGCGGCCAACGCCATGTCGATGCGCACGAACAGCACAGGGTCGATGGCAGAGCCGATCACCGCCGATGGCGCCCCGGTGCCATAGCCCGGAACGGCCCCCGACAATTCGCCGCCGATCAGGTTCGACAAGCTGGCGAGGCAGCCGTTCAGGATGATGTTGCCGATCTCGGTCAGCGCATCCTGCTCCATCTCGCCCGGCGACTCGACCGTGGGATCGACGGGAACGAGGCGGCCGACCAGGGCCAGCGTGCCGCGTTCGGGAAAGATCAGCATCGCTTCGCCGGTGAAGGGACCGGTGAAGGCGCCGCGCACGGCACAGACAGGCTGGTCACCCTCCAGCTCGTCTCCCACCTCGCTGGTGATGCGGGCACGGGTCGATACGGCGAAGGACGGCACCGACAGATGCACCTCCTCCCCCAGCATGGAACTGAGGGCGGCGGCCGGCTCGCCCATGCCGATGTTGAACAGCTCGGCGATGGCGTCGGCCTCGTCGGCATCGAGGCGAAGCGGATCGTCCGACGGCGGGAGGGGGGCGGACCCGGAGGTTCCGGACGTGGCCATCGCCGTCACTGCCCGGCCGCGGCGAGGAAGTCGCGGATCTTGTCGGACGTGATCGGCTTGGCGATGAAGCGGATGCCCAGCGCCTCGGCCTTGCGCTTCAGCGTGTCCTGGACATTGGCGGTCAGCAGGCCGATCGGCAGGCCGGCGAAGCGTTCCGTCAACCGTTCGGCAAGCACCAGCCCGTCCATGCCCGGCATGTTGTAGTCGACGATGGCGGCGACCGGCGGCACCTCGCCGACGATCTGCAGCCCCTCCTCGCCGCTTGCCGCGGTGACGATGGTCCAGTCCGGCCGCAGAGAGGCAATGACGCTGGAAACCATGTTGCGCGCAAGTCGGCTGTCGTCGACAACGAGAATGCTGGTCATGCCGATACTTCCGTCCTAAAGAATCCGTTCACAGCTTGCCGGGTTATTACCGTAAAGCGTCCCTGCCCACAACAGACGCTTCGACTCAGGCCCGACAACTTCAACCGCCATGGCCCCGCACTATAGCCCCAAAATATATCAATGTTCAGTCACGACAATACCACCGGCACGCTTTACCCGACCGGTCAGGCGCCGGTCCGGGCCGTGCTCGACACCAACATCCTGGTGGCCTATGCGCTGCTCGGGCAAGCCACGGCACGCCGCCATGACGCGATCCGCCGCTGCGTGGAGCGGGTGCGCAGGGATTGCGGGCTTATCGGCAGCGGCGCAACACTGGCCGAACTGGAGGAGGTGCTGATGCGCCCGACCTTCGACCGCTATACCGCTGCGGCCGATCGCCGCGCCTTTCTGGATCGGATCAGGGCGGAGACGACGCTGGTCGCCCCGGCCATGGTCGGACGGCTCTGCCGCGATCCCGAAGATGACATGTTCCTGGCGGCAGCCGTCGGCGGCTCGGTCCCCTGGCTGGTGACGGTCGATCGGCAGCTCCTGTCGGTACGGCAAGCCGGCACCACACGGGTATTGCGGCCCGAACGGTTTCTGGAGGCGGTCGCCGCCCAACATGGCCCTGAGGCATAGAGCACAGAATCCCCTCGACAAACCGGGCGCTCTTCCTAGAATGAAAAGAGAACACATCGCAAACCGCGAGTGAACAGTGATTGGCCGCCGCAGCGCTGGCGGCATTGATGGAGCGCAGGGGGCATCTGCAGCGATGAGCGTCCAACGGCTTCTGTTCGACGACCTGCCGGAAAGCGAACCGGCGCGCAAGCCGCGCCGCGGACGGGCTGCCGCGGCCGGTGCAGCGCCCTCGACCATGGCCGCCCAGGTCGCGGTGGACATGGTACGGGAGGCGGCACCCCGGCCCAGAGCGTCGGCGATGGCCGTTAACGTCGCCACACTGCCACTTGCCCCGCCGGCGCCCCTCCCTCCCCCGCCGGCCTTCGATCCGGCGGCACTGTCGAACCCGGAACTGCGGGCGCTGGTGCAGGCCCTGCCCGACCAGCGGCTCGCCCATCTGCTGATCGAGGCGGCGCGCGAGCTGAAACGCCGCGCCGCGCCGGATCCCGGCGATGCCGACGGCGAGGACGGGGATGTCCCGATGGAGCCGAACCCGGCACTTCTGCGCGCCGCGCGGCAGGCGGTGGGGGAACTTTCGGGCGAGGATTTCTGAGCAGCGTCTCACTGCTGGGGCTGTCCCTTAGTCAATAAAGTTTCCGAGACAAACGACGCGGCTTTATGTCATGATCCCTCCCAGCCCACGCTCTACATGCCGCAACGCACAATAAAGCGGCCTTGAAGCGCAATCGGGCACGCTGAACCCACATGCGACGTCTCCCGGAGGGAGCTTTGGACTGGATTACGTGGTTGCAGGAATGGGGGAACGCCTTTTACCCGATGGCCTTTATCTGGGCCTTTTTTGAAGGTGAAACATTTGTAATCTTCGGCGGGATGGGCGCCAAGCTCGGCATAGTCAATCTCTATTGGCTGGTCGGCTCGGTGTGGGTCGGCAGTTTCCTTGGCGATCAGGTCTGGTTCTGGCTGGGGCGCCGGTGGGGCAAGAAGGCACTGGCCCGTTTCCCATCCGCCGACGCCCATGCCTGCCGGGTGCTGCGCTGGCTTGAGAAGTACGGCGTCGCCTTCATCCTGGTTTTTCGCTTCCTCTACGGTGTTCGGAACATCGCATCGGTCGCCATCGGCACCTCCGGCATGCCGTGGTCGCGCTTCCTGTTCTGGAACTTCATTGCCGCCGGCATCTGGGCCTGGAGCTTCGCCGGCGCGGGCTACCTGTTCGGCGAGGCCGCCGCCGCCATCGGCGAGGATGGCCCGAAGATCCTGCTGCTGAGCGGTCTTGCCATCGGCGGCCTGTGGCTCGCCATCAAGAGCATCCGCTGGGTCCGCCGCCGTGCCCTCGCCGCGACCAACCCGGCAGAGTGACCCAACGAGGGTGGCCCAACGCTCAAAGGGGGGGCTGATCTGCCACCCTCTCCTGTTTTCCCTTCACACCTCCAGCGTCTCCTGATCCTTCAGCCGCTCCCAGATCGCATCGAACTCCGCATGGCGGGTGGCGAACAGCGATAGCAGGCGTGGGTCGAAATGGATCCTCGGATCTAGACGGTCGTCGCCGTTCAGCAGGATGTCGACCGTCTTTTCATGACTGAATGACGGTTTGTAGGGCCGCGCACTGCGCAGCGCGTCATAGCAGTCGGCAATGGCGACGATGCGGGCTGCCAGCGGGATTTCCTCCCCCTTCAGGCCATTGGGGTAGCCGGTGCCGGCCCATTGCTCGTGATGGTACAGCGCGATCTCGGCGGCCATCTTCAGCCGGTCGGACGCGATCAGGATGTCGTGGCCGTAGACCGGATGGCGCCGCATCTCCGCCAGTTCGCGGTCGTCGAGCCGCCCCTTCTTGTGCAGAACCGCCTGATCGACGCTCATCTTCCCGACATCGTGCAGCGCGGCGGAAAACCGGATTTCGTTGCAGAAGGCGCGGCTGCAGCCGGCCCAACCGGCCAGCGCGTAGGAATATTCGTTGACGCGCAGGATGTGGTTGCCGGTGTCCTCGTCATGCACCTCTGCGGCGCGGGCCAGCAAATTGACCGACACCATGAAGGCGCGCTCGGTTTCGGCCTGAAGCTCGGCGACGCGGCGGCGCTCCCGGGTCAGCGCGCGGTTGCGCTCGGTCAGCCGCTCCAGCGTCGCTGCGCGTTCCAGGGCGCGGCCGACGATGTGGTTGACCGGGGCGATCATCTGCTCGTGATCGGGCAGGAAGGCGTTGCCCGGACCTGTGGACGGCCCGTCCTGCGGACGGCGGTTGATCAGCTGCACCACGCCGATCGGCCGGTCGCGGAACCCCTTCAGGGCAAAGGCCATGATGGACCGGGTGCGGAAACCGGTACGCTGGTCGAAGGCTGGGTTGAAGCTGTAGGGCCGGTCCGCCGGGATGGCATAGGCATCCTCCAGCAACAGAGTCTCGCCGGTCGCCGCGACATAGCCGACGATGGAAGTCTGGCTGACCGGCACCGAAAACAACGTCGGCTTGGCGCGGATCACGTCGTTCTGGGCGCTGACCGCGTCCAGATGCCTATGCCGGCCCTGCCCGCGCAGCATGAAGATCGTGCCGGCTTCCGCACCCGTCAGTTCGCGGCATTTGCGCAGCACCCGGTCACTCAACGAACGCAGCGATTGGTTCGGGGCACTTTCGATAAATTCAAGGAATTGGCCTACCAAACCCACAGCGCTCCCCCACCCCGACGCACATACAGCGGTGCGCCGGACAGAGTACCCCAATTGTCGCACCCGGCAGAAGAGGCTTGCGGAACCGAAGATCACGCCGTGATCGCAGTCCGCTCCTTACAGACCCATCCAGCCGCCGGCCCACAGCCACACCGCGGCCACCGCCATCGACAGCAGCGCCATCGGCACGCCGCAGCGGGCATGTTCGACGAAGCCCAGCTTGACCCCGGCCGCAGCCGCCCGCTCCGCCACGATGATGTTGGCAAGGCTGCCCGGCAGAAAAAGATTGCCGGCCAGGGTCGACAGCAGCGCCAGACCATAGAGTGCTCCTTCCGGCGGCGACGGCCAGGCCGCCAGCAGCAGGATCACCGCCGGGACGTTGCCGATGCTGTTGCTGCCGGCAAGCGACAGCGGCAGCATCACCGCCAGCCGGTCGGGCAGCCAACCGGCCGCCCGCAGATCATCGACCAGGGCCGCCGGGATACCGGTCATGCCAAGCGCATGATTGATGGCGAAGAGTGCTGCGAACAGCACCAGAAGATGCCAGTCGACCATGCCCAGCATGTCGCGGCTGGCCATCCGGCGGCTTACCATCATGACGCCGGCGATCAGCAGCACCGCATGTTCCTGCGGGATGTCGCGGGTGAACAGCGCCAGCAGAACCAGCGTCGCCGCCACCGCCTTGCCCAGTTGCCAGCGGTCGAGCTTGGGGGCCGCCTGCCCGGCTCCCTCATGCCCCTCCTCCGGCATGCCGAACCGGCCGCGCCAGACCAGCCAGACGGTGACATAGGCGATCGCCATCGCCGCAAGCGCCGGACCACCGCACACCACCAGGAAACGCCAGAAATCGAGATGGCCGACCTGCCCGATCAGGATGTTCTGCGGATTGCCGATCATCGTCGCCGCCGACCCGGCATTGGCGGCTCCGGCCAAGCCGATCAGGTAGGGCCGCGGGTCCAGCTTGCGCGCCTGCAGCCCCAGGCACAGCATCGGCGTCATTGCAAAGACGACCACGTCGTTCGCCAGAACCGCCGACAGGCCGCCGGCGACCAGCACGATCACCGCCAGAAGCCGCGCCGGCGACTTGGCCGCCTGTGCCACCTTCAGCGCGCACCAGTCGTAGAAGCCGCTGCCGGCATATTGCGCCGACAGGATCATCAGCCCCAGCAGGATGAAGATCGTCGGGAAATCGATCGCCGAAACAGCGGCGGCGGTGTCGAGCGCCCCGGTCGCCAGCAACAGGATCGCAGCGACCAGCGCGATGCCGGTGCGGTCGATGCGCAGGCCGGGAAAGCCACCCAGCGCCATGCCCAGATAGGTGGCGGTGAACAGAATCAGGATGGTTGCGGTCATGATGCCCGATGCGCTGGAAATGTCAGTCGAGGGAGATGGTGGTTCCCTCGCGCGCGGCAAAGCAGTTTGGGAACTCTGCCTTGGCCGCCGCCTCGATTCGCTCCATCGTGGCGTCGTCGTGGTCAGGATCGTGGTGGAACAGGCCCAGCGTCTTCACATGGGCGGCACGGGCGATCCGCACCGCCTCCATCCAGGTGGAATGGCCCCAGCCGATCCGCTGCATCCATTCCTCGTCGGTGTAGGTCGAGTCGTAGAGCAGCAAATCCACCCCATCGACAAGGTTCAGGATGTTGCGGTCGGGATGGTCGGGCACATGCTCGGTGTCGGTGACGTAGGCGACCGAGCGCCCCTGATACTCGATGCGGTAGCCGGTGGCGCCATCGGGATGGTTCAACGCCGCGGTGTGGATGCGCACCCCGCCCTCCAGCTTGAAACTGTGGCCGGGCGGCACCTCCAGGAAGCTCAGATCGCCGCCCATGGTGCGCAGCGGCACCGGGAACAGTGGTCGTTCCATCTGGCGCGCCATCACCGATTCGATGTCGGGGCCGCCATTGAGATGGCCGGAGATGACGCGGAGGCCGAAGCCCTTGGTGTAGGCCGGCGCGAAAAAAGGAAAGCCGCTGATGTGGTCGAGATGGGTGTGGCTCAGCAGCAGCGTGGCGCTGGTCACCCCGTCGGCCAGAAGCTTGCGGCCCAGCATCCGCAGCCCGGTGCCGGCATCGATGATGATCCGTTGCTTTCCCGCCTGCACTTCGACGCAGGAGGTGTTGCCGCCGAAACCCAGATGCGAGGCCATCGGGCAGGGAATCGTGCCGCGCACGCCCCAAAAGGTGACTGAAAACCCCATTCCCCCGCCTCCAGGCGCACTCATTTGCCGATCCGGCCCCTTGGAGCGGCGAGTTTAGCGCGATTTACCGGTATGTACACGATAGAGCATGGCCGATGGAGCATGGATGGTGGCGGCCGGCGAAGTCCTGCCGATCGACCCGTCCGCAGGAAATGCAACGGGGCCGCTTCGCCTGAAGCAGCCCCGTCGATCACTCCACAGTCAGGCCGCCTTGCGACCCCCGGCTGTCTTACAGCTCGGCCGCCATATAGTTCGGCAGCCAGCCTTCATTGGCTTCGCGCAGGCGCTTCAGCGAGACGATGTCGCCACCACGGCCCGACAGCGCGGTGCCGCGGGTCTCGCCCAGCACGCTGACCGGGACGCCGGCCGCCTTGGCCTTCTCCTGCACCGCCGCTGCGACGTCCGGACGGACGGCCAGGACGTAGCGGCCCTGATCCTCGCCGAACAGTACGCGCGGAGACGCGCCGTCGAAGGCGGTCAGATAGGCGCCGATGCCGCCGGCCAGCGCCATTTCGGCGATGGTGACGATCAGGCCGCCGTCGGCCACGTCGTGGCTCGACACCACCAGACCCTCGCGGATCAGACCACGGACGAAATCGCCGTTGCGGCGCTCGACCGACAGATCGACAGGCGGGGGAGCCCCCTCTTCGCGACCGAGGATCTCGCGCAGGAAGATCGACTGGCCGAGATGGCCTTTCGTCTCGCCAACACTGAGGATCACGTCGCCCTCGCCACGGAAGGCGATGCCGACGGCGATCATCGCGTCCGGCATGATGCCGACGCCGCCGATGGCCGGGGTCGGCAGGATCGCCTCACCGTTCGTCTCGTTGTAGAGCGAGACGTTGCCCGACACGACCGGGAAGTCCAGCGCCTTGCACGCTTCGCCGATGCCCTGAACGGCGCCGACGAACTGGCCCATGATCCGCGGCTTCTCGGGGTTGCCGAAGTTCATGTTGTCGGTGATGGCGAGCGGCAGAGCGCCCACCGCCGACAGGTTGCGCCACGCCTCGGCCACCGCCTGCTTGCCGCCCTCGACCGGGTCGGCGAGGCAATAGCGCGGGGTGCAGTCGGTGGTGATGGCGACCGCCTTGGTCTGGCCCGGCACGCGGACGACCGCGGCGTCGGCCTGACCCGACATGAAGCGGGTGTCGCCGCCGACCAGGCTGTCATACTGCTCCCAGATCCAGCGCTTGGAGGCCAGATCGGGGCAGCCGAACAGCTTGGTCAGCGTGTCGCCCAGGTCGCCGGAATAGCCCGCCAGCACGCTGTCGTCGACATCCGAAGCCTTCGGCGTCGGTTCCCACGGGCGGTTGTATTCCGGAGCGGCGTTGGATACCGGGGCGATCGGCATGTCGCACCAGGTCTCGCCATACATCTTGATGACGAGGTTGCCGGTGTCGGTCAGGTGGCCGATGACGGCGAAGTCCAGCTCCCACTTGTCGAAGATGGCCTTCGCCACCTCCTCGCGGCCGGGCTTCAGGATGATCAGCATGCGCTCCTGGCTTTCGGAGAGCATGATCTCATAGGGAGTCATCGCCTGTTCGCGCATCGGCAGGGTATCGAGCGTCAGCTCGATGCCCAGCCCGCCCTTGCCGGCCATCTCGACCGACGAGGAGGTCAGGCCGGCGGCACCCATGTCCTGGATGGCGACGATGGCGTCCGTCTCCATCAACTCCAGGCAGGCTTCGATCAGCAGCTTCTCAGTGAAGGGGTCGCCGACCTGCACGGTCGGGCGCTTCTCCTCCGAATCCTCGGTGAATTCGGCCGACGCCATGGTGGCGCCGTGGATGCCGTCGCGGCCGGTCTTGGAGCCGACATAGACGACCGGATTGCCGATGCCGGCGGCGGCCGAATAGAAGATCTTGTCGGTCCTGGCGACACCCACGGTCATGGCGTTGACCAGGATGTTGCCGTTGTAGGCCGGGTGGAAGTTGGTCTCGCCGCCCACGGTCGGAACGCCGACGCAGTTGCCGTAGCCGCCGATGCCGGCGACCACGCCCGACACCAGATGGCGGGTCTTGGGATGGTCGGGCGAGCCGAAGCGCAGCGCGTTCATGTTGGCGATCGGACGCGCACCCATGGTGAACACGTCGCGCAGGATTCCGCCGACGCCCGTCGCCGCACCCTGGTAGGGCTCGATGTAGGACGGGTGGTTGTGGCTCTCCATCTTGAAGATGACGGCGTCGCCGTCACCGATATCGACCACGCCGGCATTCTCGCCGGGGCCGCAGATCACCTGGGGGCCGGTGGTCGGCAGCGTCTTCAGCCAGACCTTGGACGACTTGTAGGAGCAATGCTCCGACCACATGACCGAGATGATGCCCAGCTCGGTGAAGGTCGGGGTGCGGCCCAGGATGTCCAGGGCGTTCCGGTATTCCTCGGCGGACAGGCCGAACTCCTTGGCGAGTTCGGCATTGACCGGACGCTCCTGCGCCTTGGTAGCTTCAGCGCTCACGACAGGGCCTCCACCAGACCTTCGAACATGGGCTTGCCGTCGGTGTTGCCGTGCAGGGCCTCCACCGCGTCCTCGGGGTGCGGCATCAGGCCCAGCACGGTGCGCTTGGCGTTGAAGATGCCGGCGATGTCGGACACCGAGCCGTTCGGGTTGCCGCGCGGATCGGCCCGCGCCTCGTCGGCGACATAGCGGAAGGCGACCTGGCCTTCGCCGTCCAGCCGCTTCACCGTCTCCGCGTCGGTCCAGTAGTTGCCGTCGCCGTGGGCGACCGGGAAGCGGACGATCTGGCCCTTCGCGTATTTCTTCGTGAAGGGGCTGTCGGTGTTCTCCACCCGCAGATGCTGGACGCGGCAGACGAACTTCAGGGCGCCGTTGCGCATCAGCGCGCCGGGCAGGAGCCCGGCCTCGGTGATGATCTGGAAGCCGTTGCAGACGCCGAGGACGCGCACGCCCTGATCGGCCCGCGCCTTCACCTCGCGCATGATCGGCGAATGCGCCGCCATGGCGCCGGAGCGCAGGTAATCGCCATAGGAGAAGCCGCCGGGCACGACGATCAGGTCGACCTTTGGCAGTTCGGTGTCGCGGTGCCAGACCAGATGCGGCTTGGTCCCGCTGACGGCCTCCAGCGCGGCGACGGCGTCGCGTTCGCGGTTGGAGCCGGGGAAAACGACGATGGCGGCCTTCATGGGGCGGTCAAAATCCGGCGTCGTGAGGGGGAGGAGTTCGCGCCGGACACTAAAGCCGCCGCCCCGGCAAAGCAAGAGTCGGCCAGGGGGCGGCGGCGTTGTGCGCGGCGCATTACATGCCCGGCGCGTCCTCTTCCGGGTAGGCGGTGATGTGGTGCAACGACAGGTCGGCGCCCTTGTACTCCTGCTCGGGGTCGAGACGGATACCGACGGTGACACGCAGCAGACCGTAGACCGCCAGACCGGCGGCGAAGCCGAAGCCGACGCCGCCTGCCGTGCCGACGATCTGGCTGAGGATCGACACGCCGCCCAGGCCACCCAGCGCCTCCTGCCCGAAGACGCCGGCCAGCAGGCCGCCGGTCAGACCGCACAGCCCGTGCAGCGGCCAGACGCCGAGCACGTCGTCGATCTTCCAATCGATCTGGCACTTGTTGAAGGCCCAGACGAACAGCAGCCCGGCGATGCCGCCGGTGACCAGCGCCCCCAGCGGGTGCATCACGTCGGAGCCGGCGCAGACCGCCACCAGACCGGCGAGCGCGCCATTGTGGACGAAGCCGGGGTCGGTGCGGCTGATGATCAGCGAGGTAACGATGCCGCCGACCATCGCCATCAGCGAGTTCAACGCGACCAGCCCGGTCACGCCGTCCAGCACCTGGGCGCTCATCACGTTGAAGCCGAACCAGCCGACGCAGAGCACCCAGGCGCCAAGCGCCAGGAACGGGATGTTGGACGGCGGAATGGCGATCAGCGAGCCGTTGGGACGGTAGCGTCCCCGGCGGTTGCCGAGATTCAGCACCGCGCCCAGCGCCACCCAGCCGCCGAAGGCATGGACCACGACCGACCCGGCGAAGTCATGGAAGGGCTGGCCGAAACTCGCCGCCATCCAGCTTTGCAGGCCGAAGCGGGTGCCCCACACCGTGCCTTCCAGCAGCGGGTAGAACAGCGCGATCAGCGCCAGCGTGGCGCCGGCCTGCGGCCAGAACTTGGCGCGCTCGGCGATGCCGCCCGACACGATGGCCGGCACCGCGGCGGCAAAGGTCGCCAGGAAGAAGAACTTCACGAGATCGTAGCCATAGGCCGCGAAGCCGCCGCTTCCCTTGCCGACCAGCGTGTGGGCATCGGCGAAGAAATCGATGCCGTAGGCCACCGCATAGCCGACGAAGAAATAGGCGATGGTCGACATGGCGAAGTCCGACAGGATCTTCACCAGGGCGTTCACCTGATTCTTGCGCCGGACCGTCCCGACCTCCAGCAGGGCGAAGCCGCAATGCATCGCCAGCACCATCACCGCGCCCATCAGCACGAAAAGGACGTCGCCACCCGTCTTTGCCGCATCCATTTGCACAAACCTTCAGCATGTCGCTCAAAAAAGCGGCAGACTGCTAACAGATCAGGCAAATATGCGCAAGGGCCTAGCTGACGTTTGGACAGGCAGAGTGGCGGAAATGCAGCACAAAAAGCGGGCGAACCCGCTTTGGGTTGCCCGCTGTCTGCGCAAGAACGATGCCAAGTGATGAAGAGGTGGGCGGATATGCCTCCGTCCAGCCAATTACATGCCCGCGATGGTCATGCCGTCGATGCGCACGGTCGGCGCATCCATGCCGAAGCGCAGCTCCAGGTCGTCGGCGGCCTCCATGTTCAGGAACATGTCCTTGAGGTTGCCGGCGATGGTGATCTCGTTGACGGGATAGGTGATCTGGCCGTTCTCGATCCAGAACCCGCCGGCGCCGCGGCTGTAATCGCCGGTGACCCCGTTGACACCCATGCCCATCAGGTCGGTGACGTAGAAGCCGTCCTTGATCTCCGCCAGGATGTCGGCGCGGCTGCGCTTGCCGGCCGCCATATAGACGTTGGCCGGTGCCGGACCCGGCGGGCCGGAGGTGCCGCGCGCGGCATGGCCGGTGGTCGTCAGGCCGAGCTGCCGGGCCGAGCGCAGGTCGAGCAGCCATGTCGTCAGCACGCCGTCCTCGATCAGCGTGCGGCGCGACACTTCGACGCCCTCGGCATCGAAGGGGCGGGACCGCAGGCCGCGCTTCACATGCGGATCGTCGATGATGGTGATGGAGGGCGCGAAGATTTGCTGCCCCATCTTGTCTTTCAGGAAGCTGGTGCCACGGGCGATGCTGGGGCCGCTGATAGCGCCGGTCAGGTGGCCGAGCAGGCCGCGCGACACCCGCGGATCGAACACCACAGGAACCTTGCAGCTCTTGACCCGGCGCGGGTTCAGGCGGCGGACGGCGCGCTCGCCGGCCTCGCGGCCGATCTCGGCGGCATCGCGCAGGTCGGTGCCATAGACCTTGCTGTCATAGTCGTAGTCGCGCTCCATCCCCGTGCCGGTCCCGGCCAGGACGGAGGCCGACAGCGACTGGCGCGACACGCCGTAAGTGCCGGCGAAGCCGTTCGACGCGGCGATCGCGATGGTCGAGCGGCTCCAGCCGGCGTCGCCCCCTTCGGAATTGGTGACGCCCGGAACCGCCAGCGCCGCCTCTTCGGCGATTCGCGCGCGCTCGATCAGCGTTTCCGCCGACGGTTCCTCATCATCGCAGATGTCGAGGTCGGGCCAGCTGCGGGCGAGCTGCTCCGGATCGGCGATGCCGGCGAAGCCATCCTCCGGCACCACGCGGGCCATGGCGATGGCGCGCTCCACCAACTCGTCCAGGGCCTTGCCGCTGCGGTCGGTGGAGGAGACGATGGCCTGACGCTTGCCGACGAACACCCGCAGGCCGAGATCGCCGGATTCGGAGCGCTCCAGCTTCTCGGTCTTGCCCAGCCGATGGGCGAGGGACACGGACGCGCTGTCGAACAGCACGGCATCGGCGGCATCGGCACCGGCGGCGCGCGCCTTGGCGATCAGGTCGTCCAGCAGGTTCAGGACCCCGGACGGATCCGTCCGGTGCTGGTCGTTCGGCGAAACGGTCATCAGGCTCTCCGGTTGGTCTTCGTCCTGTCTACCAAATGGGACGGCGACGCGGAACGGGGAAGAGGCAAATTGCCCCCTCCCCGTTCCGCGTGGCCGCCAAATACCAGTTTTGGTTGCGGATCAGACCAGTTCGCGACGGGCGGCCGGAGCGCCGAGCGCCGGAACCTTCAGGGCGAAGGCGCCCTCGCCCAGCAGAGACTGCACCACCAGCAGGAGCGTCCAGAAGGCCGGGAATTCCCAACCACCGCCCGGGGCGTTGAAGACCCAGCCATTGCCGACATGCTGCAGCGTAGCGCCGATCATGATCGGCAGCAGGGCCAGCGCGATCCAGCGGGTGTAGACGCCGGCGATCAGCAGCAGCCCACCACCGATCTCGCCCAGGATCACCAGATAGGCGAAGAAACCGGGATAGCCGATGCTCTCGAAATAACCGACGGTGCCGGGAATGGTGAAGGTCAGCACCTTCAGCACCAAGCCGTGGGCCAGGAAGAGCATGCCCAGGGCAACACGCAGCAGGAAGGCGGCGTACAGGGCGGTGCGGATGTCGATCATGGTCAGGGTCTCCTCAGTCAGGGTGGCCGGCGAGGGCCGCGTTTCGTCTGAAGAGGAGATTAGCCGGATCAAAGGACGGGATAATCAACGGAAATGGCGAAGGGTTGTTGCGGAATAAGGAACAATGGCGAAGAAGCACGTGCCTTGCCAAGACGCCACGCCACGCGCCCCCCTCACCCTAACCCTCTCCCAAGAGGGAGAGGGGATCCTCACCTCACCCCCGCTTCCAGGTCGTGCCCTGGGGACCGTCCTCCAGAACGATACCCTTGTCGGCCAGCTCCTTGCGGATACGGTCGGCCTCGGCGAAGTTCTTCGCCGCACGGGCGGCTTTGCGGTCGGCGATCAGCTGTTCGACGTCGGCGTCGCTCAGTCCCTCGTCCCCGCCGGTCGGCGCCCAGCGGAACCACGCCTCAGGGTCCTGCTGCAACAGGCCGAGTTGTTGCCCGGCCGCCAGCAGCGCGCCCTTGGCCGCAGCCTTCTCCGCATCGCTCTTCGCCTTGTTCACCGCGGTCGCCAGCTCATGCAGATGCGCGATGGCGAGCGGGCTGTTCAGGTCGTCTTCCAGTGCCGCCAGCACGTCGAAGGGCACCTCGCCCGCCGCCGGTACCGGCTCGCCGCGCAATGCCTGATACCAGCGGTCGAGCGCGCCCTTCGCCTGCCGGATGCCCTCGCGGGTGAAATCCAGCGGCTGGCGGTAATGGGCGCTCAGCAGGGTCAGGCGGATCGCCTCGCCGGGGAACTCGTCCAGCAGGTCGTGCACGGTGAAGAAGTTGCCGAGAGACTTCGACATCTTCTCGCCTTCGACCGTCACGAAGCCGTTGTGGACCCAGGTGCGCGCCAGCCGGTCGGTTCCGTTGGCGCAGCAGCTCTGCGCGATCTCGTTCTCATGGTGCGGAAAGATCAGGTCCAGCCCGCCGCCATGTATGTCGAAGGTGGCGCCGAGATGCTCCTTCGCCATGGCGGAGCATTCGATGTGCCAGCCCGGCCGGCCGCGGCCCCATGGGCTGTCCCAGCCGGGTTGCTCCGGCGTGCTCGGCTTCCACAGCACGAAGTCGGAGGCATCGCGCTTATAGGGCGCCACCTCCACCCGCGCACCGGCGATCATGTCCTCCAACGAGCGGCGGGACAGCTGGCCGTAGCTCGGCATCGACGGCACGGAGAACAGCACATGCCCCTCGGCGGCATAGGCGTTGCCCCGCTCGATCAGCGTGGCGATCAGCGCGATCATCTGACCGATATGCTGGGTCGCCCGCGGCTCGATGGTCGGGCGCAGGGCGTTCAGCGCGTCCATGTCGGCATGGAACAGGCTGGTGGTGCGCGCGGTCAGCGCATCGATCGGCTCGCCGCTGTCCCGCGCACGGTCGATGATCTTGTCGTCCACATCGGTGATGTTGCGGACATAAGTCACCGCCGGATAGAGCCGCGACAGCAGCCGGAACAGCAGGTCGAACACCACCACCGGCCGGGCATTGCCGATATGGGCGGTGTCGTAGACGGTCGGACCACAGACATACATGCCGACATGGTCCGGGCGAAGCGGCTCGAAGCGCTCCTTACGGCGGGTCAGCGTGTTGTAGAGGTCCAACGGCACGGTCCGAACTCCTGGGAAATAAGAGGTGTCAGGCGGTTTCGCCGGCGAGTCGCCGCAGGCTGCGCGCCCGTCCGATCAGGGGTAGCAGGTTCTTCAATTCCGGTCCATGGTCGCGCCCGGTCAGTGCCCGGCGCAGAGGAAGGAACAGATCCTTGCCCTTGCGGCCTGTTGCCCCCTTCACCGCATTGGTCCAGGCGCCCCAGGTGCCGAGGTCCCACGGCTCATCGGGCAGAAGTGCTGCCGCCTGTGCCAGGAAAGCGGCGTCCTCGACGACCGGCGTCACCGGCGCATGGGTTACCGCCCACCACTCGCGCGCGTCGCCAAGCCGCGCCAGATTGGGCCGCACTGCGCCCCAGAAGGCGGCATCGGCACCGGTCAGCCCCAGCGCCTCCAGCCGGGACGCCACTGCGTCGAAGGGCGTCAGGTGCAGGATGCGGGCGTTCAGCCGGCCCAGCTCCTCCGGATCGAACTTCGGCGTGCCGCGGGCGATCTTCGACAGATCGAACTCCGCCACCAGCTCGTCCAGCGTCAGCCGCGCCTCGATGGGATCGGAGGTGCCGAGCTTCGCCAACAGGCTGTTGACCGCCATCGGCTCGATGCCGTCCTCGTCGCGCAGGCTGCCGACCGACAGGCTGCCCAGCCGCTTCGACAACCCCCCGCCACCTGCATCGGTCAGCAGCGGCAGATGGGCGAAGGTCGGCACCGCAGCGCCGAGCGCCTCAAAAATCTGGATCTGCACCGCGGTGTTGGCAACATGGTCCTCGCCGCGGATGATGTGGGTGATGGCAAAATCGGCGTCGTCGACGACGCTGGTCAGGGTGTAGAGCGGTCGGCCATCCTCGCGGATCAGCACCGGGTCGCTCAGCACCGTGCCCTCGAACCGCACAGGCCCACGGACCAGATCGGTCCATTCCACCGGAGTCGGGGTCAGCTTGAAGCGCCAATGCGCCTTGCGCCCCTCCCCCTCCAGCCGGGCGCGATCCTCGTCGGTCAGGCGGAGTGCTGCACGGTCGTAGATCGGCGGACGGCCCTGCGACACCAGGCTGGCGCGCTTGAGGTTCAACTCCTCCGGCGTCTCGTAGCAGGGATAGAGCCGGCCGGCGACCTTCAACGCCGATGCAGCCTCGTCATAGCGCGGGTAACGGTCGCTTTCGCGGGCGAAACGATCCCAGGTCAGGCCCAGCCAAGTCAGATCGGCGGCGATGGCGTCGGCAAATTCCTGGGTCGAACGCTCCTCGTCGGTGTCGTCGAGCCGGAACATGAAATTCCCGCCGGTCTTGCGCGCGAACAGCCAATTGACAAGCGCGAGGCGCACATTGCCGACATGGATACGGCCGGTCGGGCTGGGAGCGAAACGGACGGCGGTGGACATGGCTGGACTCGATTGCAGACAGGACAGGCGGGCAGTCCTAGCACGGCCGGCGCGCCTTCCGAAAGCCGTCCGCACTTCCGAATGCAGCCTCAGGAGTGTTCCCTGGCACCCGGCGCGGCAGGGTTGGCCGGCACCGCCTCGTCCCAATCGCCCAGCGCCCGGAGCAGCGAGCGCACCTGCCGGTTCAGCGAACCGATCTGCGCCAGATCCATCCCCGACCGTTCGACCAGAGTCCGGCTCAGGCAGGTGCTTTCATCCACCATCGCGCGGCCGGCATCGGTCAGCCAGACCTGAACCTGCCGTTCATCCATCCGGCTGCGCCGCCGCTCGACCAAACCCGCCTGCTCCAGCCGCTTCACCGGCGGCGTGACGGTGCTGGATTCCAACGCCAGCCTTTCGGCGATCGCACCGACGGTCGCTCCGTCCACCTCCCCCAGCACGCTGAGGATGAGATACTGCGGATATGTGATCCCCATGGCGTCCAGCATCGGCTTGTAGGTGCGGGTGATGGCCATGCTGGTCATGTAGAGGGCAAAACACAGTTGGTCGTCCAACGGAACGCGGGGCGGAACGGGGGGCGGGTTTTCGGGCGGTGCGGACATGGGGCGTCCTCCTGGCTGATCGGGTCCGGATTTTTTATCATCGAAATAGATATCGCGATAACGATTTGTCTGGACAAGCCCCGGTCTGAGGGGTATGGATTTTATTATCGCGATAAATGATATCGCAAAATCGTTCCTCGGGAGATCGACATGACCTCGTTGAAGACCGGCGCCTCGCGTCGCGGCATGCTGACCGCTGGTTTGGGCCTGTCCGCCACAGCCGCCGCCCTGCCCTTCGTTCAGACCGCCCAGGCTGCCCAATCAACCACGGCATCCGCATCGGCCACGAAGAGGATGGGCAGCGGCACGGTCACGGCAAAGGACGGCACGCAGATTTTCTATAAGGACTGGGGTTCGGGGCAGCCGATCGTCTTCCATCATGGCTGGCCACTGTCGTCGGACGACTGGGACGCCCAGATGCTGTATTTCCTGTCGCAGGGATTCCGGGTCATCGCCCACGACCGGCGTGGTCATGGCCGGTCGACGCAGACCGCCACCGGCAACGACATGGACACCTACGCCGATGATGTCGCCGCATTGGCCGCCCATCTCGGCCTGAGGAACGCCATCCACATCGGTCATTCGACCGGCGGCGGCGAAGTGACCCGCTATGTCGCGCGGCATGGCGGGAACGGGCGGGTGGCGAAAGCCGTGCTGATCGGGGCGGTGACGCCGATCATGCTGAAGACCGCGGCCAATCCCGGCGGCCTGCCGCTGGAGGTGTTCGACGGCTTCCGCGCCGCACTGGCCGCCAACCGGGCGCAGTTCTTCCGCGACATTCCATCCGGCCCCTTCTACGGCTTCAACCGCGAGGGCGCCAAGGTCTCGCAGGGTCTGATCGACAATTGGTGGCGGCAGGGCATGATGGGCGGGGCCAAGGCCCATTACGATTGCATCAAGGCTTTCTCCGAAACCGACTTCACAGACGATCTGAAGATGATCGACGTGCCCGTCCTGGTGATGCATGGCGACGACGACCAGATCGTTCCCATCGCCGATTCAGCCCTGCTGGCGGTCAAGCTGCTGCGGAAAGGGACATTGAAGGTCTATCCGGGCCTCCCACACGGAATGGCCTCCACCCACACCGACATCATCAACCGGGATCTACTGGCGTTCATCAAGGCCTGATGCCGTCTCGCGAAAGCTCCGGACAGCGTCCGGAGCTTTCGCCGGCACTCGCCCCGGCCGTCCGAAGGGAGCGTTAGGCGAAGGGAAGGCTCCTGGGGTAGCGTGGCGGCAAAGCCAACCCCGGAGAGTTTCCATGACAGAGAAAAGATTGCGCATCGGCGTCGTGCTGTCGGGCTGCGGCGTGTATGACGGTGCGGAAATCCATGAGGCGGTCTGCACGCTGTTGGCCATCTCCAAGGTGGGGGCGGTCGCGGTGTGCTATGCCCCCGACATTCCGCAGGCCCATGTCGTCAACCATATGACCGGCAATGAAACCGGTGAGAGCCGCAACGTGCTGGTCGAATCGGCACGCATCGCCCGCGGCAAGATCACCGCGCTCAGCGAGTTTTCCGCAGGCGATGTCGATGCGCTGATCTTCCCCGGCGGCTTCGGCGCCGCGAAGAATCTCAGCGACTTCGCCTTCAAAGGGGTCGACTGCTCGGTCAACCCGCAGGTGGTGGCCGCCATCGCCGCCATGCGCGCCGCCGGCAAGCCGATCGGCGCGCTGTGCATCGCCCCGGCCCTCCTCGCCAAGATTCTGGGGCAGCAGGGAGTGGAACTGACCATCGGCAACGACAGCGGCACCGCCGCGGCTCTGGAGTCGATGGGAGCGCTCCACCGCACCACGACCCATGGCGAGATCGTCGTGGACGAGGGGCTGAAGGTCGTCACCTCGCCCTGCTACATGCTGGATGCCACCCTGGTGCAGATCGCCGAAGGTGCCGAGAACACGGTCAAGGCTCTGGTCGATCTGGCAAAGTAACGGGCGGAATTTTGCGGCAAAGGGGGTAAACCTGCCTCCTTTGCCTCCCGCAATATCACAAAGCTGGGCAATAATTCATTAACCGCCTTCCCACACCCTTTGCCTCGGTTTCTTTTAAGGCGAGGGTTGGCAATGACCTGCATTGTGGGATTGGTGGACGGCGACCGGGTGTGGATGGGTGGCGACAGCGCCGGGGTGAACGGCCTGGACATCACCGTCCGCGCCGATACCAAGGTGTTCCGTAACGGCGACAGCCTGATCGGCTTCACCAGTTCCTTCCGGATGGGCCAGCTGCTGCATTACCGGCTGGAGGTTCCGTCGCGCGACCATGACACCGACCTGTTTCGCTATATGGTCGTCGACTTCGTCGATTCCGTGCGCAACTGTCTGAAGGATGGCGGCTACGCCCACCGGTCCAACGATGTGGAAACGGGCGGCACCTTCATGGTCGGACTGGAAGGCCGGCTGTTCACCGTGCAGTCCGACTATCAGGTCGGCGAGGCGGTGCGCGGCTATCACGCCATCGGCTGCGGGTCGGATTACGCGCTGGGTTCGCTTGCCTCCACCATCGGCCAGCCGCCGGAAGAACGCGTGCTGAAAGCCCTGGAATGCGCCGAGCTGTTCAACGGCGGCGTCCGCGCGCCCTTCACCATCCAGTCCAGCCTGCGCCGTCCGCAGCTGGCGCTGACCGAAGCGGCCTGACCGTCTTAGTCCTCAACCTTCGACCAAAGTCGAAAGCAGCAGCGAAGGCCGCGCTCTGGTCATCCAAAGCATCGTGGCGTATGAACCCCTGTCCTGCTGCATTGCGGGACAGGGAATAACCACAATAATTTTTGGGTGATAGAGATGACAGACCAGGCGGTTACAGCCGATGCTTATCTGGGCGAAGACGCCAACCCGGCCGGGTTGCTGAGCAACTGGGGGAATTCGCCCCTCTTCGTATTCCCCGCCATGCTGCTGATCTTCATCATGCCGCTGGCGATCATCTTCCACCCGACCTGGGTGGTTCTGCCCGCCGTGCTGTGGACCTTCGGCATGATCGCCACGATCATCAAGCTGACGCGCGGCTGACATCCCGGTGACAGCAAAACGGGCGTGAAGGGGGATGGCCCCCTTCCACCCACCCTGCTCTAGCGCAAATCGGTAAAGCCGCCGGCAATCGGAAAGCGCCACGGCCGCGCAGCCGTCCGGCGCGACACCCGCGGGCCCGGCGGAGCCCGGCGGCGGCCTGCTTCCGCTTGGACCACCAGCCGCCAGACCTTCGCCACCGTCTCCGCCGCATGCCCGCGCGCCACGAGATCGGCCGGCGAAAGCCCGCCATCGAGCAGGCCGGTGACAAGATCGTCCAGCGCCTCCGCAGGCGGCAGCCCGGCCGGAGAGTCGACCTTCATCCGGCGCGCCAGCACCCGTTCCGGCACCACCAGGCCGGCCGGCCCGCGCGATCCTGCCGGCTGGTGGGCATTGCGCCAGCGCGCCAGTTCCAGCGCCGCCGTTTTCGGCACATCGGCCAGCACGGCATAGCCGCAGCCGCTCTCCTCCGGCCCGAGCCCGAGCAGCCGGTCGGTGCGGTCCGCGGTCGACAGCAGAATCGCGCCCATCCGCTCCGCCAGCGCCGCCAACGTCGCGGCGCGGAGGCGGGCATGCAGTCGATCCTCCGCCACGGCGGAGTCGCGACCGGCAAAGGCAGGGGCCAGCAGCGAGTCGGCGGCCTTCAGCACCGGCGCCAAGGCGACATTGTCCAGGCGGCAGCCCAGCAGTTCGACGATTTCCGCCGCATCGTCCAGGCTGTCGGCCAATTCGGCGGTCGGAGCCCCCGGCAGCGGCGCCCGTACCGCCAGCACCCGGTCCGGCCCGAGAGCATCGACGGCGATGGCGGCGACCAGAGCCGAATCCAACCCGCCTGTCAGGCCGACCACCACACCCGGTGCGCCGGATTTCATTACGATATCGTGCAGACTCAGCATCAGCGCGCCATAGAGCGCTTCCGTTCCCTCCGCCGGAGCGATCGTTTCGGCTTCGAAACTGTCCCAGGAATCGTCTTCCCCACGCTCCCATCGGGTCAGCAGGAGATGCTCGGCGAACAGCGGGGCCTGGGCGACCAGACGGCCGCCGGTGGCAAGCGCGAAGCTGCCACCGTCGAACACCCGCTCCTCCTGTCCGCCGACAAGATTGACCGCGGCCAACGGCAGCCCGCATTCCACCACCCGTGCGACGGCGGCCTGCACCCGCGCATCGGCGCGACCGGGGGCGAAGGGGCCGGCCAGCATTGCGACCAGCAGTTCGGCTCCGCTTTCCGCCAGCGTTTCCGCCACGTCGCCGGTAGCCAGATCGCCGCCGACCAGCACCCCGATCCGCACCCCACGGACATTTACCGGCCCGGGCATGGGACCGCTGTCGAAACGATCCTCCGCCGGTACACCGATCTCGGCAGGATCCATTGCGGCCTGAAAACGAACCGCGGCGATCTTGCCATCGTCCAACAGCAGGGCGGCGTTGTGGAGCCCCGCTTCCCCACTCCCTGAATTTCCATGCCAGAGCGTGCCCACCAGCAGTGCCGGACCACCGTCGGCGGTCTCGTCCGCCAGCGCCTGGACCATCGCCCTCACCGCATCCAGAAAAGCCGGAAGTGCGGCCAAATCCATCAGCGGAGCGCCGGACACGGCAGCAGCCGGGCACACGACAAGGTCGGCGCCACGGGCGGCGGCCTCCGCCCTTGCGGCACGGAGCCGGTCGGCATTCGCAGCAAGGGTGCCTGCGGCGGGATTGATCTGCGCAAGCGCAATGGACAGGCGGTCGGTCATGGTGGCTGGCTCCCTTGTTCCGGGTCCTTTTGCAGCAAGGGTAGCAGCCCCATCCCCGCGGTGAAAGCAGCGGCTCGTCGCAGCTCATCACGCAGGCGGAACAAGTGCCGGCAAGACATCGGATGAAGTTTCACAGTCGATAACGCTTAGTAAGGTAACGAACTTGTTTCAATCATTGAAGGAAATCTATGAAATTAAGAACTGGTAAAGGTTGTCGGCGCCATGCTTCCTCCTGCAAGCAAACAACGCGATGCGGGGGCATCAATGTACTACGCGGAGCTCAGCGGCCCGAACGGCAAACCGTCGGTGCTGTCCACGGCTGTGCAGAACGGATCGTCAAAGACGGCCGGCACGGCGAAGGACGCGCTGACCAAATCGGACGCGAAACCGGTGGACGGCGACAAGGCCGACAAGAAGGGCCAGTCGCCGGCCTACACCATCAGCCAGTCAATGGAATCGCTTCTGGACAGCATGACCGGCAAGGCCGCCGCCCAGGCGGCGGGCGGGGGCAGCGCCCTGGCGACCGGCAACAACAGCCTCGACCGTGCCAAGCAGGCCCAGTCGCTGATGCAGTCGGCGCTGGACCACGGCAAGGATCTGGCCGGCATGTTCGGCAAGGGCATCGACTCCCTGAAGCAGGGGTTGGGCGATGTGCTGGGCGCACTGGGCGTTCCGCAGAACCGCATCGACGACGCCGTGAACGGCTTCGGCGACGGTCTGAAGTCAAAGCTGGACGGCATGAACCTCAGCGACCTGTCGGTGGACATGCAGGCCACCCAGTCGCAATGGTCGATCGAGTCGCACGGAATCGACCTGGAAATCCAGGATGGCGACCGCAGCGTCAAGATTTCCTTCGCGAAGTCGACCCTGGATTTCCGACGGGACGATCAGCGCCTGCAGGCGTCGCTGGGCAAGGGCGGCGACATGGCGCTCAGCGCCACCGGCATGACCACCACGGCCACCGGCAAATCCACCGGCATGATCGTCCGCTCCGAAGGGTTCAGCGAGGATGAGATCAAGGACATCCTCGGCAAGCTGAACGACATGGCCGCCAAGGGCGGTGGCGGCGACGGGATGAAGGGGCTGGCGGTGCTGAAGCCGACCACCTCAAAGGACGGCGTCACCAAGCTGACGCTCGATCTGTCCAGCCCGATCGCAGCGGGGCTGTCGGCTGGAAAGAGCGGAACGGCAACCACTGCGTCGGCCGGCTCCGCCGCCGCGGGCGCCAAGCAACAGAGCGTCGATCTGACCGCCTGACGCTGTCAGGGGCATTCATTGTCACAGCACCGGTCCGGATCCGTCCGGACCGGTGCTTGCCCATGCGGAATGGCTTCTTTACAAGCGGTCGCGGTGGCGATCCGAGGACCGTGCATCGCCCGAACGAACGCCCCCGGATGAACGACATGACCGACCGCGACACGCTGCTGGCTCTGAACCAAGCCTTCTATCGGGCCTTCACCAACCGCGACGCCGCCGCGATGGAGGCCCTGTGGGCGGAAACGCTGCCCGTCTCCTGCATCCATCCCGGCTGGACCGCCCTGTTCGGGCGCGACGCGGTGCTGACAAGTTGGCGCGACGTGCTGCGGGCACCGAGCGGCATCACGGTGGAAGCGCGGAACGAGCGTGTCACCCTGCATGGCGACACCGCGCTGGTGGTCTGCGAGGAAATGCTGGGCGACGCCGTCTTGGCGGCGACCAACCTGTTCGCCCGCGAAAAGGGCAGTTGGCGCCTTGCCCATCATCAGGCCGGCCCCATCGCCCCCGCCCGCGCCGATGTCGAAATCCCGGCCAAGCCGCCACGGCGGCTGCACTGACCGGTCAGGCCGTGTCCTCACGGCAGGCTCGCCACCTCCGGGCGGGCTTCCAGACGGCGGACGATGTCGATCACCACCTGGTCGGCGGTCACCTGATCAGGGTCGCTGTTGGTCAACGCCACCACGCCCCAGCGGTGCGCCTTTGAAAAGGCGATGTAGGCGTTGAAGCCGCCGGTGGAGCCGGAATGCCAATGGATCGGCGTGCCGTCCGTGGCCCAGGCGACGAACCAGCCGAGCGCCATCGCCCCATTCCCCAGGCTGCCCGGATCGGCCAGCAACCGGCCATCCACCTGAACCGACTGCGCCAGCGCCAATGCGGCTGCCACCGATGGCGCGCAGCCGTGGCCATCCGGCCCCGCAGCCCCGCTCGGGCAATCACCGAGGTTGGCGGAGAGCCAGCGCAGCAGATCGTCGGCCGATGAATAGAGGCCGAAGGCCGGCAACATCGCCGGCGCCTCCCAATCCGGCACGGTCCGGCCATGGGCGTGGCCGGCTGCCTTGCGCATCCGCTGCTCCGCCGTTGGATGCAGGGTGGTGTCGCGCATACCGAAGCGGTCGGTCACCACCCGCTTCAGCAGCGTCTCATAGGGTTGGCCGGCCGCCGCCGACAGCGCCTCTCCCAGCACCGCCATGCCGGCATTGGAATAGCTGAAGCGCATCCCCGGCGGCACCGGCAACTGATACCCCGACAGCCACAGCACCAACTCCCTCCGTGACAGCGGCTTGTAGGGGTTGCGCGGGTCTTCGAGACGGTTCCAGGAGAACCGGGGGGTTTCCGGCACGTTGGGCAGGCCGGCGGTGTGGGTGGCGAGATCCCGCAGCAGGATCGGCCGGCCGTCAAAGTCCGGCACATGGGCCAACGGCACACGGGTCCGACGCGGTGCAGATGACGCTGGAGCGGGTCGTCGGCGCCGACGCGCCCCTCCCGCATCAGTTCCGCCATGATGGTGCCGGTGAAGGGCTTGGTCAGGGAGGCGATCTGGAACAGGGTGCGTCCGTCGGCCGGTCCGCCATCCGGGCGCCCGGCATCGCCGCGTCCGACCACCAGCGTCCGTCCATCACGGATGATACCGACCACCAGACTGCCGCTGCCCGCCGGCGGTTGCCGCTCCTCCACCGCCCGGGTCACCACATCCACCAGGGGATCGGGAACCCGGTCAATGCCGATCGCCCCGGTTTGCCCGAGCGGAACGCTCCACAGCAGCAGACACAAAACGCCACAGAGCAGCCCGCGCCGCATCCCCACCTCCGCCAGGCTCCAAGTCACTGGCCCGGAGAGTGGGCGGACGCACGGCAGGCGGACAGGGCCGCGAAGGGCGATGCGGCGAAAGGCCGTGCGGGAGCCGCCGGGGTACTCCCCAACCGCCCAGTCACAGCCCGACCGGTCAGGCTTGGCAGGCCGGAGACGGCTATTCGGTGGGAATTTCGGCCCTGGGCGGGCGTCGGTCCTTGACCACGGACAGCGGCACGTCGTCCGCCGCGATTTCCAGGATCGGGTGTCCGTCCAGCAGCGACGGGCAGCGCTTCACCTGGGTGAAGGCCAGGAAAAAGTCGGCCTTGCGCCAGTCCGGTTCGATCCCGTTCACCAGACGCAGCCAGGGCGGCAGTTCGAATCGCACCGCCAGCGTGTTGCCGCAGACCGTCAGCGTGTATTGCCGTGGCGGGGCGTGGCCGTCATTCTCGCGTTCGACATACTCGATCAATTCCTGCAACGCCTCATGCAGGGAGTTGCCCCAGTAATCCAACTCGAACTTGCCGTCGGCGCCGCGTACTCCTCCGACGAACTGGTTGTAGTAGACGTACTGGTTCGGGTGCATGGCACCCAACTGCCAGGCGTACACCACACCGACCACGGTCATCGCGGCGGCGAAACCCTGCCCAAGCGCCCGGCCGCCACGCAGGGACAGCGTCCACAGCCGGTCGGCGGCGATGGCTGCCATCACCACGAAGGGCGGCGCCAGGAACAGGAAATGGCGGATGCCGTTGTAGACCGACGGCCGCATCAGCACGAACAGCAGGATCGGCAGGAAACCCGCCAGCACCAGCGGGGTGTAGCGGACCACCGTGAAGGCGCCGGCCCGGCGCCAGCCGCCGCGCGCCAGCCAGATCACCGCCATGATCACCGCGGCTCCGACGCCGATCACCACCGCCTCCGGCAGCTTCACCGCCAGATAGACCGGCAGATACAGGGCGGGCGGGTCGTTGGAATGGACCAGCTCGCCCATGAACAGCGTCTGGATATCGATCGGGAAGTGGGAGACGACGCGCAGCGCCTCCAGCGGGTTGCGGAACGGCCGCTGCACCACCCAGGGCCAGAACACCGCCATGATGGCGTAGGCGACCGGGATCGCCGGCCACAGCGACAGGAAGGCACGCCGTGCATCGGCCAGCGCCCAGCGGTGCCCCTCCTGCCGGGTGACCAGCGCGAAATGCAGCGCCATGGCGACCGCCAAATAGAAGCCGGCCAGCACGGCACCAACGCGGATCGCCAGCGTCATGCCCAGCACCAGCCCGAACTTGAGCACCGCGCTGCGGCTGGGCCGCGGCATCTGCTTCAGGATGCGTGTGGCGAAATAGAGCGTCCACACCATGCCGGCCGCAAAGGGCACGTCCTTGGTGTTGTTGAACATGGCGCCGTAATAGACACCGCTCAGCGACAGCAGCGCCGCGGCGATGAAGCCGGCGCGCGGACCGGCCAGCAGGCGGGTGTAACGCCAGGTTCCGGCGATGCCCAGCACACCGACCAGTGCACAGAGCAGGTGCCGCGTCTCGTACTCCTCGAAGGGGGAGAAGGGCACGATGACGGCGGTGACGAGGTCGAACAGTCCGCCGTAGTAGGCCAGATCCTTGAAATGGAAGGCAGACCGGTCCTGGAAACCGCTGAGATAGTAGGACAGCAGCTTCTTGCCATAGATGTGCTGCACCTCCTCGTCCGTGCTGATGCCATAGCTGAGGAAGGTCAGCGCAGCCAGGATCAGCACGCCCAGCAGAAGCGCGCGCGACAGCCCGTCCCACAGGGCAGCCTCGCCACGCGGCAGCGCGCGGCCGCTCGCCGTGACGGTGGACGGTGCGGCGATGGCGGGGCGCGGGCGGCGGCGGGCGGCACCGTCATTGCCGTCCCCGTCGCCAGTGTGCAGACGGGTCTCGATGCTCATCGGCGCGGCTCCCGCCCGAGGGCTCCGTCGCCCACGGCGTCGCCGACGGGATCCGGCTCGCGTTCATGCCGGCCATCCGCTTGGCCGAAGCCGTGGGCGGAGCGGACGATGAACAGCGGCCGCCCCTTCACCTCGGCGAAGACACGGCCCAGATAGTCGCCAATGATGCCCAGCGTGATCAGCTGGATGCCGCCCAGGAACAGCACGGCGACCAGCAGAGACTCATAGCCCGGCACGTCGATGCCGTGGACCAGCGTGCGGATCAGGCGGATCAGGATATAGACGAAGGCGACACCCGAGACGGCCATGCCGACCAGACTCCACACCCGCAGCGGGAAGGTGGAGAAGGCGGTCAGCCCGTCGAAGGACAGGCGCAGCAGCTTGACGAAGCCCCATTTGGTGTCGCCGCCGGCGCGTTCCCCCTGCTCGTAGGGGATTGCGGCCTGACGGAAGCCGACCCAGGCGAAGATGCCCTTCATGAAGCGCGTGCGCTCCGGCATCCGGTTGATGACCTCGACGACGCGGCGGTCCATCAAGCGGAAATCGCCCACCTCGCGCGGCAGCTTGATCTCCGACAGATGATCGAAGACCCAGTAGAACAGACGGGCGAACAGCCGATGCTTCAGGCTCTGACCGACGCGGGCATGGCGCACGGCGACGACGACATCGAACCCCTCGCGCCACTTGGCGATGAAGGCCGGCAGCAGTTCCGGCGGATGCTGGAGATCGGCGTCCATCGGCACCACGGCGTCACCGGTGGTGTGGCTCAGGCCGGCGGAAAGCGCCAGTTCCTTGCCGAAGTTGCGCGACAGGTCGACCACCTTGACCCGCGGTTCGCGGTCATGCACGTCCAGCAGCCGGTCGACGGTGTCGTCGCGGCTGCCGTCGTTGACGCACACCACCTCCCAATCCATGTCGAGCCCGTCCAGCACCGGCACCAGCCGGGCGAACAGGGCGTCGATGTTGGGACCCTCGTTGTAGAAGGGGATCACGACCGACAGGCAGCCGCGCCGGGGACGGCCGGACCGGTCCACCGGGGGCCGATCGGCCGCAGGGCGGGCGGAAGCGGTGCGGGCATCCTGGGAAGCCGCGGAAAGGGGCGCGTCGGGAATGGACATGGCCAGCCGTCGGGTCAAAGCGTCAGGGACCGGGAGATGAAGGGATCGGCGACGACCCCGGACGGCCGCTGCGCCCTTCGGCATATATCACGATACGGGGGGATGTTCAAAATGCCTCTCCTGTGACCGCCGCGGCACAAAAAATGGCCTGTTCGCCCGTGAAAGCATCCGGACGCCCGCCACCCGCAGTCCAACGAAACAGGCAAACATCCCCCGTTGCGGTTTATTCCAACCCAGCGGAACGGCGGCGTTTCCCTGCGCCAGTCACAGGGTCTCCCCGGTTATCGGTGAGCACAGCCGGGTGATCGCCGATCATACCAGGGCATGTGGCACGCTTCCTGAAACCGGCATTGTGGAACAGGTCGCAATCATTGACCTTTTCAGGTTCCGCACAGCACCCCGTGCCGATGGAGGCCCCGGCCATGAGCCTGTTCAATCGCTTTTCCGTAGGAACGAAGATCACGGCTTCCAGCGCCGGCATTCTGGTGTTCCTGATGCTGATCGGCGGCATCGGCGTCGCGGCCCTGTCGGAGGCCGGCAGTGCCGTCGAAACCTATCGGCGGCTCGGCCAGCAGACCAACGAACTGGGGCGCATCCAGGCGCTGATGCTGGAGATGCGCCAGAAGGCGACCCGGTTCCTGCTGACCGGCGATCCGGAGGTCGGCGCCACCGTCCGCCGCACCGCCGAGGACGCGGCACAGACCATCGACAAGGCCCGCAGCCTGTTCACCGATGCCGCACTGTTGCAGACCGCCGACCATATGGCGCAGGAGATCGCCCAATATCAGGAAGCTTTCGCCGCGACGATGGATTTACAGGCCCAGCGCAGCAAGGCCATCTCCGAACTGGATGAGATCGGGCCGCGGCTGGAAAGCGCGCTCGACAGCATCATGGACAGCGCCAGCTCCGCCGGTGACACCGACGCTGCCTATTTGGCAGGCATGGCGTTGCGCCACATGCTGTCGGCGCGGATTTCGGCGACGCGCTACAATGTCGATGGCTCCCCGGCGCTGGCCAGCCAGACCCGATCCCAGTTCACCGATGCCGCCAGCCGCGGCGGCGCGATGATGGCGAAGCTGACCGACATGGACCGCCGCAAGATGGCGATGTCCTATACCGCCATGCTGCGCGTCTACACCTCCGGCTTCAACGCCGTGGTCAAGGCGACCACCGAACGCGACCGGCTGGTCAACGAGGTGCTGATCCCCGTCGGCGATTCCATCGCGAAGGAGGCGGAGCAGCTGACGGAGGCCAGCGTCGGCAATCAGAAGAGCCTGGGCATGGCGACCGGCGCCTTCATCGACAAGGCGCGCGGCGGGATGATGATCGCCTCGCTGGTCGCCGTGGTGCTGGGGCTGGCGACGGCGCTGCTGATCGGACGCGGGCTCTCGCGGCCGGTGGTGGCGATGACCGAGCGTATGACCCGGCTGGCCGGTGGCGACCGCGGCGTCGACATTCCCGGCCTGGAGCGCGCCGACGAGATCGGCGGCATGGCAAAGGCCCTGCGGGTCTTCAAGGACAGTTTGATCGAAAGCGACCGGCTTGCCCTGTCCCAACGCGCCGACCATGAGGCGCAGCGCAGCCGCGGCGAACGCATCGACCGCCTGACGCAGGAATTCGACCGGCTGGTGCTGGCGGCGCTGGGCAGGGTGTCGGCAGCGGCGACGCAGTTGCAGGCGACCGCCCAGACCATGTCGGCCACCGCGGAACAGACCACCCGGCAGGCCGATGCGGTCGCCAATGCCTCCCATGAGGCGACCGGCAATGTGGAGACGGTGGCCGCCGCGACGGAGGAACTGACCGCCTCCATCGCCGAGATCGGCCGGCAGGTGGCCGAGAGCACCCGCATCGCCGGACAGGCGGTCGCCACGGCCGAGAAGACCGACAGCACCGTCCGTGGCCTGGTCGACGCCGCCCAGCGCATCGGCGAGGTGGTGCAACTGATCACCGACATCGCCAGCCAGACCAACCTGCTGGCGCTGAACGCCACCATCGAGGCGGCACGGGCCGGCGAAGCGGGCAAAGGCTTTGCCGTCGTGGCGTCGGAGGTGAAGAACCTCGCCAACCAGACTGCCAAGGCGACCGAGGAGATCGGCAGCCAGATCGCGGGCATCCAGGAGATCAGCCGGCAGGCTGCCGGCGCCATTGCCGAGATCGGCCGGGTGATCGCGGAGATCAGCCATATCTCCACCACCATCGCCGCCGCGGTGGAGGAACAGGGTGCCGCCACCAAGGAGATCAGCCGCAACGTCCAGCAGGCGGCGCGCGGCACGCAGCAGGTGTCCGGCAACATCGCCGGCGTGTCGGAAGCCGCGGCGTCCACCGGCGACGCCTCGCGCGAGGTGCTGACCGCCGCCGACGGACTGAACCATGAGGCGACCGACCTGCGCGGCTTCGTGTCGCGCTTCCTGTCGGACATGCGCGCCGCGTAAGAAACGGTGCCGGACTCGAGCGCTGCCATTACAGTTATGGCGCTGGCGGGACCCGAATGGACCGGGTCTTACCGGCGCCATTTGTTTGCCGGACAGCCCTGCTCCTTTGCGCGGTTACATTCCGCTTGCGCCGGGGCGCCCCCTTCGGCACATAGGCGCCATGATCCTGACCCCCATCGCCATCGACGACATGCCGAAGGCCGTCGCCGCCTTCGACGCCCATCTGGACGGCCACAGCCAAGCGCGGGCCGCCTTCCGCCGGATCGCCGCGACCTGGCCCGTGCGGCCGGACGATGAGCCCGGCGGCGGAGTCGACACGCCGGCCCACCGGGCGGACGCGGTGCGGCTCGCCCACGCCCATGGCATCGACACGCTGGACGAGCCGCCCAGCCGCTCCTTCATGTGGGACGGCAAGGTGATCCGCACCGATGTCGAGGCGACGGTTATCGTGCATGAGGTGGCGCACTGGCTGTGCGCGGCGCCGGAGCGGCGGACGCTGATCGATTACGGTCTTGGCCCCGGCCCGGAGACCACCGCCCGCAAAGAAGCGCGCGCCGACAAGCGGCTGTGTTTCGAGGACTGCATGCATGAGGAGCAGCAGACCTCGCTGCTCGGCGTGCTGTGGGAGGTCGAACTGGACCAACCGGGCATTCTGGCCTTCCTGGAGCAGAACTGGATGGAGCATTGGGAGCGGCCGAGCACCGCCGCCTTCTTCATCCGTCATGCCGAGGAGTTGTTCACCCGCGGCCTGATCGACGCCGACGGCCGCCCGACGACGGCGCGCGCATGGGCGGATTCGCGCAAGAGCGTGCTGGTAGGGTAAAGGCTCGGCCGGCGATTGCCGGCAAAATCCGACGCCACGCAAAAATGCCCTCCCCTGCGCGCCGCGAGGGAGGGCATTTCCGTTTTACCTCAGCCTCACGCCCTCCATCATCACGCCGCGGTGATGCGGGTGATGAAGGCTTCGATCTCGTGATCGAGACGGTTGAAGCTGCGCGACAGCTCCTCGGTGGTGTTCTGCACCGAGCCGGCGGAATGGCCGGTGGTCTCGGCGGCCTGCTGGACCAGACGCATTTCCTGCATCACCGCCATGGTATCGACCGCAGCACGCTGGGAACGGGCGCTGATGTCGCGGGTGGCGGCGTCCTGCTCCTCCACCGCGGCAGCAACGGTACCGAGGGATTCGTCGACCTGACGGATGGTGCCGACAATGGCGCGGATGGCGCCCACCGCCGCATGGGTGGCGGACTGCACCGCCGCGATCTCGGCGCCGATCTCCTCGGTCGCCTTGGCGGTCTGGTTGGCGAGGCTCTTAACCTCCTGGGCCACCACGGCGAAGCCCTTGCCGGCCTCGCCGGCCCGCGCCGCCTCGATGGTGGCGTTCAGCGCCAGCAGGTTGGTCTGGCCGGCGATCGACTGGATGAGGCCGACGACCTCCTCGATCTTGCGGCTGGCCTCGCTCAGACCCTGAACGATGCTGTCGGTTCGTCCGGCCTCCTCCACCGCGCCGCGGGCGAGCTGCGCCGACTGGCTGATGGAGCGGGTGATCTCGTCGATGGAGGCGCGGAGCTGTTCGGCGCCGGCTGCCACGCTTTCGACCTCGCTGGTCGCTTCCTGCACCGAATGGGCGACGCTGTCGCTGTGGTGGCTGGTCTGCTTGGCGTTGTCGAGCATCGAGTTCGCCTCGTTGCGCATCGACGTCGCCGACCGCACCACCTCGCCCATCATCGCCTTGACCGACGCTTCCAGATCGTTGGCGAGTGCGGCCATCGCCTGCCGCCGCTCCTGCTCGTTGCGCAGGCGCATCGCCTCCTGCTCACGCGACAGTTCCTGCACGCGGACGGCGTTTTCCTTGAAGACCTGCACCGTGCGGGCCATCTGGCCGATCTCGTCGCCACGGTCGGCGGCCGGGATGTCGGCCTCCAGATTGCCGCGGGCCAGACGCTCCATCACGTCGGTCAGCCGCACGATCGGGCGGGCGATGTTCATGCCGATGAACAGGGCGACGCCGACCGTCATCAGCAGCGCGCCGCCGGCAACCACCATGAATGCCTGCGTGGTGTGGTCGACCGAATCATTGACCGCGGCATAGGCATCGGTGGAAACCTTGCGCTTGTAGGTCAGATAATCGCGGCTGGTGCCCTGCAGGCGGGTGTAGGCGGCCTGGACCTCCTGCAGGAAGTCCAGCGGATCGACGCCCATCTTCAGAAGGTCGAGGAAGCTGCCCACCTTCGCCAGATAGGTGGCGCCATCGGCACCGAACCGCTCGAAGAACTTCGCCTCCTCGTCGGTGTCGGCGGTGGCGCCCTTCAGCGCCTCCGACTGGCTCTTCAGCTTTCCGAGCTGGTTGTTGAGAGCCTTCATCTCCTCTTCCACCGCCTTGGGCGAGGCGTTCGCGCTGCTGAGGATCACGGTCCGGTACATGCCGGCGTGGGCCACCGTCAGGGTGTCGGTCAGTCCCTGGATTTCCGCTTCGCGGGTGAAGGAGCGGTTGAACAGGGCGTCGAGCAGGGTCGATTGCTGGGTGATCGCCGACCAGCCGAGCACCGCGATCACCAGCATGCCGATGATCGCCGTCGTCGCCGGAATGGCCATCTTGACGGGAATATGGAAGTTGTTGAGGAGGGTCATGGGGCACCTGCGTCGGCCGGCAGTCCGTGGCGAGAACGATCCGGCATGGCATTGGGGCGGAGAAACGTGCGGCTACCGCGCAACGCCGCTCCGGTCGATGAAATCCTGCGGGGACGTACTCCCGCGCCGGTTCCGGGGCTGACGTCGAGGCGGCCTGCCCACCGACACGGCCATCGCTGCGCCATCTGACCCGGGAAATCTTTTTCAATGATTAACGCGCTTGTGTTTGGGCAAGTCTTTGATCTGACACAATTCACAAGCAATTTCTTCGGTGTCGAAGAGTTCAGTATCTTGATCATACTATGATATGCGACAGAAGAGACGGACCTATTGTTGTCCGGATCAAAAACGTCCGGCCACCGCCAGCATGACGGTAAACTCTCATATTCCGTGTTATTCCAGATCAAGACACAGCCTTGCCGATATCGTGATGCTTAGAAATTCATACAATTAGAGGCTAACAGGATTTCCCTCTCTCATCAATGGCGGTGGATGCGGCCATTCCCCTGAAAAGGGCATGAAAATCTCCCTTCGCTCCCGCAACGCGGCGCGATAGCGCTATCAAGTAAAATCAGCGTATTGAAAATATTGTCGGCAATGATGGCGAGCAGGCTCTCGCAGTCCTTCAGCCCGCCGACGACACCATGAAGGCGATGGAGATCGACACCGGCGACAGCAGAGTGGAGATCAGCAGCGACATCGACACCACCTCGCGCCCGGCATTGTAGCGCTCCGCGAAGACATAGGCGTTGATGCCGATCGGCAGGGCCGCGGCGGTCACCGCCGGGGCGACCCACAGCGGCGGCAGGTCGAAGACCTGGGTGGCCAGCAGCCAGGTCAACAACGGATGCAGGCCGGTCTTCAGCAAGGCCACGACAGTGGCGGGCAGCACCGCGCCCGAAGCCGGGCTGAGCGCCAGCGACGCCCCCAGCGTGAAACAGGCGCAGGGAAGCACGGTCTGCGCCAACATGGTGAAGCTCTTCATCACCATCGGCGGAATCGCCAGATGGATGAGGTTGGCGGCCAGCCCAAGGATCACCGACACCACCAGCGGGCTGCTCAGCGTCGCCTTCGCCGCATCCAGCGTCGCCTTCACCGGCCGCCCGGCCCTTCCGTTGCGTGCCGACCGCTGGGTTTCCGCCAGCATGGTGGCCGAGGTGAACAGCAGCGGCGACTGGAAGACGATCAGCAGCATCACCGGCACCGCCACCGTCGGTCCATAGGCCTCCATGATGATGGGCGACCCCAGCAGCGCGATGTTGGAGAAGGAACTGGCGAGGCCGATGGGCGCGATCTGCTCCCGCCGGCCCGCCAGCCGCATCCACAGCCCGCCCACCAGGAACACCGCGACCGCCGCGACATAGAAGGAGCCCAGCACCGCCCATTCCAGCGGGTCCGGAATATCGGCCCGCGCCATGTTGGAGAACAAAAGCGCCGGCAGCGCGTAGATACCGAGGAAACGGGAAAGCCCCTGGACCATCGCTGTGCTGAAGCCACGGTAGCGCGCCGCCCAGAAGCCAAGGGCGATCAGGCCGAACATCGGCAGGACGATCTGGAAAATCAGCGACATGGACGCGGCACCATAGGGGGCGGGGTCGGCGACAACCGCCGATGCGGGGGCTTTCCTTTACACGGTTCCGCTCAATCGGCGGGAACGATCTCCAGCGGCGGAACGCCCAGCACGTCCACCAGGGTGGCGCCGGCCTCGATCTGCTCGGTCCATTTGCGCTCGCGCTCCAGCAGGGCGAGGCTTTGGACAAGGGCGGCCTCGGCGAAGGCCAGCGGCACCACGACCACACCGTCCTCGTCGCCCAGGATCAGGTCGCCGGGATTGACCGGCACGCCGCCGATGGCCGCGGTGACGTCCATCTTGCCGCCGAAATTCTTGTGCGGGCCGCGGGCGACAGCGCCCTTGGCGAAGACCGGCAGGCCAAGCCCGCGGATTTCGTGCAGGTCACGGACCGACCCGTCGACCACCAGACCGCCAAGCGCGCGCCGCTTGCAGCAGCGCACGACCCATTCGCCGGCCAGCGCCACGTCGTCCAGGCCGCCACCGGCCACCACCACGACGTCGCCCGGCTCCGCCAGGCTGACGGCATGGTGAACCATGCTGTTGTCGCCGGGCATGGTGACCACGGTGCGCGCCTGGCCGCAGATCCGCATGCCGGGGACCATCGGCTTGATCCGAGAATCCATGCTCTGGCAGCGGTTCATCGCGTCGGAAGCGACGCTGCTGGGAACCGACGACCATTTGGCAAGGGCGTCGGTCGACAGGCGGGGATAATCGACGAGGTAGCGTTGCATAGCCATGGCGGTTTCCTTTCTTCGTATCTGGTTCTGGTAACGGAGTCGCGATGTCCGGTTCGAAGTGCGGCGGCGGAATGCCCTTCCGTGACGGACCGTTTCCCGCTTCCGGCAAGGCTGGGCGAAGGTGGGGCGGAGGCAGGACCAAGCGACGCTTTCTGCCATCCCGATCCTCGGCCCGCGCCTTACCAGGCACCATTGCAAGGAAAGGCGCCGGACCAGCGAAGATCGATGGCCGGGACGTCCCCACGCGGGAATGTTTCAGAATTTTAGCGCGCTTTTCCGCAGATCATCAACGTTCGGCACAACCCCCGGAGCTTTAAGCGCCATTTATTTAGATTTTGAAGTGTAACCGCCCCGGCGATCAGGCGCAAGGAGGTTGACAATCTGTAAATATGTCATGGGAAATTCCGCATCGCTTTCCGGGCTGTTGTAAGGCGCAACGCATCCAAAGCGCGAAATTTCAGTGAAACAACAACGTCGGACGATGGTGGATACAACTGCGGACCCGCGGAACGGTCACTCCTCGACGTCGGAAAGACACTGGCACGTTTCTGCCGAAAGGATTGACTACACTTGCATGACGGTTGGAATTGGCTTTGCAGCAATTGAAAGCTGGGCAGGCCGCCAGACGGCAGATCCGGCGGGCCGGTCATCCTGCATCGAACCGCTGCAGCGGGCGGAACGGAAGCCCCACGGGCGGTGGGAGCCCAGGCGGCAGAAGCGAGGCGCCAAAAAGCGAAAGGCCGGCACCCGAAGGTCCGGCCTTTTGAGATCGCATACTCCAGCATAAAGGCTGGATGAAAATGGAGCGGGCGAAGGGATTCGAACCCTCGACCCCAACCTTGGCAAGGTTGTGCTCTACCCCTGAGCTACGCCCGCGCTCCGTACCGTCAATCGGCAGTTTGTTTCTGCCGTCCGGCGGTGTGCGGCGGACTATACTCATCGGCCGACGCAATGCAAGCGCCTTGTTTCAGTTTTTTTCACCGGCTGGACGATTTTCCAAGCACCCAGTACAAGGGCTGTCATGGACACCGCATCGACCTCCCTTCCGGACGCCTCCCTTCCAGATGGGGACGCGCCGCTGCCAACCTCGCCGGAGCAACTGCTGGCGCGGCTCGACGCGCTGGGCATCCGGGCGACCACGCACAGCCACCCGCCGCTGCATACGGTGGAGGAGAGCAAGGCCCTGCGCGGCGCCCTGCCCGGCGGCCATTGCAAGAACCTGTTCCTGAAGGACAAAAAGGAGCAGCACTGGCTGGTGGTGGCCCTTGAGGATGCCAAGGTCGACCTGAACAGGCTGGACAAGGTCATCGGATCGGCGCGGCTGTCCTTCGCCTCGGCTGAGCGGCTGTGGCGCTTCCTCGGCATCCGGCCGGGATCGGTGACACCCTTCGCCCTGGTGAACGACACGGAACACAAGGTGCGCGTGGTCCTGCAGCAGGCGATGATGGAGCATGACCTGCTGAACTATCATCCGCTGCTGAACGACCGCACCACCGCGATCCCGCGGGACGACCTGCTGCGCTTCATCCGCGCCTGCGGGCACGAGCCGGCTATCGTCGAGTTCGGCCGTCCGCAGGAGTGACGGGCGCCACGCGGTTTCGACGCAATGCTTGCTTGAGCCGCCCCGCGCGCTCACATATGTCGGCAACGACGACGGTTCGGACCCGGAGAGGGCCGGATCGGCAACTTCATGGCCCACCGGGATGTCCTAATGGGCCAGGCATCACCAACGGGACCGAAACACGCCATGTTCTCCATGCCCCCTGCCAACGGGTCAAAGCCCGCCGCTCCCGCCGCCGGTGCCGCTGACGTCGTCAAGGACAGCAGCGACCGCGCCTTCATGGCCGACGTGATCGAGGCCTCACGCGACGTTCCGGTGATCGTCGATTTCTGGGCACCCTGGTGCGGCCCCTGCAAACAGCTGGGCCCGATCATCGAGAAGGTGGTGCGCGCCGCCAAAGGCGCGGTGCGCCTGGTGAAGATCGACACCGACGCCAACCCGATGATCGCCTCGCAGCTGCGCGTGCAGTCGATCCCGGCGGTCTACGCCTTCTTCCAGGGCCGTCCGGTCGACGGCTTCATGGGCGCCCTGCCCGAATCGCAGGTGAAGGCCTTCGTCGACAAGCTGGTGGCGCTGGCCAAGCAGGCTGGTGTCGGCGGCGATGACATGCTGGACGAGGCCTTCGCCCAGGCCAAGGAGTTGATGGAGGGCGGCGACCTTCAGGGCGCGCTGGACCTCTACAGCCAGATCCTGCAGGCCGAGCCGGAGAACGCCCAGGCCTATGCCGGCATCGTCCGCTGCCTGATCGCCGCCGGCGACCTGGAAAACGCCAAGCAGATGCTGGCCCAGGCCCCGGAAGCCATCGCCAAGGACAAGGAGCTGGCCAATGTCCGCGCCTCGCTGGAGGTGGCGGAGCAGGCCTCCAACGCCGGCCCGATCCCGGAGCTGATGGAGAAGGTCGCCCACGACCCGAACGACCATGCCGCTCGCTTCGATCTCGCCATGGCACTGTTCGCCGCCGGCAAGCGCGAAGCGGCGGTGGACGAGCTGCTGGAGATTTTCAAGCGCGACCGGACCTGGAACGACGATGGCGCCCGCAAGCAGCTCGTCAAGTTCTTCGAGGCGTTCGGACAGACCGACCCGCTGACGGTGAAGACCCGCCGGCGCCTGTCGACCATGATGTTCAGCTGACGTTTTTTCCGGACGCAGGACGGCTGTTCCACCGGCGATGGGGTTCTATCTGATTGGCATGACCACGAACCCAACCAGAAACCCCTTCGACCCTGAGTTCAGCCAGTTGCCGGCGATGCTGCCGATCTTCCCGCTGGCCGGCGTTCTGCTGCTGCCACGGGCAAGATTGCCGCTGAACATCTTCGAGCCGCGCTATCTCGCCATGGTCGAGGATGCGCTGGGCAGCGGCCGTATGATCGGCATGATCCAGCCGCTCGACCCCGCCGGGCGGGAGCGGGAACCGGCGGTCTACGGCTGCGGCTGCGCCGGCCGCATCACCAGCTTCGCCGAGACCGAAGACGGCCGCTTCCTGATCACCCTGACCGGCGTCGCCCGCTTCGAGATCGGGCGGGAGGTGGAGGGAACCCGCGGCTACCGGCGGGTGGTTCCCGACTGGCGGCCCTTCCACGCCGATCTGGAACACGAGCCCTGCGGCGACATCGACCGCAACCGCCTGCTTGGCGCGCTTAAGAGCTATTTCCGGGTCCAGGGTCTGTCGGTCGACTGGAAATCCATCGAATCGACGCTGGACGAGCGGCTGGTCAACTCGCTGGCGATGATCTGCCCCTTCACTCCCGGCGAGAAACAGGCACTGCTGGAGGCCCCGACGCTGGCAGAACGCGGGAAGCTCTTGATCGGGCTGGTGGAGATGGCCATTCTCGACAGCCATGACGGGGACGGTCCGCCGCCCAGGCACTGACATTCTTCCAGTCACCGCCCTTCTTCCAATCACCACGAGACATGAGATGGCGACGCCCGAGGACAAGAGCAGCGAAGCGAAAACCAACGCCCGCGTCGATCCGAAGCTGCTGGAGATCCTGGTCTGCCCGCTGACCAAGGGTCCGCTGCGCTATGACGCCGAGCGCGGGGAGCTGGTCAGCGAGCGCGCCGGCCTCGCCTATCCGATTCGCGACGGCATCCCGATCATGCTGATCGACGAGGCCCGCAGCATCGACAAGGCGGGGTCGCCGCGATGAGCGACAACGGGTTCGGCACCGTCCACTGGCCGACCGAGATCCGCCTGAAGAAGGAGGAGAAGCGGCTGGACGTCGATTTCGACGACGGCCGGACCTTCTCCTACCCGGCGGAGTTCCTGCGCGTCGTCAGCCCGTCCGCCGAGGTGCAGGGCCACAACCCCAGCCAGAAGCAGACGGTGGCCGGGCGCCGCCATGTCGGCATCATGCGGCTGGAGCCGGTCGGCAACTATGCCATCCGCATCGTCTTCGACGACCTGCATGACAGCGGCATCTTCAGCTGGAAATACCTCTATGAGATCGGCACCGAACAGGACGCCCTGTGGGCCGAATATCTCGAAGAGTTGCAGGCCAAGGGCCTGAGCCGCGACCCGCGACGGTAATGGCGTCCCTCTCCCAACCTGGGTTGCGAGAGGGATTTCACCTTACTTCCAGATCGGCTTTCCACTGCCGGGCAGGCCGTACAGGTCCCACTTGCGGCTGACCGTCTCCACGACCTCGTCGGTCATGTGGAGCTTCTCGCCCCATTCGCGCTTGGTCTCCGGCGGCCATTTGTTTGTAGCGTCCAGACCGACCTTGCCGCCCAGGCCCGATTCCGGGCTGGCGAAGTCGAGATAGTCGATCGGCGTGCCTTCGATCACCGTGATGTCGCGCGCCGGGTCCATGCGGGTGGAGATCGCCCACATCACATCCTTCCAGTTCCGCGCGTCGATGTCGTCGTCCACGACGATCACCCACTTCGTGTACATGAACTGGCGCAGGAAGGACCAGACGCCCATCATCACCCGCTTGGCGTGACCGGGATAGGCCTTCTTCATGCTGACCACCGCGATGCGGTAGGAACAGCCTTCCGGCGGCAGCCAGAAATCGACGATCTCCGGGAACTGCTGGATCAGCAGCGGGATGAACACCTCGTTCAGCGCCTCGCCCAGCACCGACGGCTCATCGGGCGGACGGCCGGTGAAGGTGGACAGATAGATCGGCTTGCGGCGCATCGTCATGGCGGTGACGGTGAAGACCGGGAAGGGCTCGACCGAGTTGTAATAGCCGGTGTGGTCGCCGTAGGGCCCCTCGTCGGCGTATTCGTCGAGGCTGACATGGCCTTCAAGGACGATCTCCGCCTGGGCCGGCACCTTCAGCGGCACCGTCTTGCACTCCACCAGCTCCACCTTCTTGCCGCGCAGCAGGCCGGCGAACTGGTATTCAGACAGGGTGTCGGGCACCGGCGTCACCGCCGCCAGGATGGTGCCGGGATCGGCCCCCAGCACGACGGCGCAGGGCAGCGGCTCGCGCTTCCCACTCGCAGCCCAGCGATGATGGTGCTGGGCACCGCCGCGGTGCTTCAGCCAGCGCATGATGGTCTTGTTCCTGCCCAACACCTGCATGCGGTAGATGCCGAGGTTGAAGTCGTCCTCGCGCTTGCCCGTCGGTCCCTTGGTCACCACCAGCGGCCAGGTGATCAGCGGCGCCGGCTCGCCCGGCCAGCAGCTCTGCACCGGCAGGCGGCCGAGGTCGATGTCGTCGCCGGTCAGCACGACCTCCTGGCAAGGGGCCGAGCCGACCGTCTTCGGCTTCATCGACAGCACGGTCTTGGCGAGCGGGATCAGTTCCAGCGCCTCGCGGAAGCCGCCCGGCGGCTCCGGCTGCTTGAGGAAGGCCAGGGTCTCGCCAACCGCGCGCAGCTGGTGCGGCTCGCGGTCCATGCCCCAGGCGACCCGCTCCACCGTGCCGAACAGGTTGACCAGCACCGGCATCTCCGAGCGGGTGCCGTCGGCCTTGATGACGTTCTCGAACAGCACCGCCGGGCCATTCTCGGCGAGCAGGCGGGTCTGGATCTCTGTCATCTCCAGAACGGTGGACACCGGCTCCTTCACCACCACCAGCCGCCCCGCCTTCTCCAGCCGGTCGATGAAGTCACGCAACGAGGTGTAGGGCATCGCAGGGTGTCCGATGTGGTGGTACGTCCGAAACGGACGATAACCTTCAACTCGGCGGCCGGTCCGTCAAGTGCGGCGGGGTGGAAATGCGGAGAATTGTCTCCCCGGTCATCGGCTCCCAAGCCGGTCAACAATCTGCCGCCGGTGATTGACGCCACCGAAGAACACGGCGACGATCAACACTTCGGTAAGCACATCGTCGATACTGAAATAGAATGTGAACTTGTTGCTCGTCACCGTCCGGATGTCCGGTCGGATTTCCGGATGTTCCGTGCCGCGATCGGAATGGGTTGCACATGTCCGAAGGTAATCGGGCGCCTCGGGAACGCGGCGCGCCGCCCTTCTGGCCGCTCTTTCAGAGTCGTCCCCCAAATCCAGGTAAGCCTGAAACAGATAGCCTTCGATGCAGTCGAAGTCCCGAGTGACTATCGGCGCATATCGCACCTTATTGCGCTGCACGTGCTTTCCTCTTGCGCTCCAGCATCGCGTGGATGTCCGCGATCCCCTCATCCACATCGATAAAGGGACCGGCAAGGCGCTGGTCGATCAGCAGCCGGAGAGCTTCAAGCTCCAAATCACGGGCTTCCGTCTCGTGGCGTAGCACCTCAAGGCCCTGCTGGATGACGGCGCTGAGGCTTGGATAATGCCCTGCTTCGACGAGGCTGCGCGCGTAGGCTTCCTGCTCGTCGGTGAGGGAAATCGAAGTCTTCACGGTCATGGGTCACCCCCAGCGCCAGACGGCACTACTGGGTCATACCAAGAGCAAGAACCAGACCCCGCCCGCCCCAAAACAAAACCCCTCCCCCACCCCCAGTGGACCAGAGGTCCGGCCGGGCGCGGGAAAGGGGCTCCGTCACCACTCAGGAACCAGGGTGCGAGACCCGGTCCAGGATCAGTACATGTGCTGGCCGCCGTTGACCGACAGGGTCGAGCCGGTCATGAAGCCGTTGTCGTCATCGACAAGGTACAGCACGGCCTTGGCGATCTCCGACGCGCGGCCCAGGCGGCCGACCGGGATGCGGGCGACGATCTTCTCCAGCACGTTGGCCGGAACTGCGCGCACCATGTCGGTGTCGATGTAGCCGGGGGCGATGGCGTTGACGGTGATGCCCTTGGCGGCGCTCTCCTGCGCCAGCGCCTTGGTGAAGCCGTGGATGCCGGACTTCGCCGCGGCGTAGTTGACCTGACCGTACTGGCCGGCCTGGCCGTTCACCGAGCCGATGTTGACGATGCGGCCGAAACCGCGCTCGCGCATGCCGTCGATGACGTTGCGGCACATGTTGAAGCAGGAGGACAGGTTGGTGTGGATCACCTTCTCCCACTGGTCGTAGGTCATGCGGTGCATCACGCCGTCACGGGTGATGCCGGCATTGTTGATGAGCACATCGACCGGGCCCAGGTCGGACTCGATCGCGGCGATACCCTTCTTGCAGGCGTCGAAATCCGCGACGTCGAACTTGTAGGTCGGGATGCCGGTGCGGGCGGTGAACTCCTCGGCCGCCTGATCGTTGCCGGCATAGTTGGCGGCGACCTTGTAGCCGGCATTCTTCAGGGCGACGGCAACCGCCTCGCCGATGCCGCGGGTGCCACCAGTGACGACTGCAACACGAGCCATAGTTCTTCTCCCCAGATTTAGTGATGGTTGGTTGGTTTCTTTGGATTTTTATTGTTGGGCATGGGACTACCTCCGCAGATCCGGCGGAAGCCCCAAGCCTTGGACGAAGCGGGCCGCTTGAATGGTCGAAAGCGGCCCGTCCGGTCCTCAGTCGCGCTGGACGCAGAGGGCGATGCCCATGCCGCCGCCGATGCACAGGGTGGCGAGCCCCTTCTTCGCGTCACGCTTCTGCATTTCGAACAGCAGCGTGGTCAGCACGCGGGCACCCGAGGCGCCGACCGGGTGGCCGAGCGCGATGGCGCCGCCGTTGACATTGACCTTGCTGGTGTCCCAGCCCAGATCCTTGTTCACCGACAGGGCCTGAGCGGCAAAGGCCTCGTTCGCCTCGATCAGGTCGAGGTCGTCGACGGTCCAGCCGGCCTTTTCCAGAGCCTTGCGCGAGGCCGGGATCGGGCCGGTGCCCATGATCGCCGGATCGACGCCGGCGGTCGCCCACGAGACGATACGGGCCAGCGGGGTAACGCCGCGCTTGGCCGCGTTCTCCGCCGTCATCAGCACCAGCGCAGCGGCGCCGTCATTGATGCCCGAGGCGTTGCCGGCGGTCACCGTGCCGTCCTTCGAGAAGGCCGGGCGCAGCTTGGCCAGCGATTCCACCGTGGTGCCGTGCTTCGGGTACTCGTCTTCCGACACGACGACGTCGCCCTTGCGGCCCTTGATGGTGACCGGGACGATCTCGTCCTTGAAGCGACCGGCCTTCTGGGCGGCCTCGGCCTTCTGCTGGCTGGCGGCGGCGAAGGCGTCCTGCTCCTCGCGGGTCAGCTGCCACTTCTGGGCGACGTTCTCCGCGGTGGTGCCCATGTGATAGCCATGGAAGGCGTCGGTCAGGCCGTCGCGCAGCATGGTGTCGAGCAGCTCGGCGGAGCCCATCTTGGTGCCGTTGCGCAGGTGCATGACGTGCGGCGCCATGCTCATGCTCTCCTGGCCGCCGACGACCAGGATATCGGCGTCGCCGTTCTTGATCGCCTGATAGCCGAGCGCCACGGTGCGCAGCCCGGAACCGCAGAGCTGGTTGACGCCGATGGCGGTCGCCTCCACCGGGATGCCGGCATTGACGGCGGCCTGACGGGCCGGGTTCTGACCCTGGCCGGCGGTCAGGATCTGGCCAAAGATGACTTCGTTCACTTCCGCCGCGTCGGTCTTGGCGCGGGCCAGCGCTTCGCGGATCGCGATCTCGCCCAGAACATGGGCGGGAACGGCGCTGAGAGCACCGTTGAAGCTGCCGATGGGCGTACGGGCGGCACCGGCGATGACAACCTCGGTCATTGAACGCTCCTCGAAATAGGACAGTTTTATTATAGCGCTGGTGGGACGCTCGGAGTGATTGTTACCTTAAGTCGAGCACTATGACCGGTGCAAGCTGGCTGAAGGTCGCGGAGCTAACCTGTCGCAGCAAGCCATTCGGCCAGCGGATTCCACACCCCGGTTTCGGCGCCCGCACTCACCACCATTCCGATATGCCCCAGCGGCGGCCGCAGAATCCGGGCACCGGCAATCGCCGCGGGAAGCGCCAGGGCGGAGGCCGGCGGGACGATGCGGTCGCGCTCCGGGATCAGGGCCAGCGTCGGCACGCGGATGGCCTGGGGATCGACCGGAAGGCCGGCGACCATCCAGGCCCCCGCCACCGTGTCGTTGCGACCGTACCACCCGGCCAGCGCGTCGCGCGCCACCCCGGCCACCAGCGGCACACCGTCGTTCAGCCAGTCCTCCAGCGCGACAAAGGCGGCGGCGGCACGGGAGTCCGGCGCCATCCGGGCGAAGCCGGAGAACTTCTTCAGCGCGAGCAGCGGGTCGAGCTGGGCGAACAGCGCCTGCAAGGCATCGGTCGGCAGTTCGCCCCAGCGATCGAGCACAGGTCCCCAGGGCTGGATGAAGGTCGCCACCCGGCGCGCGGTCGCCGAGTCCTCCGCGTGAAAGTCCCAGGGCGTCGCCATCAGCCCCAGTCCGGCGAGGGAGCGCGGCCGGCGCTGCGCCAGCGCGGCGGCCAGAAGCCCACCCATGCAATAGCCGACCGCCGGCACCGGCGCCCCGGCCGCCTCGACCACGAAATCCAGCGCGCGTTCCAGCCGGCCGGCGATGTAGTCGGTCAGGGTGAAGCGGCGCTCCAGCGGCCCCGGCCTCCCCCAGTCGAGCAGAAGCGGCCGGAAGCCGCGCGCCGCCAGCCAGCGCATCAGGCTCCTGTCCCGCGACAGGTCCAGGATGTAGGCGCGGTTGACCAGGGACGGCACGAACAGGACCGGCCGGCCGCCGGCACCCTCGCCATAATCCAACAGGCGCGATCCACCCTCCGCCCACACCACCGGCGGATCGGGCAGGTCGCGGCGGTAGGGATGGCTGCGATAGCGTTCGATCCCCGTCAGGACGGCGTCGATGCGCCGACGGACCTCGCGGTCAATTTCCCGGGTCAGCCGGTCGCCGGGCTCTTGCGCTCTTCCTTGCGGCCGGCCGTCCCGCATCCGGTCCGCCCGCGCCATCTCCTCCCGCAGCACCGCCGCCCGCTCCCGCAGGGCCGGGGCCCAGGGAAGCGAGCCGCTCCTCAAGAGCGGCAATGCGGCCGAGGAGCTGAGCAAGCTGCCCAGCGCCGCCGTCAGATGCAGGGCCAGCGGGCGCGGCCCCTGCCGCTTCACCACTCCCCGGCCGGGTGGAGTTCCGCCCGTCTGCCTGTGGTCCGCCAGACGTTCGCTCATCGGAAGGCCGTCCGTGTTTGGGGGAGCCGCTGTGGGGGAAGGGCGAGGGGCGGGGATCCCAGCCGGTGCCGGGCATGGAGCCACCGGCCAGGCCGCCCAAGCCGAACGGTCCGGCCCAAGAACCCGTCCAAGAGCCGGCCCCCTGCCCCATCATCTGGAACATCCGGGTCATCATGTCCGCCATTTCCGGATCGGCGGCGCAGGCCGTCCATTGATCCTGCCACAGGTCCAGGTAACGGCGCGCCAGCGCTTCGTAAGAAGGCGGCTCGGCGGCGGACGGATCGGAAGGGCGGTCTGGATTCGACGGGTCGGCCATGGTCGGATTATAGGGGGCGCCGGGCGGCATTGACCAGTCCGGCATAGCCCCCACCCTGACCTTTCGGGTATCGGCGGCAAGCGGCCGGACGCGTCCCGCCCCCTCGTCCTGACCAGGAAGAGAGCGCAACCGCGGCGCTATGCCGCGGCGCAACGCTGGACAAATTGCTATCCCTTCGAGTAGTTCTAATGACGGAACAATTTCCGCCGCAAGTCCCGCGTGTTCCGGAACAGCATGGCCTGGAACACGTCCCTTCTTGAAAGAATCAGCGATGGCCGACAAGGAAGACCAGAAGTCCGCTCCGATCACGATCAAGAAGTACGCCAACCGGCGGCTCTACAATACCGCCACCAGCAGCTACGTCACGCTGGACCATCTCTGCCAGATGGTGAAGGACGGGCTGGACTTCGTGGTCTATGACGCGAAGACCGGGGAAGACATCACCCGGTCCGTGCTGACCCAGATCATCGTGGAGGAGGAAAGCAAGGGCCAGAACCTGCTGCCCATCAGCTTCCTGCGCCAGTTGATCGGCTTCTACGGCGACAACATGCAATCGGTGGTGCCGCGCTATCTGGAATATTCGATGCAGGCCTTCTCCCGCAATCAGGAGCAGATGCGCGACTATTTCCAGAACACGCTTGGCGGCATGTTCCCGTTCGGCCGTCTGGACGAGGTCAGCAAGCAGAACATGGCGATGTTCGAGCGCGCCATGCGCATGTTCACGCCCTTCGGCGCCCCCGGCGCCACCGACGAGGCACCCGGCGCACAGCGCCCGGCCGGTCAGTCTGCCCAGGCGCCCGCCGCCCACCCCGTCGGCGCCACCTTCGACGAGCTGCAGAAGCAGATCGACGAATTGCAAAAGCAGATCGCCAGCATCGCCAGCCCCAGCGGCAAGTCGGACACGAAGTAACGGGCAGCCGGCAGGTCCGGCGGAAAACGTTCCCGGTTGACGGGCAGCGAGGAAGGCGGGGTCATACCCCGCCTTTTTCATTGCGCATACGGAAACGGACGCGCAGGCTTTGGACCGTGCACAGGGGGGCAACTTCTCGTCCACGGAGCCGGTACGGACAAATGCTGGCCTGCCAGCTTTCGACTTCGAATCCGCCGGCCCGTCCAACCGCCAGGAGGGAACCGACCATGACCACCGAACTGACCGTTTCCATCACCATGGCCAGCGACGACCCGCGCGAGGTGACGCGGTTCGAGAACCTGCTGCGCGACTGGCTCAGCCACCAGCCTGGCGTGGCCGGCATGGCCATCGCCGACCGCGGCAACGACGCGGCGGCCGAAAGCATCTGGCGCGCCGCCCGCAAGGCGACCTTCGGCCCGGCCCTGAAGAACCCGTTCGCGCCCTGATCAGCCCCGGAACAGGTGCGGGATCATCGCCGACTCCGGGCAGACGCCCGACCCCAGGCGTGGATCTGCCGATTCCCGCACCGCCATGCCCAGACATTTGTCGCCGACGATCCAGGCGTGCAGAACGGCGCGCGTGTCCTCTTCGCGGAAACAGGGCGGCGTTTCCAGCCAGACCGCGCCATGGGCCGCGACATCCTCGCCGATGTCCGGCCCGTCGTCGGCGATCACCGCCCCCTGCCGCAGGATACGGGTCGGCGCACCGTCCAGCCCGTGCAGGGCGCGGACCGTCACCATGTCGGCCCCGGCGATGCCACTGGAGTCCAGCGCCGCGCGGCACAGGTTGGGGTGGCGCGGGTACAGGTGGGACAGCACCGCCAGCAGTCCATGGTTCGACCACAGCCAGCACCACAGCGGCGACAGCACGCTCATGCCGCTGCTCCGCAGACGCTGGAGGAAGCCGTCGTCGGCCAGCCCGTCCCAGGGATAGAGCTTCGCCAGCCAGGAGATCGGCTGCCCCTCGTCATCCAGGAACCGGCGACCGTCCCAGGCGATGGTGTGCAGCGGCAGAAGGCGGGTGTCGATGCCGGCCTCCGCCGCGGTGGCGGCGAGATAGACCAGTTCACCTTCACGCACCGGATCGGGGGTGGCGCAGGTCGCGTGCATCCGGTCCCGGCCGGGCATGCCCGTCGCCATCTCCTCCCACCGCTCCACCAACGCCTCGTGCAGGCCGTTGAACTGGTTAGCGTCGGGGGCCATCGCCTCGCGCCAATTGCGCTGGATCAGCGAGGCGGCGAACAGCCCTTCCGTGGTGTCGTAGTTGCACGCCAGCAGCTTCACACTGTCGCGCCCGTCATAGGCCAGCGTCAGCCGGCCGGCCAAGCCGCCGGCCCGTTCATTGCGCCGACCGCCAGCCCAGTAATCAAGCCAGGAAGCCTCCAGCAGGCGCGCCAGCTCGCCGCGGATGCCGAGCGAAGCAAACAGCTTGTGCTCCATCACATGGCGAACGGCGACGGCGATCATGCTGTGCAGTTCATCCGCCACGCTTTCGATCAGGTCGATCTGCGAGGCGGTGAACTCATAGACGGTGTCCTCCCGCCAGCCGGCCCCGGCCGACATGGCGCGCACACCATAGGGATATTTGCGGAGCCCCGGACGCCAGTCGGCCCGCGGCTTGATCGTCGTCCTGCGCATGCCCGTTCCGAGTCCCGATCGTCAGCGGCGGAAGGCCGGGTGGCAGGCGGCGGCAAGGGGGCGACGCCCGCAAAGCCGCATGGCATGGGTGACGGTCAGCAGGCTGGTCAACTGTCCACAGGTCAACGGTCAACTCCGGGGGAGGCCAATCCGACGCAGGCGCGGATGCTCGCGACGCAATCGCTGCGACGCAAGCACAGCCTTGCGTATGTAACCTGCCGCGCCGCAGCGCGCCAGCGCGCATCCGCGATAGCTCTCCCCCGACTGAATGTGCCGAAGCCACGGCGGGCAAGGCCGCGCCCTCGATTGATCGCTGAAGCGGACCAGCGGCTGCGGCGAAAGGCAGCAGCGGTCCGCCTCGGCGGGCACCGGTCGCCGGCACCCGTCAGATCAGCGTCGCCGCGGGATGCCGCGCCAACGAACGCATGGCCCACAGGGCGAGACGGCCGCGACGCGGCTTCATGGTGACGGCCGCCTGATGCAGCGGTGGCAGTTGCGAAACCGCCGACAGGCCGGGGACCAGCAGCGGGCGGTCGTCGCGCGAGCCGCCCATCCGCTTGAGGCGGCGGGCCGACAACACGATGCGCAACACCTCTTCCTCGGACAGTGTCCGGCGGGCCGGGACGGAGGCGAGGCTCGCTGCCTCGCACAGGGCCGCCCGTTCGGCCAACAGCCCGGTCAGGCCCTTGGCAGCCGCCGTCAATGCAGCTTCATCGTAAAGGGCGAGGACAAGCGTCCTCAACCCGTGTTCCATCCGTGTGGACATGGCGGGCGCTCCGGAAAAATCGGAATGGCGTGCGGAATGGGTGCGTGTTTTCGTCGAAGCGTGCAGAGGAAGGCTTACGGTTCGACAGACGCGATTATCCGTGCGCGGCACCCGTTCGGCCATGCGCCCCAAGGTGGTAACACCCTGTCTGCGACTTCCTGATGCGGAAAGGCCACAGTGGCTGTACCGATAAATATCCCGACAGATCGGTCGGAAATTCAGCTTATCAGGTGATGGCCGGCTTTACTGAGCCCCGGCAGATGTTAGAGAATGGTGGAGCCAAGGAGGATCGAACTCCTGACCTCTACAATGCCATTGTAGCGCTCTCCCAGCTGAGCTATGGCCCCACTATATATCTCTTACTCTTGACCAACACTGATGGTGTTGGTGCGCTTGGAGGGACTCGAACCCCCACGGCCTTTCAGCCACTAGGACCTGAACCTAGCGCGTCTACCAATTCCGCCACAAGCGCGTCCGCGTTTCTTGGGGTCACGCGGGGCGCTCTATGTACCCAGAGCCGCTGCTTCGCTCAAGTGGAAAATGCAATCGCGCAAAAGTTTTTCGGGAGGCTTGGTGGAGGGCAATCCGCTCCCATCACTCCGCCGGCTTGATCGCGTAGAACCGGTAGACCCGCATACCGGCCTCTATGGCGGCGACGCGGCGGGCCCACAGCTCGACCTCCTCCATCACCGCCAGTTTGGTCGGCGTGTCGAGTTGGAACTTCTCCAGATGCTCGACCAGCCCCTGGATAGCGGACAGGATCAGGCCACGGTGGGTGTCGGTGATGTCCTCGGCGATACGCAGGTCGAGGTTGCGCTGGGCGAACGCATTGGCCATGCGGTCCTTCGGCCACAGGTTCGGCGTCAGAGGCTCCTTGTCGCACCAGGTCTGCACTGCCTTGGTGCCCATCGCGTCCGCTTCGGCGATGTAGTCGGTGATCAGCAGATGGCCGCGCGGCTTCAGCGCCAGTTCCATGCCGTCGAACATCTGTTCCTTGTCGCGTACGAAGAACAGGCCTTCCTTATAGACGATGGCGTCGACGCGCTTGGGATAGCCGAAATGTTCGGGATTGAAGGTCTCGATCGGCGCTTTCTTTTCAAGGCCCATCTTGAAGGAGCGGACCATGCCCTCCTTCGCCAGCAGTTCCGACGCCTCCAGCCCGGTGACCCAGCAGCCGTATTTGCCGGCCATGGTGCGGCTGGTGCCGCCCAACCCGGCAGCCAGATCCAGCACGCTCATCGCCGGGTTCAGGCCCAGCGGCTTGACCAGATAGGGAATATGGTCGGCCCCACCGGGGGTGTTGAAACCCTCGCCCCACATCTTCTCCGCCACCTCGATGCGGGTGGCGGTCCACAGCGGCTTGCCCCAGCGATTCATACCGGGGCCGGGAGCGGAGGCCGCAGGCTGCGGCTGCTCCTTCTCCTGCGGTTGCTCTTCGCCCTTCTTCGCCTTCAGACCGGACAGGTCATAGCCTTCCCACCACGCATACAGGCGCGTCTTCAGGCTCGGTCCGTTTCCGGATGCTCCGTCCTTGTCCGTCATCGCCCCATGTCCGTCATCGCCGTGGCACCCCATCCGCCGACCGACCCCCGCCGCAACCGGCTTCCCCGGCCGGTTGCGAGCGGCACGCCATCCTTACGGTTGCTTGGCTCACCCCAAACACACCGTCCGCAAGAATCCGTTCAGCCTCAGGTTAGACGGACGCTAATGGCATGCAAGCGGAAAAATTTCTCCGCGGAAACATGCCCGGCCCCCGTCAGCGCGCGGCCTTGGCCGATGCCGTGCCGGACTCGGCGAGGGAGGCCATGCGGGTACCCGCCGCGTTCAGCACCGGAGCGCAGGCCGCCGGCATCTTGCGGACCACCCGCGGTTCGGGCTTGTGGCCCGGCGGATGCTCGATGGCGGGAGAAGCGCTGTCGAGCCAGGACATCAGCTCGTCGCCGCAACCGTCGCCTTCGGGCTGGGCGTCCTGCTGTTCACACAGCGGGCTGCCGGCCGGGCAGCCCAGGCGGATGTGCATGTGGCCGTCATGGCCGTGCCAGGGGCGCAGCTTGTTCAGGAAACTGCGGTCGGCCCAGCTGCGCTGGCACATCGCCAGCTTGATCGCCGGATTGACGAAGATGCGGGTGACGCGGGCGTCGCTGGCGGCGATCTGGATCATCTTCGCCTGCCGGTCCGACCAGTCGTCGGTGACGCGCATGCGGTCGTAATCGACATACTTGATCTCGTCCAGCCGCTCACGCCCGGCCCGGCCCATCGGCGGCAGATCCAGCCGCAGCCAGACGTCGGCATCCAGCCCGATCTGGTGGCTGGCATGACCCGACGGCATCGGCCCGCCGCGCGCCTGCCCCATGTCGCCGATCAGCGCAGTGCCCAGCCCGGCCATCGCCACTTTCTGACCGAAGTCGCGCAGCATGTCGACCAGCACCGGATGGCCGAAGTTACGCTGGCGCGACAGGCGGATCACCTGATAACCGACACCCTCCGGCGGCAGGGCGCGGGCGCCGGCGATGCAACCGGCCGCATAGCCGCCAATGGATTTGGCGGCACCCAGCGACGGGCCAGTCACCGCCGCCCAGGCGACGCTGGTGGCATAGACGGGGATCGGCGCCGGCTTCTTCTTCCGCTGCTTGGCGTCGACTTCGCCCGCCGCCAGCAGGGCGGCGGCAAGCGCGACGCAGGCGGCCAGTTTGAAGACACGCCCGCCAAAAGCGCGAAATCCCATCTCCGTCCCCCGCATCGCCGCCGCCATCACCACGGCTATAGCGGAGTCGTGGTTAAGGAATGATGGAGGAGGTAGCCGGGCGGCACAACCGGACGGACAGGCGCGAGCCTGGCCCATCCGGGCAATCCAATCGGGGTGCGCCCCGCAATACCTGCCGCTCAGTCCAGAGTCTGGCGATAGCGCTTCAGCGCCACCACCGTGACCACCGTCAGGAACAGGGCCAGCGCCAGCACCTCGGCCGCGATCTCGGCCAGCCCGTTGCCTTTCAGCAGGATGCCGCGGACGATGCGCAGGAAATGGGTCAGCGGCAGGATCTCCCCCACCGTCTGCGCCCAGCCGGGCATGCCGCGGAAGGGGAACATGAAGCCGGACAGCAGCATCGACGGCAGAAAGAAGAAGAAGGACATCTGCATCGCCTGCAACTGGTTGCGCGCCAGCGTGGAGAAGGTGAAGCCGACGGCCAGATTGGCGGCGATGAACAGGATCAGCACCGCTGACAGCAGGCCCAGGCTGCCGACGATCGGCACGTCGAACAGCAGCCGCGCCGCCACCACGATCAGCAGCACCTGGACATAGCCGACGACGACGAAGGGCACGATCTTGCCCAGCATCACCTCGAACGGCCGCACCGGCATGGCAAGCAGGTTCTCCATGGTCCCGCGCTCCCGCTCGCGGGTGACCGCCAGGGCGGTCATCATCACCATCGTCATGGTCAGCACGACGCCCATCAGGCCGGGCACGACATTGTATTGCGTAATGCCTTCCGGGTTGTAGCGGCGATGGACGCGCAGTTCGATCGGATCCGGGCCGGTGCGCAAGCTCGCCAGTGGTCCGGTGAGGTCGGGGTTCAGCGCCTGCCGGGCGATGGCGGTCAGGGCTGACAGGGCGTTGCTGGTCGCCGCCGGGTCGGTGGCGTCGGCCTCCACCAGCAGGACAGGGCGGGCGCCACGCTGGAGATCACGGGCGAATCCGGTGGGGACGGTGACTGCGAACTGCACCTGCCCCTCCGCCAGCAGCCGGTCGATCTCGGCCTCCGATCCCGCGATCCGGGTGATGGCGAAATAGCGGGAGTTCTCCATCGCCGCGACCAGGGTCCGGGCGAAGGGGCTGGAGTCGGCGACCAGAACGGCGGTCGGCAGCGCCTTTGGGTCGGAGTTGATGGCGAAGCCGAACAGGATCAGTTGCAGGATCGGCACCCCCACCATCATGGCGAAGGTCAGCCGGTCGCGCCGCATCTGGATGAATTCCTTCACCATCACCGCCATCAGGCGGCCCGCCGATATCCGCGCCATCGCACTGCCTCACAGGACCGGGGTATGCGCAAGACTCTACGCCACCCCGTCGGCCCGGTCGAACTGCAACGCCGCCAGCCTGGCATAGAGCCCGCCCTGCGCCACCAGCTCGCCATGGGTGCCGGTCTCCACCACGCGGCCCTGGTCCATCACCACGATGCGGTCGGCATTCAGCACCGTCGCCAGCCGGTGGGCGACGATCAGCGTGGTGCGGCCGTGCATCAGCCGGTCGAGCGCGTCCTGCACCATCCGCTCGCTCTCGGCGTCGAGCGCGCTGGTCGCCTCGTCCAGCAGCAGCACCGGCGGGTCGCGCAGGATGGCGCGGGCGATGGCGAGCCGCTGGCGCTGACCGCCCGACAGCCGCACGCCCTTCTCGCCGAGGAAGGTGCCCAACCCCTCCGGCAGCGCATCGAGGAAATCCAGCGCATGGGCGGCCTCGGCGGCGGCGCGAACCTCGGCGTCCGAGGCGTCGGGCCGGCCATAGCGGATGTTCTCCCAGGCATTGGCAGAGAAGACCACCGGATCCTGCGCGACGAGGCCGAGACGGCGGCGCACCTCCACCGGATCGGCATCGCGCAATTCGACGCCGTCGAGCCGCACCGAACCGGCCTGCGGGTCGTAATAGCGCAGCAGAAGCTGGAACACCGTCGACTTGCCGGCGCCCGACGGGCCGACCAGCGCCACCCGCTCGCCCGGCCTGACGTCCAGCGAGAAGCCCTCCAGCGCCGCCCAGTCGGGCCGCGATGGATAATGAAAGCGGACAGTGTCGAAGGACAGCGCCCCGGCCGAAGGGCTGGGCAGCGGCTTCGGCACGGCCGGCGGGCGGATCTCCGACTCGATGGCGAGCAGGCTGAACAGGCGCTCTGTGGCACCGGCGGCGCGCTGGAGATCGCCGATAACCTCGCTGATGGCGCCGACCGATCCGGCAACGACCACCGAATAGATGACGAAGGCAGACAACTGGCCCGGCGTCAGCCGGCCCGCCACCACGTCATGGCCCCCGATCCACAGGATGATGCCGACTGCGCCGAAAACCAGGACGATGACGATCACCGTCATCACAGCCCGCACCCGCACGCGGCGGATGGCGACGTCGAAGGCCTCCTCCACCCGCTTGCCGAACAGGGCGCGGTCGATGGCCTCGTGGGTGAATGCCTGGACGGTGCGGATGGCGGCCAGAGTCTCCTCGACGAAAGAGCCGACATCGGCGATGCGGTCCTGGCTGTCACGCGACAGCTTGCGCACCCGCCGGCCGAAAAAGATGATCGGCGCCACCACCAGCGGCACCACCAGCGCCACCAGCCCGGTCAGCTTGGGCGAGGTGATCAGCAGCATGCCGGTGCCGCCCAGGAACAGCAGCGCGTTGCGCAGAGCGATGGAGGCGGACGAGCCGACGACCACCTGCAACAGCGTGGTGTCGGTGGTCAGGCGCGACAGGATCTCGCCGGTCTTGGTCGTCTCGAAAAAGCCGGGGGACAGGGTCAGCACATGGTCGTAGACGGCGCGCCGGATGTCGGCGACCACCCGCTCGCCGATCCAGCTGACCAGATAGAAGCGACCATAGGTGGAGGCCGCCATCAGCGCGATCACCGCCAGCAGAACCAGAAGCGAGCGGTCGAGCAGCGAGGTGTCGCCGCCGGCGAAACCCTGGTCGATCAGCACCCTCATCCCCTGCCCCATCCCGAGCACGGTGCCGGCGGCCACGGTCAGCGCCACCATCGCGCCCAGGATGCGCCATTTGTAAGGGAGCAGGAACGGCACCAGCCGGCGCAAGGGCCCAAGGTCGCGGCGGCGGGCATCCGCCTCGCCACGGGCAGAGGCGGCGATCATGTCGGGGGAGGGTTGGCGAGCCACGCGGTTCCCGCTTGTCTGTTGGGGTTATTGGTGCGGATCGCTGGCATATAGCGCGGTGCGGTGACGCCAACAAGGCGACGGAGGGGCGAAACCCCTCGCAAAATGGTCTTGGAACCGAGCGCGAACTCCTCGATCGGGCCTCGATTCCGGGGTTGCGCCGACGAGGGGCTTTTGGTATAGACGCCGCTCGCTTTGCAGGAACCCCGGCCATGAAGACTGACATCCATCCCGACTATCACGAGATCACCGTGGTCATGACCGACGGCAGCTCGTTCACGACCCGCTCCACCATGGGCAAGCCGGGCGACACGCTGCGCCTCGACATCGACCCGAAGTCGCACCCGGCCTGGACCGGTGTGCAGAAGCTGCTGGACACCGGCGGCCAGATCGCCAAGTTCAACAAGCGCTTCGCGAACTTCGGCCTCAAGAAGTAAGCGTTACCGCACTTCTATCCTGCCGATGCGAAAAGGGCGTCCGACCGGTTCGGACGCCCTTTTCGTTTGTGCATTCGTCGGTGGCTGTCGTTTACCCCACCGCCGCCGCGGCCTCGCGCTCCACATCGGCGCGGACCATGGCGTCGAGCCGGTGGACGCGCATGTACAGGCTGTGGCTGCGCTCCAGCAGGCTGCGCAGGCCGGACGGCAGTTCCTCGTTGTCGGGTCCGCCGGGGTCGGAACAGATCTCGCCGCCGGACAGCGCGAAATCGTCGCTGGCCGCCTGCTCCTTCGTCATCTCGCCGGCATGCACGGCCTTCTGCGCCAGCAGCCACGCCATCACCTGGGTCAGGCGGCTGGTCACCCGCATGGATTCGTAGGAGATTTGCAGACGGACCTGCGGCGGCAGCTTCCGGTGTTCGGCCGCATCATGATAGGCGATGTAATTCCGCGCCTCGATCAAGAGGGCCATGGTCTCGTCGTAGGGACCGTTGAAGAAGAAGGTGTGCGAAGTCATGGTCGTCGGCCCCCTCCCGCGGACTTACGGCCCTAGCGTGAGCCTTGCCGCAACTGATTAACAATTGGTGACCGGGCGGTGGCCAGCAACCCCAGGCGGGGTTCGACCGGGCTTTGTGCGGCCGCCCTCTTGAACAGGGAAAAGCGTCGATTATCTCTCGCTCGTCCGGCGGATGCCCATACGGGGTCCGCCATCAACCGGGGCCCCGGCCCAGCCTTTAGAGGACCGACCAAGCCGTGGTCCTCGACGGCCGTATCGCTCTTTCGGAGGATATGTCATGCGCAGCTACGACCTTTCGCCGCTGTTCCGTTCCACCGTCGGTTTCGACCGCCTGTCGCGTCTGCTTGAGACCGCGACCACTGGTGACGAGGCGGCGTCCTACCCGCCCTACAACATCGAAAAGCTGAGCGAGGATTCGTACCGGATCACCATGGCCGTCGCCGGCTTTGGTCTGGACGACCTCAACATAGTCGCTCACCAGAATTCGTTGACCGTCACGGGTAAAGCTAGGAAGGACGAACCGACCGGCCAATTCCTCTACCGGGGTATCGCCGGCCGCGCGTTCGAGCGCCGCTTTCAGCTGGCCGATTTCATCAAAGTGACCAACGCGTCGCTTCTGAATGGCCTTCTGCACATCGAGCTGGCGCGCGAGGTACCCGAAGCGATGAAGCCGCGAAGCATTCCGATCGTCACCGCCGCCGGCGACCAGCCGGTGGAGGTCGAGGCGCCCGCAACCGCTCCCGCCCTGACCCGGCAGGCGGCCTGACGCTCTGTCCGGTCCATCCGCTCCCGATGCGGAGGTGAAAACGGCGCCCCGGACCATCCGGGGCGCCGTTTCATTATAGGCTTCGCCGATTCAGGGGCGCGGGAAGCTGTCCGGCGGCGCCAGAACCCACTCGGCATAGCCGGCACGCAGCAGCTCGTAGGCGGCAACCAGTCCGGCGGCGGCGGCATAGGCGGTGATCAACACCTGCTCCGGCGCCACTTGCGCCCCGAAGACGATCAGCAGGGCGCCCAGGAACGGTCCGCCCAGCAGGAACGCCGCCAGCCACAGCGGCTCGGCCGACAGCCAGGCGCTGAGAACCGCGCGGGTGCGCTGCGACAGGCGCAGCAGCCCACCCACCTTGGCGTCGAGCGCCTCCAGGCTGCCGGCCCGCAGTTCCGCCAGCCGTCGGCCATCGGCATCGATGAAGACCACCTCCACCTTCATTCCATGACGGCGGACCGAGGCACGCACCGAGTCGCCGAGCCGCGTTTCCAGCAGAATGGCGTTGCCGCCCAGCGCCGGCAGGGCGTCGCGCACCTCTTCCGGCGGTTCGCCCCATTCGCGGAGCGCCGCCAGGATGACGCGGGGATCGTCGCAGGGAAGCGCATCCATATGGATCACCCGCCCCTGTGGCGCCATCACCTTCAGGATCAGCACCTGCTCCGCCGGATCATGGGTGCCTTCGACCCGCAGCCCGCCCTCGACAACATAGGAGAATCGCAGGCATCCGTCGTGACGGCTGAGCGTGTTCATGGCGGCACCCCTCCGGTCGCATCCCTGGCGGATCACACCGAAGGGATCTGGGCGTTGGCATCGACATGACCAACAAACCAGCCGGGGGAACGGCCATAGCGATGGTGCGGCGAAAAAGGGGAAGCCCGACTGGCCAGAACAGGAGCGGCCGACGCTACATTCGGACAAGAAAAAAGCGCCAAGCCGATGTGGCTGGCGCTTCCAATTTGCCCTCTCAGAAGAGAGAGTGGCGGATGGGGGGAGATTCGAACTCCCGATACCCGTGAGGGTATGCCGCATTTCGAGTGCGGTGCATTCAACCGCTCTGCCACCCATCCGCTGCCCCGTTTGGCGGGGTGGGCGGAACCTATATAAAGGCCTCCGGGCGTGCAAGCCTTTTTTGCAGAAAAATGCGATGCCTTTCGGCGGCATCCCTGTTGACTCTCGGGCCACCTTGAGTATAGATCGTCGCTCCCATGAACGGGCTTGCGCATCGAACGGTGGGCGAGAAGCCCGCCGTTTGTTTTGACATAGGCAGTGACGACAATGTTTGCAGTGATCCGCACCGGCGGCAAGCAGTACAAGGTCGCCAATGGCGACGTGATCCGTGTTGAGAAGCTCGAGGCCGATGCTGGCGCCTCCATCACGCTCGATGACGTGCTGATGGTCGGCGACGCAGGCAACACCACCATCGGCACCCCGACCGTGGCCGGCGCCTCGGTCGTCGCCGAGGTCGTCGCCCAGGATCGCGGCCCGAAGATCATCGTCTTCAAGAAGAAGCGCCGCCAGAACTACCGCCGTAAGAACGGCCACCGCCAGGACCTGACCGTCCTGCGCATCACCGGCATCAACGGCGCGGCCTGATCCGGGTCTTCCGGTCAGGCTTCCAGGCGCATCTTCAGTATTAGGAGCAACACCCCATGGCACACAAAAAGGCAGGCGGCTCGTCCCGCAACGGCCGTGACTCCGCCGGTCGCCGTCTCGGCGTGAAGCGTTTCGGTGGCGAGAACGTCGTCTCCGGCAACATCATCGTCCGTCAGCGTGGCACCAAGTTCCACCCGGGCGAGAATGTCGGTCTCGGCCGCGACCACACCCTGTTCGCGATGGCCGACGGCCAGGTTTACTTCAAGCACAGCTCGAACGGCCGGACCTTCGTCAACGTCGTTCCGGCCAATGACCAGGAAGTTCCGGCCGTCGCTGCCGAGTAACCTCTAAGGTCGTTGCGCGGCCTGTGTCGCAGGCCTGCACGCTTGTGGGATAAAATCGGGGGACCGGGCGACCGGCACCCCGATTTTCGTTTTCAGTCCGGTGCCGTCCCGCCGCCGGTTTCCCTTCCGTTTACGGGCAGGTTCCCCGATGAAGTTTCTCGATCAAGCCAAGGTCTTCCTGAAGAGCGGTGACGGCGGTCCCGGTGCCGTCGCGTTCCGGCGCGAGAAATTCATCGAGTTCGGCGGCCCGGACGGTGGCGACGGCGGTCGCGGCGGCGACGTGATCATCGAGGCGGCCGACGGCTTGAACACGCTGATCGACTACCGCTACAAGCAGCACTTCAAGGCGCAGCGCGGCCATCACGGCATGGGCAGCAACCGCAACGGTGCGCGCGGCGAGGATGTCGTCCTGCGCGTGCCGGTCGGCACCCAGATCCTCGACGAAAATCAGGAAACCGTGCTGTGCGACCTGACGGAGGCCGGCCAGCGCCGCGTCTTCCTGCGCGGCGGCGACGGCGGGCACGGCAACGCGCATTTCAAGACGCCGACCAACCGGGCGCCGCGCAAGTTCCACCCTGGCTGGCCGGGGCAGGAGCAATGGGTGTGGCTGCGGCTGAAGCTGATCGCCGACGCCGGCCTGCTGGGCCTGCCCAACGCCGGCAAGTCGACCTTCCTGGCCGCCACCACCGCGGCCAAGCCGAAGATCGCCGACTACCCCTTCACCACGCTGGCACCCAACCTGGGCGTCGTCCGCGCCGGTGACGAAGAGTTCGTCATCGCCGACATTCCCGGGCTGATCGAGGGCGCGCACGAGGGGCATGGGCTGGGCGACCGTTTCCTCGGCCATGTCGAACGCTCGCGCATCCTGCTGCACCTGATCGATGGCACGGCCGACGACGTCGTCGCCTCCTACCGCACGATCCGCAACGAACTGGAAGCCTATGGCGGCAACCTCGCCGACAAGCCGGAGGTCATCGGGCTGAACAAGGCCGATGCTCTGCTGGACGAGGAGATCGAGGAGAAGAAGGCGGCATTGGAGGAGGCATCGGGCGCCGAGGTCATGGTGCTGTCCGGTGCCACCGGCCAGGGCGTGAGGCAGGTGCTGTACCGCCTGCTGACGGTCATCAAGGACTCGAAGGCGGAAGAGCCAGAGGTCATAAACGCCCCCGCGACCCGGTCCATCCCGCGCCCGCCAGTCGGCCAGAAGCTGCCCGACGACGGCGAGATGCAATGGGATGATGAAACCGGCGAGTGGGTCGGCGGCGAGGATGAGGATTTCGAGGAGGATCTCGAAGAGGGCGAGGAGTTGGAGGACGGCGACTCGGACGAGGCCCTTGACGGCGACGAGCCGGAGGGCGAAGAGGACGCCTCGGACGACGATACGGACGGAACCTCCCGCCATGGCGCTTGACGCCCCCACCCTTCTCGAATCCCGTCGGCTGGTCGTGAAGATCGGCTCGGCCCTTCTGGTCGACGGGGAAACCCGGCAAATCCGCCGGGACTGGCTCGATGCGCTGGCCGACGACGTCGCCGCCTGCCGCAAGCGCGGGCAGGAGGTGGTGATCGTCACCTCCGGCGCCGTCGCCTGCGGGCGGGAGCATCTTGGCCTCGTAGGCCGGGCGCTGAAGCTGGAGGAGAAGCAGGCGGCCGCCGCCACCGGCCAGATCCGCCTCGCCCACGCCTATCAGGAAACGCTGGCCCGTCATGACGTCACCGTCGCCCAGGTGCTGGTGACGCTGGAGGATACGGAAGAGCGGCGGCGCCATCTGAACGCCCGCAACACCATCGACACGCTGCTGAAGCTGGGCGCCGTTCCCGTCATCAACGAGAACGACACGGTCGCCACCGCCGAAATCCGTTTCGGCGACAACGACCGGCTCGCCGCCCGTGTGGCACAGATGGTCAGCGCCGACACGCTGGTTCTGCTGTCGGACATCGACGGCCTCTATACCGCCGATCCGCGCAAGGACCCGAACGCCCGCCACATCCCCACCGTGCTCGAACTGACGCCGGAGATCGAGGGCATGGCCGGCGAGCCGCCCCCCGGCTACAGCAGCGGCGGCATGGTAACCAAGATCGCCGCGGCGCGCGTCGCCCTGTCGGCCGGCTGCCGCATGGTCATCGCCAAGGGCAAGCGCATGAACCCGCTGGCGGCACTGGAACAGCGGCCGGAGGATGGCGGGGCGCTCTGCACATGGTTCCTGCCGTCGGCCGAGCCGACCAGCGCCCGCAAGGCCTGGATCGCCGGCCATGTGAACGCCACCGGCGTGCTGGTGGTTGATGACGGCGCCATGCGCGCCCTCTCCCATGGCGCCAGCCTGCTGCCGGCCGGCGTAACCGCCGTACAGGGTGAGTTCGACCGCGGCGACGTGGTGATCGTCCGCACCCAGGAGGGGCGCGAGGTCGCCCGCGGCCTTGTCGCCTACAGCGCCGACGATGCCCGCAAGATCCTGCGCCACAAGAGCACGGAGATCCCGGAGATCCTGGGCTATCAGGGGCGCGACGAGATGATCCACCGCGACGATCTGGTGGTCCGGTGACCGGTATGGCTCGCAGTCCCATTCGCGCCATCCTGTGGGACATCGACGGCACGCTGATGGACAGCGAGCCCTGGCACCAGCAGATCACCGTCGACGTCTGCCGCGGTTATGGTCATGAACTGAGCGAGGAGGATTGCCGGTCGATGCACGGCGTGGCCTTCCGCGAAATCTACGCCGCCCTGCATGCCCGCCGCCCCTTCCCCATCGACCTGCACGCCTGGGCCGACAAGATCAATTCGCAGTATGTCGCCCGCGTCGATCAGGTGCGCCCCCGCGACGGCGCCTTTGCCCTGGTGGAGGCCTTCGCCGCCCGCGGGCTGGCGCAGGCCTGCGTCTCGAACGGCGGACGCATGATCGTCGACGCCAACATGCGCGCCATGGCGATCCCGCATTTCCGCTTCAGCATCGCCCGTGAGGACGTCGCGAACGGCAAGCCTCATCCGGAGCCCTACCTGCTGGCGGCGAAGATGCTGGGCTTGGCCCCGGAAGCCTGCGCGGTGATCGAGGACAGCCCCACCGGCGCCCGCAGTGCCAAGGCCGCCGGCATGCTGACCATCGCCTGGCCCCAGCACCCCGCCGTGGTGTTCGATGCGGTCGACCATCTGGTGGAGGACCCGGGGGCGCTGGATTGGGATGCGCTTTGCGGGTGAGAGTGTGCTCCAGGGTTCCCGTCAATCCAACGTCCATTTCGCCATTTGCGGGAACGGCGCCAGTCCGTTGTTCCCCATGGCGGCGAACATTCCCGCATAGCCGGTGAAATTGGCCTGCGCCAGATTGATCAGTCCAAAATGCGTCCCCTGCTCGATCCAGGCCTGCATCGGGTGGATGCCCTGATAATCGGTGTATTTGTAGGAACCGGGGAAGAACAGGCACTCCTGCGGCAGGCCCAGATGCTGGACCACCGCGTATGACCAGGCCTGCGACATGAACTCGCCCTGACGGGCAGCCCTGGTCAGAACCGGGTCGGGTGTGCCGTCGCGCGCGGTCTGATCGGCCAGCAGTATGTCGATGTCATCCTGCAGGTCGCGGTTCATCAGCGACCAATGGCGACGCGGCAGGACGACGATGTGCCCTGCCTCATGCAGCAGGTCGCCCGGCCCAACCAGGGTTTCCGGATCGACATGGAGCACGCCGGCCAGGATGTTAACGCCGGGCAGAAAGCCGCCATGTGCGCCCTCGCCATACTGCACCTGCATGCCGATGCCGCGCAGGAACGCGATGATGGGCTCCAGCGCCTCCGGATGATACATCCACCCACTCCGCCAATTCGAACTTTGACGGAGATATTCTCGCAAAGGGCGCGTTCGGGCAAGGCGCACCCGCGCCAGCCGACACCACGCATTGTCGCAGCCGGCGGAACGGCCAGCGGCGCTATTTCTGGATATTGACCACCGCCGACACCGGGGCAAGCGCAATGCCGCGATCGGCCAATGCCGTCAGCCACAGGTTCAGCCGCTCGATCGTCGTCGGATAGGGAGAGGCGAAACCGACCGCGGCGCCATTGGTCTTGGCAAGCTCCTCGAGTTCGCGCAGTTGGTCGTCGATGGCACCGCGCGACAGGTCGCGGTCGATGACACGATCGCCCAGCGCCCGCGGCACGCCTGCCAGAGTGGCAAGCGGACCGGCAACGCTCTTGGGATTGACCCTGGAATCGACCAGCAACAGGCCACGCGCCTTCAGCGCGTCGATCACCGGCTGCATCGCCGCCGGATTGGCGGTAAATTTGCTGCCGGTGGTGCTGGTGATGCCGACATAGCCCACCGCCTTGCCCAGCGACCATTCCAGCCGTTCGTTGTTACGGTCGGGGCCGAGCATGGTCAGCAGCGCATTGGGCCCGGGATCGTCGCGCGGGTAGCTCAGCGGCTCCATCGGCACCGACAGCATCACCTCGTGCCCCTTGGTGCGGGCACGTTCGACCCAGTCGTCCAGCCGTTCGGCATAGGGCAGGAAGGCCAGCGTGATGCCGGGCGGCAGTTTCGCCAGCGCGTTTCCGGTGGTGACGCCACTGAGCCCGAGGTCGGACATCACGATGGCGACGCGCGGCCGCTTGTCGGTCGCCGGGAAGGGCCGGGCATAGACCTGCCAGGGCTTGCGCCCATCCTGGGCGATGCGCGGCAGCGGCCCGTTGCGGCTGTCCTCCACCAGACCCGGCACCGGGGCCGGGACCAGCGTCACCGCCGCGGCCTGGGCACCCGGCAGCGGCAGCGGAGCCGGGTCGGTCGGGACGGGCGGTGGCCCAGCGGATGCGGCGGCCTTGGGCTCCGGTGCCGGTGGCGGCGGCAGCGGAGCGACCGCCACGGTCGTCGACGGAATCGATGCCTGCCAGGCCTCCCGCGTGGCCGTGCCGTTCAGCGCCAGCCAGCCGGCCAGCCCGGCATAGACGACCGCCACCGCGGCGACGGCGCCCAGCAGGGGCTTGGAGAGCGGCTTGCGCGGCTCTCCGCCGACGTCGTCTCCGTTGCGGCGGAAACGGCGCAGCCAGCCGAGTCCGGGGCGCAAGCCCCGGACATCGAACCGCAGACGACCGAGCAGGGCGGGAGCCTTCACCGTCTTGTGCTCCGGTCAGCGCGCCGCGGAGCGCTGCTGGAACAAGGCAACACCGCGCAGCAGATCCAGCGCGCGGGCGAGCTGGAAGTCGAAGGGAGGCTCGGCACCCTCCGCCGCGGCACCTTCGGCCGGTGCGGGGGCCGGCGCAGCCCCGGGCGCCGCCGGCACAGCACCGGCCCCCGGCCCCGGAGCGGGCGCTGCCGGATTCGGGGCCGCCGGCGTGCCGGGAGCGGCCGGGTTGGTGGTGGCCGGACGCGGCGCCTTGCTCGCGTCGGGATTGACCAGCGCACCCTTCAGATCGGCCTCGCGGCGGCGGACGACGTTCTTGTCCAGATCCTCCACCTTGGCGACATGCACCTCGATGTCCGGGGTGATGCCCAGCTGCTGGATCGAGCGGCCCGACGGCGTGTAGTAGCGCGCCGTGGTCAGCCGCATGGCGCCATGGCCGGGCAGCGGGATGATGGTCTGCACCGATCCCTTTCCGAAGCTCTGGGTGCCCATGATGATCGCGCGCTTGTGATCCTGCAAAGCGCCGGCGACGATTTCCGAGGCCGAGGCCGAGCCGCCGTTGATCAGCACCACCAGCGGCATGCCCTTGATCAGGTCGCCCGGCTTGGCGTTGAAGCGGGTGCCCTCCTCCGCCCGCCGGCCGCGGGTCGACACGATCTCACCCTTCTCCAGGAAGGTATCGGATACCGAGACCGCCTGATCGAGCAAGCCGCCCGGATTGTTGCGCAGGTCGAGCACGAAGCCCTTCAGCTTGTCGCCCAGCTGCTGCTGGATCGAGGCGATCGCCTTCTCCAGCCCGCTCTGCGTCTGCTCGTTGAAGCTGGTGATGCGGACATAGCCGATGTCGCCTTCGGTGCGGAAGCGGACCGACTGCACCTTGATGACGGCGCGGGTCAGCGACACGGTGAAGGGCTCGCCCGCCTCGCCTCGGCGGACGGTGACCTTCAGTTCGCTACCCACCGGGCCGCGCATCTTCTCCACCGCCTCGTTCAGGCTTAGGCCCATCACCGCCTCGCCGTTCAGTTGGACGATCAGGTCGCCCGGCTGCAGGCCGGCACGGAAGGCAGGGGTGTCGTCGATGGGCGACACGACCTTCACCAGGCCGTTCTCCATCGTCACCTCGATCCCCAGCCCGCCGAACTCGCCGCGGGTCTGGACCTGCATGTCCTGGAAGCTTTTCTTGTTCAGATAGCTCGAATGCGGGTCGAGCGAGGTCAGCATCCCGTTGATCGCCGATTCGATCAGCTGTTCGTCGGTCACCGGCTCGACATACTCGGCGCGGACGCGCTCGAAGACGTCGCCGAACAGGTTCAGCTGCCGGTAGGTGTCCGACGAATTGCTGGACTGCGCCGTGACGGTGGCGACGCCGGCGCCCAGAAACACCAGAGCTGCCGCCGTGGCGGCACGCTTGATCATCCTCATCTACCCTTGTCCTTTCCCCTCCGGGGCGCCGAACCCGCGTTGCGGGTTGATCGGCTGGCCGTTTCGTCGCAGCTCGAAATAGAGATCCGGATTGCCGTCCGACGGCATGACCGCCAGCGGTTCCCCGCTGGCCACCTTACGCCCGACAGCCGTTTCGATCCGGCCCAAACCCGCAATCAGACTATGATATCCGTTGCCGTGTTCCACGATCAAGATGAGGCCATAGCCCTTGAACGGGCCGGCGAACACGATCGTGCCGCCGCGCGGGGCCACCACGGCGGCCCCGGCGCGGGTCTGGACGATGACGCCTCGGCTGGTGGCGCCATAGCGGTCAGGCTCGCCGAAGCGGGTGGTCAGCTTGCCGGCGGCGGGCAGGACCATGCCGGCGACCGCCGGCGGACCGTCGGGAGACTTCGCGGCCAGCTCGCGCTCGCGCGCCGCTTCCCTGGCGGCTTCGTCCTTCGCCCGCCTCTCCTCGGCGGCCTTCTGTTCGGCGATTTTCTGTTCGGCAGCGCGCAGTTCGGCCAGCTTGCGTTCGGCTTCCTTGCGCTCGGCTTCCTTCTGGGCGGCGAGGCGGCGTTCGGCCTCGCGCTTTTCCGCCTCGCGCTTCGCGGTTTCCTTGCGCTCCGCCTCGCGCCTTTCGGCCTCTCGGCGGGCGGCGGCCTCGATGGCGGCGCGGCGTTCGGCCTCGACCCGTTCCATCAGCTGGCGCAGGTCGGTGGCCTGCCCCGACAGGTCCGCCATGCGTTGGCCGACCTGGACGCGCTCCTCCTCGGTCTGGCGCGACAATTCCTCGCGCCGGGCGATCAGGCGGTTCATCTCGTCCTGCTTCTCGGTCAGCGCCACCCGCGCCGCCAGAGCCTTGGAGCGCTGATCGACCAGCTTGCCGCGGGTGTCGGCCAGCCCGTTCAGCGCCTGGGCCAACGCATCGGCCCGCGCCTTCAGCGCCGGCACGGCGTCGCGCAGCAGCAAGGCGGAGCGCAGGGTATCGACCGGGCTTTCCGGCCGGGCCAGCGCCGCCTCCGGCGGGATGCGCGCCAGCCGCTGGAGAGCGGCCAGCAGAGTGGCGATCTGCTGGCGCTCGGCGTCGAGCCCGGCGGAGCGTTCGCGCTCCTCCGCCTCCAGGGCTGCGAGCGAGTCTTCCAGCTGGTCGAGCGTCTGTTCCTGCCCGCGCGCCTGATCGGCCAGCGCGATCAACCGGCCGCGCAGGGTGTCGAGTTCGCTCTGGAGCGCCTGGGACTGGCGTTCCAGCTGCTGCTGGCGCTGCTTGCCGGTCTGAAGCTGCTGCTCGACGCGCTTCAGCGTGTCCTTGGGGGCTTCGGATTGAGCATTCGCCGGCTGGGCGAGGATCAGGCCGGCGATGACGACGAAGCCGGCGAGCAATCCCTCTCCCGCCCCGTATACCCTCTCCCCCCGGGGAGAGGGCTGGGTGAGGGGGATGCGCTGCGTGACGCTGGCCGAAAAGCCGAGCTACGCCCCCCTCCCCTTGCACCTCCACGCCACGCGCCCCCCTCACCCCGACCCTCTCCCCGGGGGGGAGAGGGGGACAATGAGGTGAAAGGGACGGGCGCCATCCGTTACTCCGCCGCTGCGCGGGCGGCGGTGCGGACCAGCAGGTTGCGGCCGGTCATCTCGGCCGGCTTGGGCAAGCCCAGCAGGTCCAGCAGCGTCGGGGCGATGTCGGCCAGGCGGCCGCTGTCGATGCGGGCGCCGGCCGGGCCGTTGACCAACACCAGCGGAACCTTGTCCAGCGTGTGGGCGGTGTGCGGGCCGCCGGTCTCCGGGTCCTTCATCAGCTCGCAGTTGCCGTGATCGGCGGTGATCAGCATGGTGCCGCCGGCGCGGCGCACCGCGGCCTCCACCTGACCGATGCTGCTGTCGACCGCCTGCACCGCCTTGATGGCGGCGTCCAGCATCCCGCTGTGGCCGACCATGTCGGGATTGGCGAAGTTGACGACGATCAAGTCGTACTTGCCGGAATCGATGGCGCCGACCAGCTTGTCGGTCACCTCCGAAGCCGACATCTCCGGCTGGAGGTCGTAGGTGGCGACCTTCGGCGACGGCACCAGGATGCGGTCCTCGCCCTCATAGACCCGCTCCTCGCCGCCGTTGAAGAAGAAGGTCACGTGCGGATACTTCTCCGTCTCGGCAATGCGCAGCTGCTTCATTCCGGCCTCGGAAACCACCTCGCCAAGCACCTTGGTCAGGGATTTCGGCGGAAAGATGGTGGTCATCAGCTTCGCCAGCGCCGACGAATATTCGACCATGCCGACCACGGCGGCCAGCTTCGGCGCCCCATCGACAGGGAAGCCGTCGAAAGCCGGCTCGACATAGGCGGCCAGGATCTCGCGGGCGCGGTCGGCGCGGAAATTCGCCATCAGGATGGCGTCGCCGTCCTTCATGCCGGCATAGTCGCCGATCACCGTCGGCAGGATGAACTCGTCATGCTTGTCGGCGGCATAGCTCTGCTCGATCGCCTGGATCGGGTCGGCGGCGCGCTCGCCCTCCGCCTTGGTCATCGCGGCATAGGCCTTGGCGACACGGTCCCAGCGCTTGTCGCGATCCATGGCGTAATAGCGGCCGATGACGGTGGCGACCTCGACACCCGGCAGCTCGAACACGTCGGCCATGAACTCGGCGACCTGGTCCTTGGCGCTCTGCGGCGGCACGTCGCGTCCGTCGGTGAAGGCATGGACCGCCACCGGCACGCCCTCGCGCGACAGCACGCCGGCAAGGGCCGCGATGTGGTCCTGGTGCGAGTGGACACCGCCGGGCGACAGCAGCCCCATCAGATGGACGCGCCCGCCGGTCTTGTGCATCGCCTTGACCAGATCGTTCAGCGCGGCGTTGCGCTCAAGCTCGCCCTCGACGATGGCGTGGTCGATCATCACGAGGTCCTGCATGACGACCCGGCCGGCGCCGAGATTCATGTGGCCGACCTCGGAATTGCCCATCTGGCCCTTCGGCAGGCCGACCTCCTCCTCGCTGGCGTCGAGGAAAGCCGTCGGTTCGGCCGACCACAGGCGATCCCAGTTCGGGGTCTCGCCCAGCGCAATCGCGTTGTCGGACCGCTCCTCGCGATAGCCCCAGCCGTCCAGGATACAGAGGACGACAGGGCGGGGTCGGTTGGTCTCGGTCATCGCGCTTACCTTTCTCGAAAGGTTGTGGTCTCGGAGTTTCGTGTTTTCAGCTCCGGCGCTTTTCCGCGCGCCGGGTTTGTTCGACGCTTGGAATCAGGACCTGTGATAGGGGTGGCCGGCAAGAATTTGTTGGGCGCGATAGAGTTGCTCCGCAAGCATGCCGCGCACCAGCATGTGGGGCCAGGTCATCGGCCCGAAGGCGAGCAGGAAGTCGGCCCGCGCCCGCACCGCGTCGCCATGCCCGTCGGCCCCGCCGATCAGGAAGGCGAGGTCACCGGCGCCACGGTCGCGCCAGTCGCCAATCTTGGCGGCGAAGGCCTCGCTGGGCAGCGCCTTGCCGCGTTCGTCCAGCGCCACGACGATGGCGCCGGCCGGCACGGCGGCGAGCAACAGCTCCGCCTCCTGCCGTTTCAATTCGTCGGAGGAGAGGCGTTTCTTCACCTCGACCTCCTTCAGCGTGAAGGGCCAGCTGAGCCGTCCGACATACTCGTCGAACAGGTCGCGGGTCGGTCCGCCCCGCGACCGCCCAACGGCGGCGAGCCACAGACGCATGATGCGGCCCTCCGCCCCGTTTCCGCTCTCGTTTCCGTCCTCGGCCCGTCAGGCGCTCAGCCGCGCCGTGCCCGACGGCGTCGGCAGCTCCAGACCCCACATCTTCTCGATGTTGTAGAAGGTCCGGACTTCCGGCTTGAACAGGTGGACGATCACGTCGCCGGCATCGACCAGCACCCAGTCGCACTGGGTCATGCCTTCCATCTCGACGCCGCGGACGCCGGCCTGCTTCAGCTTTTCGGCCAGCTTCATGGCCATGGCGGCGATGTGCCGCGTGTTGCGGCCCGACGCCACGATCATGTAATCGGCGAAGGTGGTTTTCCCGGCGAGATCGATGACGGTCACGTCATCCGCCTGGTCGGCGTCGAGCGACGCCTGGATGAGCGCCTTCAGGTCCTGCGGTTCCAGGATCTGGGGAACGGCGGCTGGCCGCGGAGCGGTCGCGGCCGTTTCGGTGTGCGTGGTGATGGCTCCAACCTCTTGCAACGGTTTCACGACCCGGCGGCCCGTGCCTGCCGGATCGCCGTCGCCGAGGCCGGGTGCAAGGGGTTGCGTAAGAACGCCCAGGCCGGCCGCCTGCGGCGCGCCAGCCCTTTTACCCCAGACACCGACACCCGCCGACGGATGTAACGCTGGGCAGCCTTGCCGCTCAACGCTCCAAGAGAATAGGTGGGGCGGGCGAAAACCGCAACGGCCACCGAGTCGAAGATTCGAGTCCAGTGCTTCCAGCGCGGAATTTGCCGCAGATTGTCCGCCCCCATCAGCCAGACGAAGCGGGTTTTGGGGAAGCGGCGCTGCAGCTTGGCCAGCGTATCGGCGGTGAAGCGGGTGCCGAGCGCCGTCTCGATCGCCGTCACCTCGATGCGGGGATGGGCGGCGACGGCCCGCGCCTCCGCCAGCCGCTCGGGCAGCGCGGCCATGCCGGAGGTCGACTTCAGCGGGTTCTGCGGGCTGACCATCCACCAGACGCGGTCGAGGCCGAGCGTCTTCAACGCGAACAGGCTGATGTGCCGGTGCCCGGCATGGGCCGGATTGAACGACCCGCCGAGAATGCCGACGGTGAGCCCGGCATAGAGCGGACCGGAATAGAGGTGGGGAGCGCGATCCGTCCCGGCACTCTTCCCCTCTCCCCCCGGGGGGGAGAGGGTTCCGGCAGGGCGGAAGAGGGCTTCTTCCTTAAGGCCGCGTCTGGCCATCGCCACGCACGACATACTTGTAGCTGGTCAGCTGCTCGGCCCCCACCGGGCCGCGGGCGTGGAATTTGTCGGTGGAGATGCCGATCTCCGCCCCCATGCCGAACTCGCCGCCGTCGGCGAACTGGGTCGAGGCGTTCCACAGCACGATGCCGCTGTCCACCCGCGACAGGAAGCGCTCCGCCACCGCCGGATCCTCGGTCAGGATCGATTCGGTGTGATGGGAGCTGTGGGTATTGATGTGGTCGATTGCCGCATCCACCCCGTCCACCACGCCGCAGGCGATGATGGCATCGAGATACTCGGTGTCCCAATCCTCCGGCGCCACCGCCGTCACGCGCGGATCGACCGCCCGGGCCGCCGCGTCGCCGCGCACGGCGCAGCCGGCCTCCAGCAAATCCTTCACCAGAAGCGGCAACGCCTTGTCGGCAATGGCGCGGTCGACCAGCAGCGTCTCGGCGGCGCCGCAGATCGAGGTGCGGCGCATCTTGGCGTTCAGCACCACCTTGCGCGCCGTCTCCAGGTCGGCGGCGGCATCGACATAGACGTGGCAGTTGCCGTCCAGATGCTTGATGACCGGCACCCGGCTCTCGTCGGCGATGCGCTGGATCAGCGACTTGCCGCCGCGCGGGATGATGACGTCGATGTACTCGCGCATCGTCAGCATGTGGCCGACGGCGGCGCGGTCGGTGGTCGGCACCAGCTGGATCGCCGCCTCCGGCAGGCCGGCCTCACGCAGGCCCTGGGCCAGACAGGCGGCGATGGCGCGGGACGAGCGGATGCTCTCCGACCCGCCGCGCAGGATGGCGGCGTTGCCCGACTTCAGGCAGATGCCGCCGGCGTCCGCCGTCACGTTGGGCCGGCTTTCATAGATGATGCCGACGACGCCCAGCGGCACGCGGACGCGCTGGATGCGCAGACCGTTGGGCCGCGTCCAATCCGCCAGAACGCCGCCGATGGGATCGGGGAAGTCGGCGATGTCCTCCAGGCCCTTGGCCATCGCCTCGATGCGCTTATCGTCCAGCATCAGCCGTTCGCGCATGGGGCCGGACAGGTCGCGGGCATTCGCCATGTCCTCGGCGTTGGCAGCCTTGATCTCGGCGGCACGGGCGCGGATGGCCGCCGCCGCCGCCCTCAGCGCCCGGTCCTTCGACGGTCCTGGCACGGTCGCCAGCGCGGCCGCGGCGGCGCGGGCGGCGCGGCCGAGGGCGATCATCTGGTCGTGCAGGGCGTCGGTGGTGTCGAGCAGGGCGGACATGGAGGTCTCCGGACACTCTATCCGTTGAAGGGACGACGACCTTAACGAATTGTTCGGGGTTGCGAAAGCCGCGCGGTTGTGGGACTTCGGCGTTGCGGTATGGGCGGGCGTGTGCAAAACGCAACGCGCCCCCGCAATGCCGGGACAGGTTTCGGGTAGGGTGACATGCTGACGCTGCTGCTGATCGTCTCCGCCTTCTTTGCCGGTGTGCTGAACGCCGTGGCCGGGGGCGGCAGCTTTCTGACCTTCCCCGCCCTGATCCTGGCCGGCGTGCCGCCGCTGAACGCCAACGCCACCAGCACCGTCGCGGTGTCGCCGGGTGCGCTGGCAAGCGCCTACGGCTACCGGCGGGAACTCGGCCGCATCCGCGACATCCACCTGCCCTCCTTCCTCGGCATCAGCCTCGTCGGTGGGCTGCTGGGCGCGCTTCTGCTGCTGTGGACGCCGCAGCGGACCTTCGAGGTCATCGTTCCCTGGCTGCTGCTGTTCGCGACGCTGCTGTTCGCCGTCGGCCCGACGGCGTCGGCCTGGATCCGCCGCAACTTCACCATCGGCCACGGGACCGTGCTGGCCGTGCAGTTCCTGATCGCGGTCTATGGCGGCTATTTCGGCGGCGGCATCGGCATCCTGATCCTGGCGACGCTGGGCGTCTTCGGCCTGACCGACCTGCATGCGATGAACGGTCTGAAGTCGCTGGTCTCCGGCTGCCTGAACGCGGTGGCGGTGGCGGCCTTCGTCGCCGGCGGGGCGGTCTACTGGACAGAAGCGCTGATCATGCTGGTCGCGGCCATGGCCGGCGGCTATGCCGGCGCCTCGGTCGCCCGCCACATCCCGCCGCCGGTCCTGCGCAAGCTGGTGATCCTGGTGGGGGCCGGCATGACCGTCTATTTCTTCGTCACGAAAGCCTGATTCCCAACGGAGCCCCCGGCATGTCCGCCCTCATCGACCGCAACACCCTGCCCTACCGCCCCTGCGTCGGGATCATGCTGCTGAACGACCGCGGCGAGGTGTTCGTCGCCAAGCGCTGCGGGTCGGAAGCCGACTGGCAGATGCCCCAAGGCGGCATCGACGAGGGCGAGGATGCCCGCAGCGCCGCCTTCCGCGAGTTGGGGGAGGAAATCGGCACGGCGAAGGCGGAGTTCATCGCCATGACCGCCGCCCCCCACCGCTACGACCTGCCCGACGATTTGCTGGGCAAGGTGTGGAAAGGCCGCTGGCGCGGACAGGAGCAGATGTGGATGCTGGCCCGCTTCACCGGCACCGAATCCGACATCCGGCTCGACACCGAGCATCCGGAATTCGATGCCTGGAAATGGATCGACGCCGAGGAGCTGCCGGGCCTGATCGTCGCCTTCAAGCGTCCGGTCTATGAATCCGTCCTGGCCGAATTCCGCCCGCTGATCGCGCCGTCGAAGGGCTGACCGCTCCTGCCGGGCACCGGCCATTCCGCCATGTCCCATTTTTGATTGCGGTTATCCCCAACTTACGGCCGCCCCTTCTCCGTCCGAAGCTTGCGGCTTAACGAATCCTTGAGACGCAATCTGGCAACGTCGCTGCTGCAACCGCAATGCGCAAGAATGTGCCTGCCGTAGACGGAGGGGTGGCGTGTCGCTGATCAAATGGACGGAGGAGGATGACGGCCGGCTCCGTCTGGGCCTGCCGAGCGACCTCGATTTGCCCATGGCGCAACCTCTGCTGGACAGCCTGCGCGCCGCCTTCAAGGCGTCGGTCGACGTCACCGTCCAGGCGGAGGCGGTGGAGCGCATCAGTGCAGCCTGCATCCAGGCGCTGGTCGTCGCCGCCCGCGATGCGGCCGACCGCGGGGCCGCCTTTGCCGTCGCCGCCCCGTCCGTAGTCCTGTCCGAAGCGTGCGAGGATCTGGGACTCGCCGCCTGGCTGAAGCAATGGAGCCGAGCGTGAAGAAGAAAGTGATGACGGTGGATGACTCGCGCACCATGCGCGACATGGTGTCCTTCACCCTGCGCGGCGCCGGCTATGACGTGGTGGAGGCCGCCGACGGCCAGCAGGCGATGAGCGCCATCGCCGTCACCAAGGTGGATCTGGTCATCACCGACCTGAACATGCCGGTGATGGACGGGCTGACCCTGATCCGCAGGCTGCGCGCCATTCCAGCCCACCGCACCCTGCCGATCCTGATGCTGACCACCGAGGCGGACGAGAGCAAGAAGGCCGAGGGCCGCGCCGCCGGCGCCACCGGCTGGATCGTGAAGCCCTTCAACCCCGACAAGCTGGTGTCGGTGGTGCAGAAGGTCTGCGGCTGACCGCAAGCCGTCAGGGTTAAGGAGGGCGACAGCCGTGGACGATCTCAGCCGCTTCAAGCAGACCTACTTCGACGAGAGCGCCGAACTCCTGGCCGTCGCCGAGACCGGGCTGCTGCGCCTCGCCCCCGGCGAAATCGACATGGACGAGGTCAACGCGATCTTCCGCGCCGTCCATTCGATCAAGGGCGGCGGCGGCGCCTTCGGCTTCAACGACCTCGTCGCCTTCGCGCACGAGTTCGAAACGGTGATGGACGGCGTGCGCAACGCCGAAATCCCGGTCACCACCGAACTGGTCGACACGCTGATCCGCGCCAACGACGTGCTGGCCCGCCTGCTGGCGCACGCCGCCGACGAAAGCGATGCTCCGGCCGGCACAACCGACGAGTCCGTCGCTTCCCTGCGCCGCTTTCTCGCCAAGGCCGGTGAGCCGGCGATTGACGCGGTCCCAGCCGCCCCATCTCCGGTCGTCTCGCCCGCCGCCACGCTCTACCCCGACGATGAGGATGACGAGGCCGGCATCTTCGGCGACGCGCTGGCCGCGATCCAGGCCGCGCGCGACGACCAGCCGACACCCGCCCCCGCCGGCCCGGTCCCCGCGGGCAAGGTGCGCTGGACCATCGTCTTCCGTCCGAAGGCGGAACTGCTGCTGTCCGGCAACGAGCCGACCTACATGCTGCGCGCGCTGCGCCGGCTGGGCGAGGCGGAGGTCGTCTGCCATCTCGACAAGCTGCCGTCGCTGCGCGACCTCGACGCCGAACTGCTGCACCTGTCCTGGACGGTGACGCTGCTGGCCGACCCGCAGGTCGACCGCGCCCAGATCGACGACGTGTTCGAATTCGTCGCCGACGACTGCGACATCCGCATCAGTGCCGAAGCCCCCCCACCGGCGATCATCCCGCCCGCCATCATCCCGCCGGCGGAACCGGCCGCCACCGCTCCACCACCCGCACCCACCACCCCGGCCGCCACCACGTCAGGCTCGGCGAAGCCAGGTGACGGCGCCAAGCGGACCAATGGCGGCACGGGCGGGGGCGACCATTCCGGACCGACCACCCACACCATCCGCGTCGATCTCGACAAGATCGACCGGCTGGTCAACATGGTTGGTGAGATGGTCATCACCCAGGCGATGATCGCGGAACATCTGCGCGACCTGCCGCCGGGCCAGTTCCAGGAACTGCTGGAGGGGCTGGAAGGCCTCGCCCAGCATACCCGCGAACTGCGCGAAAGCGTGATGTCGATCCGCGCCCAGCCGGTCTCCAGCGTCTTCTCCCGCATGCCGCGGCTGGTGCGCGAATGCGCGGCGATGACCGGCAAGGAGGTGATGCTGGTCACGTCGGGCGAGACGACGGAGGTCGACAAGACGGTGGTCGAGAACCTCGTCGATCCGCTGACCCACATGATCCGCAACTCCATCGACCATGGGCTGGAAGGCCCGGACGAGCGCGAGCGCATCGGCAAGCCGCGTGCCGGCACCGTGCATCTGTCCGCTGCCCACCGGTCGGGCCGCATCGTGATCGAGGTGACCGACGACGGCCGCGGCATCAACCGCGCCAAGGTGCTGTCCAAGGCGATCGAGAAGGGGCTGGTCCAGCCCGGAGCCAGCCTGTCGGACGAGGAGATCGACAACCTGATCTTCCTGCCCGGCTTCTCCACCGCCGATCAGGTGTCGAACCTGTCCGGCCGCGGCGTCGGCATGGACGTGGTGCGGCGGAACATCTCCAGCCTGGGCGGGCGCATCGGGGTCTATTCGACGCCGGGCGAGGGCTCGCGCTTCGTCCTGTCGCTGCCGCTGACGCTGGCGGTGCTGGACGGCATGGTGATCTCGGTGGGGGAGGAGCGCTTCGTCCTGCCGCTGACCAACATCGTCGAAAGTCTTCGCCCGAAGCCCGCCGACCTGCACGGGCTGGTCAACAAGTGCGACGTCATGATGGCGCGCGGCGAATATGTCCGGCTCGTCCATCTGCACCGGCTGTTCGGCATCCCCAAGGCCATCGACGATGCCACCAAGGGGCTGGTCGTGCTGGTGGAGACGGAGGACGGCTCCCGTCTCGGCCTCGTGGTGGACGAGGTGCTGGGCCAGCAGCAGGTCGTCATCAAGAGCCTTGAAGCCAACTTCCGCCGGCTGGACGGCGTCGCCGCCGCCACCATCCTGGGCGACGGCCGGGTCGCCCTGATCCTGGACGTGGCGGGCCTGCGCGAGATGAGCCGCCACGGTTCCGGCGCCGGAAGCTTCGGCAACGCGAACTCCTCCGGCGGCACCCCCCCGTCTTCCCCGTCCCTGCCCGCCCCGGCGGACAGCACCGACCAGCGTCAACGCCAAACGGTTTGAGGTCCAGCGATGAGCAGCTCCACCGCAATCGCCCCCGTCGGCTCCCGCACCGATCTCCAGTCCGCCGGCATCGCGAACGGAATCGAGGAGCAGTATGTCACCTTCACGGTCGGCAGCGAGGAATATGGCATCAACATCCTTGCCGTGCGCGAAATCCGCGGCTGGACGCCGGAGAGCCGCCTGCCGAACCTGCCCGACTATGTCCGCGGCGTCATCAACCTGCGCGGCATCATCATCCCGATCTTCGACCTGCGCGCCCGCTTCGGCGGCGGGCCGACCCAGGTGACCAAGCGCCATGTCGTGGTGGTGATGCAGGTGGGCGAGCGGACCCGCGGCATCCTGGTCGACGCCATTTCCGACATCCTGGCGATCGGCCATGACGCCATCAAGCCGCCGCCCGACGTCGACAGCGGACTGATCGACGCCGAATATCTCAGCGGCCTCTACACTGCCGAAAACCGCATGGTGACGTTGCTGAACGTCGGCAAGCTGTTCGCCGGCGAGCATGTCGACCAGGACGCCGCCGCCCGCGCCGCGCTGGAGCCGACCTGATCCCGGCTGCGCGAGATCGCGCCGGCCACCCCGGTTACGCAAACCGCAACGAGAAGCCATAAGAACGAGGGAACGTCACCGATGGCCACCGACGGAACGATCGCAAAAGCCGGCAGCTTCCTCAGCAACATGCGCATCGCCAAGCGGCTGTGGCTGGTCTTCGGCCTGCTGCTGGTTCTGATCGCCACCCAGTCAGGCACCGGCATCTATGGCCTGGACGGGCTGAACCGCCGCATCGACAGCGTCATCGCGTCGGGCGATCTCGCCGTCTTCGCCAAGGATCTGGAAAGCCGCCTGGGCGCGCAGCGGCTGCAGACCCGCGAATACATCAATCTCGGCTCGACCGAGTCTCTGGACCGGCTGCGCGTCCTGCGCGGGGAATTTGAAACGGCGATGGCCGAGCGGCAGGCGAAGCTGAGGACCTCCCCCCAGGCCGCCGCCTTCGCCGACCTCAACAATCTTCACGCTGCCTACCACGAGAAATTCGACGCAGTGCGGACCGTGCGCGAGCGCGCCGACCGGGCGCTGCGCGAACGCATGGACCCGCTGGGCGCCCAGGTGACCAAGCGGCTGGAGGAGGTTGTTGCCGCGGCCGACTCCTCGGGCGACAAGGACGTCGCCTTCGGCGCGCAGGAGGTGGAGAAGCGCTGGCTGCTGACCCGCTTCTACGCCAACCGCGCCATCGGCCTGCGCGACGCCGCCGCCGTCGGCCAGGTCGAGGCGGAAGGCAAGGCGATGGGTGAGGGCATCGCCCGCCTGTCCGCCCTGCTGTCCAACACCGCGCTGTCCCAGTCCCTGCGCGAGGTCGATGCCCGTGCCGCCGAGTACCGGGCCGCCTTCCGCGAGGCCGTCGCCGCCAACGACGAGGCGAGGCGCCGCACCGACGACCTCGCCGCCGCCGCCACGGCGGTCAACCACGCCATCGACGGGATCGTCGCCGCCATCGCCGCCGGTTCCAAGGCGATCGAGCAGGAGGCCGGCAGCGAGGCCACCTTCACCATCCGCCTGACGGTGGGCCTGGGCCTGCTGTCGCTGGTGATCGGCATCGTCGCCGCCAACCGCATCGCCGCCTCGATCATCGGGCCGGTCACCGGCATCCGCCGGGTGATGACCGAACTGACCGAGGGCAAGCTGTCGGTCAGCGTTCCCCACACCGGCCAGCAGGACGAGCTGGGCGACATGGCCCGCGCCGTCGCCGCCTTCAAGGACGAGGCGGTGGAAGCCCTGCGTTCCCGCATCGCCTTGGAACGGGTTTCAGCCAACATCATGATGGCCGATGTCGACGGCCGCATCCTCTACGCCAACGATGCGATCATGGGCATGTTCCGCCACGCGGAGGCGGACCTGCGCATCTCGCTGCCCGGCTTCGATCCCAACCGGCTGGTCGGGCAGAACTTCGACGTCTTCCACCGCGACCCCAGCCACCAGCGCCGCCTGCTGGCCGACCTGACCCAGACCCACCGCGGCTGGGCGAGGACGGGCGGCCGCACCTTCCAGGTCATCGCCAACCCGGTGGTCAGCCGCCAGGGCGAGCGGCTGGGCACCGTCATCGAATGGCGCGACCTGACCGAGGAGCTGGCGATCGAGGAGGAGATCGGCGCGATGGTGGAGAATGCCGTGCGCGGCGACTTCACCCACCGCATCGCGCTGGACGGCAAGACCGGCTTCTTCCGGCTGGTCAGCGAAGGCATCAACCGCCTGTCGGAAAACATCGCCGGCGTTACCGAGGAACTGGCTTCGGTGCTGGAGGCGCTGTCACGCGGCGACCTGACCAGCCGCATCGACAAGCAGTACGAAGGGGTGTTCCAGCGGCTGAAGGACGATTTCAACGGCACGGTCGGCCGTTTGTCGGAGATCGTGCAGCGAATCGACCGGGCCGCGGGCGCCATCGCCGTGTCCAGCCGCGAGGTGGCGGAAGGCAGCATGGACCTGTCGGAACGGACCGAACAGCAGGCCTCCTCGCTGGAGGAGACCGCGGCCAGCATGGAACAGCTCGCCGCCACCGTCCGCTCCAACGCCGACAACGCCCAGCAGGTCAACGGCTATGCCACCGAGGCGCGTGCCGCGGCCTCGCGCGGCGGACAGGTGGCGACCAGCGCGGTGGAGGCGATGCGCCGGATCGAACAGTCGTCCCAGAAAATTTCCGACATCATCGGGGTGATCGACGAGATCGCCTTCCAGACCAACCTGCTGGCATTGAACGCGGCGGTCGAGGCGGCGCGGGCCGGCGACGCCGGGCGCGGCTTCGCCGTGGTGGCGCAGGAGGTGCGGCAGCTTGCCCAGCGCTCCGCCCAGGCATCGAAGGAGATCAAGGCGCTGATCCTCGACAGCGGCGGGCAGGTGCGCGAGGGCGTCGACCTCGTGCGGTCGGCCGGCAGCTCGCTGACCGAGATCGTGTCGGGGATCGGCCGCGTCGCCGATCTGGTGTCGGAGATCGCGCGGGCGACCGCAGAACAGGCGTCGGGCCTCGACGAGGTCAACATCGCCATCGCCCAGATGGACGAGATGACCCAGAAGAACGCCGCCCTGGTGGAGGAAAGCACCGCCGCCGCCCGCTCGCTGGAGGAGCAGGCCGACCAGCTGCGCCATCAGATGACCTTCTTCACCCTGGACCGCAAGTCCGCCTCCCGCAAGTCCGCCTGAGGATTCCACCGGTGCCGCGATGACCGACCGCTCGCCCGCCTCGACGACCGAACCGGAGACACTCGAACCGGAGACACTGCGGCGCGGCGCGGCCGCCGCGGTCTTCGGCGGCGCGCGCGAGTTCCACTTCGAGCGGCACCATTTCGACCTGATCGCCGGCCTGCTCTATCAACTGGCCGGCATCGCGCTGGCGCCCCACAAGGCCGAGATGGTCTATGCCCGGCTGGCCCGGCGGCTGCGCGAGCTGCGGCTGCCCGACTTCGACGCCTATTGCGCCCTGCTGCAGAGCGACGAGGTGGCGGACGAGATCGGTTTCCTGGTCAATGCCCTGACCACCAACCTGACCAGCTTCTATCGCGAATCGCACCATTTCGACTTCCTCGCCACCACGGTCCTGCCGGAGCTGCGGGCCCGGACCGCCAACCAGTCGAAACCGCGGCTGAGGCTGTGGTCGGCCGGCTGCTCCTCGGGACCGGAGCCCTACACCATGGCGATGGTGCTGGTCTCCACCATGGGGGCGGAGCTGCGGCACTGGGACGCCCGCATCCTCGCCACCGACATCGACACCCACATGGTCGAGACCGCCCGGCGCGGCATCTATCCGCTGTCGGGCGCCACTGGCATCCCGCCGTCGATCCGCCAGCGCTTCACCACCGACACCCGGCTGGATGGCGAGCCGGCGGTGGCTATGGGCGAGGAGCTGAAGCGCCTCGTCACCGTCAAGCCCCTGAACCTGCTGGAACATTGGCCGATGTCCGGCCCGTTCGACGCGATCTTCTGTCGCAATGTCCTGATTTATTTCGACCGCCGTGGCCGGACGCAGGTGATAGAAAACTTTGCCAGGATGCTCCGCCCTGGCGGGTATCTGTTCCTCGGCCACTCGGAGAGCCTGTATGGCGTGTCGAACCTGTTCCGGCAGGCCGGTCCGACCATCTACCGGAGGGATTGAGCGATGAACGCCGCTCCCCTCCCCCGTGACGAGTCGGCCCCCGCCGGGTCCTCCCGCCGTATGGGCAGCGGGCGCTATTTCAACCGGGAATTCAACGCCGACACCATCAAGATCGGCCTCGGCCAGCAGGCGGTCAGCGACCGCCCCGATCTGATGATCGCGACGACGCTGGGGTCCTGCGTGGCGGCCTGCATCCACGATCCCGTCAGGGGAATCGGCGGCATGAACCATTTCATGCTGCCCGACCTGCCGGAAAGCGAACTGGAGGGCGCCGGCATGGCGGCGCGCTACGGCTCCGTCGCGATGGAACGGCTGATCAACGCCCTGCTCGCTGCGGGCGCCGAACGGCGGCGGTTGCAGGTCAAGCTGTTCGGCGGCGGCCGCGTCATCGACTCGAGCTATGACATCGGCGGCCTCAACAGCCGCTTCGCCCTGGACTATGTGCGAAGGGAGGGGCTGACCCTGACCGGCCATGATCTGGGCGGCGGCTCCGCCCGGCGTCTGCATTACTTTCCGCACAGCGGCCGTGCGTTGCGCCGCCTGCTGCGGCCGGAGGCGGCTGCCGAAACCGTGACCCGCGAACAGCGCTTCATCACCCACCTGAGCCAGACCCCCGAGGAGGGCGAGGTCGAACTGTTCACGCCCGCCGATCCGGGAGGGAGCTGACCGATGCCCAGACCGATCCGTGTCGTCATCGTCGACGACAGCGCCCTGATGCGCGAAATGCTGAAGGACATCCTGAGCCACGAGGCGGGGATGGAGGTGGCCGGCGTCGCGCGCGATCCGTTCGAGGCGCGCGAGGTCATCAAAGCCACGAACCCCGACGTCATCACGCTGGACGTCGAGATGCCGAAGATGGACGGGCTGTCCTTCCTGGAAAAGATCATGACCCTGCGGCCGACGCCGGTCATCATGGTCTCCTCCCTGACCCGCGAGGGCTCCGACGCCGCCATCCGGGCGCTGGAACTGGGCGCGGTGGACTGCGTCGCCAAACCCGGCGGTTCCGACGGCCACGGGTTCGAGGCGACGGCGATGGAACTGGTCTCCAAGATCCGCGTCGCCGCCACCGCGCGGCTGACCATGCGCCGACCGGCCGCCGTCCATGGCGTGCTGCCGACGCCGCGGCGCGCCGGATCGGGCAAGCGGCTGATCGCCATCGGCGCCTCGACCGGCGGGGTGGAGCGCATCCGCGACGTTCTGGCCGCGATGCCGGCCGACTGTCCGCCCATCGTCATCACCCAGCATATGGGGCCGAGCTACGTCCCCAGCTTCGCCGCCCGGCTCGACCGGCTGTCGGCCCCGACCGTGCGGGTGGCCGCCCATGGCGACCGGCCGGCCCAGGGGCTGGTGCTGATCGCCCCCGGCGACCGCCATCTTGCCATCGTCCGCGACACCGCCGGCTTCGTCTGCCACATCCAGGACACACCGGCGGTCAGCGGCCACCGTCCGTCCGTCGACGTGCTGTTCGCCTCCGTCGCCAAGGCGGCCGGCAACAACGCCGTCGGCGTCATCCTGTCCGGCATGGGCCGCGATGGCGCCATCGGCATGAAGGCGATGCATGAAGCCGGCGCCTTCACCATCGGCGAACAGGAATCGAGCTGCGTCGTCTATGGAATGCCGCGCGCCGCCAGGGAGGCCGGCGCGGTCGCGGTCGAACTGCCGCTCGCCCAAATCCCCGCCGAAATGCTGCGCGCCTTCGACGCTGTCGGCGAACGCCCCCGCACCGCCCCGACCTGAGCGGGCATCCGGACCCAGTTTCCCCGGGTCCAGTCTTTGCTGGGCAGAGTTTCCCCGGGGGAGAGTTTCCAAGGAGCACCAGTATGTTCAACCCCGCCACCCACGACGCCGTCCAGACCGGCCCCAAGAATGCCGCGCCCCGGGACGTCTCCGCGATGCCGGACGGCGCCGACAAGGTCGCGGTCACCGCGGAGCTTCTGTCGACCTGGCTGGGCTTCGCCGACGTTCAGCGTCGAACGCTCGACGTCGTGCAGGGAGAACTGACGCGCACCTCGGAGCATGTGGAGACCTCCACCCTCGACCTGTCGGAACGCTTCCGCGAACTGGCGCAGAAAGCGCTGGAACAGTCGGAACGGGTGGCCCAGATCGTCGCCATGGCCGGGACGGTCGATATCGATGGCGAACGGGTTCCGCTCGACACGCTGGTCGTCGGCATGCAGGACGTGATCACCGACATGGTGACCAACATCGTCACCCTCTCGCGCCATGCCATGAGCATGGTCTATCTGCTGGACGACGTGCAGAAGGATGTGGCCGAGCTGGAAAAGTCGATCGGAGACATCGACGGCATCAACCGGCAGACCAACTTCCTGGCGCTGAACGCCACCATCGAGGCCAGCCGTGCCGGCGAGGCCGGGCGGACCTTCGCCGTGGTGGCGCAGGAGGTGCGGCACCTCTCCCGCTCCACCGGCGAACTGGCGGAGCGCATGCGCAGCAAGGTCACGGCCGTGGTGAAGGGCGTGCGCAACGGTCACGACATCCTGCGCCAGATCGCCAACACCGACATGTCGCCGCAGATGCTGGCCAAGGAGCGCGTCGACAAGACAATGGACAGCCTGGTGTCGCAGACCACCCATTTCCAGTCAGTGCTTGAGACGGCGGCGTCGGTGTCGTCCGACATGTCCTCCACCATTGCCCATGTCATCACCGGCATGCAGTTCCAGGATCTGACCAAGCAGCGGATCGAGGCGATCAACGACAGCCTCGCCATCATGAGCGCCGGGCTGGGAGAGCTGGAAACCCGAATCCGCGCCCAGGTTCCCCCCGCCATCGGCGCGCGCGAGCCGCAGGAATGGCTGAACCAGCTGATGGGCCGCTTCACGCTGAGCGAGATGCGCGAGCGTTTCGTGCGCAAGCTGCTGCTGGAAGGCACGGCGCTGGATGAAAATGGCGTGCTCGACCTCGATGCCGCAGGGGGAGGCAGCGCGGGCGGTGATATTGAACTCTTCTAGAGTCCGTCCGGTGCTTCAACAAACACCAGACGGACTCCGGCTTTTGGATTTTTTCGTGTGATTCACGCTTCAAGCGATTCCGCTTGAAGCGATCACACTCTGGCGCGGTTTGCCTGCCGCCTGTACAATAATCCACCTTTGCGGAAAGACGGGCCTATGGATTACGGCATAGAAGTGCGCGATCAGGAGGCGGTCGTCCGCCTGCGCGGCCGCCTGACCTTCAACGACCACGCGAAGTTGCGGATCTTGATTGGCGAAATGGGGCAGAACAAGCTCAAGCGTCAGGTGCTTGACCTGTCGTCGCTCGAATTCGTCGATTCCGCCGGCATCGGCATGCTGCTGATCGCACGGGAGGAGATGGACCGCGTCGCCAAGCAGTTCATCCTGCGCGGTGCCGCCGGACAGGTCAAACGGGTGCTGACCGTCGCACAGATCGCCAAGATCGTCCCGATCGAGGACTGATCCCGGTGACGGACGGGACAGCCCAGGACACGGCGCCGGCCTCCAGCTGCCGCACCCGTTTCGCCGGCCTTCTGGCCCCGGGATTGCCGGCCGGGCCGCTGGACGGGCTGGCGCAGGCGCTGCGGCTGCCTGCGGCTGCGGAACCCGCCGGATCGGCGCCTCTGGTCGCCCTGCTCAGCGGACGTGCGACGGTCGCCGGCCCGGCCCCCGACGCGCTGTGGCTTCCCCCCGTCACGGCCTGGATCGAGCCGCCGGCCGGCATGGCTGCATCCGAACCGGTCCTCCAGTCGACCGCCCGGTTGGCCGGGATGCTGACGGAAGCGGCCGGCAACGACCTTTACCTGAACCTGACAACGGCCACAGCGCACGACCTCCAGCTTGGCGGACGGCTGCTGGCCGCGCTGAGCGCCCGCCACCCACTGATCGGCGACCGCCGCGACGATATGGAACTGGCTCTGCACGAGGCGGTCAGCAACGCGTTGGTCCATGGCAACCTGGGCGTCGACGGCATGAAGGAGCTGAGCGCGCAGGAGCTGGCACGCTTTTCCCGCGATCTGGGCGACCGGCTGGCCGACCCGGCGCTGGCGGCCCGCCGCATCGTCATCGCGATCCGGATCGACCCGGCGGAGGATGGCGGGCCGCTGGCAACGGTCGAGATCACCGACGAGGGTGCCGGCTTCACCCCGGGACCGCGCACCAACGCCGGCGCATCGGGACGCGGCCTGGACCTGATCGCCCACATCGCCGAAGGTCTGGAGATCGAGGACGGCGGCCGCCGCATTCGCATGAGGTTCCGGCTGTGACCGCAACGGACCTGCATGTCACCGAAACCGGGAGCTGGGAGCCGGTCCTTCCCGACTGCACCGTTCTGGACTGCCCGATCCTGGTGGTGGACGACACCGCCTTCAACCGCACGCTGATCGGCGCCTTCCTGGCCGAGGCCGGCTTCCGCCGGGTTTCCTTCGCCGCCGGCGGGCAGGAAGCGCTGGCGATGATCGAGGCCGCCCTCCCCGACCTGCTGATCCTCGACATCATGATGCCGGGAATGGACGGGTTCGAGGTCTGCCGCCGCCTGCGCGCCATGCCGGAGACGGCCGATTTGCCGATTCTGGTGCAGACCGCGCTGTCGTCGGGCGAGGACCGCAACCGCGCCTTCGCCGCCGGCACCACCGATCTGGTGTCGAAGCCGCTGGAACGCACGGAGCTGCTGGCCCGCGTGCGCATTCACCTGGAAGACCGGGTGCTGATCCGTCGCCTGCAGGCCTATCGCGCGCGGGTGGAGGCGGAGCTGTCGATCGCCCGGTCGATGCACGAACATCTGCTGCCGACCCCGGCGCAATGCGCCATCGTGGCCGCCGCCGCCGGCTGCCGGCTACGCGCCCACAGCGTGATCTCCCCCCATCTCGGCGGCGATCTGTGGGGGCTGCTGCCGCTGGGGGGGCGGCGCTTCGGCGTCTATCTGCTGAACGTTGCCGGCCGCGGCGTCTCGGCGGCGTTGAACGCCTTCCGGCTGCACACCCTTCTGCAGGAACTGGGTCCCGTCCACGGCGAGGATGCCGCCGCCCTGCTGACCGCGCTCAACGACCGCGCTGCCGGGCTGCTGGCACCGGGCGAGAAGGCAACCATGACCTATGGGGTGGTCGATGGCGCGGCCGGGCGTTTCATCCACGCCTCGGCCGACGGGGCGCCGCCGATGATCCTGAGCTGTGACGGCGGGCCGGCGTTCGGTTCGGCCACCGGCCTGCCGATCGGCATCGCGCCCGGTACCCGCTATCGCAGCGAAGTGATGACTCTGCCACCGGGCGGCGTTCTGGCGCTCTATTCCGTCGCGGTGCTGGAAGCGCTCGACGCCGGCGGGACCGGAATCGGGCTCGGCTGGATGATCGCCCGCGCGGTGGCGGAGGGCGAAGGCTTCGACGCCGTGGTCCGCTCGCTGGGCTTCGCTCTCGGTCAGGTCAGCGGCGACGACCACACGCTGCTGTGGATCGAACGGGAAGCGGCGGAATGAGCGGTTCCCCCTCGCCCGGCCTGCTGCCGATGGAGACGCGCCACGCCTTCGACGGGCTGGCCGGCGCCCGCGTGCTGATCGTCGACGACAACCGGATCAACCGGAATCTTCTGCTGGCCCTGCTGGAACGCGGCGGCATCTCCCTGATCGAACAGGCGGAGGACGGGCAGGACGCGCTGGACCTGATGGAACAGTTCAAGCCTGATCTCGTGCTGCTCGACCTGATGATGCCGCAGATGGACGGGTTCGAGATGTGCCGGCGCCTGCGCGCCGACCCGCGCTGGAAATCGCTGCCGGTCCTGGTGCAGTCCAGCCTGAACCGGGCGGAGGATCGCGCCCGTGCCTTCGCCGCCGGGGCGACCGACTATGTCGCCAAGCCGGTAAACGCGGTGGAGCTGCTGGCGCGCGTGCGTATCCAGCTTCGCAAGCGCGCCATGCTGCGCGATCTGGAACAGTATCACAGCCGTACGGAAAGCGAACTGGAGCTGGCCCGTGCCATGCAGGCCCGGATGTTGCCCGGTCCCGACCGGCTGGCGGAACTGGAGGAGGCGACCGGCATCGCCGTCCAGGCCCACTTCGCGCCCTCCTCCGAACTGGGCGGCGACTTCTGGGGGGTCGAGCGGCTGCCCGACGGTCGGGTCGCCGTCTATCTGGTCGATTTCTCCGGTCATGGCGTCGGCGCTGCGCTGAACACCTTCAGGCTGGATGCCATCTGCCGCCAGATCGGCAGCACGGACCTGACACCGGCGGAATTTCTGGGAGCGGTGAACCGCCGGCTCTGCAGCCTGCTGCCCAGCGGCCAGTTCGCCACCATGCTGACCGGCCTGATCGACCCGGCGGCCGGACTGTTCCATTACGCCTCGGCCGGATCGACGGCGCCGATGATGTGGTGTCCCGGAGACGAGGCGCCCTGCCTGGGCGACGGCAGCGGCCTGCCGCTCGGCCTTCTGCCGGCGGCCGCTTACGACAGCCGGCGGCTGCCGATGCCGCCCGGCGCCAGGCTGTTCCTCTATTCCGACGCTGCCATCGAAATCCCGATCGGCGGCGGGGAGAGCCACGAGGTTCTCGACGAATACGGCCTTGCCACCCTGCTCGCCCGCCGCCTGCACGAGCCTGACGATGCAGACCTGCTGTCCGGCCTGCTCGACGACCTGAGCGCGACCGGGCCCATTGACGACGATCTGACGGCACTGCTGCTGACGCGGCGGCGGTGAGGGATCGGGGCGGCGGGTCCGACACTTGGAAAATACCGCACTCCTGAAAGCAAAAAGGCCGCCCCCCGAGGGAGCGGCCTTTCGCGTTCGGCAGGAGCCGACCGATCAGCGCGAGTAGAACTCGATGACCAGGTTCGGTTCCATCTGGACCGGGTACGGAACGTCGGCCAGCAGCGGGGCGCGGACGAAGCGGCCCTTCAGGGCGCTGCCGTCGACTTCCAGGTAGTCGGGGATGTCACGCTCGCCGGAAGCGGAAGCTTCCAGGATCAGCGCCATCTGCTTGGACTTGGCGCGCACCTCGACGGTGTCGTTGTCCTTGATGCGGGCCGACGCGATGTTCAGGCGGCGGCCGTTGACCAGGATGTGGCCGTGGTTGATCAGCTGACGCGCGGCGAACGGCGTCGGCGCGAACTTCATGCGGTAGACCACGGCGTCCAGACGACGCTCCAGCAGGCCGATCAGGTTCTCGCCGGTGTCGCCCTTGCGGCGGACGGCCTCGGCATAGATGCGGCGGAACTGCTTCTCGCCGATGTTGCCGTAGTAGCCCTTCAGCTTCTGCTTGGCCATCAGCTGCAGACCGTAGTCCGACGGCTTCTTGCGGCGCTGGCCATGCTGGCCCGGGCCATACTCGCGCTTGTTCAGCGGGCTCTTGGCACGGCCCCACAGGTTGACGCCAAGGCGGCGGTCGATCTTGTACTTGGACTCTTGACGCTTGCTCATAACTCTCACGCCTCGTTGGACACGAGTTGATGTTGTCCCGGTAGTTCCGTCCGCCCTGTTCAGGCGGCGGACGGGGCGTCAAAGATTGCGCGCGCCCGCTTTCCCAGGAGGTGAAGGCGCGCACAATACCCATTAGCGCGGCCGAGTCAAGCCCAACGGCATATCCGGAGCCCCCTTGCATGCTCCACCCTTTTGCGGTCCCCTTCCCGGCAGCGCGGGCAGCAGGCGGGAATGACGCGATGGAAAGGGTTGAGTGCGTGGTCGTCGGGGCAGGCGTGGTCGGGCTGGCGGTGGCGCGCCGGCTGGCGCGGGCCGGGCGCGAGGTGATTGTTCTGGAGGCGGCCGACGCCGTCGGGACCGGCACCAGCTCGCGCAACTCCGAAGTCATCCATGCCGGCATCTACTACCCCACCGGCAGCCTGCGCGCCCGGCTGTGCGTGCCCGGCCGCGATGCCCTCTATGAATACTGCGCCGCCCATGGGGTGGAGCATCGCCGCGTCGGCAAGCTGATCGTCGCGACGGAGGAGTCCCACTTGCCGAGGCTTGCGGCGATCCGCGCCCAGGCCGCCGCCAACGGCGTGATCGACCTGACGGAGGTCGACGCCGCCACCGCGCAAGGCTGGGAACCCAACCTGCGCACCGTCGGCGCCCTGCTGTCGCCCTCCACCGGCATCGTCGACAGCCACGGGCTGATGCTGGCCCTGCTGGGGGACGCGGAGGCGGCCGGGGCGATGCTGGCGCTGCTCAGCCCGCTGCTGCGCTCCCACCGCGGCGCCGGCGGTTTCGAGCTGGAGGTTGGTGGGGTGGAACCGATGCGCATCGCCTGCACCACGCTGGTCAATGCCGCCGGCCTGGGCGCCTGGGCCGTTGCCCGCGGGTTGGAGGGGCTGGATGCCACCCATGTGCCGCCACGCGTGCTGGCGAAGGGCAACTACTATGCGCTGGCCGCCGGCCGCTCGCCCTTCTCGCGGCTGGTCTATCCGGTGCCGGTGGAGGGCGGGCTGGGCGTCCACCTGACGCTGGACCTCGCCGGACAGGCCCGCTTCGGTCCCGACGTGGAGTGGCTGGGCGATCCGGAGGGTGCTATCGATTATGCCGTCGATCCCGCCCGTGCCGACTCCTTCTATAGCGCCGTGCGCGCCTACTGGCCGGGACTGCCGGACGGCGCGCTGGTGCCGGCCTATTCCGGCGTCCGCCCGAAGCTGAGCGGGCCGGGACAGCCGCAGGCCGACTTCCTGATCCAGGGGCCGGGCACCCATGGGGTAGACGGTCTGGTCAACCTGTTCGGCATTGAATCGCCGGGCCTGACCTCCTGCCTCGCCATCGCCGACGCGGTGGCGGTGGAGCTTGGCGAAATGCCCGAGATACTTGCCTGAGATCATTAACCAATCCTGAGACGCACAGGGTTCTTGACCGCGGCCGCGGCTCTCCCAATCTATAGACATGGCGGCGCCGGCCGATGCTGGGCCGCCGATCCGCCGGGCGCCGGAAACGGGCCCATCTTCCGCAACTCGCTCCCGTCGTGAGGAGGATGCGTCGTGACGACTCGCCTTTCGCTCTTCAACAGCCCGCTGCTGCTCGGCTTCGACCAATTCGAGCGGACGCTCGACCGGATCGCCAAGAATTCGGCCGAAGGCTACCCCCCCTACAACATCGAGCAGATCGGCGATGACGGCCTGCGCATCACGCTCGCCGTTGCCGGCTTCACCTCCGAGGACCTGTCGGTCCAGATCGAGGACAACCAGCTCGTCATCCGCGGCCGCCAGACCGATGACAAGTCGCGCGTCTACCTGCACCGCGGCATCGCCGCGCGGCAGTTCCAGCGCAGCTTCGTCCTGGCCGAAGGGATAGAGGTGGTTGGCTGCTCGCTCGACAACGGGCTGCTGAACATCGACCTGACCCGCCCGATGCCGGAGCCGAAGGTCCGCACAATCAAGATCGAGCAGCCGAAGAAGACCGCCGCCGGCGCGATGCCCCGCACCATCGACGTGTCCGCCGACGGCCGGGACGACTGATCCCTCTCCTTTTCCTTCCCAAGAGAGTCCGCACACGCGGCCGCCCATGACGGGGAGCCGCCGGGAGACCATGACCATGATGAACGACACCCACAGCCAGCTGCGCCAGCTGTCGACCCAGGATTTCGCCAGCTTCGGCCTGGGCGACGTCGCCTATGTCCGTCCGGTCGAGATGGACGGCACCACCGCCTTCGCCATTCATGCCGCCGACGGCACGCCGCTGAGCGTCGTTGCCGACCGCGAACTGGCCTTCGCCGCCATCGTGCAGAACGACATGGAGCCGGTCAGCGTGCATTGACCGCCCGCCGCGGCCTGCCATGCGGCAATCCGCCACATCTCACTCCTTGTCAGCCCTGACTCCTGTTGTAAGGTGCGCTCTGCGATAATCGGCGGCACAGGACGCGAAGAAAGCATTGGGAGACGGTCGGTTGGACGGTGGGGCAAGCGATACGGCGGCGGATGCGAAATCCGCCGCCGACACGGAACAGCGCAAGGCTTGGGACGACGAGGCACGCGACTCCCTTCACATCCTGCCCCTGTCGGCGATCCCGCTGGAAACGCCCGGTCTTCAGCACGCCCGCCTGATCAAGAATGTCCGGCTGCAGACGGTGGTGGAGATGTTCCGCGACGCCCAGGCCGGCAGCGGCCAGGTGTCCCCCCGCCACATCCCCTCCTATTTCGAGTCCTACAAGGACGAGGTCGAGCGCGACCTCGTCAAGCTGGAGAAGATCGGCGCCGCCTCCAGCTTCGACGTCTATTCCTCGCGGATCGAGCTGCGGCGGCTGAACATCGACGTCAACAACGTCGAATCGTTGACCCTGTCCGACCGCAAGAAGGCCGAGCTGACCAGCTACATGCGGGTCTTCACCCGGCCGCTGATGGAATATGTCTATGGCACGGAGGAGCTTCAGGTCTCAGACGTGACCGACATCATCCAGCTGTTCGCCAACCCAAACCGGGACGAGGCCCTGCGCAACCTGCGCATGATGGCCGACCGGTTGGACATCGGCCTGAACGAAATCCCGAAATTCCTTGAGGAATATGGCGACATCTTCCTGTCGCTGGCCTATTTCCGCAAATGCCTGGACGAGATCGTGCCGGAGGTCCAGCGCTTCGTCGGCTGGATGGGCGAAATCCGCAGCTCCGCCGAGGTCAAGCGCGATTCCCGCCAGATGCGCCTGCTCGACGAGATCGCCCGCGACCTGACCGACATCTCGACCTCCATCACCGGACGGTTCGAGAGCTTCGACAACCGGTCGAAGGATTTCTGGAGCGACATCAACGCCGACACCTTCCGCTCGATCCGCGAACTGATCTCGTCCCACCATGTCACCATCGGCGGAGTGCTGTGCGGTCTGGCGGTGAAGATGAACCTGTGGAAGCACCGCTTCGCCCGCGGCGGCGGCGGTCCCAACCGCCGCATGGAATTCGTTAAGTCGGAGATCCTGCCCGGCCTGTCGCACATCAAGGCGCTGGAACAGTCGGCGCGGACGGGACACCTATAGGCGCGCCCCCTGTTCACCAAACGCCCGTCAATCCATCGACAGCATCTTGCCCACGCCGTTGTCCAGCAGGATGGTGGCGAACAGCGTCAGGATCGGGACCAGGAACATCAGTCCGATAACGCAGCGGACGACCAGATCCTTGCGCCGGGCGGAGCGGCAGAGTGGGCAGTCGTTGGGGCCATGCCCGTAATCGGACCCACAATAGGGACAGGCGGTGGTGTCGACCATGGCAGACGGGCTTTCAGAACGGGCCGGCGGCCCAGGAACCGACCTTATTCTGCTCCCGGCCATAGCCGAACCGTCATGAAATCCCTGTCATAATTAAGGCTTTTTTCCGGCCGTTCATTTTGTCGGCCGCTCAGGCCGCCCGTTCCAGCGCGACCAGCCCGGCAACGCTTTGGCCGAACTGCCCGACAAAGCGCTCGCGGTCGGCGCCGGCCAGGGTGAATGTGACATGCAGGCGGCCGGCACCGCCGCGGTCCAGCGCCCGCACCACGGCAGGCACCGGCTCCACCCCCGGCAGGGCGATGCGCAGCGCGGCCCCTTCCGCCAACCCGGCCCATGCCTCCTGCGGAATGGCGCTCAGCTGGGCGCCGCCTTCGGAGGCATTGTCGACCGTCACCGGCAGGTCACGCCCGCCGACCATCAGCCGGCCGGGACGGTTCAGAGGATAGCGCGGCGCGGAGCGACGATTCACCTCCGGCGTCGCCGTACGGATCGCCTCGATCAGCACGCGGCGGAGCTGGTCGATGCTGGCGGCGACGCGGACGGACAGGGCATTGACCTCGCTGGCGCGCTCGCCGGTGGCGGTCGCCTCCTGCGAGACGGCGGCGATGCGGGTCGCCACCTCCTGTGCAGCGTTGGAAGTCTGGACGACGTTGCGGGCGATCTCGCCGGTCGCCGCCTCCTGCTCCTCGATGGCGGCGGCGACGGTGGCCGACACGGTTTCGACGCCGCGCACCCGATCGGCGATGGCACGCACCGCGTTCACCGCTTCCGCCGTGGTCGCCTGGATGGCGGCGATCTGGCTTTCGATCTCGTCGGTGGCCCGCGCGGTCTGACCGGCCAGCTGCTTCACCTCGCTCGCCACGACGGCAAAGCCCTTCCCCGCTTCGCCGGCACGGGCCGCCTCGATCGTGGCGTTCAACGCCAGCAGGTTGGTTTGGCCGGCGACGTCATTGATCAGGTTGGTCACTTCGCCGATGCGGGTCACCGCCTCGGCAAGACGCTGGATGGTCTCCTCCGCCCGGACCGAGGCGTCGACGGCATCGCCGGTCATCGTGGTGGCGGTGCCGATCTGGGTCGCGATCTCGCGGATGGAGGCGCTGAGCTGTTCCGACGCGGCGGCCACGGTCTGGGCGTTCGACAACGCCTGGGTGGCGGCGGCGGCGACATTCTGGCTGTTGTCGCTGACAGCCTGCGCCGATTCGGCCATGCGGGTGGCGTTGCCGGCCATCTGGCTGGTCTGGCTGGCCACCACGTCGACGGCGTTCGACGCCTCGGTCTCCACCGTTTCGGCCATGCGCAGCAGGGCGGCCTGCTTCTCGCGCTCCGACCGTTCGCGCTCCTCGTCGCGCAGGCGGCGCAGGCGCTCGGCCTCCTCCGCATTCTCCTTGAAGACGCGCAGGGCCTGCGCCATCGCCCCGATCTCGTCGCCACGGTCGGCACTGGGGATGGCGACGGTCAGGTCGCCCTGCGCCAGCGTCCGCATCGCCACCGTCAGTTCGCCCACTGGCCTGACCACCCGGCGCCGGATGCCGAAGACGCCCAGAACCACCACCACCAGAACCAGGGCGGAAACGCCCCATACGGCGGTCATGAACAGGGTCTCGCGGCCGGCGGCATAAACCTCCGTCTCGCTGTTGTAGCGGTTGGCGTCCTCGACGATGCGGTCGACGACGGCGCGGTGCGCTGCATAGGCCTCGGCGATGACCGCGTAGGAGGCACGGGCCGCCGCTTCGTCCTTGCGGGCCAGCGCCGGCAGGAACTTCGTCTCCACCTCGGTCCAGAAGCGCATCACCGGAGCGTGCGAGGTCCGGGTCAACTCGGCGAGAAGGGACGGCTCGAAGCTCTCCTTCAGCCAGTATTCATGGCGATCGTCATAGTCCTTGCGCAATTGCGCCAGCCGCGCCCGGCGCTGATCGGCCGATGCGGGGTCGTTCATCGCCAGCGTCGCCTCCAGATAGGCTTCGATCACATATTCCGGCGGCGGCAGGATATCGGCGATCAGATCCTTGCCCAATACGATACGCTGGTAGATCGGTCCACCCACCTTCAGCTCGCGGATCGCCAGCGCCCCGGTGATGACCACCGCCAGGAAACCCAGCGTCACCAGCACACCGAAAAGGTTGGTGAGCGCGGCGATCCGGAGGTTTTTCAGCATCGTGCAACCCCTTGCGCAAAGACGACAGCATAAGGTTGCTTCTCAAAATAAGGCTAATATGACAAGCAAAAAAATTGCCTGATTATCGGCCGAAACATAAATGATGTTTCGTTATGCGCCTTGCTCGCGAAATGGGCAGAGTCTGCGCAAGGACCAACCAAAGTGCCGGAGCCGATCTCAGGTCAAGACCAAGGTGCCGACCCAGCCGACCAGGGCCAAAATCACCAGCATCACCAGCAACGCGACGATGACCGCGTTGGTGCGGCGAATCGACCGGCAGCGCGGGCATCCTTCCTCGGCGGCGGGATAGCGGTGGGCACAACGATCGCAGCGGACGGTCTGTCCGGTTGCCGTCTGGCCGGTTGCTGTATGGTCAGTCATCGGCGGGTTCCATCTGATCAACAAGGCTTTCAGACGGCATGGATAGCACGCCGGGGCCCCTGCATCCATCGGCCGGCGGCGCGTCAATCCGCTGCGGTCGTCTCGACCGGCGGCACCGCGCGCAGTTCGGTGGCCTGCAGGCGTCGCGGGCTGTGGTCCAGGGGTTCCAGCAGCGGCATCTCCGCCCCGTCGGGCGCGGCGTGCAGGTCGCGGAAGCGGCGGGCGCTGACCAGCACCCGCGATTCCAGCGTGCCGACCGCGCTGTTGTAACAGCCCACCGCCTTGTCCAGCTGCCCGCCCAGCCTCTCCATATGGCCGCCCAGGTCGGACAGCCGCTTGTAAAGTTCGGCGCCCAGCGCACTGATTTCGCGGGCATTGTCGGCCAGCCGCTCCTGCCGCCAGCCATAGGCGACGGCGCGCAGCAGCGCGATCAGCGTGGTCGGGGTCGCCAGGATCACGCGATGGTCGATGCCGGCCTCGATCAGCGCCGGATCCTGCTCAAGCGCCGCCGAGAAGAAGTTCTCGCCGGGCAGGAACAGCACGACGAATTCCGGGCTGTCGTCGAACTGGTCCCAATAGCCCTTGGTGCCGAGCTGCTTCATGTGATCGCGCACATGGCGGGCATGGCGGGCCATGCCGTCGCGTCGCGCCCCGTCGTCGGCCGCCTGGACGCCGTCCAGATAGCCTTCCAGCGGCGTCTTGGCATCGACCACGATGGTCTTGCCGCCGGGCAGCGTGACGATCAGGTCGGGCCGCAGGCGTCCGGCATCCACCGACACCTGCTCGACGAAGTCGCAATGGTCGAGCATGCCCGCTATCTCGCAGACCCGGCGCAGCTGGATTTCGCCCCAGCGTCCGCGTGCCGCCGGGGTGCGCAGCGCGCGGACGAGGTTGCCGGTTTCCGCCCTCAGCGCGCTTTGGGTCTCCACCAGCGACAGCACCTGCTGCTTCAGCCCCTCGTAGGCGCCGGCCCGCGTGCTCTCCAACTCACGGATCTGGCGGTCCATCGCTTCCAGCGTCAGACGCACCGGGTCGACGATGGCGGCGATGGCGGTCTGGCGCTTGTCCAGATCCCCCTTCGCCTGCTCCTGGAAGCCGGCCAGCGTCTCCCGCGCCAGATCGAGGAAGCTGCGGTTGTTCTGGTGCAGCGCTTCCGCCGACAGGGCCTTGAAGCTGTCGGCCAGCGCCGCCTGGGCGCGTTCCAGCAGTGCCATCTTCTCGGCCGCCGCCGTCCGCTCGGCCTCCAGCCGGGTGGACAGCTGGGCGTGACGTTCGCGGGCGTCGGCGACCTCGCCATGCAGGCGGGCGATCTGATGGTCGCGCGCCTCGATCTCGTCACGCAGGTCGTCCTCGGTCCGTTCGGCGAGGTCGAGGCGGGTGGCGAACTCGGCATGCAGGGCGGCTGCCGCAGCCTCCGTCCGGCCGGCGGCTGCACGCAGCACAGCCCAGGCGACGGCGGCGCCCAGCAGCAGCCCGGCCGCAAGCCCGATCCCCAGCGATGCGCCGTCCACCACCATCCCGTTGACCAGGAACTGCGTCACCCCAAATCCCCTCATCGCTGGAATGGGCACAGCCTATCGGAACGAATCAAGAATTGGAACAGGGCGCGAACGCTCGAAGGCGAACGGCGGGCAGCCCGGCTCGCGCTTTCTCCGCTTGCCCAACCAAGGATACGGCGCCATATCGGAGGCTATGCCGAACGACACGCTCCCCGACGACAAGTCCCCCGATTGCGGCCCGAACTGCGGCGGCCCGCGCATTCGCGCCATCCCGCCGGGCGAGGACCGCGAACGGCTGCTATGCCCCGATTGCGGCTATATCGCCTATCAGAACCCGCTGATCGTGGTGGGGGCGGTGGCGACCTGGGAAGATGGCCGCATCCTGCTCTGCCGCCGCGCCATCGAGCCGCGCAAGGGCTATTGGACCCTGCCCGCCGGCTATATGGAGGAGCGCGAAAGCACCCGCGAGGGCGCCGCCCGCGAAGCCTGGGAGGAGGCGCGGGCGCGCATCGACATCGACCATCTGCTGGCGATCTACGACATCCCGCGCATCAGCCAGGTGCAGATGATTTTCCGCGCCCGCCTGCTGTCCCCCGACGTGGAGCCCGGCCCGGAAAGCCTGGAGGTCGGTCTGTTCGCCTGGAAGGACATTCCCTGGGCCGAACTGGCCTTCCCCACCGTCGTCTGGGCGCTGCGCGAACATCACGAGCGGTTGGGTCGCTCCGACTGCGCCCCGGCGGTCAACCCGACGCCCGATGCGTTGGCGCGGTGGGAAAAGATGCTCTAAGGGGCAAGACTTACCTCCCCTCCACCGGAAACTTCGCCACCAACTCCTGCTCCGCCCCGTCGCGCCGGATGGTCAGCGGCAGCCAGGTGCCCGGGGCCTGACGGCGGATCACCGCCACCAGATCGGCGGGTGCGCGGACCGGCGTGCCGGCGGCGACCAGGATGCGGTCGCCGGTGCGCAGGCCAGCCACCGCAGCCACGCTGCCGCTGCTGACCGTCCCCACCGTGATGCCCTCCGGCCCGGGCTCCAGCTGCACGCCCAGTTTCGGCCGCTGCGGCTCCGCATCCTCCCGCGCCAGCCCCAGCCCGAACACGGCGTCGGCGATGCGGCCGTCCAGGTCATCGCAATCACGGTCGGCATCCCAGGGCAGCAGAATGGCGGAGTCAACGATGCCGAGATCGGCCAACTGGTGCGGGACGCCGTCGCGGCGGGCGACATGCCCCTCCCCCAGGATGCCAACCACGCTGCGGCCGGTGGTGCGGCGGGTCTCGGCGATCTTCTCCGCCATCGCACGGTCCCAGACGCCCTGCGCCTCGATGAAGCGCTTGGCCGCACTGTCGGGAGAATCGGCGGGAGCGGTGGAACGGGCCTCGGAGCGGTCGTGTGCCGCCAGCGTCTCGGTCAGGCGGTTGCGGTAGGCCTCCGTCGGAGCGGCCGGATTGCCGACGCCCTCGCGCTCGGCCTCCGGGATTGCGGCCCAGCCGTTGCGGGCGGTGCGGCCGATCAGCGAGCGCTCCACATTCAGCGCCACCACCGGCAGCCGGTGCAGACGGGCGAATTGCAGGATCGGCAGGTAGAATTGCGGGTCGAAGCCCCAGACCGTGCGCCAGTCCGTCGCTTTCAGGAACTCGCCCTCCGTCATCTCCCCCGCCACCCAGCGGTCGAGCACCGGCTGCAACCGGCGCGGCAGCATTTCCATGCCGACGGCAAGCTCGGGGTTCAACGCATGCAGGCCAGCCAGGGTGTGGAGTTGCCAGCGATGATGGTCCGCCCTGTCATGCTGCTCCCCCAGCAGGATCACCGGCGCGTCCGCAACACGGCGCAGCAGCGGGACCGGCTCCACCGCGGCACCGGTGCCGTCTGCCCAGACACCGGGCGGCACGCAGGCGACGCGCTCGGGCTCCGCCGCCCAACCGGCCGAGGTGGCCAGGGACAGCGCGGCGAAAGTCAGCAGGGTGAAGCGGCGGCGAAGACGCGGCGTGACGGGACGGAAGGGCTGGCGCGGCAAGGGCTGGCTCCGTCGGTACGGGGATTCGCCAAGGTTGGCGCTGCCGGGCGCAACGTCAATGGACAAGGCCGGCTATTGCGTCGTTCGGCCGCGGCACAGACCGTTCCCGGGTGCCGACCGCTGGCTCGATATACTGCCGGATGACAGGCGGTGCCGCGCCGGTTAGGATCGCCACAGGCGGTGGACCAGCGGCGGACGAGGGGCCTTCGATGCCCCCGCCCGGAACTCCCGAGGCCGCTCCCAGGGCATCCGCTTTCCCCGCCGACCGCAATCATTCGTGAAGCGCAGCCCCATGCCGCACCGCAAAGTCGTCATTCTCACCGGCGCCAGCCGGGGTATCGGCCACGCCACCGTCACCCGGTTCAGCAACGAAGGCTGGCGCGTGATCTCCTGCTCGCGGGAGGATGTGCCGGCCCATTGCCGCCGCGATCCCAACTGGACGCACCACATCCCGGCCGACCTGTCGGATCCCGCCAGCCGCGCCGCCTTCGTCGAGGAGGCGAACAAGGCGCTGGACGGCGCGCCGCTGCACGCCCTGATCAACAACGCCGGCATCTCGCCCAAGACGCCGATCAAGGAGCGGCTCGGCTGCCTGAACGGCTCCATCGAGGGCTGGCACCGGGTGTTCGAGCTGAATTTCTTCGCCGCCCTGGTCCTGGCGCGCGGCTTCGCCGCCCCGCTGTCGCGGGCGAAGGGGGCGATCGTCAACGTCACCTCCATCGCCGGCCATTCGGTGCATCCCTTCGCCGGCTCGGCCTATTCGACCTCGAAGGCTGCACTGTCCGGCCTGACCCGCGAAATGGCGGTGGAATTCGCGGAGATCGGCGTCCGCGTCAACGCCGTCGCCCCAGGCGAGATCGAAACCGCCATGACCGGCCCGGAATACGACGTGCTGATCCCGCGCATCCCGCTGAAGCGGATGGGCACGCCGGAGGATGTCGCGGCGGTGATCTTCTACCTGTGCGGCCCGGACTCGGCCTATGTGACGGGGACCGAAACCTTCATCACCGGCGGGCAGCATCTGTTCTGAAGGAAATCTGTTCTCAAGACAATCGGGAGCGGGGTGCAGCAAAGCCCCGCTCCCGGTTGCCCGCCTATTTCCCTGCCCGCCAGGCGATCAGCCGCCGCGCGGCCTCGGCGATCGTCGCCTCCGACCCGGCGAAGCTGAAGCGCAGGAAGCGCCGTCCGCGGGCGGTGTCGAAATCGATGCCGGGGGTGCAGGCGATGCCCGTTTCCTCCAGGATCCGCTTCGCCAGCGCCTCGCTGTCGTCGGTCATCTCCGACACGTCGGCATAGATGTAGAAGGCGCCATCGGCCGGGGCCATTTTGGTGAAGCCGGCCTTCGGCAGCTCCTCCAGCAGCAGCGCCCGGTTGCGGGCATAGCGGGCGACATGGCCGTCCAGCTCCTCGGTGCAGTCGAAGGCGGCGACCGCCGAGACCTGACTGAGGGTCGGGGCCGAGATGAACAGGTTCTGCGCCAGACATTCGACCGAGCGCAGCAAATCGTCCGGCACGATCATCCAGCCCAGCCGCCAGCCGGTCATCGAGAAATATTTGGAGAAGCTGTTGACCACCAGCGCCTGATCATTCACTTCGGCCGCGGTGACCGCGTCGGTGCCATAGGTCAGGCCGTGGTAGATCTCGTCCGACACCATACGCACGCCGTTGGCCCGGCACCAGTCGGACAGGGCGGTCAACTCCTCCCGGCTCAGCATCGTGCCGGTCGGGTTGGCCGGGCTGGCGACGATCAGCCCCTGCACCGGCTCGTCCAACGCCTCCAGCAGTTGGATGGTCGGCTGGAAGCGATGCTCCGGCCCGGTCGGCAGCTCAACCGGGACCACCCCGGCGGCGGTCAGCGTGTGGCGATAGGCCGGATAGCTGGGCGACGCCATCGCCACCCGGTCGCCCGGATCAAACGCGGCGAGGAAACCCAGCTGGAAGGCGCCCGACGACCCGGTGGTGACGACCACGCGGCGCTCCGGCACCTCGACGCCATAGCGGTCCTTGTACCATTTGGCGATGGCCGCGCGCAGCGGCGGGATGCCGAGCGCGCCGGTGTAGCCCAGCGGGTCCGTCCCGACCACCGCGGTGGCCGCCGCCTGCACCACGCCCTTCGGCGCCCCGCTGGAGGGCTGGCCCACCTCCATATGCAGGACCTCCAGACCGGCGGCCTCGCGCTCGGCGGCGGCGCGCATCACCTCCATCACGAAGAAGGGCGGGATGGCCCCCCGCTTGGAAACCTTGGGCTGCTTGCTCATGATCGTCCGTCTCTGACTCAATCTTCTGGGCGGGCCGCTCTCGCAGCTCACTCCCGCTGGCGTTCGCTTTCCACGGTCAGCGCAAGGCCGCTGGAGCGCTGGTCGCTCGCCGTCTGGCAATAGCGGATCCCGTTCTCGGTCGACACCCGGCAACCGACGAAGCTGACTCGGCCGGGAATGGATTGCGGACGGGCGGCCAGAATCTGCGGGGCGGTGGACGTCTCCTCCAGACCGGACGGAAGCGCCACCGACAGCAGCGCCGCCGGGCCGGCGGCCGGGCCGTCGTCGCCGTTGGCGGTGCCGACTCCCGCGAACAGGGTACGGCCGATGATGGAGTTGGCGATCAGCGCCGGCGCGCCGAAACCGCCGCGGTCCACGCCCTGGGCCACCAGCATGCCGGTGCCGGGGATGCCGCGGCCGGTGCCGAAAGGCGCACCCTGGGTGAAGGCACAGGCAGCGCCATTCTCGTCCGGATCGATCACCATCACCCCGGCACCGGCGGCCGTCGGACCCTTGCCGGTGGCGCCCAGCAGCTGGGCGGCGCGGGTGGCCCGCTCGGCCGGCGGCAGCGACGCCACCGCCTTCCAGGCCTGGACCAGGGCGGCGCCGGCTTCCGGCTCGCCCAGGTCGGGCACATGCAGGTCGGTGATGTCGAAGGGCACGGTCAGCGTGCCGCCGACGCGCGGCTGGTAAGCGCGCAGCTGCGCCGGGTCGATGCCGGTGCCCTGGGCGACCGTCGCGGCGAGCGGCCCGCTGTAGAAGGCGCCCACCCCCTGGCGGCGCAGCACCGACAGGGTCGCCGCCAGTTCCGGCTGGCCGACCACCGCGCCGACAGTTGGGGTGCCACTGCCAAGGAAGCGGCGGCGCGTGTCCGAGTCGGGCGCCAGCCGGCCGCCGAAGGCGCCAAAATCCTGCACCAGCGCACGGCTGAGGCCGGGGGAGAACTGGGCCAGCTGTTCGGCCGGAGCGACGACTTGTTCCCACCGCATCTTGCCGGTGGCTGACTGGACGGCATACAGGCCACGCGCCATCGCTGGCATGGCGACCCCGCCGGCACCGGCCGGGCGCGGCAGGAAATCGACGGTGCGGGCCTTCTTCGACGCGGCGTCGAAAAGCACGCAGACGCCGCCGCCGGCCAGCCCGACGCGTGACGGCAGGCTGGCGGTCATCGCCAGCGCCATCGCCGCGACCGCGTCGCCGGCCTTGCCACCCTGGGCGATGATGTCGCGCCCGACGCCGGCGGCATAGGGTTCGTCGGCGACAACGAAGCTCTGCACGGTGGCGTCGGTCTTGAACTTGGTGTTGACGCAGCCCGGCAGCAGTGATGCAGCTATGGCAACCGCGCCCAACCGTCGCCAGATTTGCAAGCGAGTGTGTCGCGGCCCGGAGTTCCGCCGGTCGTGCGCGGAGGTCCGCTGTTCAAAGCCGGAGGTCGTCACGGTGCGCAAGCCCAGCAGGCTGGTTTCGGTCGTCGCCATCATGTCCGTATGTCTGATGTCGCTGGTGTGGGGAGCGCCACCGGCGAGCGCGCAGCGCCGGTCGGAGATGCAAATCCTCAGCGACGCCGAGACGGACCATATCATCCGCAAGATGGCCCGGCCAATCTTCCAGGCGGCCGGCATCGATCCGGAATCGGTACAGATTCTGCTGATCAACGATCCGACGGTGAACGCCTTCGTCGCCGGCGGACAGAATATCTTCATCCACACCGGGCTGCTGCTGGACGTCGACAATGCCGACCAGCTGCTGGGCGTCATCGCCCACGAAACCGGCCACATCGCCGGCGGCCATCTGATCCGCGGGGCCGATGCGATGGACAACGCCTTCCTCACCTCGCTGCTCGGCATGGGACTGGGCATCGCCGGCGGGCTGGCGTCGCGCAATGCCGGCGCCGGGGCGGCCGGTGTCATGCTGGGCCAGCATCTGGCGGAGCGGAACCTGCTGTCCTTCTCCCGCACGCAGGAGGCGTCGGCCGACCAGGCCGGCCTGTCCTTCCTGGAGCGGTCGGGCATCTCCGCGATGGGGATGGAAACCTTCCTGGAGAAGCTGGGCGTCAATGATCCGCTGATGACCGACCGCGACGCCGGCTATCGCCTGACCCACCCGCTGACGCGCGAGCGCATCGACGCGGTGAAGGCCTTCGTCGCGCGCTCCCGCTATGCCAATGCCCAGCTGCCGGCGGCGACGGAGGCCGACCTCCAGCGCATCAAGGCCAAGCTTTACGGCTACATCGACCCGCGCGGCGCCCTCCAGCGCTACAAGGCGAACGACCCGTCTCCGGCCGCCCGCTATGGCCGCGCCTATGCCTATTTCCGCCAGGGCGACGTCAAGCAGGCGACGCCGCTGGTCGACGGTCTGATCGCCGACGAGCCGAAGAACCCCTACCTCTACGAGATGAAGGGCGACCTGATGCTGCAGACCGGCCGGGCGCCGGACGCGGTGGCCCCCTATCGGAAGGCGGTGGAGATGGCTGGTTCCGAAGCCGGAACGATCCGTGTCTCCCTCGCGCACGCGCTGCTTGAGCAGCGTGACCCCCGTCTGGCCGACGAGGCGCTGAAGAACCTCCAGATCGCGGCCAAGGGCAAGGCGCAGTCGGCCTTCCTGTGGCGGCTGACGGCGCAGGCCTGGAGCATGAAGAAGAATGACGGCATGGTCGCCTACGCCACGGCGGAGGAGGCGTTGGCGCGCGGCGACATGCCGATGGCCAAGGCACAGGCGGAACGGGCGGAAAAGCTGCTTCCGGCCGGCTCTCCCGGCTGGCTGCGGGCCCAGGACATCCGCGGCCAGACCGGTGGAGCCGACAAGGAGCCGCGCTGACCGGCAAGCTCATATGACCAAAGCGTCCTTCCAGTAACGCAACAGTCATTCAATCGTCCCGGCACCGTCATCGCCGCTTGCTATTCCGCGGACATCAAGCGCGCTCCACTCGATCAGGGCGCGCGATTCCGTCCACGGAGCACATCACATGCCGTCCGCCCGTCTGCCGTCCTGGGGTGGCACCCTGCTCGCCACCGCCGCTCTCCTGTCCGCCAGCCTGACCATTGGCGCGGCCCACGCGCAGGATCAGCAGGCCCAAAGCCCGCAGGCCAAGCGTTATACCGCCACGCTCGCCGGCCATGCCGTGCTGCCGGCCGACACGCTGGTGCAGGCGCCGGCCGATGCCGGACCGCTGTTCGCGACATCCGGCAAATTCACCAATGCCGACCGCAAACGCGTGGACGCCGTAGGCACCATCCGCGCCACTTCCTTCGCTTCCGACCCCAAGATTCCGCGCCAGACCGAGATCATGCTGCCGGTCGCGGGTCAGGCGGTGCAGGGCTTCTCCGCCGTCGTGCCCCAGCCCAATGGCGAGTTCCTGGCGCTGACCGACAACGGATTCGGCAGCAAGGTGAACTCGGTCGATGCGCTGCTGATGGTCCATCGCGTCAAGCCGGACTGGCAGAGCGGTGCCATGCAGCGGCTGGAGACCATCTTCCTGCGTGATCCCGACCGCAAGGTTCCCTTCGCCATCGTCAACGAGAACACCACCAGCCGCTATCTGACCGGTGCCGACTTCGACCCCGAATCGCTGGTGGTCCAGCCCGACCGCCTGTTCATCGGCGACGAGTTCGGCCCCTATATCCTGGAACTGAGCCGCGACGGCGTGGTGATCGCGGTGCACGAGACGGTGGTCGACGGCAAGCCGGCCCGCTCGCCCGACCATTACCGCAACAACGGCCTGCCGGCGGTACCGGGCACGGTCAGCTTCGAGGTCCGCCGTTCCCGCGGGTTCGAACCGATGGGCGTGTCGCCGGACGGCAGGACGCTGTACCCGTCGCTGGAAGGCCCGCTGTGGAACGCCGCTGCCAACGCCTTCGAGGCCAAGGACGGCCGCGCCTACACCCGCATCCTGGAGTTCGACGTCGCCAACCGCACGTACACCGGCAAGTCGTGGAAGTACAGGCTGGAAGACAACGCCAACGTCGTCGCCGACATGGCGATGATCGACGCCGGCAGCGCCCTGGTGATCGAGCGCGACGACACCACCGAAGGGGCCAGGACCCAGGCCTGCCAGGGCGAAGCCAAGCCCGACTGCTTCAACGCCCCGGCCGCCTTCAAACGCGTCTACAAGATCGACATCGCAGGGGCCGACGTCGAGGGCTTCGTCCGCAAGGTCGGCTACATCGATCTGACCGACATCGCCGATCCCGACCACAAGGCCCGCGCCGGTCAGGCCCCGGAGGGCCGGTTCGTCATGCCCCATCTCGGGCCGGAGGGGCTGAACATCGTCGATGCCGACCACATCGTCGTCGTCAACGACAACAACCTGCCCTATTCCACCGGCCGGACCATCGGCAAGGCCGACGGCGACGAGATGGCGCTGCTGTCGGTCGGCGAGTTGCTGCGCGCCCGCTGACGGCTGATCGCGCAAAGGTCCCGATCGCGCAAAGGTGAAGTCCGGACGAGCGCTTTGCACTTGTCCGGACCTGATTGTCGGTCCAGTGTGGGCGGCCTTCGGCCCAATGTCCTTCGTGTTTCGGAGACCGCCCCTCATGCGCCCCGCCCTGCCGTTCCTGCGTTCCGCCCTGCTCGCCCTGCCCGTCGCGGCGCTGGCGCTGTCCGCCACCGCCCCGGCCCATGCGCAATCGGCCAGCTTCGACACCAACCAGAAGGCGGCGATAGAGAGGATCGTCCGCGACTATCTGATGGAGCATCCGGAGGTGATCCTCCAGGCCGTCGAGGCCATGCAGGAACGCCAGAAGACCGCCGAGGCAGAACAGGCCCGCAAGGCGCTGGTGGAGAACAGGCAGGAGTTGCTCCGCAGCCCCGCCGACGTCGTCATCGGCAACCCGCAGGGCGATGTAACGGTGGTGGAGTTCTTCGACTACCAATGCGGCTACTGCAAGGCGGTGCAGGCCGACACCCAGTCGCTGATCAAGGGCGATCCCAAGCTGCGTTTCGTGCTGAAGGAATTCCCGATCCTGGGGCCGGCATCGCTGGTCGCCTCCAAGGCGGCGCTCGCCTCGCGCGGTCAGGGCAAGTACGTCGAATTCCACAATGCCCTGATGGCCCAGCGCGGCCAGCTGGACGAGGCGGTCATCATGCGGTTGGCCAAGTCGGTCGGTCTCGACACCGACCGGCTGAAGAAGGACATGGACTCGCCGGACGTGCTGAAGGTGATCGCCGCCAACCAGGCGCTGGCCGAGAAGCTGAACATCCGCGGCACCCCCGCCTTCGTCTTCGGTGACGAGCTGGTGCCCGGCGCCATCAAGCTGGACGACATGAAGCGGCTGACCGACGCCGCCCGCGCCAAGGGCTGAGGTGGATCGTTTCATGACCGGAATGACCGAGCGGGCCAAGCCGTCCATCGTTGTCTTCGATGTCGGGCAGGTGCTGATCGAATGGGATCCGCGTCATCTCTACCGCGAGCTGTTCGATGGCTATGAAGACCTGATGGAGGATTTCCTCGACCGGGTCTGCACCCCGGCCTGGAACCTGGAGCAGGATCGCGGCCGCCCTTGGAAGGACGCGGTCACCCTGCTGACCGAGGAACATCCGGACTGCGCCGAGCTGATCCGTGCCTATGACGACATGTGGGAACGCATGGTTCCCGGCCCGATCCCCGGCACCCCTGACATCCTGGCGGAGCTGAAGAGCCGCGGCGTACCCGTCTATGCCATCACCAATTTCTCGGTCGACAAATTCGAGCTGACGCGCAAGCGTTTCGACTTCCTGAACGGCTTCGACGGCATCATCGTTTCGGGTCAGGAACGGCTGGTGAAGCCTGATCCGGCGATCTATCGGCTGCTGATGGACCGTTACGGTCTCGAACCGAAGGACTGCTACTTCATCGACGACAACCCCGACAATGTCGAGGCGGCCAAGTCGGTGGGCATGTCGGCGCACCTGTTCCTGGGCGCCGAGGCTCTGCGGCGCGATCTGGAGGCGCTGGGGCTGCTGTGACGCGGTCCCCTACTCCGCCGCCGCCTCGCGGTCGGTGGCGGAGTTGAACGCGTAGGTCTTCCAGGTCGGCTCATAGCTGTCGTCAGCCTGGTTGCCCCAGACCGACCAGTTGGGCCGGGCGCCGCGGGCGAACATCTCAAGATAGGGGCCGGGGCTGCACGCCTCGATCAGTTCATACTGTTCGTCGGGCTTGCGGCTGTGCTCGCGCTTGCGGCTCTCGATCAGATTGACCTGGCTGCGGCCGGGCGGCAGCGTCCGGGCCTTCTTGCCGCGGACACCGAACAGGATCAGTTCGGTCACGTTGCGGAAGTAGAACCCCACCCCGCGTCCGTCGGACCCGCCATCCTTGCGCACCTTGTGCCAGATCAGGTTGGTCTTGTACTCGAAACCCCAGTTGCGCATCACCTGCAAGCCTTCCGGCAGCAGCGCGTTGGGCACCCAAAGATACAGATGGGCGGTCGGAGCGGCGATGTCGGCGACCGGCAGGGCGCAGATGTCCTCCACCGTCATGGTGCCGTAGCGGGACAAGCGGCGATGCTCCGGCGCCATCTTGCCGGTGCGGTTGACGAAGCGCCAGGGCGGGTCCGCCATCACGGTGGCGAAGCGCCGGTCACCAGCGAAGGCCACCAGATCCTGCGCCGGATCCGATGCCGCCGCCACCGTCTTGCTGTCGCCCATCGCTGCCTCGAAATCCTGAACAAATAGGGTACCGGGAGGGGTGCAAACTCGCACGGGGGGACAGCGCCGTCAATCCGGTCTGAACCGCCGCGGCGATGCTGCCACAGCCACCGGCGCCACGATCCCCGTCACTCCTCCTCGCCGGCCTCGGCCATGGCGCGCAGGGACGCGCGTTCGGCGACGCTGACGGTCAGCCCCTGGGTTTCCACGCCGACGGCGCGCAGCTTGGCGAGCGCCCGCGACAGGGTTTCCGGCTGCATGCCCAGGCGGCGGGCGATCAGCGCCTTGTCGAAGGGAAGCTGGAACTGCGCCGGCCCGTCGCCCGGCGGGCAGACGCGCATCAGGAAGGCGGCGACCCGCTGCGGCGCCGGTTGGACCTGAAGCTGTTCGATCTGCGTCACCAGATGGCGCAGGCGGACCGAGAGCGATCCCAGCATGCCGAACGCGATGCGGTCGTCCTCGCGCAGGCAGCGGGCGAATCCGTCAGCGGTCAGGGTCATCACGCGCGCGTCGGTTACCGCCTCCGCACAGACCGGGAACTTGCCGTCGGCGAACATGGCGGCCTCGGCAAAACTCTCCGCCGGGCCGATGACATGCACGACCGCCTCCGTTCCGTCGCGGGTCAGGCGGTAAAGCTTCACCCAGCCATCGAGCAGCACGAAGAAACGGTCGGCCGGCTCGTCCTGGAGAAACAGCGTGGTGCCGCGTGACACCGGCCGCACGATGGCGACGCCGCCGAGCAGTGACACCGCACGGTCGGTCAGCTTGGCGAACAGCGGGATTGCGCGCAGTGCGGCAGCGTCTTCCGACGACAGATTCGAATGCGACAGGTTCGAATGGTTGACGGTCATGACAGCTTCGCCTCCCCGTTCGCCGACGGAATTGGTGTTGCCAAGGGTGCCGGTTGCGGGGGCGCCATCCCGGTGCCGCGCAGCAGCATCCAGGCGTTGACGACGATCCCGGTCAGGTCCGAGATCATCCCCGGCACCGATCCCACCAGACTGTTGTGCACGAACCAGCAGGGCAAAGCCACCAGCATGGTGCCGCGAAATCGCGCAACCTGTGTTTGGTAGCGGGCAAGGCTGATCAGTGCCATTCCCGCCGCGGCGAAGGCCGACGGCAGACCGGTCCATGTGAGCGCCATCACAACGGCGATCACCGGCAGAATCAGCAGATAGGCGATTCGGAAAGCCGCCCGGCCGCCGACCGCCAGCGCCGCCAAAACCTGAATCGCCGCAAGTCCGTTCAGCGCCGCCGCAGTCGGGGCGTCGACCAGGGCGAAATGCAGGGCAAAACACAAGCAGGGCACAAGCTGCACCAGCAGCATGGCGGTTCGACTGTGGAAGAAGGGCCAGAGCATGCCGCCGATCGTGCCGCAAAAACCGAGCAGCTGCGCCACCGACCATCCACCATCCTCAACCGCCTGAAGCAGGTCGGTCAGCAGCTCGCTCATGCCGGATCGCGCCTTACGACAGCTTGGAACAGCGGGTTAAACAACGGGAGGCCGGTCTGAAACAGCGCCAGCCGCCCCGGAGGGCGGCGCCAAAGAGCAGACGGAGAAAGAAGGAAGAAAGAGCGGAAGACACACGCAACGAACAGCCGGGCCATACTGGAGCCACGGCCGGATCACTCACGAGCCAGGACCGCAAATGCAGCAGAACAAAAGACAGGAACGCACGGCGCGCCCCCTGTGAAGGGGGGCACCGTGCGTTGAAAGTCCGGACTCTCACCGGGAAATCCGGGGCCGATTCGGCCCGGGATTTCGTCAGGCTTTTCAGCCAAGCGGAGCCGGCCGGTACGGCGCGCGTCCGGAGAGGACGAACGCCGTGCGGCCGAGGCCCGGGTAACCCGGAGCCTTACAGGTACTCGACCTTGCCCGCTTCCGGACCCTTCTGGCCCTGGCGAACGGTGACGCGCACCTGATCGCCTTCCTGAAGGGTCTGCATGCCCGAACGGCGCAGCACGTTGACATGGACGAAGACGTCCTTGCCACCGGTGCTGGGCGTGATGAAGCCAAAGCCCTTGTCGGCATTGAACCACTTCACGGTGCCGTCGACCTCTTCGCCACCGGCGCCGCCGGCATCGTAGCCGCCGCGGTCATAGCCGCCACGGTCGAAGCCACCGGTCGTCCGCGGACGGGCCGAACGCTGAGCGGTCGACGTATCGACCGTGTGGATGGAGGCCACCTGCGGACCCTTCGGCCCACGGGCCAGATCACAGGTGATGGTGGTGCCTTCGTCCAGCGCGTCGTAGCCGGCGGCCTGAACCGCGGAGACGTGCAGGAAGGCATCGGGCGAACCGTCCTCAGGCGACACGAAGCCGAACCCCTTGGTGGGGTTGAACCACTTCACGGTGGCGGTAACGTTGGACTTGGTGATCTCGGGAGCGCGGAAGCCCTGGCGGGGCGGGCGATCGAACATGTGTCTTCAAGCTCATAGAGTGTGCCGAATGTCTTTTGTCACAGGGATCCGGTCCCAGGTCAAGCCTTCCAAAGGAAAGATGGCCGAATCGCCGCTAATTGCCCCACCCCAGGCTCACGCTTGTCGGTCCCCTCCTGGCGATATCAGGCGGAAGCGGCACCGAAGTGCCGCCCTGCCTGCCGGTTCCGGCACCCCTGTACCGCGCCCCTTGATGCGACTCGGAAGGTTTTGCACGCGCTCCGTGCGCCGCCGGTTCAGGCCGCCGACTGGTTCAACGTGGGATAGTCGGTGTAGCCGTGACGGTCCCCGCCATAGAAGGTCTTCTGGTCCGGTTCGGCCAGCGGAGCATCGATGCGCAGCCGCTCCACCAGATCGGGGTTGGCGATGAAGGGTCGGCCAAAGGCGATCATGTCGGCATGGCCGCTGGCCGCCGCCTGGATCGCCATCGCGCGGTCATAAACGTTGTTGGCCATGTAACGGCCCTTGTAGAGCCCGCGCAGTTCGGCGAGATCGCCGCCGAATCCGGGATGCGGGCCGCGGGTCACGCCCTCGATCATATGCAGATAGGCGAGGCCATAGTCGTTCAGGCGGCGGATCACCGGGCTGAAAGTGCCGACCGGGTCGCTTTCCCGGGCGTCGTTGGCCGGGCTGAGCGGCGACAGGCGGATGCCGACGCGGTCGGCCCCGGCTTCCGCCACCACGGCATCCAGCACCTCGAACAGGAAGCGGGCACGATTCTCCACCGAACCGCCATAGGCGTCGGTCCGCCTGTTGGTGCCGTCGCGCAGGAACTGGTCGATCAGATAGCCGTTGGCGGCGTGCACCTCCACCATGTCGAAGCCGGCGGCCAGCGCATTCCGGGTGGCGCGGCGGTAATCCTCGACGATGCCCGGAAGCTCTTCCACGTCGAGCGCCCGCGGAGTCGGGATGTCCTTGAAGCCATCGACGGTGAAGGCCTTCATCTCCGGCCTGACCGCGGAGGGCGCCACCGGCAGGGCGCCGCCGGGCTGCAGATCGGGGTGGGAGATGCGGCCGACATGCCAGAGTTGGAGGCACATGTGCCCGCCCTTGGCATGCACGGCATCGGTGACCAGCCTCCAGCCCGCCACCTGTGCGTCGCTGTGGATGCCGGGGGTATAGGCATAGCCCTTGCCCTGCGGCGAGATCTGCGTCGCCTCGGCGATGATCAGGCCGGCGCTGGCGCGCTGGGCATAATAGTCGGCGTTCATCGCGGTCGGCACGCCGGTGGCGTTGTCGGTGCGGCTGCGGGTCAGCGGCGCCATGGCGATGCGGTTGGGCAGGGTGTAGCGCCCGATCGTCACCGGCTGGAACAGGGGGGCCGCGTCCTGGCTGTCCGTCATGTCCGATCCATTCTGATGGTTGGGAACTGGACAGGAAAGAGTGGCCCGCCACAAGCGCCCGGCAAGGCTTCGCCGCACCGCAGCAACCCAACGGGCGGCATGGCTGCCATACCGTGCCGGGCCTCCCGGAGGGACCTTTCGCGGGCTCCGGCGGTTATTCCCGGCACAACCCTCCACCGGAAAACGGGACCGTCGATGCAGCACGCGCCGATTCAGCACCCTTGGCCCGAGCGCCTCTGGATCGTCCGCCATGGGGAGAGCGCCGGGAACGTCGCCCGCGACGCCGCGCATGCCGCCGGGCTCGGCCGGATCGACATTGCCGAGCGCGACGTGGATGTTCCGCTCAGCCCGCTGGGCGAGCGGCAGTCCGACGCGCTCGGCCGCTGGTTCGCCGCCATGCCGGCGGTGGAACGGCCGGACGTGGTGCTGACCTCGCCCTACCGGCGGGCGATGCGCACGGCGGAGCGGCTGCACCAGTCCGGCGGGCTGCCCGTCCATCCCAACGACTTCGTCATCGACGAGCGGCTGCGCGAGAAGGAGTTCGGCGTGCTCGACCGGCTGACCACCGCCGGCATCCGCCGGGAATTCCCCGAACAGGCCGAATTCCGCCGCCTGCTGGGCAAATTCTATCACCGCCCGCCGGGGGGCGAGAGCTGGTGCGACGTGATCCTGCGGCTGCGCAGCGCGCTCGACACCGTCAGCCTGCATCATGGTGGCCGGCGGGTGCTGATCGTCGGACATCAGGTGGTGGTGCTGTGCCTGCGCTATCTGCTGGAGAGCCTGACGGAGGAGGAGATCCTCGCCATCGACGCGGCCGGCGACGTCGCCAACTGCTCCATCACCGAGTACCGCTTCGACGCCCAGGCCGGGCCACGGGGCGGGCTGCTGCTGCACCGCTACAACGTCGTCGCCCCGCTGGAGGAGGCCGGCGCCCCGGTCACCGCCGAGCCGGATGCGGCGGTTGCAGCCCGCTGAGGAGACGCGATTGGACGCCCCCATAGACGAGATCCCCGTCACAGCCGGGCTCCTGCGCGGCATGCCCCTGCCCCAGCCGGACGGCGACGGCGACAAGGAAACCCGCGGCCGTGTGCTGGTGGTGGCGGGCAGCGTTCCGGTTCCGGGCGGCGCCCTGCTGGCCGGGATCGGCGTGTTGCGGGCCGGGGCCGGCAAGCTGCAGATCGCCACCGCCGCCAGCATCGCGCCCCATCTGGGTCTGGCTCTGCCGGAAGCCCTGGTCATCGGACTTCCCGAAACCGCCGACGGTGGAATCGCTCCGGAGGCGGCCGAGACGCTGGTCGGGCGCGCCTTACGCTGCGACACCGTGCTGATCGGCCCTGGCATGATGGATGAGGCGGCCGCCGCGGAACTGACCGCGGCGCTGTTGACCCGTCTGGAAACTGACGAGAACGGGCCGCGATTCGTGCTGGACGCCGGTGCATTGGCCGGGCTGGGGCGCGACCCGGCGCCGCTGCACCGGCATGACGGCCGCATGGTCGTCACCCCCCATGCCGGCGAGATGGCCGGGCTGCTCGGCTGCTCGCGCGACCGGGTGGAGGCCGACCCGCTGGGCTGCGCCCGGGCGGCGGCGGCGGTGCTGAAGGCGGTGGTGGCGCTCAAGGGGGGATGCACCCGCATCGTCGCCCCCGATGGCCGCGCCTGGGCCTACCGCGGCGGGACGGTGGGGCTGGCAACCTCCGGTTCCGGCGACACGCTGGCGGGCATCGTCGCCGGCCTGCTGGCCCGCGGCGCCAGTCCGGAACAGGCCGCCATCTGGGGCGTCTTCCTGCATGGCGAGGCCGGCAACCGCCTGAGTCGCCGCATCGGCCCGCTGGGTTTCCTTGCACGCGAATTGCTTGCGGAGATCCCGGCGGTAATGGCGACGCTGGCCAGCGAATCGGACATCGAGCCGGATTGCCGCTGAGCCTTACCGCACCGGGGCGCCGACGCTGGCTGGAGCCGGAGCCGGCGGCAGGGCCGGGGTGGCCGGGGGCGTGGTGCGACGCGGTTGCGACGGCGCCACATCGGCCGCCAGCGCGGCGTCACGGTCGCGGCAGCGGTCGACAACCTTCTGGCCGCAGGCGACGAAGCCCAGATCCTTGTTCAGGCAGATCCGCACCTCCGACACGTCGCGGCGGGAGCAGACGACCGCCACCCCTTCCGCCGTCAGGCCGGGATTGGCATCCAGGAACAGCCGCTCCACCTGGGTCGCCTGCACGGTCGGGCCGGGGGACTTCAGCTGCTCCGGGATCGCCACCTTGGATGCCGCACCGCGCAGCTTGGCGAAATAGTCGGTGGCGTTCAGGCCGGAGCAGGTCCCGTGCTTGCGCCATTCATGCATCATCAGCCCGACGCTGGGCATCACCGACATGGTCTGGTCCACCACCGCCTTCGGCAGGTTGCGGTCGCGGGTGCAGGTGGCCGGATAGCTGCCGTCATTGTATTGCGGCCACAGGCCGTGGACGACGAAGCCGAGCTTCCGGTCACCGCACTGGTCAGGATCGGGGCCGTTCCTGTCGCGGGCGCAATAGGTCGGCGTCCAGGACAGCGACAGGATGTAATAGTCGAAGTTGCCCGGCTCCGCCCGCCTCTGCGCCCAGGAGGGGCTTGCGGCGAACAGTCCAGCAACCAGAACGGACAGGATGACGGCAGCAGCGCTTCTCATGACGGTCTTCCCCAGGGATATGCTTCCCTGCGTTGCATACCATGGAAGGATGTTTGTGTCGCGGGGTCTCGACACCGGCACCACCCGGTCAAATCTCTGTCTGCCGAAGGTTTGCGCGTTCCGTCCCGCCAGAGGGTATAGTGACCGGCATGTTCACCCTGTCCGCCCCGCTTCTGCTGCGCGCCTATGCCGCCGGCATCTTCCCGATGGCCGAGAGCGCCGAATCGCGTGAGCTTCACTGGTTCGACCCGGAACGGCGCGGCATCCTGCCGCTGGATGGTTTCCATGTGGCGCGCAGCCTGCGCAAGACGCTACGCCGCTGCCCGTTCGAGCTGCGGTTCGACAGCGCCTTCCGCGCGGTGATCGAAGGCTGCGCCGAAGCGACGGAGGATCGGCCGAAGACCTGGATCAACGACGACATCGTCCGCCTCTACGGCGACCTGTTCGACACCGGATTCGCCCACAGCGTGGAATGCTGGCGCGACGGCCGGCTGGTGGGCGGGCTGTACGGGGTGGCGATCGGCGGTGCCTATTTCGGCGAGAGCATGTTCAGCCGCGAGACCGGGGCCAGCAAGGTGGCGCTGGTCCACTTGGTCGCCCGCCTGCGCGCCGCCGGCTTCGCCCTGCTCGACACCCAGTTCGTGACCGAGCATCTGAGCCGGTTCGGCGCCATCGAGATCCCGCGCACCGAGTATCGCCGGCGTCTTGCCGCCGCGATGGAGCGCAAGACCGACTTCCGCGGTGTCGACCAGCAGGCGGCGCTGGCCGACCTGCTGGAGTCGGCCGGCATGCCACCCTCCTAGCCGGAAGCGTCGCCCCGCCCTCCCCCTCTACCACGCCCGATCCGTTGTGCGTTGCAACGGGGGCGGCCATCCTCCGCGCATCCACCGCCATGGCTGGAAGGCGCCCATGCGCTTTTGGAACAAGTCCTCGGTTCTGCCCACCCTGACCATCATCCTGGCAGGCCTCCTGATCGGCGCACCGCTGCTGGTGCTGAACGGTTTCCCGCTGACCTTCGACGACACGCCGGGTTATCTGGAGCCGGCCTTCAACATCCTGCACCGCGCAGCCCAGCCGGCCTGGACGCCGCCGCCGGATCTGTCGCCGCACGGTCCCTCCTCGGCCAACATCTTCTTCCTGCGACCCTTCGGCTACATGCTGTTCCTGCTGCCCTTCGCCAGCGGCTGGGGCGTGTGGCTGATCCCGCTGGGCCAGGGGATTCTGGCGGCGGCGGTCCTGCGGGCGGCCCTGACCGCGGCAGGGGTGCCGGAGCGGCCCGGACTGTTCCTCGGCATCGCCGCGCTGCTGGGACTGACGACCAGCCTGTCGCTGCACGCCGCGACGATCATGCCGGACTTCCTCACCGGGCTGGTGATCCTGCTTGTTTATGTCGTCGTCATGCGTGGGCCGGCACTGACCATCCCGCAGCGGCTGCTGACCGTTGCGGCGCTCACCGGCATGATCGTCTCCCATCTCAGCCATCTGGCGATCCTGGGCGGGATGATCGTCCTGCTCGGGCTCTGGGCGCTGTGGCAGGACCGCGCGATGCTGCGGTCGCTGGCCTGGGGGGTGCTGCTGCCGATGGCGCTGGGGGGCGGGTTGCTGGCCGCCTCCAACCTGCTGACCGCCGGCCGGCCGGTGCTGTCCGAAAGTTCCCCCGTCTTCCTGCTGGCCCGGCTGATCGGCGATGGTCCGGCGCGCGACTATCTGACCGAGGCCTGCCGCAGCCGCGATTACCTGCTGTGCGGCAGCCTGGATACGCTGGACCGCAGCGCGCCCGGCTACGTCACCTCCGACTATTTTCTCTGGCATCCCGACGGCGCCCGCCGCCGCTTCGGCGACCAGCCACGCTTCGTGGCCGAGGCGGCGGAGATCGCCCACAACACCATCGCCAGCCACCCGGCCGCGGTCGCCGAACATGGGCTGGCGAATGCCGCCGGCCAATTCGTCGAGATCCAGCCGGACGACACGCTGAACGATCCGGTCAAGCCGCTGACCCGCCGTCTGTTCAGCCGCTTTCCCCCACCGGTCTATGCCGCCTTCGACCAATCGCTGCAGACGCAGGGGCGCTTCCCCCGCGATGGGCTGGCGCTGGTCCAGGATCTGTCGCTGTCGCTCGGCGTGCTGGGGCTCGCCACGCTCGGGCTGGGGCGCTGGCGGCGGGTCGACGGGCGGGTTCGGATGCTGCTTCTGGTGATCGGGCTGGGGCTGACGCTGAACGCCATCGCCACCGGCGGGTTGTCGGCCGTCCATGACCGCTATCAGAACCGCGTGATCTGGCTGGTGCCCTTCGCAGCCCTGGTTCTCCTGGCGTCGGCCCGCAGCCGCGACGCAAGCCGCGACGTCCTGGCAGCCGACCGGGAAAATCAGGCGACGGGATGGAACAGGCCGCCACGCATGGGCGCCGGCACCCCGGTGGTCGCCGGCAAGCTGAGCGGCAGACCAAGCCTGCTGCGCACGGCGAGATAGCCGAAGGCCTGCGCCTCCAGCGCGTCGCCATCCCAGCCGACGAGGTCCGCCGGTTCGACCGGAACGCCCAGCCGGTCGGCCAGCATCGCCATCAGCGTGGCGTTGTGCCGACCGCCGCCGCAGACCAACCAGCGCACCGGCGGCGAAGGCAGGTGTGAGACGACACGGGCGACCGACTCGGCAGTGAAGGCTGTCAGGGTGGCGGCCCCGTCCTGCGGGGACAAGGCCGCCACCGGCGCCGGATCGAAGGCGTCACGGTCCAGCGACTTGGGCGCCGGACGGCCGAAATAGGGATGGGCCATCAGAGTGGCCAGAGCCGCAGCGTCCACCCGGCCCGCCGCCGCCAGCGCCCCGCCGGCATCGAAACGGCCGAGCCCATGGCGCAGCACCCAATCGTCGATCAACGCATTGCCTGGCCCGGTGTCGCAGGCGACCACCTCGGCCTCCCCCTTCGCCGCCTCGGGTCCGATCCAGCTGACATTGGCGACGCCGCCGATGTTGAGGACGGCGAGCGGACGAGGCAGCCCATGGGCCAGCGCCCGGTGGAACAGCGGAACCAGCGGCGCCCCCTGCCCGCCCGCGCACACATCGGCACTGCGGAAATCATCGACCACGGCGATGCCGGTCGCGGCGGCCAGCCGGGCACCGTCGCCGATCTGGCGGGTGATCCGCCGATCCGGGTCATGGTGGATGGTGTGGCCGTGGAAACCGATCAGTTCAACCTCTGCGGCAGCGACGCCGGCCTTGTCGAGCAGGCGGTGCACCGCATCGGCATGGGCGTCGGTCAGGTCACGCTCGACCTCCGCCACCGGACCGTCGCGGTCCGACCTGCCCAGACCGGTTTGGCCGAGACAGCCACGAAGACGGGCACGGAAGCCGTCGTCATAGGGGATGGTCAGGAAGTCCAGCGCCTCCACCCGGTCGCGGCCATCGGTGCGCAGCAGGGCGGCGTCGATGCCGTCCATCGACGTGCCGCTCATCAGGCCGACGACCGTGCGCAGCCCTTCCTTCGCTTCCATCATCCGTTCCGCATCCCCTGTGACGATGCGGGGCAGTCTAGCTCAGCTGATCCAGAGCTGCAGCATCAGCCGCTCGCGGCTGGCCGGCGGGGTGGCGCGGTGGTAGCAGGACGTGTCCTCGATGAAGCCGGTGCCGGCCGGCCCCTCCACCACCAGGATGCGGTCGCGGGCGAAGTGGGTGAACAGCTGCTCGTCGCTGGCGTTGGCCGATCCCATCAGCATGCGCAGCGACTTGCCGTGATGGCTGCCGCGGACCAGCGCATGCTCCCCGGCGCCCGGCCCGACATCGGTCAGGTAGAACTGGGCCGAGCAGAAATGGAAGTCGTGGACGTCGAAATGCCAGTCGATGGTCTGGCCCAGCTGGCGGCGCTCGTCGTCGGTGGCGTCGGTGACGAAGCTCCAGAACAGGCGCGGAATGATCTTGGTGGCGGGGAAGCCGAGGAAAGCCCCGGCACACTCCATCAGCAGCGGGTCGCGGCAGACCCGTCGTACCGCCGGGCAGTCCAGCGGATCGGGGACGATGCCCATCACCGCAGGCGACCCATCCTCCAGCCGGCCGTTGCGGACAGTGTGGCGATAGAACATGCGGTCGTCGCGCAACCGCCGCTGCAACGGGGAGTGGGTGGCGAACTCCACCATCTCCTCCACCATCGACCAGGGCAGGTCGAAACCGAGCGCGATGGAATCGCGCCGCAGATCGGCCAGCGCGCGGTCCACGGTCTGACCGGCGAACAGGGTGGCCGGCAGCGGAGGCAGGGCGATGGGCGGGCCGGCCGGCGCCCGCTGGCGCGACCGCGGAGACAGGCGGCGCAGGGCACTGTAGCCGCGCCGCACCGATTCGAACCGGCCCAGCGCATAGTGAAGCTCTCCGGCGACGAGGCGCCGGGCAATGTTCGCAACGTTCATGGCGTGTGCATCCCTGGGGGCAGCCGAAGGACCAAAACCGCGGTGGGTTGCGCGGCCTCTGGTGCCGGAATGCACGAAGTGTAGGCAGGTTTGGGGCGTTTCTAAAAATACCCTTGTGGCGTACGCCCACACGCCGGGGGAATAGCCGGGCAGGCAGAGCGTCCTTCCCCTACGGTCCATGCCGGGAGAAAAAGGCGCCCTGCCCTCCCGCTTAAGATTAGAGCGCCTGCACGGCCTTCAGCACGGCGGCGACATGGCCGGTGACCTTCACCTTGCGCCAGACGTTGCGCACCACGCCATCCTTGTCGATCAGGAAGGTGGCGCGGTCGATGCCCATGTACTTGCGGCCGTACATGCTCTTCTCGACCCAGGTACCGTAAGCTTCGCAGACGGCGCCGTCGGTGTCCGAGGCCAGGGTGAAGGTCAGCTCATGCTTCGCCTTGAACTTGTCATGGCTTGCGACGCTGTCCTTGGAGACGCCGATCACCACCGCATCGATGGCGGAGAAGTCGGGCAGCTGGTCGCGGAAGCCGCAGGCCTCCGACGTGCAGCCCGACGTGTCGTCCTTCGGGTAGAAATACAGAACCACCGGCTTGCCGCGCAGGGCCGACAGCGTGACGCTGCCCCCGCCGTCGGTCGGCATGGTGAAATCCGGGGCGGGCGTTCCGACGTCTACGGTCATGGCTGCTTGACTATCCTTCTTCTTGCCGGCTGGGGAAACGAGTCCTCAAGCCGGAGGCGTGGTGGTGGGTGGGGCCAGACGGCTCGCCGGTTCCTCGACCAGGGCCTTGAAATGACCATGGGCGCGGGCGGCGACGGCACGGATTCTGTGGTCCAGTTCGGGGAAGTCAACAGCGCCAGGCTCACGCTCGCCCTGAAAGTCGGCAGGAAAGGCGGCGCGGACCAGCCCGGCCAGCAGGCTGGGCGACACCTGGTTGGGGTCGAGCACCCCGGCGGTGGTCAGCCGCAGGAAGCCCTGCACCCGCCGCCAAAGCCGCAGCGTCGATTCCAGCTCTTCCGCCACGTCCCCAGTCAGCGCCCCCGTCCGGGCGGCGCATCCCAGCGCCTTGGCGGTGCCGATATGCAGGATGTCCGGCCTCTCATGGCCGAAGCGCAGTTGCAGGTACTGGGCGATGAACTCGATGTCGATCAGGCCGCCGCGGGCGTATTTGACGTCCCAGACATTGGTGGTCCCGAACTCCTTCTCGATCCGACGCCGCATGTCGGCGACGTCCCACAGCAGCCGGTCGGCATCGCGCGGCGCGGTCAGCACCGACCGGATCGCCGCCGACACCCGCCCGGCCAGCTCGGGATCGCCGCCGATAACCCGGGCCCGGGTCAGGGCCATGTGCTCCCAGGTCCAGGCGTCGGTGGCCTGATACTTGACGAAGGCATCCAGCGAGGTGGCGAGCGGCCCGGCATTGCCCGACGGGCGCAGCCGCATGTCCACTTCGTAAAGCCGCCCGTCGCCCATCGGCGCGGTGATGGCGTTGGTCAGGCGCTGGGTCAGCTTGATGTAATACTCGTTGGGCGACAGCGGTTTGGCGCCATCCGAAAGGCGCGGCCTATCGCCCGGCGCCACGTCGTAGATGACGATCAGATCGATGTCCGACGTGATGGTCAGCTGCCGGCTGCCAAGCTTGCCCATCGCCACCACCACCCAGGCGCCGCCGGGAATATGGCCATGGCGCTGGGCGAATTCCTCCTCCACCCGGCGGGCGAGGTCGGGGACGACGATGTCGGCCAGATCGGCCAGGAAGGCGCCGCAGCGGTCGCCGTCGGTGATGCCGCGCAGGATATGCACCCCGGCGCGGAAGCGCTGGTCGTTGGTCCAGCGCCGCGACAGGGTCAGCGCGTCCTCGAAATCGCGGGCCGCCGCCATCACGCGGGCATGGTCGTCGGCCAGCCCGTCATCCCGGCCCGGCAGCGGATCGAAGAAGTCCGGCGACAGCACGGCGTCGAGCAGCGACGGGTTGCGCGACAGGGTGTGCGCCATCTGCGGCGCGATGCCCATGATCTCCGCCACCAGCTCCAGCAGCCAGGGATTGGCGACGAACAGCGAGAACAGCCCGACGCCGGCCGGCAGCTTGCCGAGGAAATCGTCGAAGTTCATCAGCGCCGAATCGGGCGCCGGCGTCTTGGCCAGCGCGCTCAGCAGGGCCGGCGTCAGTTCCGTGAGCAGTTCCCGCGCGCGGCCCGACCGGGTGGCGCGGTAGCGGCCGCGATGCCAGGCCGACACCACGCTGATGACGCGGGCCGGATCGGCGAAGCCCATGCCTGTCAGCGTCTCCACCGTTCCGGGATCGGGGTCGGTTCCGGTGAAGACCAGATTGCCGGGGCCGGAGAGCGACGGCGCCTCCTCGAACAGTTCGGCATAGCGGTCCTCGACCTGCCCCAGCGTCGCCAGCAGCTCCGCCCGGAAGGCGGCGGGGTCGTCATAGCCGAGGAAGGTCGCCAGATGCGCAACCCCGGCATCGTCGGCGGGAATACGGTGGGTCTGCTGGTCGTCGATCATCTGGATCCGATGTTCGACACGGCGCAGGAAATGATAGGCCCCGGCAAGCTCCTCCACCGTCTGCGGCGGCACCCGGCCGACGTCGCGCAGCGCCTCGTTCGCCATCAGGGTCGGGGCGATGCGCACGCGCGGGTCGCGCCCGCCGAAGATCAGCTGCTGGGTCTGGGCGAAGAACTCGATCTCCCGGATGCCGCCGCGGCCGACCTTGATGTCATGGCCGTTGACCGTCACCTCGCGGTGGCCCTTGTGGGCGTTGATCTGGCGCTTGATCGAATGGATGTCCTGGATGGCGGCGAAATCCAGGTTGCGGCGCCAGACGAAGGGCTCCAGGAAGCGCAGGAAGGAGGCCCCCGCTTCCGGATCGCCGGCGATGGGGCGGGCCTTGATCATGGCCGCGCGCTCCCAGTTCTGGCCGACGCTGCCGTAATAAATTTCGGCCGCGGAGACGGAAACCGCCAGCGGCGTGGCGCCCGGATCCGGCCTAAGCCGAAGGTCGGTACGGAAGACGTAGCCGTCCTTGGTCCGTTCATCCATAATGCGGACAAGATCGCGTGCGAGCCTGATGAAGGTTCGCGCGAGGTTGTCCGGCTGGGGCGTCTGCACAACAGCGTCGTCGTACAGGACGATCAGGTCGATGTCGCTGGAATAGTTGAGTTCGCGCCCGCCAAGCTTACCCATGCCCAAAACGATCAGGCCCGAACCGACCCACGGTCGCTGCGGATCCGGCAGCGTCAGCGTCCCCGCCTCTCCGGCGCGGCGCAGCAGGAAATTCGCGGCCAGCTGGACCCCCGTCTCCGCCAGCTCCGACAGGGCGCCGGTGACGCGGAACAGCGGCCACGCCCCGGCGATGTCGGCCAGCGCGATCAGCAGCGCCGCCCGCCGCTTCGCCACCCGCAGGCCGGCCATCAGCCGGTCCATCGACGTCTCCTCGCCGTGCTCGGCATGGAGCGAGGCGATCAGCGCGGCAAAGGTGGCATCGAAACCGTCCCGCACCGTCCGCGCGACGAAGGGCAGCTCCCGCGTCAGGCTGTGGCCGAGATACGGGCTGTTGCCGCACACCGCCTCGATCAGCGCCCGGCCCGCTCCCGAATCGGCGAAGGCCTCCGCCCAGGCGCGGGCCTCCGGCTCGGCCGCGGCAGCCTGCTGGCGCCAGCGCTCCATCCCCAGCGCCGCCTGCGCGCTGTCGAAGGGCTTCGGCAAAGGGCCTGAGAACGCGATGGGGCCGGGGGCGGGGCTGGACATGTCGGCGATCTTTCCTGCTCAAAACATGAGCAGAAAGCTGCACGTCTCAGGCGATAAGGTCAATCGAGCCGATTCGCGCGCATCCCACGATGGTGCCCGATGATCCGGCGCACCGCGAGGATTCTCGGCCTGTCATTGACCGGGGTCGGCGCCGTGGCTCTGGCGGCCGGTGGGCTGTTCGCGTGGCGGCTGTCGCAGGGACCGGTCGCGCTCGATCCGCTGATCCCCTATGTCGAACGGGCGCTGAGCGACCGCGACGGGCGGTTCCACGTCGGCATCGGTGAACTGGTGCTGTCGCTGGAGGACGAGGACGGGCTTGAGGGAGCCGGCCGCCGTCTCGACCTGCGCGCCCGGCGGGTGCAGGCGCTGAACGCCGATGGGGCGGAACTGGCGGCGGTGCCCGAGATGGGCATCGGCTTCTCCATCCCGGCCCTGTTCCGCGGCACGCTGTCGCCGACGCGCCTCGATCTGGTCAGGCCCCGCCTGTCGATCCTGCGCCGGGCCGACGGCAGCCTCGCCTTCGACGTGCGGTCCGACACGCAGTCCGCCCGCAAGCCCGATGCCCAAACTCCCGATGGCGGCAGCCCCGACCTGATGGACGAGGCGCTGGACAGCCTGCGCCGCCCGCCCGACATCGACCGGCCGCTGGGCCTGCTGCGCCGGCTGTCGGTGACCGGCGCCGACTTGCGGGTCGAGAACCGCATGCTCGATCTGGCCTGGCACGCCACCCGCGCCGACGTGGTGCTGACCCGCGACGCCCAGGGCGCCCAGGGCCGTGCCCGCGTGACGTTGGACCTGGGCAACGCCGGTGGAGCACCGCAGGCGCGCGCCGTGACCATCACCGCCGCCGGCCGCTACAACATCGCCGACACCACCAGCGACCTGTCCATGTCCGTCGACGGGCTGGAACCGGCGGCGCTGGCGGATTTCGGGCCGGCCCTGGCACCGCTGTCGGCGGTGAAGCTGCCGCTGTCCGGAACGGTCTCGGCGCGACTCGACGATCGCCTGGAACCCCTGAGCGTCGACCTCAAGCTGCGCGGCGGTGCCGGCACCGTCGCCCTGCCCGCCCTGCGGCCGGAACCGGTCGCCGTGCAGAGCCTGGAACTGCATGGCGGACTGGATGTGCCGGGCCGGCGGCTGCGGGTCGACGGACTGTCGCTGACGGCGGCCGCCCCGGACGGCGGCGAGCCGCTGGCGCTGAGCGGCCAGGGCCAGCTGGCCGAGACCGACCGGGGCCGCGATCTCCAGGCCCGCCTGTCGCTGACCGCCGGCGGCCGCACCGCCGGATTGGAGCTTTCGGGGTGGCAAGGACCGGACAAGGCCGGCCAGGCGACCGCAAGGCTGTCCGGCTTCACCCCCGCCGCCATCGCCAATCTCGCCCCGTCGCTGAAGCCGCTGAAGACGGCGGAGCTGCCGCTGTCGGGAACGGTCGAGATGGCCTTCGACCCGCTGCTTCAGCCGACCGCCGGCAAGCTGGACATCGCCGCCGACCGCGGCCGGCTGCTGCGGCCCGATCTGTTCGAGGGGCCGGTGCCGGTGGAGTCGGCCCGGCTGCGCCTGCACGGCGACCGCGACCGCATCGAGTTGGACGGGTTCAGCGCCGTGCTGGGCGAAGCCGGCAGGCCGCAGCCGCGGCTGGAGGCCACCGCCAGCGCCCAGCGCCAGGGCGACCGCATGTTGGTGGAGACGCAGGCGACCGCCCTCGGCGTTGCCCTGGACGAGCTGCGCCGCTATTGGCCGACCTTCGCCAGTCCGAACGCGCGCGAATGGGTGACCAAGAACCTGTCGCATGGAACGGTGACGCAGGCGCGGGCCGAGGCGGCGCTGTCCGTGCCGCTCGACACGCAAGGGAAGCCGGCGGGAGAGCCGGACCTGACCCGCTTCCTCGCCACCATCGCCGGCGAGGACGTCAACGTCCGCTATTTCCACAACCTGACGCCCGTCACCGGCGCGGCCCTGGAGGCGACCACAGACGGCAAGACCTTCACCGTCCTGACCAGGGGCGGCCGGATCGCCGATGCCAAATCGGGCGACATCGAAATCGGCGACGGCAAGGTGGTGATCGGCGGGCTGGACATCGGCAAGGAGACGATGGACATCCGCCTGCCGGTCCAGGGGCCGGTGCGGTCCATCCTGACCCTGATCGACATGCCGCCGCTGGGCTATCCCACCAAGCTGGAGATGGACCCGAAACGCACCCAGGGCACGGCCGAGGCGCAGCTGCATTTCGCCTTCCCGCTGCTGGCCGACCTGAAGGTGGAGCAGCTCGACCTCGACGTGACCGGCAAGCTGCACAAGGTCGGGGTGGAGAAGGTGGCGGCCGGGATGAACGCCACCGATGGTGAACTGTCGCTGGCGCTCGACCTGAAGGCGATGCAGATCAAGGGTGCCACCAAGCTGGACGGCATCCCGGTCACCATCGACTGGAACGAGTCCTTCGACAGCGCGGCCAAGGGACCTCGCACCCGCATCGCAGTGAAGGGCGACGCCACCGCCGACGATCTGCGCGCCCACGGCATCGATCTGGAAGACCGGGTGCAGGGCCCCTTCGGCGCCGACATCCTGTTCACCGTGGACCGCAAGCACAAGCTGCTGCTGACCGCCGGCCTCAATCTGGAGAGGACCCGGCTGTCGATCGAGGAACTGGGCTGGGCCAAGCCGCCCGGCAAGCCCGGCACCGGCAAGCTGACGCTGGAGTTCGACAAGGACCGCCCGACCCGGATCAGCAACCTGACCGTCGACGCCGGCGGGCTGAAATCCGTCACCAACCTGGAACTCGCCGATGGCGGCAAGCGGGTGGCGCGGGTGCAGACCCCCAGCTTCAAGCTGGGCCAGACCGACCTGCGCGCCGACCTGACCGTGCTGCCGCCGGCCAAGCCCGGCGGACCAGCTGGAGGCCCATCATCCGGCGGCTATGCCGGCACCATCACCGGCACCAGCCTTGATGCCCGCGGCCTGACCGGCAAGACACCCTCGGGCGAGGGCGCGATGACGCCGCCGCCCAAGAAGGCGCCGACACCTGCCGACGACGGCCGCAAGACCCCGCTGGACATCGCCATCAAGTTCGACTCGGTGGTGTTCGGCGACGGCCGGCGGCTGCGGCAGGTCGCCGGAGCCATGAAGCGGGACGCCACCGCCTGGACCCTGCTGGACCTCACCGGACGCAGCGAAGGCGGCGGCGTTTCGCTGAAATGGCGGCCGGGGCCGCAGGGCGTCTACGATCTCGCCATCACTGCCGAGGATCTGGGATCGGCCTTGCAGGCGATGGACCTGAACGACCGCATGCGCGGCGGCCGGTTGACCCTGACCGGCCGGTCGGCCGCACCTCGCGCCGATGCCGCCATCGTCGGCAAGGCGGAAATCCGCGACTACACGCTGATCGACGTTCCGGCCCTGGCCCGCATCCTGAACGCCATCTCGCCGTCCGGCTTCGCCGAGCTGCTGGGCGGCGGCAAGGGCATCGCCTTCGGCCGCATGTCGGCGGATTTCCGCAAGGAAGGCCGGCTGCTGACCCTGAAGGATCTGCGCACCTCCGGTTCGGCGCTCGGCCTGACGCTGGAGGGCCAGATCGACCTGGAGACGGAAACCGCCAATCTCCAGGGCACTATCGTGCCGGTCTATGGCCTCAACCGTCTGATCGGCCAGATTCCGCTGCTGGGCGACGTTCTGAGCGGCGGCGAGGGCCAGGGCATCTTCTCCGCCACCTGGCATGTCCAGGGACCGCTGTCCGACCCCGACGTGTCGGTCAACCCGCTGGCGGTGCTGGCCCCCGGCTTCCTGCGCAACCTTTTCTTCCTCGGCGGCGAAGGCTCTCCGGCGCCGGACACAAAGCCGTCGCCGGAGTCGCACATGCGGTGAGGAGCCGCTGCGCCTCCCACCCGCCTCTGTCTTACGCCACCTTCACCAGCGCATGACGCTTCTTGCCAGCGCTGAGCTTCACCACGCCATCGGCGTTCAGGTCCGCCACGGTCGCTTTCGCAGTTTCATCCGCGATCGGCCCGTCGTTGAGCTTGGCGCCGCCGCCCTTGATCAGGCGCCGCGCCTCACCCTTCGACGCGGCAAGACCGGCCGACACCAGCAGGTCGACCACCGGCAGGCCGGCCTCCAGATCAGCGCGGGCCACCTCGATGCTGGGCAGCCCCTCGGCCGCGGCCCCTTCCTCGAAGGCGCGGCGCGCGGTCTCGGCGGCCTCCAGCGCGGCGGCCTCGCCATGGGCGAGCTTGGTCACCTCGTTGGCCAGGATCTTCTTGGCCTCGTTGATCTCCGCACCTTGCAGGCTTTCCAGCCGGGCGACCTCGTCCAGCGGCAGCTCGGTGTAGAGGCGCAGGAAGCGGCCGACATCGGCATCCTCGGTGTTGCGCCAATACTGCCAGAAATCATAGCTGCTGAGCTTGTCGGCGGTCAGCCACACCGCGCCGGCCGCCGTCTTGCCCATCTTGGCGCCCGACGAGGTGGTCAGCAGCGGCGTGGTCAGGCCGAACAGCTCCGCCCCGTCGGTGCGGCGGCCGAGTTCGACGCCGTTGACGATGTTACCCCACTGGTCCGACCCGCCCATCTGCAAGGTGCAGCCGTAGCGCCGCTTCAGCTCCACGAAATCATAGGCCTGGAGGATCATGTAATTGAATTCCAGGAAGGTCAGCGGCTGCTCGCGCTCCAGCCGCAGCTTGACCGATTCGAAGGTCATCATGCGGTTGATGGTGAAATGCCGGCCGATGTCGCGCAGCAGCGGGATGTATTTCAGCTCGTCCAGCCAGTCGGCGTTGTTCGCCATCACCGCGTCGGTCGGACCATCCCCGAAAGTCAGGTAACGGCCGAAGATGCGCTTGATGCCCGCCATGTTGTTGGCGATGACCTCGTCGGTCAGCAGCTGGCGAGCCTCGTCCTTGCCGGAGGGGTCGCCGATCTTGGTGGTGCCGCCACCCATCAGCACGATCGGCTTGTGGCCGGTCTTCTGCAGCCAGCGCAGCATCATGATCGGCAGCAGGCTGCCGACATGCAGGCTGTCGGCGGTGCAGTCGAAGCCGATATAGGCGACGATCGGCCCCTTCTGCGCACGCTCGTCCAGCGTGGCGAGATCGGTGCACTGGTGGATGAATCCGCGCTCCTGAAGGGTGCGCAGGAACTCCGAGGCGGGAGCCGAGGGGGTGGTCGTCGTCATGGCCGCAATCCGGCTGTCGTTGGAATGAAGGGCGGAAAAATCCCGCGGTCTGTTAGCACGGAACGGCCCCTGCCTCAATCCGGCGCCCCCGATCGGCGTGATCGGAACCGGCAAACCGGTCGGCCTGTTGCCGCCTTCAAGCATCGCTGCACCGCCGCAAGTCTAAAACCGCAATCCAAGCCGGGGAATTCGCTGAAATCCTCCATTGCCGCAATTGACATTGATTCGCAAAGCAGGGATGGGACCATGACTGTATTTTAGGCGACCCTCATCAGCCGCCAAATGATAGTGACTATCAACTACATCTTTGTTTCAATTGGAGATTTTTATTGTGCGAGTCCTTCAGCTGTGCCAAGGTGCGACAAATCGTCTATTTCGGAGTATCGCATCATGCAAGGCGATCAAGGGGTCCTTGACCGTTTGAACACGCTGCTCACCGGCGAGCTGAGCGCGGCCGACCAGTATCTGTCCCATGCGCGCTCCATGGAGGACATGGGCCTCAAGGCGCTGAGCGAACGCATCTCGCACGAGCGGATGGAAGAGCTGGAGCATGCCGACAAGCTGATCCGCCGCATCCTGTTCCTGGAAGGCACGCCCGACGTCGCCAGCCGCGACCCGCTGCACATCGGCAAGACCGTGCCGGAGATGCTGCGCAACGACCTGAACCTCGAATATGAGGTGGTGGCCGCCCTGAAGGAGGCAATAGCCTATTGCGAGCAGGTGAAGGATTACGACACCCGCCGCATCCTGCTGGAACTGCTGGTCGACACCGAGGAAGACCATGCCCACTGGCTGGAACAGCAGCTTGGCCTGATCGACATGCTCGGCCTGCAGAATTACCTGCAGTCGGCCATGGGCGGCTTCCCGAGCTGAGCGGAGGACGGATCATGAAGGGCAACAGCGACGTCATCGCCCAGCTGCAGATCGTCCTGAAGGACCAGCTGACGCAGATCAACCAGTATTTCCTGCACGCCCGCATGCTGAAGAACTGGGGTGTCAAGGCGCTCGGCAAGTGGGAATATCACGCCTCCATCGAGGTGATGAAGAGCGCGGACGAGATCATCGAACGCATCCTGTTCATCGAGGCGATCCCCAACCTCCAGGATCTCGGCAAGCTGCGCATCGGAGAGGATGTGCCGGAGATCCTGGCCAGCGACCTCGCCGCCGAGCAGGAGGCCCGCGACCGCATCGCCCATGCCATCGCCGTGTGCGAGGAGAAGGCCGATTACGTGTCGCGCGACGAGCTGTCCGAACTGCTGGAAGAGTCGGAGGAGCGCATCGACTATCTGGAAACCCAGCTGAGCCTGATCGACGACATCGGCCTGCCCAACTACATCCAGTCGGCGATGGGTGAGGTCAAGGACTGAATGGTTCGGGGGGCGAGTGCAGCTTGCCCCCTCAAACCCGCCGCAGAATCTCTTCCGCCAGCGCCTGCATCTCGGCCGCCGCCTGGGTCTTGCGCGCGGCCTCCGTCACCGACAGGCCGGTCATCAGCGTTCCGGCATAGGCGGTGCGATTTCCCACCTGGGCCGTCGCCAGTTCCACCGCAGGCGGGGCGACCAGTTCATGGACCTTGGCGACCAGCTCATCGGCGATACGGGCGCGCGGCGGCACGCGGTTCAGCACCAGCAGCAGGCGGCGCTTCTCCTGCGCCGCCAGATCGATGGTCGGATGCACCGCCCACAAATCCATCGGGCTCGGCTGCACCGGCGCCACCACCAGCGTGGCGGCGCGGACGGCGATACGGGCCTCGGTCTGGGCATGGGGCGGGCTGTCGACCACGACGATGTCGTGGCTGCGCGCCAGCTTCTCCACCTCCGCCTGGGTACGCCAGCCGGTGATCTGCACATGGGTGAAGCCGGGCTCGCCGCTGGTGGCTTCCGACCGCACGGCGTGCCAGCGGGTCAGGCTGCCCTGCGGATCGATGTCGACGGTGGCGACCTTGTGGCCGAGCTGCGCCCAGGCGATGGCGAGATGCGCGGCCAGCGTGGTCTTGCCGGCGCCGCCTTTCTGCTGCGCCACGGTGAAGACCTTGCCCGTCATGCCCGCACCCATCATGTTGTGTTGGTTGATTGCGCACTCCCCCTCATAACCTTGGGCATGGCACCGGTGCAACCGCGCGAATTGACACCGGGGCTGCACGGGCTAGAAAGACGCCGTGACCGACCATTCCGCACCCGATACCGGTGAGAAGCGCCCGACGCTGATCCCGGCCACCCCGACCGGCATCGCCCGCGCGGCCGAACTGTTGCGCGCCGGCCGTCTGGTCGCCTTCCCGACCGAAACGGTCTATGGGCTGGGCGCCGACGCCACCGACGACCGCGCCGTGGCCGCCATCTTCGCCGCCAAGGGCCGGCCGCAGTTCAACCCGCTGATCGCCCATGTCCCCGATCTGGTCGCCGCCCACTCCTGGGGCCTGTTCGACGATCGCGCCCACGATCTGGCGACGCAATTCTGGCCCGGTCCGCTGACCATGGTCGTGCCGCGCCCGGCCAACTCCGCCCTGTCGCTGCTGGTCAGCGCCGGGCTGGACAGCATCGCCATCCGCGTGCCCAACCACCCGGTGGCCCAGGCCATCCTGCGCGCCGCCGGCAAGCCGATCGCCGCGCCCAGCGCCAACCGCTCCGGCGCCGTCAGCCCGACAACGCCGCACCATGTGCTGGAAAGCCTGGGCGACCGGGTGGACGGCATCGTCACCGGCGGCAAGTGCATGGTCGGCCTTGAATCCACCGTCATCGACCTGACCGGCCCCGAGGCGGTGCTCCTGCGTCCCGGCGCCGTGCTGCCCGACGAGATGGAGCGGCTGATCGGCCCGGTCCGCCTGTCGGCCGGCGACCCGACCGCGCCGAAGTCGCCCGGCCAGCTGGAAAGCCACTACGCCCCCAACGCCGCGGTGCGCCTGAACGCCTCCTCGGCGGAGGAGGACGAGGCGTTCCTGACCTTCGGTCCCGACCGCTTCGTCTTCGGCGGCACCACGCGGCTGAACCTGAGCCTGGAAGGCGACCTGAACGAGGCGGCGGCCAACCTGTTCTCCCACCTGCGCAGCCTCGACCAGAGCGGAGCCCGGCGCATCGCCGTGATGCCGATCCCTGAGGTCGGGCTTGGCATGGCGATCAACGACCGCCTGCGCCGCGCCGCCGCCCCGCGCAGCTAAATCCTGGGGTGGCGGCTGGTCTGCGCAACAGGTGCATGGAAATGGGGGCGGCTAGATTGTAGAAGTGTCGCGCTTCACTGCGCCAACCTTCTGCCGGACTCCGCGCCATGACCACCATCGCCGCTGCCCTCGACCAGATCCGCGCCATCGTCGGCCCGTCCGGCATCCTCACCGACGCCGCCGACATGGCTCCCTACCTCGCGGAGTGGCGCGGGCGCTTCAAGGGCAACAGCCCGGCGGTGGTCCGTCCGGCCAGCACCGGGGAAGTGGCGGCGGTCGTCAAAATCTGCGCCGAGGCCGGGATCCCCATCGTGCCCCAGGGCGGCAACACCAGCCTCGTCGGCGGCTCCATCCCGTACGAGGAGGGGCGCGAGATCGTGCTCAGCCTGTCGCGCCTGAACCGCATCCGCGACATCGACACGCTGAACTACACCATGACGGTGGAGGCCGGCGTCGTGCTGACCAGCGTGCAGGAGGCCGCGGCCGACGCCGACCGCCTGTTCCCGCTGAGCCTGGGCGCCGAGGGCACGGCGCAGATCGGCGGCCTGATCTCCACCAACGCCGGCGGCATCAACGTCCTGCGCTACGGCAACACCCGCGATCTGGTGCTGGGGCTGGAGGTGGTGCTGGCCGACGGTCGCGTCTGGGACGGCATGCGCCGGCTGCGCAAGAACAACACCGGCTACGACCTGAAGAACCTGTTCATCGGCGCCGAGGGCACGCTGGGCATCGTCACCGCCGCCGTGCTGAAGCTGTTCCCGCGCCCGCGCCAGTCGATCACCGCCTTCGTCGCCGTGCCCAGCCCGGCCGCCGCCATCGAGCTGCTGGCCCGCCTGCGCGCCGCCTCCGGCGACGCCGTGTCTGCCTTCGAGCTGATGTCGCGCCGCTGCCTGGACTTCGCGCTGAAGCATGTCGCCGGCACAATCGACCCGCTGTCGGAGCCGTCGCCCTGGTATGTGCTGACCGAGCTGACCGCCGGCACCCAGTCCGATGCCTTCCAGGAGACGGTGGAGACCGCGCTGGGCGAGGCGTTCGAGGCGGATCTCGCGACCGACGCCACGCTGGCCCAGTCGGATGCCCAGGCCAAGCAGCTGTGGTTCATCCGTGAAGCCATCGTCGAGGCGCAAAAGTTCGAGGGTGGCTCGATCAAGAACGACGTGTCGATCCCGGTCTCCCGCGTCGCCGAGTTCATCGAACTGGCGGAAGCGGCGGTGGCGCAGGCCTGCCCCGGCATCCGTCCGACCCCCTTCGGCCATGTCGGCGACGGCAACATCCACTTCAACCTCAGCCAGCCCGAGGGCGCGGATACCAAGGCCTATCTCGACCGCTGGGACGAGATCTGCCACGTCGTGAACGAGGTGATCTTCAAGCTCGACGGCTCGATCTCCGCCGAACATGGCGTCGGCCGCTTCAAGAAGGACGAGATGCCGGCAATCAAGGGGCCGGTGGAGTTCGACATGCTGCGCGCCATCAAGGCGACGCTCGACCCCAAGGGCCTGCTGAACCCCGGCAAGATGCTGCCCTGACCGCCCTCACCGGCCGCCCCTCATCGGCCGCCAGTGTCATAATATTGCGGGGGACAGGCTTGCGACGACAGACGTAGCGCGATGCTTGTCCCCGGCACGACACAAGGCTATGGTGCGGCCTCCGTTTCTTCTGCGCCTGTCGTACCGCGAGAGAGAGTTTTTCCGATGTCCAAGCCGCGCACTCTGTTCGACAAGATCTGGGACAGCCACGTCGTGCATCGCCAGGACGACGGCACCTGCATCCTCTACATCGACCGCCATCTGGTCCATGAAGTGACCAGCCCGCAGGCGTTCGAAGGACTGCGCGTCGCCGGCCGCAAGGTGCGGCGTCCGGAAGCCACTCTCGCCGTTCCCGACCACAACGTCCCCACCACCGACCGCTCCAAGGGCATCACCGAGGAGGAGAGCCGGATCCAGGTGGAGACGCTGGACAAGAACGCCCGCGACTTCGGCGTCCGCTATTTCCCGATGGACGACGTCCGCCAGGGCATCGTGCACATCGTCGGCCCGGAACAGGGCTTCACCCTGCCCGGCGCCACCATCGTCTGCGGCGACAGCCACACCGCCACGCATGGTGCCTTCGGCGCGCTGGCCTTCGGCATCGGCACGTCGGAGGTGGAGCATGTGCTGGCCACCCAGACCCTGCTGCAGAAGCCGGCCAAGAACATGCTGATCCGCGTGGACGGCAAGGTGAACCCGGGCGTCACCGCCAAGGACATCGTGCTGGCCATCATCGGCAGGATCGGCACCGCCGGCGGCACCGGCTACGTCATCGAGTTCGCGGGCGAAGCCATCCGCGACCTGTCGATGGAAGGCCGCATGACGGTCTGCAACATGGCGATCGAAGGCGGCGCCCGCGCCGGCCTGATCGCCCCGGACGAGAAGACCTTCGAGTATGTGAAGGGCCGTGCCCTGGCGCCGAAGGCCGGCGCCTGGGAGCAGGCCGTCCAGTACTGGAAGACGCTGCCGTCGGACGAGGGCGCGGTCTATGACGCCACCGTCGTGCTGAACGCCGCCGACATCGCCCCGCAGGTCACCTGGGGCACCAGCCCGGAAGACGTGCTGCCGATCACCGCGACCGTGCCGAATCCGGCCGAGATCGCCGATGCCGGCAAGCGCGCTGCCGTCGAGCGTTCGCTCGCCTACATGGGCCTGACCCCCGGCCAGCCGTTGACCGAGGTGAAGGTCGACACCGTCTTCATCGGCTCCTGCACCAACGGCCGCATCGAGGACCTGCGCGCCGCCGCCGAGGTCGCCAAGGGCCGCAAGGTCGCCGAGGGCGTGCGTGCCCTGGTGGTTCCCGGTTCGGGTCTGGTCAAGGAGCAAGCCGAAGAAGAGGGTCTGGACAAGATCTTCACCGAGGCCGGCTTCGAGTGGCGCGAGCCGGGCTGCTCCATGTGCCTGGCGATGAACGCCGACCGTCTGGCTCCCGGCGAGCGCAGCGCGTCCACCTCCAACCGCAACTTCGAGGGTCGTCAGGGCCGCGGCGGCCGCACCCACCTCGTCAGCCCGGCGATGGCCGTGGCCGCGGCGGTGACGGGGCATCTGGCCGACGTGCGCGCTCTGGCATAAGCGGGTTCGGTCTTTCGGACCGGGTGCTGTCGTAACGCGGGCGGGAGTGCTGACACTCCCGCCCGTTTTTTGTCCGGCCTCGACCCGCCATGACGACAGTGATCATCGAGGCAAGTGAAGGAGACGAGCCGATCATGCGGGTGCTTGCGATCTCCGGCAGCCTGCGCGCCGCCTCCACCAACAGCGCGTTGCTGCGGGCCGCAGCTGTTGCGGCACCGGAAGATGTGACCGTCACGATCTTTGCCGGGTCGGATGGACGTGGCGTCGGCAGCCTGCCGCCGTTCAACCCGGATGAGGACGGCGACCCCGCCCTGCCGGCGGTGAAGGACTTTCGTGATGCGCTGACCGCAGCGGATGCGGTCGTGATCGCCTGCCCGGAATACGCCCATGGCGTACCCGGAGCCTTGAAGAACGCCTTGGATTGGGTGGTGGCCAGCGGCGAGATGGTGGACAAGCCCGTTGCGCTGCTGCACGCCTCGTCGCGTTCGACCTACGCACGGGAAGCATTGACCGAGATTCTGACGGTCATTTCAGCCCGATTGATCGAGGAAGCCAGCGTCACCGTGCCTCTGACGGGAAAAACCTTGGACGAAGCCGAAGTGATTCTTGAACGCCCCGAAAGCCTGGCGGTATTGCGGAGCGCTCTTGCCGCTATCGAGGCCGTTGTGGCTGTCAGCACAACGCAATAGGAATCCGTCCGTTTTCCTAGCCGCTCAGTCGCCCCTGCCCCGCGCCTGCCCCAGCAGCCCCTGCGGCCGGTAGATCAGGAACAGCGTCAGCAGCCCGAACGCCACGATGTCCTTGTAGGCGAGCGCGAAATAGGCCGACCAGAAGGTCTCGACCAGCCCCAGCAGGGCCCCGCCCAGCATAGCACCCGGCACCGAGCCGATGCCGCCGACCACCGCTGCGGCCAGCGCCTTGAAGCCGATCAGGTAGCCGGTGAAGAAGTTCACCCCGCCGTAATAGAGCGCGATCACCGCCCCCGCCGCCGCGGCCAGCCCGCCGCCGATGGCGAAGGTCGCCGCCACCGTGCGGTTGACGTCCACCCCGACCAGTTCCGCCGCCGCGATATCGTCGGTGCAGGCCCGATGTGCCCGGCCGAAGGCGGTGCGCTGCATGATCCCCCACAAGCCCGCATAGAGCCCGCCGGTCAGCGCCAGAATCGCCAGTTGGGCCATCAGCGCGGTGACGGTGAAGGCACCATCGCTCGCCAGAGTGAAGCGCTCGGTCAGCACCGGCGTCGGCCACCAGTCGCGCGCGCCATGCAGCAGCCGCACCCCCTCCTGATAGGCGATGGACAGCCCGACCGCGACGATCAGCGGCGTGTGGCTGCGCACCCCGCGCAGGCGGCGGAAGACGAGACGATCCATCGTCCAGCCCTGTACCGCGGTGAAGCCGATCACCAGCACCAGCACGCCCAGCAGGGCCGGCGGCCATGTCGCCCAGCCGGCCATGCCGAGCCCGGCCGCCGCCATCGCCGTCAGCATGGCGCCGACCATGGTCAGCTCGCCCATCGCGAGATTGATCTGGCCGAGGATGGCATAGACCAGCGTGTAACCGAGGGCGAGCAGCCCATAGACGCAGGCGACGGTGGCGGCGTTGATGATTTGCTGGGCCAGGAAGAGGAAAGGCGTCCAGCGGGTCGGCTGCGGCCGATCAGCCTCCACCACGCCGCCGACGGCATCGCGCGGCGGCTTGATGCGCAGCCATTGCTGCAGCATCGCGAAGCGGATGTCGGTCAGCCAGCCATTGCGGTCGGTCGCCACCCCAACCAGGGTCCGCCGCCCCTCCTCCATCGAGGTGCCGGCGAAGCGGCAGGCGATCCAATGGGATTGGCCGCCGCTGCGGTAATCGACGCGCAGCACCCGCTTATCTTCGGCATAACTTCGGGTGGACAGGTCGGTGACGCGGCCGGAGTCGAAGGCTGGGATCAGCTTCCGGCACAGCACATCCTGGTCGGCATCGACGCCGCACCCGGTGAGCATCAGCAGAACGAGGCACAACAGCGGCAGGATGCGGAGCACGGAACCGCCCGGTCAGGTGGGATGGTTCAGCCTACCGACAATTTGGAAGGGTGGGAAGCACCGCCGATCCGCCCCCACCCGCTCCCTCACTCCACCATGTAATCGCGCACCAGAAGCTCGGCGATCTGCACCGCGTTCAGCGCGGCACCCTTGCGCAGGTTGTCGGCGACGCACCAGAAGGACAGCCCGTTCTCCACCGTGATGTCGTCGCGGATGCGGCTGACGAAGACCGGGTTGTCGCCGGCGACCTCCACCGGGGTGACATAACCGTCGCCGGTCTGCTGGTCGACCACCGACACGCCGGGGGCGGCGCGCAGGATGATGCGGGCCTCCTCGGCGCTGATCGGTTCCTCAGTCTCGATGTTGATCGATTCAGCGTGGCCGATGAAGGTCGGCACGCGGACGCAGGTGGCGGCGACCTTGATCTTCGGATCGAGAATCTTCTTGGTCTCCACCGTCATCTTCCACTCCTCCTTGGTGGAGCCGTCCTCCATGAAGGCGTCGATGTGGGGGATGACGTTGAAGGCGATCTGCTTGGGGAAGACGCTCTTGGCGATGGGATCGTTGACGAAGATGGCGCGGGTCTGGGTGAACAGCTCGTCCATCGCCTCCTTGCCGGCGCCCGACACCGACTGGTAGGTCGACACCACGACGCGGCGGATCTTGAAGCGGTCGTGCAGCGGCTTCAGCGCCACCACCATCTGAATGGTGGAGCAGTTGGGGTTGGCGATGATGCCGCGCTTGCGATAGCCGACCACCGCCTCCGGGTTCACTTCCGGCACCACCAGCGGCACGTCGGGGTCCATGCGGAAGTGGGAGGTGTTGTCGATCACCACGGCCCCGGCGGCGGCCGCACGCGGCACATGGACGGCCGAAACCTTGGCGCCGGGCGACGACAGCACGATGTCGACGCCGTGGAAGTCGAACTTGTTGAGATCCTGGACCTTGAGGATGTCGTCCTCGCCATAGGACACCTCCTGGCCGATCGACTTCTCGGAGGCCAGGGCGATGACCTTGTCGGCCGGGAACTTCCGCTCGGCCAGCGTTTGCAGGATCTCGCGCCCGACATTGCCGGTGGCGCCGATGACCGCGACGGTATAGCCCATGACGGTGGTTTCCTTCTGCCGAATATCCGCGAAAACAAGAATGGTGCCGGAGGGCGTTAGGAGCTAGGCACTTTCCCCGCGAATTGCAACCCGTCCAACATCAAAGCTGCCCTCCGGCTGGGTTGACATACCGGGGAAGGCGGCGGGAAGATTCCATCCCTCAACAGTGCCCCGAACGGGCCTCCAGGGAGACTTCACGGATGACCAGCTTCAAGCGCGGCCTTATTGCGCAGACTGTTCTTGGTGCCGCCGCTCTCGCCCTCGCCGGTTTCGCCGCCCCCGCTCTCGCCGACACGCCGAAGGACGCGCTGGTGATGGCGTGGCAGTTCGACGACATCGTCAGCCTCGACCCCGGCGAGATCTTCGAGCTGTCGGGTGCCGAGTACAGCGCCCAGGTCTATGACCGCCTGATCCATTTCGACGTCAACGACGTCAGCAGGATCGAGGGCGAGGCCGCCGAAAGCTGGACCGTGTCGCCCGACGGCAAGACCTTCACCTTCAAGATGCGCGACGGCATCGCCTTCCATTCCGGCAACCCGATGACGGCCGAGGATGTGGCGTGGTCCTTCTCCCGCGCGGTGAAGATGAACAAGGGTCCGGCCTTCATCCTGACCCAGTTCGGCCTGACGCCCGAGACTGTCGACCAGATGGTGCGCGCCACCGACCCGAAGACGCTGGTCTTCACCACCGACAAGGTCTATGCGCCGACCTTCGTGCTCTACTGCCTGACCGCCGACGTCGCCTCCATCGTCGATTCCAAGCTGGTGAAGAGCAAAGAGAAGGACGGCGATTTCGGTGCCGGCTGGCTGAAGACCAACTCCGCCGGCTCCGGCCCCTTTATCCTGAAGCAGTGGAAGGCGAGCGAATTGCTGACCTTCGACGCCAACCCGAAATACTGGCGCGGGGCGCCGAAGCTGAAGCGCGTGCTGATCCGTCATATCCCGGAACCGGCGACGCAGCGCCTGCTGCTGGAGAAGGGCGACGTCGATGTCGCACGCAACCTGAAGCCGGAACAGTTCGAGCCGCTGAAGTCGAGCGACGCCATCCGCCTGGTCCAGGCGCCGAAGGGCACTCTGTGGTATCTCAGCCTGAACCAGAAGAACGCCGCCCTGGCCAAGCCCGAGGTGCGCGAGGCCTTCAAGTATCTGGTCGATTACGACGCCATGGCCGGATCCATCATGAACGGCATCGGCGCCGTTCATCAGGCCTTCCTGCCCAAGGGCTTCCTGGGTGCCGTCAACGACAACCCGTACAAGTACGATCCGGCCAAAGCGAAGGAACTGCTGGCGAAGGCCGGCTATCCCGACGGCTTCACCGTCAGCATGGACGTGCGCAACACCAACCCGACACAGGACATGGCCCAGGCGATCCAGGCCAGCGCCGCCAAGGCCGGCGTGAAGATCGAGATCATCCCCGGCGACGGCAAGCAGGTGCTGACCAAGTATCGTGCCCGCAACCACGAGCTGATGATCCAGCAGTGGGGCGCCGATTACCAGGATCCGCATTCCAACGCCGAGACCTTCGCCTCCAACCCGGACAACAGCGACAACGCCAAGTCCAAGACACTGGCCTGGCGCAACGCCTGGGACATTCCGGAGCTGACGAAGAAGACCGCCGCCGCCGTGGAGGAGCGCGACAGCGCCAAGCGCGCCCAAACCTACGAGGAGCTGCAACGCTCGGTCCTGTCCGATTCGCCCTTCGTCGTCATGTTCCAGCAAACGGAAATGATCGCCGAGCGGAAGAGCGTCAACGGCCTCGTCTGGGGTCCGAGCTTCGACACCAACTACTATTGGAAGGCCGAGAAGAAGTAAGGATGCGGGGGGCTCGTCGCCCCCCTCTCCCTCAACCCCAGGCTCTCACGTCCTCCACCACCACGGCGAGGCTGTCGGACAGGCCTGTCAGCACGCCGCGCTGGACGTCGGCCGCCGGCACCACGCCGCCCTTGCCGTCCGGCAGGTCGCGGGTGGCGGTGGCCGACGCCACGACCGTCACCCGCCAGCCATGATCGACCGCCGACCGCGCGGTGCTGCTGACGCAGTTGTGGGTCATGAAGCCGGCGATGATCATTTCCGTCCGCCCGCTGTCGCGCGCCACCGCCTGCAAGTCGGTCCCGGCGAAGGCGTTGGCGAGCTTCTTGACGATCACCGGCTCGCCCTCGCGGGGTGCCACCTCCGGGATGATCTCCGCCATCGGCCCGCTGGGGTCGAACACCGGCGCGCCCGCCGCGGTGTGGTGGACGATGTGGATCACCGGCACGCCGTTGGCGCGGGCAAGGGCCAGCAGTTCCGCCGCCCGCTCCACCGCCGCATCGACTCCCGACAGGCGCAGGGCGCCGTCGGTGTATTCGCGCTGAAGGTCGATCAGCACCAGAACCGCCTTGTCCAGAGGGGCGGGAGTGACCGGCGCGCCGACGATCTGGCGCAGGGTCCGGGCAGTTTGGGTCGTCATCGGGAGATACTCCGCTGTCGCTCAAGGTTGATGCAGGTGATGTTGCTCTGTTCACCGATGCGCGGCCATCCGCTATCCTCGCACGATGACTGTTCAAAAACTCACAGGCCCGCCCGACTGGGACGACCTGCGCGTCTTCCTGGAACTGGCGCGCGCCGGCAGCCTGTCGGCGGCGGCGCGTGCCCTGCGGCTGAGCCATGCCACGGTGGGACGCCGGCTGGCAGCACTGGAAGCCACCCTCGGCCGCAGCCTGATGGAGCGGCGGCCCGACGGCTATCTGCTGACCGAGGAGGGCGAAAGCGTCCGCGCGCTCGCCGAGGCGATGGACGAGCGGGCGCAGGCGATCCGCCGCCGCGAGGGCGATTCAGCCGGCCTCAGCGGCACCGTGCGGCTGACCATGACCCAGGCGCTTGCCGACGTCTTCCTGATCCCGCGGCTTGGCCCGCTGCGGGCCGCCAATCCGGCGCTCGATCTGGAAATCATCGTCGACAACCGCACCCTCAGCCTCGCCCGGCGGGAAGCCGATCTGGCGATCCGGCTGGCACGCCCGCAGCGCGGCGATCTGGTCGGGCGGCGGCTGGCGACGCTGGGCTATGGGCTCTATGCCGCGCCGGACGCACCCGACACGCTGATCGCCTATGACGAGTCGATGGCGGAGTTGCCGGAAGCCTTGTGGCTGGACCGTCATGGCGGCGGCCGGCGCGTCGCCTTCCGGTCCAACAGCGTGCAGGGTCAGCTTGCGGCGGCGGTCGCCGGCTTCGGCATCGCCTTCCTGCCCGTCATGCTGGCGGACGGCGTGCCGGGACTGGAGCGCCTCCCCCTCCCCGGCCCGCGGCTGACCCGTGAGGCGTGGCTGCTGGTCCACCGCGACCGCCGCGAGGTGCCGCGGGTGCGGGCAGTTATCGAGCATCTGGTGACGGTCTTCACCACTGAACGAGCGCGGCTGGAGGGAACCGCGCCGCTCAGTACCGCGCCGCCATGAAATAGAGCCCGTCCGGCGGGCAGGTCGGCCCGGCCTTGGCGCGGTCGCGGGCTTCCAACGCGCGGCGGACATCGTCCGCCGTCCATTTGCCGGAGCCCACCAGTTCCAGCGTGCCGACCATGTTGCGGACCTGATGGTGCAGGAAGGACCGCGCGGCGGCATGGACGCGAATCTCGTCGCCCTGCCGCTCCACCGCCAGCCGGTCCAGCGTCTTCACCGGCGACTTGGCCTGGCACAGCGCGGCGCGGAAGCTGGAGAAGTCATGCTGGCCGACCAGCACCTGCGCCGCCGCGTGCATCGCTTCGGCATCCAGCGGGCGGGTGACGTGCCATGCCCGGCCGGCGTCGAGCGCCAGCGGCGCCCGGCGGTTGACGATGCGGTAGACATAGGCGCGGCCGGTCGAGGTCAGCCGAGCGTGGAAGTCCTCGGTCACCGCCTCCACCTCCAGCACGGCGATCGGCGCCGGCTTCAGGTGGAAGTTCAGGGCGTCGCGCAGCTTCAGCCCGGTGAAGGGCTTTTCCAGGTCGAAATGGCAGACCTGCCCCAGCGCATGCACCCCGGCATCGGTGCGGCCCGAGCCGTGAACCCGCACAACCTCGCCCGACAGGCGCTGCACCGCCTCCTCCAGGCTCTGCTGGACGGAGGGGCCGTTGTCCTGCCGTTGCCAGCCGACGAAGGGACGGCCGTCATACTCGACGGTCAGTTTCCAGCGCTGCACGACGGTCAGTCCGCCACTGCTTCAGAGGAGGTGGGGGCGGAGACCGGTTGTCCGACCGCCAGCGCGAAGCCGCGCAGGAAGGCCGCCCCATCGACCGGCGCCTTGCCCGGACGCTGCACCTTGGTCAAGCGCACCGCGCCATCGGCGCAGGCGACCGTCAGCCGGTCGTCCAGCAAGGTGCCGGGGGTGCCGGTGCCGGTCGCCGGTTCGGCGGCCAGAACCTTGATGCGCTCACCATTCGCTGCATCGAACCAGCAGCCGGGCCAGGGGGTCAGGGCGCGGACCTGCCGCTCGACGTAAGCGGCGGGCTGCGTCCAGTCGAGCCGCCCGTCCTCGCGCGTCAGCTTGGCGGCGTAGGTGACGCCCTCTTCCGGCTGCGGCACGGCGGCCAGCGTGCCGGCGGCAAGACCGTCCAGCGCCGGGACGATCATGCGGGCGCCGAGCGCCGCCAGCTCGTCATGCAGGCTGCTGGCGGTGGTGGCCGGGGTGATCGCCACCGCCTCTTTCGACAGCATGGCGCCGGTGTCGAGCCCGATGTCCATCTGCATGATGGTGATGCCGGTCTCGGCATCACCCGCCAGGATGGAGCGCTGGATCGGCGCCGCACCGCGCCAGCGCGGCAGCAGCGAGCCATGCACGTTGACGCAGCCCAGCTGCGGCGCGGCGAGGATCGGCTGCGGCAGGATCAGGCCGTAGGCGGCGACCACGGCGACATCGGCCTTGAGGTCGGCGAATTCCGCCTGAGCCTCGGCAGTGCGCAGGCTTTTCGGCGTGCGCACAGGGATGCCGTGCTCCTCGGCGAAGCGGTGGACGGGCGATTTCTGCACCTGCTGGCCGCGGCCGGCCGGGCGGGGCGGCTGGCTGTAGGCGCAGACGACCTGATGCCCCGCCTCGATCAGCGCGGCAAGGCTGGGCACGGCGAAATCCGGCGTGCCCATGAAGACGAGACGAAGCGGGGTCATCATTGAATCGAGGCTGGTCAGGCCGTCGCCTTCTGCATCTTCTGGACCTTCTTCAGCAGGATGTTCCGCTTCAGCATCGACAGATAATCGACGAAGAGGACACCGTTCAGATGGTCGATCTCATGCTGGAGGCAGGTGGCGAGCATGCCGTCCGCCTCAAGCTCCTGCTGCTGGTTCTTTTCGTCCAGATAGCGGACGCGGATGCGCACCGGCCGGGTGACCTCGGCATACTGCTCCGGCACCGACAGGCAGCCTTCCTCGCACACCGCCTTTTCATCGGAAGACCAGACGATTTCCGGGTTGGCGAGGCGGATCGGGTTTGCCGGCTCGCCCTTCTCATGGACGTCGACGACGATGACGCGGTCGAGCACGCCGACCTGCGGAGCGGCCAGACCGATGCCGTTGGCGTCGTACATGGTCTCCACCATGTCGTCCATCAACTTGACGACGCGCGCATCCACTTCGGCGACGGGTTGCGCCTTGCGCTTCAGGATCGGATGCGGGGCGACGAGGATCGGAAGACGGGCCATGGGTGCTCGATGCTGATAGGGGGAGTTCAAACGGACAAAGTAGGCGGACCGGGTGTTCCGGTCAAGGAATCGGACCTGTGCAAACGGTGCGGAACCGCCCGCCGTGTAGGGTTGCGCCGGACGCCGGTTGGGCGTAGTCGATGCCGATCATGCCCGATGCCACGACCGTTCCTCCCCCTCCGCCGCGCTGGACCCAGGACGCCGCCCTGGCGCTGGTGTTCCTGACCCGCCTGCCCCTTCCTCCCATCGGTCCACTGAATGGTCCGCTGGCCGAGGGTGCCTCGGCGCGGGCGATGGGATGGTTTCCGCTGGTCGGCGCGCTGGTCGGATTGACGGGCGGCGTGGTGTTCGCCATGGCGGCTCTGCTGCATCTGCCGCCTCTGGCGGGCGCGCTGCTGGCGCTGGCGGCGACGGTGCGGCTGACCGGCGGCCTGCACGAGGATGGCGCGGCCGACGTCGCCGACGGCTTCGGCGGCGGACGCGATCTGGCACGCAAGCTGGAGATCATGCGCGACAGCCGGGCCGGCAGCTATGGCGTGCTGGCGCTGGTCTTCTCGGTCGGCATCCGCGCCGCGGCACTGGCCGCCCTGCCGGTGCCGGCGGCGGTCTCGGCTCTGGTGGCGGCCGGGGCCCTGTCGCGCTGCGGGCTGGCGATGATGGCTCGCGTCCTGTCCCCGGCCCGCCGCGACGGGCTGGCGGCGGCACAGGGTCGGCCGGCGATGGCGACGGTGCTGCTGGCTCTGGCGTTCGGCATCGCCATTGCCGTGGCGGCGCTCGGTGGGCTGGCCCTGCCGGCGCTGGCGGCCTCGCTTCTGGCGGTGATCGCGGTGTCCGCGCTCGCCCGCAAGCAGATCGGCGGGCACACCGGCGACGTCTTCGGCGCGGCGCAGCAGGTGGCGGAAACGGCGGTGCTGCTGACCCTCTCCGCCCTCATGGGAGCATCGGCATGAGCGCGGTAAGCCTCACCCCCCTGACCGTCACCCGCTGGTGGCTGATCCGCCACGCGCCGGTCCACAACCCCGACGCCGTCATCTGCGGATCGAGCGACCGCGAGGCAGACACCGGTAACCGCGCCGCAGCCGCGGCCCTGGCGGCAAGCCTGCCCGCCGACGCCCTGTGGCTGACCAGCCCGCTCCGCCGCAGCCGTCAGACCGCCCAGGCGCTTTGGAGCCGCAATCCCCGGCTTGCCGGCACCGCCGTGGTGGAACCGGCGCTGGCCGAGCAGGATTTCGGCGACTGGGAGGGGATCAGCCACGATACCGCGGCGCTGCGCGACCCCGAAGCGGCGGCGCGCTTCTGGCGCGACCCCGCCCGCCATGCCCCGCCAAACGGCGAGAGCTTCGCCATGGTGATGGAACGCACGGCTGACGCGCTGCGGCGGTTGACCGACCTCCATGCCGGACGCGATCTGGTTGCGGTGATCCATGCCGGCAGCATCCGCGGCGCACTGGCGCTGGCGCTGGATCTGACGCCGGAGGCGGCGCTGCGGCTGCGGATCGACCCCTGGTCGCTGAGCCGGATCGACCACCACCACGCCGGGACCGGGGCCTGGTCGGTCGGTGGAGTGAATCTGCAGTGCGGAACTTTCTGACCGCTGCCGGCGTTCCCCAGTCTCCGTTGGGCTACCGAACGAGAGGCAGACCATGGTCCATAGCACCACCGCCGGCCACAGCCCCGACCAGGGCGAAATCAAGAAGCTCTGGGAGATGATGAAGGGCGTCCAGGTCGCGATGATGACGACGCTGGACGACAACGGCCGGCTGAACTCCCGTCCGATGGCGACGCTGTCCCATGCGGGGTTCGAAGACGGCACCTTGTGGTTCTTCACCCGTGCCCATTCCGAAAAGGTGGCGGAGATCGACCGCCACTGGCGCGTCAACCTCGCCTATTCCAATCCGGACAAGCAGGATTACGTGTCGGTTTCCGGCATCGCCGAGGTCGTGCGCGACCGCGACAAGATCCGCTTCCTGTGGCGCGACATCATGAGCACCTGGTTCCCCCAGGGGCCGGACGACCCCGAGGTCGCCCTGCTGAAGGTGTCGGTCGATCAGGCGGAATATTGGGACAGCCCGTCCAGCACCATGGTCTACGCCTATGGCTATGTGAAGGCGAAGCTGACCGGCCAGTCACCGGATCCGGGCGACAACGCCAAGATTGCGTTCCAGTAAAGGACCGGCCGAAGCAGGCCGTCCCGACATGAAAAAGCCCTCCCTGCCGACCGCGAGGCCAGCAGGGAGGGCTTTTTCGTTCAAGGCGCGGAAGCGTCAGGGACGCTGCTGGTTACCAGCTCTTCGCACGGGCCGCGGGCTTGCCGTTGCCGTGGGCTTCGCGGCGGGCATGACCATGGTCCGGGCGGGCGTCGCCGCGGTGGTTGTCGTTGCGGGCATAGTCCGGACGCGGACCACGCGGAGCGTGCGGGCCCTTCGACTCGCCGTTGCGGTGCCACGGCTTGCCGCCGCCACCCGGACGGCCGTTGCGCCCGGCCGGACGGCCGGCACCGCCGGTGGTGAAGGGGCGCGTCGGCTCCAGGCCGGGCACCACATGCACCTCAAGCGTCGCCTTCGTGTAGCGCTCGATGCGGACCAGGGTCTCGCGGTCGGCGCGGGCGGCGAAGGAGATCGCAACGCCCGAGGCGCCGGCACGGCCGGTGCGGCCGATGCGGTGGACGTAATCCTCCGCCGAGCGCGGCAGGTCGAAGTTGATGACATGAGTGATGTCGCGCACGTCGATGCCGCGGGCGGCGACGTCGGTGGCGACCAGCAGGCGGACCTGGCCGGTGCGCAGGCGCTGGAGCGTGCGGTTGCGCTTGGTCTGATCCATGTCGCCGTGCAGGGCGGCGGCGGCATGGCCGGCGGCGCTCAGCTCCTCGGCCAGCGTGTCGGCATCACGCTTGGTGGCGGCGAAGATGATCGCCTTGCCGACCTCTTCCTGGGCGGCGAAATGCTGCAGCAGGCGGCGCTTGTGGTCAAGGTCGTCGGCATGGTGCAGGCGCTGCTCGACATTCACCGAAGTGGCTTGGCTTTCGACGGCCACGCGCTCCGGGTTGCGCAGCAGGTTGCCGGCGAGCTGCGCCATGCGGCGGTCCAGCGTGGCGGTGAACAGCATGGTCTGGCGCGTCGGCGGGCAGCACTTGGCGATGGTCTCGACATCGTCGAGGAAGCCCATGTCCAGCATGCGGTCAGCCTCGTCGAGGATCAGCACCTCGACCTCGTCCAGGGCGATGCGGCGGCGGGCGACATGGTCCAGCAGGCGGCCCGGAGTACAGACGAGCACGTCGACCGGACGCGACAGCAGGCGCAGCTGCTCGCGGTAGGGCATGCCACCGACCACGTCCACGATGTTCAGCTTCATGAACTTCGCGTATTTGCGGGCGGCGTCGGTGACCTGCTTGGCCAGCTCGCGGGTCGGGGCCAGCACCAGCACGCGCGGGGTGGCGGCGCCGTTCAGCGGCAGCTCGGCGGTGCGGGTCAGCGCCGGCAGCATGAAGGCGGCGGTCTTGCCGGTGCCGGTCTCGGCGGTGGCAAGGATGTCGCGACCCTGCAGCGCCGGCGGAATGGCGGCGAGCTGGACCGGGGTCGGGGTGGTGTATTCGAACGCCTCGAGGGCCTTCAGGACGAGCGGGTGCAGGCCGAGTTCGGAAAACGTCAAGTCGGAACAACCTTCTCAAAGCAACACGGCACGACCCCGCGCGCCCCGATGGCGGGCGTGGGACATACCGGCGGACTCGCCGGGAGGAGGTCGATAGAGGGAGAGGCGTCTATCCGATGCAGCGGCCAGAGCGTCCCTAGAACACCGGGACGTTTACCCCCTAGGGGGTTGCCGTTGCGCAATCACAGCGCGTCTCGCTCAAGAGACGCGCGAGCCTCCAGCGATCAAGACGCCCTACATAGGCTATTGCGCCGCACAAAACAAGACTCATCGCAGGACGAGCCCCGCGTCGATCACTTGACGACCATGCGTTCGATGTAGATGTCGCGGAACAGGCCGGTCCCGGCCTCGCGGTTCACGGCCTCCTTGATGCGTGCCTTCAGAACCTCGGCGGAGCCGGGGCCGGTCAGGGTTTCGCTGTCAATCCGGCTTACGGTCTGGAACAGCCGGTCGGCGATGCGGTCCTGGTAGCGCAGGATGCGGTCGGGCTCCACCTTCGGTGCCAGCACCAGCGAGACCTGCATCTCCACTGCCCGTACCCCGCCCAGCGGAACCTCGATCGCCGGCAGCTGCGCCAGCCGCGGCTTCGGCCCCATCCGCGCTTCGATCCGCCGCTGGTCCAGGATGCGATCGAGAGCGACACCGCCGCCATAGGCAAGCCCGGCCAGAGTGAACAGAGCGATCAGGACGATGATCAGAAGCCGGGTGGGATGCGCCGGTTCCGGCTGAGCTTCATGATGGGGCGCCAACTCCTCACGCAATGGATCGGGAGGCGGGGTCGAAAACAGCGGTCCGTGAAGCGTACGATGCGTGGCCATGATCGGCCTCCTGCGGGCCGGGCGGCGGGAGCGGGATCGAGTGTAGCGCGGTAGCGGTTAAGATTCCGTGGAAGGCGCCGTCCCTTGCCGCCTCACCGCACGCACTCGGCCAGCCCGTCCCGTCGCACCAACGCCATCCGCCGCTCGATCACCCCGGCCCGGCGGGCGACATAGGCGCTGGGCCGGGTCGGCGACCAGTTGCGCGGACTGGGCAGCACCACCGCCAGCAGCGCCGCCTCGCGCCGGGTCAGCGCCGCGGCGGACTTGCCGAAATGGCGACGCGCCGCCGCCTCCGCGCCATAGACGCCGTCGTCCCACTCCACGATGTTCAGATAGACCTCCAGGATGCGGCGCTTGCTCCACAGGCTTTCGATCAGCAGGGTGAACCAGGCCTCCGCCCCCTTGCGGGTCCAGCTGCGGTCGGGCCAGAGAAAGGCGTTCTTGGCGGTCTGCTGGCTGATGGTGCTGCCGCCGCGCAGCCTCCTGCCGTCCTCATTCTCCTCGAAGGCGTCCTCGATGGCCGCCCAGTCGAAGCCGCCATGGCCGCAGAAGCCAGTATCCTCAGAGGCGATGACCGCCTCCACCAGGGCCGGCGAGATACGCTCCAGCGGTTCCCAGTCGCGCGACAGGCCGGAGCCGCCCAACGCCCGGATCAGCATCAGCGGGGTGGCCGGCGGCGGCACGACCCGGTAGATCGCCGCCCACAGGATGGTGAAGGCAACCAGCCCCGCCACCCCGATCAGCGCCCAGCGCAGCAGTCTTCGCATAAGGCCCCGTCTCCGCTCGGCTCCCCAGGACTTCCCTCAATGGGGGGGAAGCGGCGGGCCGTCAACATCCCGCGCTCGCTTTGAGGCGGCCGGCCACCATATAGTGCCGCCGATGGACCTGACCGCCGATCCCACCCCGCTCCACAGTCTCGACGACGCGCCCGCCATGGTGGCCGGCGCGCGCCGCGTCGTGTCGCTGACGCTCGACGGCGAGGTGGAGGAGCTGTCGCTGGCTGCCGCCGCCTCGAAGGTGCGCCGGCAGCCGCCGCTGGTCTGCCATGCCCGCGCCTTCGCCCGCCGACTGGGAATCGACGGCTTTCCGGCCTTCGACGTGCTGGAACTGTTCGCCTTCGTCCACCCCGCCCGCTTCTGCGTCCCCACCCCGCGCGGCATCGCCGAGGCGCTCGACCTGCCCACCCCTGAGGGGCATGAGGCGGAGGCGCTGGCCCTGCAACGCGCCGTGCGCCGGCTGCTGGGCGATCTGGGGGCTCCCCAAACCCCTGGCGGACGCGAGGAGTCCTCCGACCCCGTCGCCTTCGCCTGGGAGATGGGGCGCGCCGGCTGGCCGTGGGCGCCGGCGGTGCTGGCCGCACTCGGCAAGCCCGATGGACCGGAAAAGGGTGCCGCCCGTTCGGGCCTGCGCGTCTGGACCCGCATCAAGGAGTGGGAAGAGGGGGCTCCCCCGCCGCCACCCGCGCAGAATCCGGTGGAGCCGGAAGAGGCGCGCCGCCGCCTCGCCGCCATGCTGTCGGCCAACGTGCTGGGCAAGGTGGCGGAGCCGCGGCCGCAGCAGGCCGATTACTCCAGCGCGGTGTCCGCCGCCTTCGCCCCGCGCCAGCTTCCCGACACGCCGAACGTGGTGCTGGCGGAGGCCGGGACCGGCGTCGGCAAGACGCTGGGCTATCTGGCGCCGGCCACGGTGTGGGCGGAGAAGAATGGCGGAACGGTGTGGATTTCCACCTACACCCGCAACCTCCAGCACCAGATCGATGCCGAACTGGACCGGCTCTACGCCGACCCGGCGACCAAGGCGCGCAAGGTGGTGCTGCGCAAGGGCCGCGAGAACTATCTGTGCCTGCTGAACCTGGAAGAGGCGGTGCGCGCCATGCCCTTCCAGCCGCACAACGCCATCGGCGTCGGGCTGATGGCGCGCTGGGCGGCGGCGACGCGCGACGGCGACATGACCGGCGGCGACTTCCCCGGCTGGCTGGTCGACATCGCCGGGCGCGGGCCGACCATGGGGCTGGCCGACCGCCGCGGCGAATGCATCTATTCCGCCTGTGACCATTACGCCCGCTGCTACATCGAGAAGAGCGTGCGCCGCGCCCGCCGGGCCGACATCGTCATCGCCAACCACGCGCTGGTGATGGTGCAGGCGGCTCTCGGCGGCGGCGAGGAGCCGACGCTGCCCAGCCGCTACGTCTTCGACGAGGGGCACCATGTCTTCGACGCCGCCGACAGCGCCTTCGCCGGCCATCTGACCTGCCGCGAGACGCAGGAGCTGCGGCGCTGGCTGCTCGGTGCCGAGGAGACCGGACGCAGCCGCGCCCGCGGCCTGAAGCGCCGGCTGGAGGACATCGTCGCCAACGACGAGGAGGCTCTGCGCCATCTCGACGACATCCTGATCGGCGCCCGCGTGCTGCCCGCCGACGGCTGGTCGGCGCGGCTGGCCGCCGACAACCCGCAGGGGCCGACCGAGCGCTTCCTGCTGCTCGCCCGCCAGCAGGTCTATGCCCGCACCGCCGGTCAGGGCGGCCCCTACAGCCTGGAGGCCGACAAGGCCTATCCGGTCGATGGGTTGCTGGAGGCGGCGGCGGAGTTGGAGCAGTCCCTGGTCCGCCTGTCCGAACCGGTGGAGGCGCTGGCCCGCCGGCTGGCCCAGCGGCTGGAGGATGAGAGCGCCGAACTGGATTCCGACCAGCGCCGCCGCATCGACGCATTGTCGCGCAGCCTGCACCGCCGCGGCACCCTGACGGTGGAGGCGTGGCGCGCCATGCTGCGCACCCTGCCAACCGAAACACCCTCCCACTTCGTCGACTGGTTCGCGGTGGAGCGGATCGACGGTCGCGATGTCGATGTCGGGCTGTACCGCCATTGGGTCGATCCGACGGTTCCCTTCGCCGAGGCGCTGGCCGGCCCCGCCCATGGGCTGGTGGTGACCTCCGCCACGTTGACGGACGGCACCGGCGATGTCGGACAGGACTGGCGCGCGGCGGAGGACCGTTGCGGCGCCAGCCATCTGCCGGCCCCGGCGATCCGCGCCCAGGTCCCCTCCCCCTTCGACTATCCCAACCGCACCCGCGTCTTCGTCGTCAACGATGTACGCAAGGACGATCTGGGGCAGGTCTCGGCGGCCTACAAGTCGCTGTTCCTGGCGGCGGGTGGCGGCGGACTCGGCCTGTTCACCGCGATCAGCCGGCTGCGCGCCGTGCGCGACCGCATCGCCGAACCGCTGGATCAGGTCGGCATCCCGCTCTATGCCCAGCATGTCGATCCGCTGGATGTTTCGACCCTGATCGACATCTTCCGCAACGAGGAACACGCCTGCCTGCTGGGCACCGACGCGGTGCGCGACGGGGTGGACGTGCCGGGCCGCTCGCTGCGCCTGATCGTGTTCGATCGCGTGCCCTGGCCGCGGCCCGACATCCTCCACCGCGCCCGGCGCGACGCCTTCGGCCGCCGCCGCTACGAGGACATGATCACCCGCCTGCGCCTGAAGCAGGCCTTCGGTCGGCTGGTGCGCCGCGCCGACGACACCGGCGTCTTCGTCCTGCTCGACCCGATGATGCCGAGCCGGCTTGCCGGCGCCTTCCCGGACGGGGTGGAGATGCGGCGGGTCGGGTTGAAGCAGGCGGTGGAAGAGACGGCGGAGTTCCTACGGGGCTGGTGATGGCGCGGGGGGTGGGACGAGCCCGCCCCCCGCTCTTCCCCGCTCTTGTTAGGCCGCGCGGACGGACGCCAGGAAATCCTGGACTTCCCGGCTCAGGCGTTCGGCGTTCTGCGACAGCTGACCTGCGGCGTCGAGAACTTGGCCGGCGGCGTTTCCGGTCGCCTCTGCGCTCTGCGTCACGCTGCCGATGTTGCCGCTGACCTGCTGGGTGCCCTGGGCCGCCTGCTGGACGTTGCGGGAGATTTCCCTGGTAGCGCTTCCCTGCTCCTCGACCGCCGAGGAGATGGTGGTGGAGATGCCCTGGATCTGCTCGATGATGTTGGAGATGCTCTGGATGGCGGAGACGGTGTTGCGGGTCTCCTCCTGAACGGCAGCGATCTGCTGGCTGATGTCCTCTGTGGCGCGGGCCGTCTGGTTGGCCAGGCTCTTGACCTCGCTGGCGACGACGGCGAAGCCCTTGCCGGCCTCCCCGGCACGGGCCGCTTCGATGGTTGCGTTCAGGGCCAGCAGGTTGGTCTGGCCGGCGATGGAGTTGATCAGGCTCACCACCTCGCCGATGCGGTCGGCCGCCGCCGTCAGCTTGCGCACCAGTTCGTTGGTGTTGGCGGCTTCGACCGACGCCGTGTTGGCGACGCGGGCGGATTCGGCGACCTGCCGGGCGATCTCGCCGATCGAGGAGGACAGCTCCTCCGTGGCGGCGGCGACGGTCTGGACGTTGGCCGAAGTCTGCTCGGCGGCAGCGGCGACGGTGGAGGCGGCTGCCGTCGATTCGTCGGCAACCGACGACATGGTCTTCGCGGTGCTCTGCAACTGACCCGACGACGACGAGACCGCCGTCACCATACCCATGACCTTCTGCTCGAAGCTGTCGGCCATCCGGTTCATGGCGCGCTTCTGCTCCTCGGCGGCCTGGACCTTCTGCGCCTCCTGCTCCTGGCGCAGGCGCTCGACCTCCAGGGCGTTGGTCTTGAACACCTCGACCGTCCGGGCCATCGCGCCGATCTCGTCATGGCGGGCGGTTCCCGGGACCTCGACGGCCAGTTCGTTGCCGGCCAGCCGTTCCATCACCCCGCACAGGGCGTTGACCGGCCCGGTGATGCCGCGCCCGATCAGCCACGCGGTCAACGCGCCCAGCAGCGTTCCGGCCACGCCGGCGATGATCGCGGCAGAAGAGGCCCAATCGATGCGGCTGCTGATGTCCTTCGCCGTGTCGGTATTGAGACGCTCGACATAGGCGCTGGCGGTGTTGTTGGCATCGGCATAGCGCTTGGCGGCGGCATTCACCTCGGCGATGGCCTTCTGATAGTCGGGCGAGGCGCCATCGACGCCCTTGGCCTTCAGGTCGTTGAAGCTGCGGGCCTTCGCCTCGAAATCGACGATCGACTCCTCGAACGCCCTGACCAGCCTGTGGCCCTCGTCGGTGACGATCAGGTTCTGAACGGCCTGCAGCTGGGCGCGGGCCTGGGCGAACGCCTCGTCACGGCTCTTGAGATAGCCGGCGTCGCCGGTGGCCGCATAGCTCCAGGCCATGACGCGCCCCTGCCTGACGCTCAGGTAGGAGTCCTTCATGCCGATCACGACCGCGGATCGGTTCTGCGACAACGCGGCATAGTCCCCGAGACTCTCGAACTGGGACATTGCGAAGGCCGCGAGGGCGATGATCAAGGCAACTAGAAGCCCAAATCCCACCATCAGACGAGCGGAGATGTTCAACCTAGCGAGCACCGTTCTTCTCCACGTTCAGAGAGCTTGTCATTTTTCGCGGCAGGCCAAGGGAAACCAAAGTCACCGAGAGCCTCCATGCGCATCCGCAAGTTGGAGGTGCTGGAAATGCGGATTCCTAAAGAGCACGGACACCATACCGGAAATATATTAATGTACGGATAAGCGCAGAAACTCCTGCCACGCTCATAATGCAACGCTGCAATAAATTTAAGTCCATATTTATTGATATAAAGTTGCAAATATTCTAGATTTGCCTTTTGGAAAATAACAACGCCGCAAATCATTACACTCCTGTGTCGCCAGCAATCTCAAATCGGATTGTTGGGATTTCTTCTTTCAGCAGGACAGCCCGTTCCTCCGGACCGAGATGAGCGGCACCGCCGAGCTTTCCTGTCAACTTTCACAATCGCCTGCTCGTCGAAGAATGGCCTCTTGAACGGCATGGCGGTAAGACCGGGAAAGTCCGCGTCAGCACGTCCCGGCAGGATCGAAGCCGGTCCCGGCGATCCGTTTCAGGCATTTCCGCAAATGCGTCGGGACGGCGTCCGCGCGAAAGCGCGGCCGCGATGTCGGCAGGCGGCACCCGACAGGCAAGCCGATAGCCCTCAGGTCGAAGCCTCCGGATTGCAGAACGAGGACCGGTATTATGCCCCGGTGAACGCGAACTCCGGATCGGTCCATTGTCGGCTGCGCAGGAAGGCGGCGGCCTCGTCGATCGGGACGGGCCTGCCCACCAGATAACCTTGCAACAGATCGCACCCGTTGGCCTTCAGGAACTGGCGCTGTTCTTCGGTCTCCACGCCCTCGGCGATGGTTTCCAGCTTCAGGCCCCGCGCCAGCAGGATGATGGTCTCCACCAGACGGGCCGCCGCCTCGTTGCTGCCGGCATCCACGATGAAGGAGCGGTCGATCTTCAGCGTGTCGAACGGATAGCGCTGCAGATAGCTCAGCGACGAATAGCCGGTGCCGAAATCGTCGATGGACAGCCGGACGCCGAGCCCGCACAGCGCGCTCAGGGTGTTGGCGATCTCCGGAGCCTCATCCATGATGACGCCCTCGGTGATCTCCAGGTCCAGGCGCTCCGGCGGCAGACCGCTGGCCGCCAGCGCCCGCGTCACCTTGGCCTTGAAGGACGGGACGCGCAATTGGCGCGGCGACACGTTCACCGCGATTCGGGGAGTGCAACCGGGCACCGTGAGGATCGACGCCGCCTCGCGCACTGCGGTCTCGATCACCCAGTCGCCGATCTCGCCGATCAGGCCGATTTCTTCGGCCACGGTGATGAACTGACCCGGCGCGATCAGGCTGCCGTCAGGCTGGCGCCAGCGCAGCAGGGCCTCGAACGCGACCGGCGCGCCGGTGTCCGTCGCCACGACGGGCTGATAGTGCAGCACGAATTCGCCGCGCTGAACGGCACCGCGCAACCTGTTTTCCAGGGTCAGGCGACGCTGCACCCGTTCGTTGATCGCAGCGGTGTAGAATTCGTAGCGGCTGCGCCCCTGCTCCTTCGCCCGGTACAGGGCGAGGTCGGCGTTGCGCAGAAGCTCCGGCCCGTCATCCCCGTCGGTCGGATACAGGGCGATGCCGATGCTGGCGGTCACGAAATGGTCGTGGCCGTTGATCGTGAAGGGAATGGAGAAGGCCCTCACCACCCGTTCGGCCACCTCGCGGGCGGCACCGTTGCTGGCGATGCACGGCAGAATGACGAGGAACTCGTCACCGCCCATGCGCGCCAGGGTGTCGCCCTGCCGGATGGACGCCTTGAGGCGTTGCGCCGCCTCGCGCAGCAGCGCGTCGCCGGCCTCGTGGCCGAGGGTGTCGTTCACGTTCTTGAAATGGTCGAGATCGATGAACAGCAGCGCGCTCGGCACCTTGTTGCGGCGGGAGTTCACGATCGCCTGTTCCAGACGGTCGCGCGTCAGGAGCCGGTTGGCCAGACCCGTCAGTTCATCGTAATGTGCCTGCCGGTACAGTTGCTCCTCGAAAGCCTGACGCAGGGCCATGTCGCGCTCCAAAGCCTCGTTGGCGCCCGCCAACTCGCGATTGGCGGCATAGAGATCGCCGGACATGTCGTTGAACGAGCGCACGAGCTGATCGAGTTCGTCGGGATGCTCCCGCTTCGGACGGTCAAGGGTCAGCAGCGGCGGGGCCGCCCGGACGTCGTGCCGCCGCATATAGTCGGCCATCGCCATCAGATGGCGCGTCACCAGACGGTGGAAGATGAAGAGGATGAAGGCCGAAACCAGGAAAGTCTTGATCCCCTGGCTGACCAGGATCACTTCCGCCGTTCCGAGCAGGCGGCTATAGACACCGGTCAGGGTGGCTTCCACCCGCAGGATGCCGATCACCTGCGGTCCGTTCGCGGTCATGCGCGTCAGCGGCATCTCCGCAGCCAGGACGGATTGGACCTGAGGCTGGCCAAGCTTGATCACCAACGGTTTCCTGACACCCGTGACGACCTCCCGAACCTCCGCCATCCTGACGTCGGGCAGCCGCATGATGCCGTCGAGCACCAGGGTCAACTGATCGCTGTCGAACTGCCACAGACTGCCGCCAAGGCTCGGAACGGTGCTGAGTTCGATGTCGCGGAAACGGGCGTGGATGCCGTCGACCTCACGGCGGAAATCGAAATAGAGCTGCACCAGTGTCGAAATCAGGGTGACCAGGGAGCTGAACAGAACGATCGACGCCAGCACGCGCGTGGCGATCCCGGCGCGCAACGGTGTCGAGCCGAAGCGATCCCCCGGCGCCGCGGCAGCCGATCCGGCATGGAACGGGCCGGAATCCGATGGGCTCGTTTCCGATCGGGACGATGCCACACCGACCTGCTCCACTCCCTCCGCCATAGACGTCCCCCGTCTGCACCATGGAACAGGCTACTCCAAGCGGATGGGCGGGGGAATAAGGGACGAGACTGAGTTGCATCGGCCGTCGACAGGCACAATGACACACAAGATTCACATGTTCACTACAGACTGAATTTCAGAGCTTTGCCAGAAGCAAAAAGCCGGATTTCCGAAGATTGCTTGTTCCGACAAGAATTTTTTAAACACCTGCGCAATTCCCGCACGGCGCGGCTTGGAAACATTCGCGGTATTGTGAAACTTTATCAACCTGCAGGGGCATATACCGCAAGCAATCCTGAAAGCGTCACCACGCTCAGCACGGTCGAAACCAGGATCGCCGAAGAGGTGCGCTCCACATAGGTCTGGTACTGGGTCGCGACCACGAAGGTCAGGGCGCCGGTCGGCAAGGCGGCCAGGATCACCGCACTGCCGGTCCAGAAGGGGTCCATCGGAAACAGGGTCTGCGTCAGCACCCAGGCCAGGGCGGGATGGACCAGCAGCTTCAAGGCGCTGATCCACCCGGCCTCCGCCAGCCCGGCGGTCAACCGCTGCGAGGCCAGGAACAGACCGATGGCGAACAGCGCGCAAGGGCCGGCTGGGGAGCCCATCAGTTCGCAGAAGGTGGCGATCGGCTTCGGTACCGCCACGCCAGGCAGAAGCGCCGACCAGGCGAGGCCGGCGGCTGTGGACAGGATCAGCGGGTTCCTGGCCAGCGCCCGGCCGACATCGCGCAATGCCTTGCCCAGCCCATTGCCGTGGCTGTTGGCGAACTCCATCCAGATCACGGCGATGCCGACCATGATGGCGCTCATGATGACGGTCGCCAGGATGGTGGGGGCGAGACGGTCCGGACCGAAGGCAGCAAGGAACAGCGGAATTCCCATGTAGCCGGTGTTGGAGAAGGCGGAGTTCAGCCCCTGCATGCACTGGACCTGGGTGCGCTCGCGATGGACGAGGCGGCCGATCACCGCCCCCAGCGCATAGACCAGCAGCATCGACCCCAGAAAGGCGCCGATGAAGGGGCCGTTGAAGATTTCCGGGATGGAACGCCGGGCGGTGCCCAGGAACAGCACCGGTGGCAGAGCCATCCAATAAACGAACTTGTTCAGCGCCTCCGACGAGGCGGCCCCCAGCAGCTTCGACTTCCCGGACAGGAAGCCGGCCAGGATGATGGCGAATACGGGAAAAGCGACATTGAGGACGACGTTCATGGTGCGCGACAATAGGCAACGCCAACCGTCGCGTCGAGCAGCCGACCCCTCCGCTCCCGGCATGGCACCCTTGACGCCGCCTTCGCGGCGTCAGACGCCAAGCTTGACGCCGCGATGGCGGCGTTCGAGATTGCCGACCTTACACGCGACCACTCCTTAACGGGAGACCGCCCCCATGAGAAAGCCGACCGATTCCATGATCGACCACCACAGCGCACTCATCTACGTCATGGTCCTGGTGTCCGCCTGTGACGGCGACATGACCGACCTCGAACTGGAAGCCATCGGCGAGAATGTGCGCTACCTGCCGATCTTCAAGGATTACAGCGGCGATCAGGTGATGGCCGCCACCCGCGAATGCACCGCGATGCTGGCCGACAGCGACGGGCTGGACACCGTGCTGACCATCATCGAACAGGCGTTGCCGTCCAAGCTGCGCGAGACCGCCTATGCGGTGGCCTGCGACATCGCCGCCGCCGATCCCAAGGCCTCGCAGGAGGAACTGCGCATGCTGGAACTGATCCGCCACCGGCTGGGGGTCGACCGGCTGTGCGCCGCCGCCATCGAACGCGGCGCCCGCGCCCGCCACATGCGCCTGTGACCGCCTCAATAGCTGATTGAAAGCACCGCCATGACCGAAGACACCACGCGCCCCGATCTCGCCGGCCAGCGCATCGGCTTCATCGGGCTCGGCCTGATGGGCAAGCCGATGGCCCGTGCGCTCGCCCGTGCCGGCGCGGAGCTGGTGGTGACCAGCCGCAGCCCGGGCCCCGTCGCCGAACTGACGGCCGAAGGCATGATCGCCGCCACCGGCCCCGCCGCCGTCGCCGGACAGGCGGAGACCATCATCCTGATGCTGACCGACACCGCGGCGGTGGAAACGGTGGCCGGGGCGCTGCTGCCGGTCCTGCGGCCCGGCCATCTGGTGATCGACATGGGCACGACCGCCGTCGCCGCGACGCGCGCGCTGGCGGAGCGCATCGCCGCCACCGGGGCGGCGTGGCTGGACGCGCCCGTCTCCGGCGGGACCGTGGCGGCCGAGAGTGCCGTTCTGACCATCATGGCCGGCGGGTCCGAGACCGCCTTCATCCGTGCCCTGCCGGTGCTGCAGGCCATGGGCCGGCGCATCACCCATGTCGGGACCAGCGGTGCCGGCCAGATCGCCAAATCAGCCAATCAGGTCATCGTCGCCCTGACGATCGGCGCGGTGGCGGAGGCGCTGGCGCTGGCCAAAGCGGCCGGCGCCGACCCGGCGAAGGTGCGCGACGCCATCCGCGGCGGTTTTGCCGAATCCCGCATCCTCGACCTGCATGGCGGCCGGATGGTCAGCGGCGACTTCACCCCCGGCGGCCGGGTCACCACCCAGGTCAAGGATCTGCGGCAGGCGGAGGAGCTGGCCCAGCAGTCCGGCATCGACCTGCCGACGCTCGGCCTGTCGCTGGAGCTGTTCGAGATGCTGGTCGACCAGGGTGACGGTGGGCTGGACCATTCCGCGCTCTACCGACTGTTCGCCCGCTGATGCCGCAACCGCCAAGGGCCTGCCACACTCCCATAATCCTTTAGCATGAGAGACAATACTTAAGGGCCGCCCCTGATTGCCGCCTCTTGGTGCATAACCGCATATTCGCTGAGCTTGTGACAATACAATGACAGCGGAAGCGGAGACGGCGAATGACGATAACCCTGCGGGCCACCTTGATCGGGGCTTTCGTCATTCTGGGAGCCATGCTCGGGCTCGAAGCCCTGAACTCGGTGACGACCCTGAGGTCGGCGAACGAACGGATGAAATCGGTCTACGAGGACCGCGTGGTGCCCTTGCGCGATCTCAAGATCATCTCCGACGCCTATGCCGTCCTGATCGTCGATACGTCCCACAAGCTGCGGTCAGGCGCACTGCCCTGGCCGGACGGCGCCGCTTCGGTGCGCAAGGCGCAGGCAACGGTGCGGGAGCGTTGGACCGCCTATACCGCCACCAGCCTGACCGCCGATGAGGTGAGGCTGGTGGCCCTGGCCCGTTCGGCGATGGACAGGGCCGACGCCGCGGTGGCGACCCTGCTGCGGATTCTCGATGCCCAGGACAAGGCGGCGCTCGACCGCTTCGTTGTCCAGGATCTCTATCGGAACATCGATCCGGTGACCGATCAGGTGAGCGCCTTGATCGACCTTCAGGTCACGGTCGCCGCCGAGGACTTCAAGGGCTCCCAGCAGCTCTACCTGCAGGAAGCCCGGCAGTCCTGGCTTCTGCTGGCCGCGGCGGCGGTTCTGCTGGCCGCCGGTATCGGAGTCGTGGTCCGTCGTGTCATCGCCCCGCTTCGTCAGATGACCGAAGCGATGGATCGCCTGGCGGCGGGCGACGTGTCGGTCACTGTGCCGGCGGCCGGGCGCCGGGACGAGATCGGCCAGATGGGCCGCGCTGTCGCCGTCTTCAAGGACAACGCCATCGCCAAGCAGCGCATGGAGATGGAACAGGAGCAGGCCAAGCAAGCCATCGAGATCGAACGCCGCCGCATGATGGCCGAACTGGCAGACCGGTTCGAGCTGGCGGTGCAGGGCGTTGTCGCGCAGGTTGGATCGGCCGCCGGGCAGCTGACCGCCAACGCGCAGTCGCTGTCGGGACTGGCGGAGCAGAGCCGTGCGCAGGCCTCGGCGGTGGCGGGTGCCACCGAGCAGACCTCCGCCAACGTGCAGACCGTCGCCGCCTCGGCCGAGGAGATGGCCACCTCCATCGGCGAGATCACCGGGCAGGTCGGCAACACCGCCGACGTCGCCCGCCAAGCCGCCGAACGGGCCGGCCGGACCGACGCCACCATCCGCCAGCTGGCCGACCATGCCAAGGCGATCGGCGACGTCGTCCAGCTGATCAACGCCATCGCCAGCCAGACCAACCTGCTGGCCCTGAACGCCACCATCGAGGCGGCGCGCGCCGGCGAGGCCGGCAAGGGCTTCGCCGTGGTGGCCGGCGAGGTGAAGAACCTCGCCACCCAGACCGCCAGGGCCACCGAGGAGATCGCCAGCCAGATCGCCAACATGCAGGGGGTCACCGGCGAGGCGGTGGAAGCCATCTCCGAGATCGGCCGGACCATCGACGACATCAACCGCATCGCCGCCTCCGTCGCCGCCGCCATCGAACAGCAGGACGCCGCCGCGCGCGAGATCGCCCGCAACGTCCAGCAGGCCGCGGTGGGGACGGAGGAGATTTCCACCAACATCGTGTTGGTGCGCCATGCGGCCGAGGACACCGGTGTCGCCGCCGAGGACGTGCTGGGTGCCGCGCGGACGTTGTCGGGTGATGCCGACCGGCTGTCGGCGGAGGTCGAGCGCTTCATCCGGCAGGTGCGCGCCGCCTGATCGGCGGCCCGCCTCCGGCCGCAAATCCCGTCCGTTGCGGCAAAGCTCCGCTTTCCGCAAGTTTCTTGTCAAAACGGTTGAGGATAAGCGCCGCATCGTCCATTCTCGCGGCTTTCCACAGGATGGCAAAGCACTGCCGATCCCAATGTCCACAGGGCACTCGACAGGTCAGGCGGCGATGACGGGCGAACGCATCTATCTCTACGACACCACGCTGCGCGACGGGGCGCAGACCCAGGATGTGGATTTCTCGGTCGCCGACAAGATCGCGATTGCCAAGGACCTCGACCGTCTGGGCATCGATTACATCGAAGGCGGCTGGCCGGGCGCCAATCCGACCGACGACCAGTTCTTCGCCGAGGCGCCGGAACTGAGCCGCGCCACCTTCACCGCCTTCGGCATGACCCGCCGCCCCGGCCGCAGCGCCGCCAACGACCCGCAGCTGACCGCGCTGGCGCAGTCGCGCGCCAAGGCGGTCTGCATGGTCGGCAAGAGCTGGGACTTCCATGTCGACGTCGCGCTGAACATCCCGCGCGAGGAGAATCTCGACCTGATCCGCGACAGCATCGCCGCCCTCCATGCCGCCAAGGGCGAGGCGCTGTTCGATGCCGAGCATTTCTTCGACGGCTACAAGCGCAACCCGGCCTATGCGGTGTCCTGCATCAAGGCCGCCTTCGAGGCTGGTGCGCGCTGGATCGTGCTGTGCGACACCAACGGCGGCACCCTGCCGCACGAGGTCGACGCCATCGTCCGCGAGGTGGTGGAGACGCACGGTATCCCCGGCGACCGTCTGGGCATCCACTGCCACAACGACACCGAGAACGCGGTCGCCAACTCGCTGGCCGCGGTGCGGGCCGGTGCCCGCATGATCCAGGGGACCATCAACGGGCTGGGCGAGCGCTGCGGCAATGCCAACCTCGTCTCGCTGATCCCGACGCTGATGCTGAAGATGGGCTACGAGACCGGCATCCGGCGCGAGGATCTGCCGCTGCTGACCCAGCTGAGCCGCGCCTTCGACGACCGGCTGAACCGCGCCCCCAACCGCCACGCCCCTTACGTCGGAGCCAGCGCCTTCGCGCACAAGGGCGGGCTGCATGTCTCGGCGGTGGAGAAGGATCCGGCCTCCTACGAGCATGTCGCCCCCGACGCCGTCGGGAACAGGCGCCAGATCGTCATGTCGGATCAGGCCGGCCGCTCCAACCTGATCGTGCGGCTGCGCGACATCGGCATGGCGGTGGACGCGAAGGACGACCGCCTTGCCGGCCTGCTCGACCTGGTGAAGCAGCGCGACAGCGACGGCTACGCCTACGACACGGCGGAGGCCAGCTTCGAGCTGCTGGTCCGTCGTGAACTGGGCGAGGTGCCGCGCTTCTTTGAACTGCTGCGCTTCCACGTCACCGACGAGCGCCGCTACAACGCGGTCGGCAAGCTGGTGGTGGAATCGGAGGCGGTGGTGCGCGTGCGCGTCGGCGACGCCGTGCGGATGGAGGTGGCGGACGGCAACGGCCCGGTGCATGCGCTCGACGTCGCCATGCGAAAGGCGCTGGAACCGGCCTATCCGGCGCTGACCAAGGTCAGCCTGTCCGACTACCGCGTCCGCATCCTGGCGGCCAAGGACGGCACCGGCGCCATGCCGCGCGTGCTGATCCGCAGCGCCCGGACCGACGGCGCCGAATGGTCGACGCTGGGCGTGTCGACCAACATCATCGAAGCGTCGATGGAAGCGCTGGTCGACAGCTACACCTACGCGCTGATGAAGGGCGACGCGACTCCGGTGTGACGGACCGGGGGAAGGACCACGCGGCACCTTCCCAGCATGGCCATGTTCTGTTAGCTAGAGCGGTTTCTCGGGGCGCTCGCATTCACGCGGGGACGGCTCCGGTCATCAGCGCCCGTATTGCCGCGGGTCCGCTCTCGGAGGATCATCGCCATGCTCTGGCTCGCCGCCTATATCGGCAGCATTCTTGCCATCAACTTCGCCTTCAGCCTGTATCCGCACTTGGATCTGGTCTGGTCCTGCTGGGCCGGTCTGATCTTCATCCTGCGCGACATGGTGCAGGTGCGTTTCGGCCATTGGGCGCTCGCCGCCATGCTTGGCGGCACCGTGCTGTCCTATCTGCTGACCGATCCCTTCGTCGCCACCGCCAGCGTCGTCGCCTTCGCCGTGTCGGAAATGATCGACTGGGCGGTCTTCACCATCACCCGCCGCCCGCTGCGCGACCGGCTGTGGATCAGCGCCGCCCTGTCGGTGCCGGTCGACACCGCCATCTTCTTCGGCATGCTGGACGTCTGGGATCCCGCCGTCTGGGCCGCCAGCTTCGCCTCGAAGCTGCTGGGCGTCTCGGCGGTCTGGCTGCTGATGCGCGCCCGCGACGGGCGCATGGCGGTCGCGGCATAATCAAGCCTTCAGGTTCCGCCACCCTCTCCCTCTCCGGCATGCCGCCGGGGGAGAGGGTGGCGCGCTTCCTCAGAACCTCTTCACGAACCGGTTGAACAACCGCCCCAGCGGCCCGGTCATCCGCAGCCCGCCGATGGTCGTGGCAAGGCACAGGCAGCCTTCCGGGTCGGACACCGGACGGTGGACCAGCGACGGGTCGCCGATGGCGATGTCGCCGGGCAGGAAGGCGCCGAGTTCGTCGGAGAAGCCGCCCTCCAGAACCACGGTCAGTTCGATGCCGCCATGGGTGTGCTTCGGCACGCCGACACCGCCCTTCATACGGATCAGCCGGGTGGTCCCCTCCGGGCCGGACAACAGATCCAGGCTGCGCATGCCCGGCTGGAGGAAGCGCCAGCCGCTGTCGCCGATGCACCCGTCGCGGTCCAGGCGTCCGCGCAGATAGCTGCGCAACGGTTCCGGATAGCGCGACTGCTCAGCCGACGGCTTGGCAGCCGGGCGGCAGGGCGCCGGCCGCTCATGGTCCAGGCGGGCCATCAGCGCCTCCAGACAGCCGGCGGACAACGGTTCCGGCTCCAGATCGTCCAGCATTGCGCCGCCGATCGCCTCCATCTCGGCCACGGCATGGCGGCAGGCGGGGCAGAAGGCCATGTGGGTGGCGACAGCCAGCGACGCGCCCTCGCACAGGGCGCCGCCGGCATAGTCGATCAGCAGGGTGTCGCCGGGGTGGTGGCTCGGCCGGTTCATCGGAAATGCCTCATCCGATATCCTTCAGCGACCGGCGCAGGCGTTCCATCGCCAGACGCAGGCGCGATTTGACGGTGCCGAGCGGGATGCCGTGCTCAGCGGAAATGACGCTGTGCGGCTTGTCCTCGAAATAGGCCATGCGAAGAAGCTCGGCCTGTTCCGGCGGCAAATCCTTCAGCGCCGCCCGCAGGCGACCGCTGCTCTCCTTCGCCTCGATTCGGCGGTCGGCGGCCTCGTCGGGTTCCGGCACCAGGGCGGGATCGTCGGGGTCGATCTCCGGACGCTGTTCGCGGCGCAACACATCGATTCGCTTGTTGCGGGCGATGGTGAACACCCAGGTTCCGGCCGAGGCGTGGATCGGATCATAGGTTTCGGCACGACGCCAGACCAACAGCATGACCTCCTGAGCAAGCTCTTCCGCCGCACCGGAGTCGCATCCCAACCGGCGCAGATACGTCTTCAGCCGCGGCGCGAAGTGGCCGAACAGTATCCCGAACGCCTGTTTATCCCGCTCGCGCCCAACGGCGACGAGCAGGTCTTCCAGGCTGGGGGCCATATCGGCCGCGGGGGTGTGCTGGTCCTGCATCGGCCCATTCAAGGGGAACATCGGCCGTCGCACAAGCCGGGGATGGCACCCAGTCCCGGATTTCGCGGCAGCATCCCCTTTTTCAAGGCCCCTGCGTCAATCCTGCACCCTGATCTACACCGTGTCCTGCACGCCTCCGGCCTTCACGCCGGGCTGTATGTCGCATCGTGATCCCCGATACGCAACCGCCCGGCCGTTGGATCACGAAAAAACCGGGCCCGCGGCATTTTGTCGGGGCTTGCCGGAGGATTGGGTGTGGCGCTATCGGATGAACCCCATGGAGCGCAGGGCTTCCGCCACCTCCGGCATCTCCAGCGCCTCGACGAAGCGGCGGACGGCCGGACGGTCGCGCCGGGCGGCGGGAATGACGAAGTCGTAATGCTCCTCCTGCAACGGCAGGAAGCCAAGCCCATAGAGGTTCGCCGCGGTTTCGATGGCGACGCCCCAGTCGGCGCGGTTCTGCGCCACCGCGACGGCGACGGCATTGTGCGACTTGGCCTGCGTCCAGTATCCGGTCGGCCGCGCCGCCCCGAGCAGCCGGTCGGTCAGGATCCTGGTGCCGCTGCCGGCATTGCGGTTGATCAGGATGCAGTCGGCCTCACCGGCGACCGCGCCGACCGCCTCTTCCGCCGTCCTGCCCTCGAAGCGCGGGTCGCCGCGGCGGAAGACGATGCCCTGCATGCGGCGGTAGCCGGTGACAAGCTCCAGTCCCGGCGCCAGGAAGGGCGTGTTGTAGATGCCGGTGGCGGGGTCCATCAGGTGGACGGGGGCGATGTCGCACTCCCCGCGCCGCGCCGCCGCCAGCCCACCCATCGAGCCGACATTCAGCGCCTTGACCGTCATCCCGTCGCCGATCAGGCGGCCGAGCACGGCGTTCAGGCCGATGCATTGGCTACCCACCACGATCAGGTCGGCGGGCGTCAGCGAACGGCCGAGCAGCTGGACCGACACTGGCGTGCCGGCCTCCACCGCCTCGGCCTGGGCGTCGATGGCGAGGAAGCCGTCGGCATGGCTGAAGGCGGTGACGGCACCCGATCCCTTGGACAGCGGATAGGCGACCAGTTCGTCCTCGTTGGCGCCCCCACCGGCACCCCCACCGGCACCATGGACCAGCGAGACCATGACATATTCGGTGCGCCCGCGCTCCGACCCCAGCCGCACCGGCAGGGTGGCCGCCACCTCCTCCGCCAGCGCCGGCGGCAGGCCGGCCATGGCGCGGATCACCGGGGCGACGAAGCTGTGGAAGGTGAACATGGCCGAGGTCGGGAAGCCCGGCAGGATCACCACCGGCTTGCCGCCGGTCACCGCGAGACACAGCGGCTTGCCCGGCTTCAGCGCCACGCCATGGGCGACGATGCCGGGATCGGACAGCTGCGCCACGATGCGGTGGGAGCGGTCGCCCGCCCCCTTCGAAGTGCCGCCCGACAGCAGCAGCGCATCGCACTCCAACCCCTGGGCGACCAGCCGTTCCAGCGCATCGTCCTCGTCCGGGGCGATGCCCAGGGCCACCGGCTCGCCGCCCAGTTCGGACACCGCGGCGGCCAGGATGGCGCCGTTGCTGTCATAGACCGCCCCGGTGCGGATCGGCTGGCCCGGCGCCACGATCTCGTCGCCGGTGGACAGGATGGCGATGCGTGGCCGGCGCACCACCGGCACCTCGGCCAGCCCGATGGCGGCGAGCACGCCGATCTCACGCGAGGTCAGGGCCTGGCCCCGGCGCAGCACCACCTCACCCCGGCCGATGTCGGAGCCGGCGGCGGCGACGAAGGCGCCGGGCGTGGCCGGACGGGTCAGCATGACGAACAGGCCGTCAGGCCGCTCCACCGCCTCGGTCGTCTCCACCATCACCACGGCGTCGGCGCCGCGCGGCAGCATGCCGCCGGTGGCGATCACCGTGGCGGTGCCGGGCTCCACCGTCAGTTCAGGGGCATGGCCGGCGGTCAGCACCTCGTCGTTCAGGCGCAGGGCAACCGGCCCGTCCTCCGCGGCGCCACCCGTGTCGGCGGCGCGCACAGCGAAACCATCGACCACCGAGCGGTCGAAGCCCGGCACATCCACCTCCGCCACCACGTCGGCGGACAGCACGCGGCCGAGCGCGGCCGACAGCGGCACCCGCTCCTCCCCCCGTGGAGAGAGGTCGAGATGGCGGTGGAAGCGGGCCCGCGCCTCCTCGCCGCTGACCACCTCCAGGAACTGGTCCTGGCGGGCGGCCTGGGCGACGAAACGGCGGATGTCCTCTCGGCTGCGGTCGGAGCTGTGCACGCGGCAAACCCTTGCTGAATAGGATCAGTCGAACCTGTACATGGTGACGGGTACGCCGTCCGGCACGCCTTCGCTGTCCGCCCCGATCAGGACGAAGCCGTCGGCCCGCGCCGCCGCCGCCAGCCCCGGCCAGCCGGGCGAGGCCACCGGCTCCACCCTGCCGTCCTCATCCAGCCGGACCCGGTGCAGGTCGAGACAGCCGATCTCCGACACCAGCTTGCGCGCCGTCACCGCCTGGACGGTCGCATGGGGCAGACCGGCCGGCAAGCCGGCAGCACGCCGCACCGCGCGCCCGGCCAGCAGTTCGTACGCCGCCAGCACCGCCATCGGCTCGCCCGGCAGCAGCAGGACCGGAATGCCGCCGGCGAGGCCCGCCCCGGCGCTGCCGCCCGGCCGCATCGCGATGCCATGCAGGTCGAGGCTGCCGGCCCGCGCCAGGGCGGGCGGCGCCACATCGTCCGGGCCGGCGCCGGTGCGCCCGGCGGACAGGATCAGATCGGCGCCGGGCCGAACAAGGGCCTCGGCGAGAACGTCGATCCCGGCCGCCGGCGTCTCGACCGCCGCAACCACGCCACCGTCACGCCGGACCAGCGCCGCCAGCATGGCGCCGAGCTGCTCCGGCGCGCCGGCCTTCGGGCCGCCGGCCAGCAGAATGCGCACCCGCGGCGCCGGAAGGACCGGCACGGCGTCATGGCCGGCGGCGGCGAGCAGGCCGAGATCGGCGGGACGCAGGCGCCGCCCGGCCGGCAGAAGCGGACGTCCGGCTGCGGTCCAGGCCCCCCGCCGCTCCACCCCGCTGCCGGGCGCCACCGCGTCGATGGCCTCTATGAAGGGACCGACGGCCTGCGCCGCCTCATAGGGGATCACCGCGTCGCAGCCCGGCGGCAGCGCATCGCCGGCGCTCACCGCCACCGCCGCGGTCAGGGGAACCGGATTGTAGGAGCCGGCACCCAGCGTATCGGCCGCCGCCACGGCATAACCGTCAAGTGCGGCACGGTCGGCCGGCGGCCAATCACCGACCGCCGCGACCGCGTCGGCCAGCCGCAACCCGGCACAGTCCGACAGCGGCAAAAGCCTTACGGCGGGTGCGGCGACCCGGTCGTCGATCCAGGCCCAGCCCTCGGTCAACGGCGACCGGCGGGCAAAGCCGCGGCCGCGGACATCATGCAGAGGCGAAGCGGGCTCCCGCACGGTCACAGCGCCGGCACCGTGGCGTCCTGCACGCGGTTGCGGCCGCCGCGCTTGGCTCGGTAAAGCAGCTGGTCGGCCATCTCCGCCAACTGGTCGGGGCTGCCCTCGGACGACGGGATCACGGTGGCGACGCCAAGGCTGATGGTGACATGGGGGGCGACCGGCGACTGGGCGTGCGGGATCCCGCGGTCGGCGACGCCGGCCCGGAAGCCTTCCGCGACGCGGGTGGCGCCGGGCCCATCGGTCTCCGGCAGCAGGCAGACGAATTCCTCGCCGCCATAGCGGGCGACGAGGTCGCTCGGCCGCCTTGCGCGATCCGACAACACCTCGGCCACCACGCGCAGGCATTCGTCGCCGGCCTGATGACCGTAATGGTCGTTGTAGGCCTTGAAATGGTCGACATCGAGGATGACCAGCGACAGAGGCAGATGCGACCGGGCGCAACGCCGCCACTCCCGCGTCATCGTGTCGTCGAAGCGGCGGCGGTTGGCGATCCCGGTCAGCCCGTCGAGGAAGGACAGGCTGCGCAGCAGGTCGGTCTGCCGTTTCAGCAGCAGATGGTTGCGCACCCGCGCCTTGACGATGGGCGGGCTGATCGGCTTGGTGATGAAGTCGATGGCGCCGACCTCCAGCCCGCGGGTCTCGTCCTCCACCTCGCTCTTGGCGGAGATGAAGATGACGGGGATATCGTGGGTGGCGGGGTCGGACTTGATGCGGCGGCAGACTTCGTACCCGTCCATTCCCGGCATCATGATGTCCAGCAGGACGAGGTCGGGCATCCGCGCCTGGACCAGATCCATCGCCTTTTCGCCGTCGGTGGCGAAATAGATGTCGTAATCGTCCTTCAGGATGCGGCTCAGCACATGGACGTTGGACGGGATATCGTCCACCACCAGGATTTTCGGGCGGGGGTCGGCCATGGGCGCGTTCAGACCGTCGGTAACGTAAGGCCGAGGTCGCGTGCGATCCGCCGCACGATCCCCAGCGCCTTGGTGAAGTCCAGACCATCGATGGCGGCGGACAGCCCCTTCATCGTCGAAGGCTCGATCCAGTCCGCCAGCAACGGCGCCAGCATAGCGAACTCTTCCGCCGCTGCGAAGTTGCTCTCGTGCAACAAGGTCGCGAATTGCGGCAGGCGGTCGGCCAGCGCCGCCCGGCTCTCCGCCGAAGGGCCGGAGGTCGCCGCCTCATCCGCCGCTCCCGCCGCCCTGCCCGCGGTGTTGGCCCGCAGCCGCTGCGCACTGTCCAGCACCTGCGCCAGTTCGGAGCGCAGCACCGGCACCTCGGCCGCCGCCGCCGCCACGTCGCCACGATAGGCGGCGATCTGCACCGCGTCGGCGGCGGCCGACAGGCGGCGCGCGCCGACATTGCCGGCGACGCTTTTCAGCTCATGCGCGATGGACTTGGCTGTCACCAGATCGTTGCCCTCCAACGCGTCGGCGATCCGTTCGACGATGTCGCCATAGCCGTCGGCGAACTGGCCGATGAAGCGGCGGAACAGGCCGGCATCGCCGTCCAGCCGGTTGAGCGCGTCGGCAAGGTCGATGCCCGGCAGATGATGGGGCAGATCGTCGGATGGACCAGCCGGCCGGCTGAGCGGCAGCAGCGGAGCAGCGGCCGTCAGCATGGCTTCGCCCTGCGGCGGGATGGGCCCGGCGCCGCAGGGTGCGCAGGGGCGAACCGCCACCAGCGGCGGACCGATCCAGCGGGCCAGCGTGGCGAACAGCCGCGGCAGGTCGAGCGGCTTCGGCACATGATCGTCCATTCCGTTGTCAAGGCAGCGCTGGCGGTCCTCCGGCAGGGCACTCGCGGTCATGGCGATGATCGGCAGCCGCCTTGCACCCGGCAACGCACGGATCGCGGCGGTCGCGGCGAAGCCGTCCATGTCCGGCATATGCAGGTCGAGCAGCACGGCGTCGAACGGCCGGTCGGCCACGCGCACGCACTCCACCGCCTGCCGCCCCGTCGTTGCCGCGGTGACCGACGCGCCGGCCCGTTCCAGGATTTCGCAGGCGACCTGCCGGCTGATGGCATTGTCGTCGGCCAGCAACAGCCGGCGGCCATGCAACGCCCGGCTGACGTCCCAGGCGGGTCCGCTCAGGCCGCCGGCCGGCGCGGGAACCGGAGATGGCAGAGGATACACGGCAAGAGGATTCACGGCGTCCGGGCCGGATCCCCCATGGCCGGCCCCATCAAATCCGGCGCCGCCGAACCTGTCTTTCGCATAGGCGATGGTGACGGCGTCGAGCAGGGTCGAGGCGGTGACCGGCTTCATCAGGAAGCCCGAAATCCCGTCCTCCTCGAAGCGGGCGCCCACCCGATCGCGGCCATAGCCGCTGATGACGATGATCATCGGGGTGCCGGCACGGGCATCGGCACGGATGCGGCGCGCCGCCTCGATGCCGTCCATCCCCGGCATCTTCCAGTCCATCAGCACCACGTCATAGGCATGGCCGGCGGTGGCGGCACGTTCCAGCTCGGCGATGGCGCTCCGCCCGTCGGCGCAGGCGGTGACGGTCCAGCCGAAGGCGGTGACGATCGCGCCCAGCACCTCGCGCGCGGTCGGATTGTCGTCAACCACCAGCACCTTGAGGTCGCGCGGCACCGGCCGCAGCCGGGAGCCGGGCCAGCCGGTACCCGCTTCTCCGCCGGATTGCCTGCCGGCCGCGGCGGGATGGCGGCCGAACTCCGCCTGGAAGCGGAAGACGCTGCCCTTGCCCGGGTCGCTGTCCACCTCCATGGTGCCATTCATCAGCCGGACCAGCCGGGCGCAGATCGCCAGCCCGAGCCCGGTGCCGCCGAACCGCCGGGTGGTGGAGCTGTCGCCCTGGCTGAAGGCCTGGAAAATCCGGTCGCGCTGTTCCGGCGGGATGCCGATGCCGGTGTCGCGCACGGCGAAGTCGAGCACGGCGCCCCCGGCGCTCAGCGACCGCACCCCGACCGACACCACCACCTCGCCGGCCTCGGTGAATTTGATGGCGTTGCCGGCCAGATTGATCAGGACCTGCTGCAGGCGCAGCGGATCGCCGATCAGATCCAGCGGCACATCCGGCGCGACGGAGAACAGGACGTCGATGTCCTTTTCCTGCGCCGCCGACCCGACGATCACCGCCAGCGTCTGCAACAGGTCGTCCAGCCGGAAATCGACCCGCTCCAGCTCCAGCTTGCCGGCCTCCACCTTGGAGAAGTCGAGGATGTCGTTCAGAATGCCGAGCAGCGACTGCGCCGAAACCCGCACCTTCTGCACATAGTCCGCCTGCCGGTCGGTCAGGTCGGTCTGTTGCAGCAGATGGATCAGCCCGAGGATCGCGTTCATCGGCGTCCGGATCTCGTGGCTCATATTGGCCAGGAATTCGCTTTTGGCCCGGCTCGCCGCCTCCGCCGCCAACCGGGCGCGCTGCATCGCCGCCTCCGCCCGCTTGCGTTCCGCGATCTCGTGGAAGACCAGCACGGCGCCCTCGACCTTGCCGTCGGCCAGCATGGGCGAGGCCGTGTATTCGACCAGGAACGGCTTCCCCGCCTTGTTCCAGTAGGTGTCCTCCAGCCCGCGCCGGCTCTCGCCGCTCAGCAGCACCTCCGTCACCGGGCATTCCAGCGCCGGGAAATGGCTGCCGTCGGGCCGGCGGGAATGGATCAGCGCATGCAGGTTGCCGCCCAGCAACTGCTCGTTGGAATAGCCGGTCAGCGCCGAGGTCGCCGGGTTGGCGAAGGTGATCAGCCCGTCGCGGTCGACGCCGCAGATGCTGTCGGATGCCGAATGCAGGATCAGGTTCAGCCGGCGATTGGCGCTGGCGAAAGCCTCGTTGGCCGTTTCAAGCTCGCGTTTCTTGGTGTCGAGTTCGGCATTGGTGTCGGCCAGCCGGCGACGGCCTGCCACCTCGCGCTCAAGGCTGCGCAGCGCCGCATAGGCCAGTCCGGCGCAGGCCAGAACCGCCAGCCCGACCAGGATGCTGCCACGGATCGTGCGTTCCCGCCAGGCGGCCAGCTCCGTCCGCTCAGACAGGGCGACGAAGACGACCAGCGGCAGCGTCGGCACCCTCTGGTAGGACAGGATGCGCTTCTCGCCCGGGACCGGTCCATCGGCCAGGAAGGTTTCGGTCGCGGCTTCAGCCGCATGACGCAGCACGTCCGCCCCGTCGGGACCGTCCAGCGGCTCGCTGGCGGGGAAACGCAGCACGGGCTTTCCGTCGCTGCGGTAAACCGCAATCGCCGAACCACCCCCGAGATCCAGGCCATCGTACAGCTGCCTGTAATAGTCGAGATCGACATTGGCATGGACGACGCCCTGGAAGCGGCCTTCCAGCATGATTGAGCGGCTGACGGTGAAGAATTCCGTTCCCGTGACCCTGCCGGTGATGCGCTCGCCGACATGGAATTCGGTACCGTCAAGATGCACCTTGAAAAAGCTGCGGTCCGCGGCGGTGACCCGGGGGGTCGGGAACTGCCGGCTGGTCAGCACGGCGTCGCCGGCCGGACCATCAACCCACAGCGCCGCGATCTCCGGCAGACTTTCCACCATGTCACGGATGGTGATCCAGGCATCGCGGTTGGTGGCCAGGCCGGGCATGCCGTAATGGCGGATGAGATCCTGCGCCCGGTTGATGGCAAGGTCGGCGGTCGCCACCGTCCGCCGCACATGCTCCTGCAGCAGGCGGGCGGTGGACTGCGCCTGTTCCCGGCCGTGGCGCAGCGTCTCTTCCCGGTCGGCCCAGACGACATAGCCCCAGAATCCGGCGCCGAGCAGAGCGATCAGGGCAAAGGCTGCAGCCAACAGCAGGCGGGTGCGCGTGGGCGAGAGCGTCAGGGCCGCTGCGTCGATCGGGTGTCTGTCCATCATTGCCGAGTTGTCGCCGCACTGCCGCCATCAACCGCCGCCGGCAGCCGGCGACACCCGGCGGCCCTTCCGCCTAGATCGGTCGGAGTATGGGCTCCCGCCGGTAGCGACCGCAAGCAACTTGATATGCGCAAGAGCGATGTTCGCGACGCCCGGCACTTGCGGGGAACCCCTACGGTACAGCCCCCCTTGCCCCGCCTGCCTTTGTCCCCCGGCTGCGGCATCGTCCCCATATTCACGTCCAATATCTGTCATGCGCGCTCCGTACCCGCCTCCCTCGCCCCCGCCCGTGAAAGCGCCCGTCCGATGGCCGACCGCCGCCTCCTGTCGCACAAACCTGCCCGGCTCGCCAAACTGCTGGTGCTGACCGTCGGCGCCGCCCAGTCCCAGCTGGTTCTGTCCCAACTGGTCCTGCCCCGATCGGCCCTGGCCCAGGCGGCGCTGACTGGCCCGGTGCGGTCCGACCCGATGCAGACGGTCGGCGCCGAGGTCCATGTGCGGATCGAGACCTTGCCGAAGCCCTACGCCACCCCCGCCGTCGCCAACGAGGCGGTGCTGGTGCCGCGCCCCGGCGACCAGCCCCTGCGCGCCCCGCGCGGCTTCACCGTCACCCTGTTCCGCGACCATGTGGAGAATGCGCGCAACCTGCTGGTCCTGCCCAACGGCGACGTGCTGGTGGCGCGGGAACGGCCGGGCACCCTGACCCTGCTGCGCGACGCCGACGGCGACGGACGGGCGGAGATGGCGCAGGTCTGGGCCGAGGGCTTCGACCACCCCTTCGGTCTCGCCTTCCAGGACGGGGCGGTGCTGGTCGGCGATCTGGCCGGGGTGTGGCGGCTGCCCTGGACCGCCGGGACCGTCCAGGCGGGCGAGCGGCGGCGGCTGACGGCGGAGGGCGCCTTCGGCAAGCGCGGCGGCCATGCCACGCGCTCCATCGCGGTGGCGCCGGACGGGCGGCATTTCTATGTCGGGATCGGATCGGAAGGAAACATCGGGGTGGAGCCGGAACCGCGCGCCACCATCCAGGAGTTCCGCAGCGACGGCAGCGGCCAGCGCACCTATGCCGCCGGCCTGCGCAACCCGGTCGGCCTCGCCTTCAAGCCCGGAACCGGCGACCTCTATGCCGTGGTGAACGAGCGCGACGGGCTGGGCGACCAGCTGGTACCCGATTTCCTGACGGCGGTGAAGCCGGGCGGCTTCTATGGCTGGCCCTATTCCTACATCGGCGACAACCCGCAGCCGGACCTTGCCGGGCGGCGCCCCGATCTGGTCAAGGCGGCACTGACGCCGGGCCTGCTGTTCCAGGCCCATTCGGCGCCGATCGGGCTGGTGTTCGGCGACGCCACCCACTTCCCGGAACGCTACCGCATGGGCGCCTTCGTCTCGCTGCACGGATCCTGGAACCGCTCGCGCCCGACCGGCTACGCCATCGCCTTCGTGCCTTTCGACACCGCCCCCTTCGACAAGAGCAAGCCGACCGGCACCTACGAGACCTTCGTCACCGGCTTCCGCGTGACCGGCCCCGCCGGGACCGCAACGGGAAGCGCCGCGGAGGGCGACGAGACCCCGAAGGTCTGGGGCCGGCCGAGCGGTCTGGCGGTGACCGCCGACGGCGCCCTGCTGATCGCCGAGGACGCCTCCGGCAGCATCTGGCGCGTCGCTTACGCCGCGGCGGACAAGGACGCCGAGAAAGAGCCGGCGACAAAGCCGTGACGGCTCAACAGCACTCGTCCTCCAGCTGACGCAGCATCGCCAGCCCGTCCTCGTCGTCATGTTCCTCGAACAGGTCGGCGATGTAATAGATGTTGGCGCAGAGCAGGCACAGCCCGTCGGCCTGCCGCTTCAGCGGGTCCTCGGCGACCGCCAGCTTGGCACGGAACCGCTCCCAGAAGGCGTTTGTCTTGGCGGGATCGTCGATGTGCATGTACAGCCGTTCGATGATGCGGCGGCTGTTGCCCTCGCAGTCGATTCCCTTGAACGAAACATAGCGGTCGGGCGCGTCGATGCTGTCCACGGAGGCGGTCTCCTCTTGCCGGTTGCCGGAGGTGGGGGAACATTGCGCCGATGCTCTCCGTCCGCGCCCCTGTCATCAAGCCGCACTGCACCAGCGGCAGTCCGCCCGCGCGAATGGCGGGATCGCTGCATGAATGGCGGCGGTTACAGCGCCAATCGCTTCTTCAGCGCATCGGCCCGGTTGCGGCTGACCGGCACGCGGGGGGCGCCGGGGGCGGCCATGACGAAGGCGGCGCGGCCGTCCTGCCGCTCCACCGCGCGGGCATGGCGCAGGTTGACGATGTAGCCGCGATGGGTGCGCACGAAGGACCGGGCGTCGAGCCGCGCCTCCAGTTCCGACAAGGGAAGGCCACAGAAGAAGGCGCCGTCGGCGGTGTGGACCGTGGTGTAGTGGCCGTCGGCCTGGAGATAGACGGCATCCGCCGGGTCGAGCAGCACGATTCCCTGCCCCTTTTCCACCGGCAGCTTGACCAGCGGTTCAGGTGACTGCGATGCGGGAACCGGTGATGTGGGGATTTGCGCATCGGCCGCCGCAGGCCGCGCCGCCTCCATCAGCATCAGGGCGGTGACGGCACTCCCCTCCCCCACCGCCGTGGCGGGCGCCAGCGCGGTCGCCTTCACCACCAGCACCCGGCCGGGCAGCGCCACCATCATCGAACAGGCCGAGGCCGGCGCGGCGGGCTCGCCGGCCGCGGCCAGCAGCAGTTCCACCTTGGCGCGGTGCGAGGGCGGGTGCAGGTCGTGCAGATAGGCGCCGACCAGCCCGGCGGCACGCTCGCCAAGCAGCCGCACCGCCGCCGGATTCAGGGCCAGCACCCGCCGCGCGCTGTCCAGCAGCACCAGCCCGACGTCCATGTTCTGCAACGCATAGTCCATGGACGCCCACTATAGCGGCAATTCCCGCCTTAGCTCCCGCCTTTCCGCTTGTCGCCCTGAACCAGGGCGGCGACGACGCCGTGGAGGGTGCGGACCTCCTGCTCGGTCATCTCCATCCGCTCGAAGGCGTTGCGGAGCGTGCGGACCATCGAAGGGCGCTTTTCCTCGCTGGTGAAGAAGCCGGTGCGGTCCAGCGCCGCTTCCAGCCGTTCGAAGAAGTTCACCCGCTCCGCCATCGTCGCCGGGCGGGTCTGTCCGGTGTGCAGGAAGCGGTCGGGCGTGCGGTCGCCGGCCTGGAACCATTCATAGCCGATCAACAGCACCGCCTGGGCCAGATTGAGCGAGGAGAAGGCCGGGTTCAGCGGCACCGTCACCAGCGTCTGGGCGAGGGTCAAATCGTCGTTGAACAGTCCGGTGCGTTCCGGCCCGAACATCACGCCGACCTTCTGCCCGGCGGCATAGCGTTCCCGCATCTCACCGGCCGCGACACGCGGGGTGACGAAGCGCTGGATCATGTCGCGGGTGCGCACCGTGGTGGCATAGACCGCCTCCAGATCGGCGACCGCCTCGGCCGTCGTCTCGAAGATCCTCGCATTGTCGATGACGAGGTCGGCGCCCGAGGCGGCGGCATTCGCCTTCGGGTTCGGCCAGCCGTCCCGCGGCTTGACGAGCCGCAGGTCGGTCAGCCCGCAATTCAGCATCGCGCGCGCGCAGGCGCCGATGTTCTCGCCGAGCTGCGGCTGCACCAGGATGACGGCCGGGCCGCCAAGGATGGATTCACGGGTGGGGTTCTGGCCGGAGGTCATGGGAAGGATTGTGGTTGAACGATGACGGGCGAAGACGGCCGGATCGCCGCCTATTCCTGCTGCTCCGCCGGCTCCGCCTCGGCCTTCGCCGGCCCGCCGTCGATGGCGGTCAGGCGCTTCTTCAGGTCGGAAACGTCGGCATACAGGCGCTTCAGGCGGGCGAGGCCCTTGTATTGCTCGAAGGCGCGGGCGCGCGGCACGGCGGGATAGCCCATCCACACCGATTTCGGCGGGATGTCCATGCCGACGCCGGAATTGGCGGCCACCACCGCGTCGCTGCCGATCTTTACATGGTCTGCGACGCCGACCTTGCCGGCGAGAACCACGCGGTCGCCGATCACCGTGCTGCCGGCGATGCCGACATGGCCGCACAGCATGCAGTTGGTGCCGACCTGGACGTTGTGGCCGATCTGGACAAGGTTGTCGATCTTGGTGCCGTTGCCGATGCGGGTTGCCGTCACCGTGCCGCGGTCGATGGTGGCGCCGGCGCCGACCTCGACATCGTCGCCCAGCACCACCGTGCCGATGGAGTTGACGCGGCGGATCAGCACGTTGGTGCCGACGACGCGGCCGGTGGTCTTGGCCGATTCGACGCTGCCCGGCTCCGGCGTGACGAAGCTGAAGCCGTCATTGCCGATGGCGGCGTTGGGATGAACGATGCAGCGCGCGCCCATCTCCACCCGCTCGCCGATGCGGGCACCGGGATGCAGCAGGCTGCCGTCGCCGATCACCGCGTCGGCACCGACCGTGACATGCGGCAGGATGACCACCCCGGCCCCGATGCGGGCACGCGGACCGACATAGGCGAAGGGGGCGATGGAGGCATCGGGCGCCACCACCGCGTCTGGCGCCACATAGGCCTGCGGCGACACCCCCGGCTCGGCATGGACCGGCTTCTCGAACAGATCCAGCATCCCGGCCATGGCGTAGCGCGGGCGCTTGACCACGATGCGGCCCTTGACCGTGTCGGGCACCTCGACTCCTTCGGCGACCACGGCGGCGATCGCCTTGCTGCCGGGCAGCAGGGCCAGCAGGTCCTTGTCCATCGCCAGCGCCAGATCCTCCGGCCCCTCCGCTTCCGACGGATGGACGGCGCGGCGGATGGTGAGGGAGCCGTCGCCTTCGACCGCGGCGCCCAGCGCTTCGGCGATCTCGGTGAGGGTACGGGGGGCCTGGGTGATGGCCTGGGTCATGGAGCGCACCAGCATCAGAGTCTTGCACGGAGGCCGTCCCGACGGACGGCGCGGCGGACCCTAACACGGGCGTCCGGCGGATGGCGAGGTGTCAGAACGCGGTGCCGGGCCGCGCACGGCCCGTCTGCCCGTTCGCCATCTCCCCATTCGCCTTATCGGGCCGCAGCCAGCCCTTCACCCGCGCCTTCATCCGGCGCAGCAGCGGCTGGCGCGCCTGGACCGCATAGTATTTCCGCACCGTCTCCAGGATCTCCCAGGTGCCGGTGAAGCCCATCGGCAGCACCAGCGCGTCACCCGCCTTGTATTCCCGCGGGCTTCCGCCGTCGGGGGTGATGATGACCCGGCCCGACAGCAAGACGCAGAACTCGTGATAGGGCCAGTCCTTCATCGCCACGAGCCCCGGCGTGCATTGCCACACCCCCGACCGGAAGCGGCTGTAGTCGCCTTCAAAGATGTTGCGGTGAATCTCCAGCGGCTCGCCGGACAAGATGTCGCCGAAGACCGCCGGCTTCCCGACCTCGTCGTCGGCGATGCGGTTGCTGTCGATGGGGATGGGGGTGTGGTCCGGCATCGGCTCTCCCGGCGGGATGTTGGAGGGTCGGTGGGCGTGAAGGGCACAGCCCCATGGCGCTCCTGCGCAACACCCCATGCCGGCGAAGGTTCCCGGCGGATCCGAAAAATTTCAGCCGCCCAGATTGACGATCTCCACCCGCCGGTTGGCCGCCGCCTTCGGCTGGTCGGGCAGCAGCAGCTCCCGTGCGCCCATGCCCGAGGCTTCCAGCCGGTCGGCGCGGATGTGGTGGCGCGACACCAGATACTCGACCACCGCCGCCGCCCGCCGTTTGGACAGGGCGAGGTTGGCCGCGTCGCCGCCGACCGCGTCGGTGTGGCCGACGATGCGGAAGCGGGTGGTGCCGGCAGCTCCCATCACCGCCGCCACCTTGTCCAAAATTGGTCGCGAGTCCGGTCGGATGACGGCGGAGTTGAAATCGAACTCCACCCGGAAGGCGGCCCGCAATTCCGGCGCCTGCATGGCGGTCGGCCCGGGCAGCGGCGGCACCGTCACCGGCCCCGGCCGATCCGCCGGAGGCGTGGCCGGCGGCGGGGCGGCGGGGCGCTGCATCGCCACAGGCGGGCAGTTGGGTCCGGTGGTGCCGAGCAGCGCCGCCTGGATCTCGCACTCGCTGGGATTCGGCCCCATCGGAGTCGCCGGGCCGGGCAACCCCTGGGCCAAGGCCGCTGCAGGCAGCGCCAGCCAGACACAGGCGCCCAGCGTCAGGCCCAGCCGCATGGCCGCATTGTTCGGACCGCGGACGGTCGCTTCAAATTGCGCGTGGAACAGTCCTGCGTGCATCTGTACGATCCCGGTCCGTATCTTTCGTATAGGGCGCTTGGGAGGAAACAAGCATGAAATCGCTGAAGGCTCTGCTCGCCGGCATCGCGCTGGCCGCGCTGACGGTTCCCGCCGTGCTGGCCGGTGCTGCGAACGCTGCCGACTACAAGGCGGAGTACAAGCTTTCGACCGTTCTGGGCAAGCCCTTCCCCTGGGGTGTCGGCGGCGACCGCTGGGCCGAGCTGGTCAAGGAGAAGACCGGCGGGCGCATCACCATCAAGATGTATCCCGGCACCTCGCTGGTGAACGGCGACCAGACCAAGGAATTCACGGCACTCCGCCAGGGCACCATCGACATGGCGGTCGGCTCCACCATCAACTGGTCGCCGCAGGTGAAGGAGCTGAACCTCTTCTCCCTGCCCTTCCTGATGCCCGACCACAAGGCGCTCGACGCCCTGACCCAGGGCGAGGTCGGCAAGAAGCTGTTCGACCTGCTCGCCACCAAGGATGTCGTGCCGCTGGCCTGGGGCGAGAACGGCTTCCGCGAGATCTCCAACTCCAAGCACCCGATCCGCACGCCGGCCGACCTGAAGGGCCTGAAGATCCGCGTCGTCGGCTCGCCGCTCTATCTCGACACCTTCACCGCACTCGGCGCCAACCCGACGCAGATGAGCTGGGCCGACGCGCAGCCGGCGCTGTCCACCGGCGCCGTCGACGGGCAGGAAAACCCGCTGGCGATCTTCGTCGCGGCCAAGCTGGCGACGCTGGGCCAGAAGAACCTGACCCTGTGGGGCTATGTCGCCGACCCACTGATCTTCGTGGTCAACAAGGAGGTTTGGGCCAGCTGGTCGAAGGAAGACCAGGAGGCGGTGCGCGCCGCCGCCGTCCAGGCCGCCGCGGAAGAGGTCGCGATCTCCCGCAAGGGCATCACCGCCGAGGACGACAGCCTGCTGAAGGAGATCACCGCCCAGGGCGTCGAGGTGGTGCGCCTGACGGCCGACCAGCAGAAGGCCTTCCAGACCGCCACCCAGCCGGTCTTCGACAAGTGGGCCAAGCAGATCGGCCCCGATCTGGTGAAGTCCGCCCAGACCGCCATCGCCGAGCGGAAGTGATCGTCCGTTCGCTTTACCGATGAGTGACGGCGCCCTTCGGGGCGCCGTTTTTTTCAGGCCCGGCCCTTTTAAGTCCGCAAGACACTTGCTTGTGATGCGTGCCAGTGCGGATTGCGCTACAACTCCTCCAACTTGGCCGGATGGTTTGCGGAGCGGGCGCGTATGACGTCGGAAATGCTGCTGGCGCTGTTCAGCATCGGCGCCACCCTGCTGTTCCTGGGGATCCGCCGCGGACTGCTCCTGCGGACGGAGCGGGAGATTCGACGCTGCGGCGCGACCCTGGCCGCCGAACGCGACGCACTGGAGGCCCAGGCCAACGAGCTGGAGGCCATGCAGGCCGAGATCGAAGCGATGAAGACAAGGCTGGCGGAGCTGTCGACCGACAAGCTGGTCCTCAGCCGCCGCAGCGGCAAACGCATTGCCGCCACCCGCCGGTTCATCCACGAGATCGGCCGGCATGAGCCCGGGCGCAACCATTTCACCTTCCGTCTGGCGATGGCTCCCGGCTTCACCGCACGGCCCGATGCCAAGGCGGTGGTCCACCCCGCCATCTGGCGTTTCGCCAACGAGGCGCAGGTCTGGGCCTCCGATTTTGCCGCTGCCCAGATGCTGACCCGCAACATCTTCCACGACGGGGTGGGCGTCACCGTCTCCGGCGAGGATGCCGACGACAAGGCTCCCACCGGATTGGAGGCCGGAGCCGGGGCCGGAGTTGGCGCGCCATGAACAGCATCTGGGTTCTGGGAGCCGTCGCCAGCCTTGTGATCGGCCTGCTCGGCGAACGGATCCTCGGCGCCCGCGCCCGCCGTCAGACGGAAAAGCTGACCGCGATGAAGGAGCGGCTGGACGTCTACGCCAACTACGCCAAGCTCGCCTCCCTCCGCCGGGCGGAGACGGAGGAGACGCTGGCCGGCCTGCACCGCGAGGCGGCGGAGATGGAGGGAGACATCCAATCCCTGCAATCGGCCGTCACCGACGATGCCGCGCTGACGCCGATGGAATTCTACTGCGTCGACCGGGTCGCCCGCCCCGGCGGCCCGCTGTGGTATGTCGCGGTGGAGGCGCTGGACGCCAGCGCTCCCTGGACCGGCATCCGCACCTATGCCGTCGCCGCGGAGAGTGCCGAGGACGCCCGCAAGCGGATCACCGAACGCCACCCCTCCCCGACCTCCTTCGCCATCTCGCCCGCTGTCCCGCTGGTGCTGCCGGAACGCTGAGGAAAGCCCGTTTCCGGCCAGGGAAGGCAAAAGCCGACAAAGAAAAGGGGGCGCTCCCGCCGGAGCGCCCCCTTTTGCATCAACCCGCCAATCAGGCGTTGTTCATGCGGTTGTCGATCAGGTCGGTCACCACGCCCGGATCGGCGAGCGTCGAGGTGTCGCCCAGGCTGTCATGCTCGTTCGCGGCGATCTTGCGCAGGATGCGGCGCATGATCTTGCCGGACCGGGTCTTCGGCAGGCCGGGCGCCCACTGGATCAGGTCGGGCGAGGCGATCGGGCCGATCTCCTTGCGGACCCAGGCGACCAGCTCCTTGCGCAGCTCTTCCGTCGGGGTCTCGCCGGCATTCAGCGTGACGTAGGCGTAGATGCCCTGGCCCTTCAGATCGTGCGGATAGCCGACGACCGCGGCCTCGGCGACCTTCGGGTGGGCGACCAGCGCGCTTTCGACCTCGGCGGTGCCCATGCGGTGGCCGGACACGTTGATGACGTCGTCGACGCGGCCGGTGATCCAGTAATAACCGTCGGCGTCGCGGCGGCAGCCGTCACCGGTGAAGTACTTGCCCGGGAAGGTCGAGAAGTAGGTCTGGACGAAGCGCTCGTGGTCGCCATAGACCGTGCGCATCATGCCGGGCCAGGCGTCGGCGATGCAGAGGTTGCCTTCGGTCTCGCCGTCCAGGATCTGGCCTTCATTGTCGACGACGACCGGCTGGACGCCGAAGAAGGGCTTGGTCGCCGAGCCCGGCTTCTGGCCGATGGCGCCGACCAGCGGGGTGATCAGGATGCCGCCCGTCTCCGTCTGCCACCAGGTGTCGACGATCGGGCAGCGGGCATCGCCGACCACGTTGTAGTACCACAGCCACGCTTCCGGATTGATCGGCTCGCCGACCGAGCCCAGCACGCGGAGCGAGGCGCGCGAGGTGTTCTTCACCGGGCCCTCGCCTTCACGCATCAGCGAGCGGATCGCGGTCGGGGCGGTGTAGAAGATGTTGACCTTGTGCTTGTCGATCACCTGCCAGAAGCGCGAGACGTCCGGGTAGGTCGGGATGCCTTCGAACATCAGCGTGGTGGCGCCGTTGGCGAGCGGGCCGTAGACGATGTAGCTGTGGCCCGTGACCCAGCCCACGTCGGCGGTGCACCAGTAGACCTCGCCGTCCTTGTAGTCGAAGACATACTGGTGGGTCATCGACGCATAGACGAGATAGCCGCCGGTGGTGTGCAGCACACCCTTCGGCTTGCCGGTGGAACCGGAGGTGTAGAGGATGAACAGCGGATCCTCGGCGCTCATCTCCTCCGGCGGGCAGTCGGCGGAGACGCTCTCCATCTCCTCGTGGTACCAGAGGTCGCGGCCCTCGGTCCAGGCGACGTTGCCGCCGGTGTGCTTGACGACCAGCACATGCTTGACCATCGGCGCGCCGGCCACCGCCTTGTCGGCGTTGGCCTTCAGCGGCACCTTGCGGCCGCCGCGCAGGCCCTCGTCCGAAGTGATGACGAAGTGGCTGTCGCAGTCGACGATGCGGTCCTTCAGGCTGTCGGGCGAGAAGCCGCCGAAGACGATGGAGTGGATGGCGCCGATGCGGGTGCAGGCCAGCATCGCGTAGGCGGCCTCCGGGATCATCGGCAGATAGATGGTGACGCGGTCGCCCTTCTTGACGCCGTTCTTCTTCAGCACGTTGGCCAGCCGGCTGACCTTCTCGTGCAGTTCCTTGTAGGTGATGGCCTTGGAAACGCCGGGGTCGTCGCCTTCAAACAGGATCGCGGTCTGGTCGCCGCGGGTCGCCAGGTGACGGTCGATGCAGTTGGCGGAAACGTTCAGCGTGCCGTCGTGGAACCAGCGGATATGGACGTCGTCGTTGAAGTTGACGTCCTTCACCTTGCTGTAGGGCTTGATCCAGTCGAGCCGCTTGCCCTGCTCGCCCCAGAACGCCTCGGGGTCCTTGACCGACTGCTCGTACATGCGGGCGTAGGCTTCCGCATTCACGTGGGCGGTCGCCGCGATCTCGGGCTTCACCGGAAAGAAGCTGTTGTCGGTCATGAGTGCGATTCCCCCGTGGTGCTTCCGAATTGGCCGGAAGATGATTGGAGGGCGGCGGGCCGCCGCCCGGAATTGAGCGGCATTATCCACACAAGTTGCGGGACGAACAAGCAAATCGGCCCCCGCAGGCCCCCCGACCAAAGGAGGATTGTGTCGCTGATTTTGCAGCGCGAGACTGTTTCTTCCCCAAGCATACCAACGCACACAGGATCTCCTGCCCGTCAGGCCGGAGATGTCCTGTTCAGCCGCCGCGACCATCCGCCGCGCCGCGGCGCAACATGCGGCGATGTCGATCCTGTAACGGACGATCCCCTGCTTAACCCGACCTTAACCGACGGGCAGCTATAGAGTTGCTGCATTACGGTAACGATCATCGGCGGCAAGGATCGCAATGCCCAGAATTACGAACGCGGACGATCTTCCGGATACCGGCGACCGCAATGACCGCCTCGCCGAACTGGCCGACCGCACCAGCCTGATGGCCATCGACACCACGCTGCGGGCGCTCGGCAGCCCCGTGGGCGCCATCTCCGCCGCGGGCGTAGCGGACATCGCCCGGCGCATGATGCAGGCGACCAACGATTTCCGCGCGGCGATGCAGGACGCCGCGGAGTAAGTTTTCGATCAGGTGCAAGGTGGGTGGGGCGAGTGTGACCTCACCCCACACGGCCGTCAGGCTGGCACCCCGACCCCCGCCAGATCGCACACCCGCGCCCACTCGTCATCGCTGACCGGACAGACCGACAGGCGCGACTGGCGGACCAGCGCCATCGACTGCAACAGCGGATCGGCCTTGATCTGCTTCAGCGTGACGGGCGTCTTCACCGGCATCACCGGCGCCACGTCGACCATGCCGAAACGGCCGGACTCGTCGCTGGGATCCGGGTAATAGGTGCGGACGATCTCGACGATGCCGACGATCTCAAGCCCTTCGTTGGAGTGATAGAAGAAGGCGCGGTCGCCCACCTCCATCGCCTTCAGATTGTTGGATGCCTGGTAATTGCGCACGCCGTCCCAATGGGTCCGGCCATCGGCGACCATGCGGTCCCAGGAATATTTGAACGGCTCGGATTTCACCAGCCAGTAGGCCATCGCCGTCGCTCTCCCGCTCAGGCCTTGGGGTAGACGCGGCGCCAGGGCCGGATCGTCACGCTGTCGAACAGGCCGGCCTTGGCATAGGGGTCGCCGGCAGCGAAATCCTGGGCGGCGGCGGCATCGGCGCACTCGACGATCAGCAGGCTGCCGACCATGCCGCTCTGATCGTCGGACAGCAGCGGCCCGGCGGCGAAAAGGCGGTCGGCGTTGGCTTCCAGATAGGCCAGATGCTCGGCGCGGTTGGCGACGCGGACATCGGCGGCACCAGCCTTGTCGACGCAATGGAACATGAACAGCATGCGGTTCGCTCCTCGATATGGTGGAGCGGGAGCCTAGATCGGATCGCGAAAAATCGGAATCGATTTGAAGCGTGAAGCCGACCGCAAAAATTTGAACGCGGGGGAAGCCGGCGGGAAAGCGCCGGCTGACGCCGACCCGTCACGCCACCACGCGCGGGCGGCGCGGCGGCGCCTTGCCGCCCTTGCACGGGCTGTAACCGCCCGGAGCGATCCGGCCGGGATTGATCCCCGTGCGATGGATTTCGCCGAAGCCGCGCAGCCCCATCTCCTGCGCCGCGGCCAGCGCGATGCGGCCGCAGGCCTCGGCGTCGCTACCGGCATGGTGGTGGTCCAGGGCGATCCCCAGAAAATCGGCCAGATGGTTCAGCCGGTGCGCGGTCAGCGTCGGCCAGGCCCGCCGCGCCATCACGACGGTGCAGAGATAGTCGCAAGCCGGCCAGTCCAGCCCGTAATCACTCAGGGTATGGCGCAGCACGCTGATATCGAAGGCGGCGTTGTGGGCCAGGATCAGCCGGCCCTGCACCCGCTCGCGCAACGCCGCCCACACTTCCGGGAATTCGGGGGCGTCGGCGACATCCTCCGGGCGGATGCCATGAATTGCGCTGTTGAAGGAGTTGAAGCGCAGTTCACGCGGGCGGATCAGATGCTCCTCCGTCCCGACCACGCGGCCGTTCTCGATCCAGGCGACACCCATGGAGCAGGCGCTGGTGCGGGTCTCGTTGGCGGTCTCGAAATCGATGGCAACGGCGTGGCCGGAAATGACGGTCATGGAGGTCCGCGAACTGGGGTTCAGGCAGGCAGGTCAGGAACGGATGAGGCGGGCGAGATCCTCGGGCAGCGCCTCTTCCGCCGCCAGCACCCGCAGCTTCAACAGGCTGGCCACCGCCATGGCGTCGCTGATGGCGCCGGCCAGCACCATGTCGATGACCTCGGCGAAGGGCACACGGCGCACCGCCAGAACCTCGGTCTCGTCAGGGGCGGACTCGCCCTGCTCCAGATCCCAGGCGACGAAGGTGTGGGCGACCTCGTCGGTGATGCAGTTCGACAGGTGCAGCTTCATCAACGGCATCCAGCGCCGCGCCGTCAAGCCGGTCTCCTCGCGCAACTCGCGCGCTGCCGATTCCTGTGGCTCCACGCCCTTGCGCCCACCGCCTTCCGGGATTTCCCAGCTGTATTGCTTCAGCGGGAAGCGATACTGGCCGACCAGCGTCACCGTGCCGTCGTCGTGGATCGGCACCACGCCGGTGGCGAGGCTGCGGGGATGGACGACGCCATAGATGCCCGGGGCGCCCTTCGGGGTCAGAACCTTGTGTTCGACCACCTCCATCCAGGCGTTCTCGTATTTCATCGTGCTGGTCAGCACGGTCCAGGGATTGCCGGTGGGATCACCGGTTTCGATCGGCACGCGTCGCCCCTCCGTCGGTTGCGACCGGAGTATAGGGAGGCGTCCCGGTTGCCGCAATGGGCACACCCAGCAGGCGGACAGACAAAAACCGGTAAAATTTTCCGACAATTGACGAAAACGAAGATGAAATCGTTAAATAATGGTTTCTTGACAGACAAATCAGCTGACCCTACTTCTAAATCACGGCGCCGAATGTCGATGTCATATCCGAAAGTGGTAGATTGCCGGTTCGCCGATTGACCTGGAAAGGGCAGATGCGTGGTTCCGCAGATCAGTCCGCAGGATTTGGAGCGGTGGCGTAACCCCGACTGGCGCATCCGTTTGGCCGCCTGGTGGGAAGGCTATGACCTGTCCCGCCTGCCCCGCGTTTCGACCCGGCCTGACCTGCGTAACTTGGCCCCGTATAATCAGGCAGGCCGCCGCCACCCCGGACCAGTGGACGCGGTCGGTACGGCTTCCCTTTCGGGCCCACCGAGCGCGACCGCGTCACCAGACACGCCCCCGGACCCGGCCCTGACCGGCGGAAATCCGGAACTGGACCGGCTGGCGTTGATGCAGCTCGACCGTCATGGCGAGCCGGTCTGGTCGCCCGCGCGCAGCGAGGGGGCGCAGCTTCTCTGGGGTCAGGACATGACCGGGCCGGAGGAGGCGTCCTGGATGGTCGACTCCGTCCGCTCCTTCGGGCTGAACCCGGCCAAAAGCGTGCTGGATCTGTCGGCCGGCCTGGGCGGCACAGCCCGCGCGCTGGTGGAAAACTGCGACACCTGGGTAACCGGGCTGGAGCCGTCGCCGTTGCTGGCGAAGCTGGCGATGGACCGGTCGAAGGCGCTGGGGCTGTCGAAAAAGGCGCCCATCACCCATTACGACCCGGAGCATTTCAATCAGGCCGGCAGTTTCGACCTCGTGATGGCCGACCGTATCGTCCACCGCGTGCGCGACAAGGATCTTTTCCTCGATCGCCTCGGCGACTGCGTGAAGCCCAAGGGCGGCATCGCCCTGTTCGATTACGTGATCGACGGCACCCCCGGTTCCTGGGACAGCTGGAACGGCTGGCGGGATGAGGAACCTATGGAGGTCTATCCCTGGACCGCCACCCGCATGGCCGACGAACTGACCCAGCGCAACCTGGACCTCCGCATCAGCGAGGATCTGACCCAGCTGCACCGTCGCCACATCATCGACCGGGTAAGGAAGCTGGCTGACACGCTGGCCGCCGCCGTGCCGCCCGCCCCGGTACTGGCGGCGCTGAAGCGCGAACTGGCGCTGTGGTGGGCGCGGCTGCGGGTTCTGGGCAGTGGCCTGCGCTTCGTCCGCTATGTGGCGATGAAACCGGCGTAACACCTTCCCAATGTTCATATGAGTAAAGAAGGAACCCCCGGAGACGTCATAGCATGATCGAGGGGAACGGACCGCCGCCGCCCGCAAGGCGGGCTGCGGCACTGCAATCCATGCCCCGCCTATGTTCGTGCTTTCTTGGAGCCATGCGTTTGATCTGCCGGGGGCCTCGCCCTACATCTTGCCTGCATGACTTGCGGGCGCCCACGGGGCTGCCTCAGTCTTTTGGATGATCCTCAGGTCATTTGACCGATCGTCCTGCGGACCGTCATCACCTGAACCGTAACCGAAGCACTCTCCCAAGCGCCGCCCAAGGCGCACGCCAGACCCAATCGCCAAGGAGGCTTCCCGTGACCACCTTCACCGGTCAGGACTCGCTCAAGACCCGCCGCTCGCTCAGCGCGGGCGGCAAGAGCTACGACTATTTCAGCCTGAAGGCCGCCGAGGAGGCGGGTCTCGGCGATCTGTCGCGGCTGCCGTTCTCGATGAAGGTGCTGCTGGAAAACCTGCTGCGGTTCGAGGACGGGCGCACCGTCTCCGTCGAGGACGTGAAGGCGGTGGCCCGATGGCTGGTCGACAAGCGGTCCGACCGTGAAATCGCCTATCGCCCGGCCCGCGTGCTGATGCAGGACTTCACCGGCGTGCCGGCGGTCTGCGATCTGGCGGCGATGCGCGAGGCGATGGCGTCGCTGGGCGGCGACCCGACGAAGATCAACCCGCTGGTGCCGGTCGATCTCGTCATCGACCATTCGGTGATGGTCGATTACTTCGGCGGCGCCGACGCCTTCCAGAAGAATGTCGACCTGGAGTTCGAGCGCAACCTGGAACGCTACGCCTTCCTGCGCTGGGGCCAGAAGGCCTTCGACAATTTCCGCGTGGTGCCGCCGGGCACCGGCATCTGCCATCAGGTCAACACCGAATACCTGTCGCAGGTCGTCTGGACCGACAATGACCCGTCGGGCAAGCCGGTGGCCTATCCCGACACGCTGGTCGGCACCGACAGCCACACCACCATGGTCAACGGCCTGTCCGTGCTCGGTTGGGGCGTCGGCGGCATCGAGGCGGAGGCCGCGATGCTGGGTCAGCCGATCTCCATGCTGATCCCCGAGGTCGTCGGCTTCAAGCTGACCGGCCGGTTGAGGGAGGGCACCACCGCCACCGATCTGGTGCTGACCGTCACCCAGATGCTGCGCAGGAAGGGCGTGGTCGGCAAATTCGTCGAGTTCTTCGGGCCGGGCCTCGACAGCATGACGCTGCCCGACCGCGCCACCATCGGCAACATGGCGCCGGAATATGGCGCCACCTGCGGCATCTTCCCGATCGACGCCGAGACCATCCGCTACCTGACCTTCACCGGCCGCGATCCCGACCGCGTGGCGCTGGTCGAGGCCTATGCCAAGGCACAAGGTATGTGGCGCGAGCCGAACAGCCCCGATCCGGTCTTCACCGACGTGCTGGAGCTGGACATGGGCACGGTCGAGCCGTCGCTTGCCGGGCCCAAGCGGCCGCAGGACCGCGTCGCCCTGTCGGCGGTGGCACAGGGCTTCGCCAAGGACATGACCGAGGCCTACAAGGCCGACGACCCCAAGAAGGCGGTTCCGGTGAAGGGCGCCGACTACAGCCTGGAACAGGGGGCCGTCGTCATCGCCGCCATCACGTCCTGCACCAACACCTCCAACCCGGCGGTGCTGGTCGCCGCCGGCCTGCTGGCCAAGAAGGCGGTGGAGAAGGGGCTGGCGCAGAAGCCGTGGGTCAAGACCTCGCTGGCGCCGGGCTCCCAGGTGGTCACCGACTATCTCGCCAAGGCCGGACTGCAACCCTATCTGGACCGCATCGGCTTCAACATCGTCGGCTATGGCTGCACCACCTGCATCGGCAACTCCGGCCCACTGCCGGACGCCATCGCCGCGGCTGTGGAGGAAGGCAACCTCGTGGTCGGCGCCGTGCTGTCGGGCAACCGCAATTTCGAGGGCCGTGTCAACCCGCACACCCGCGCCAACTATCTGGCCTCGCCGCCGCTCTGCGTCGCCTACGCACTGGCCGGCAACCTGAACATCGATCTGACCAAGGACCCGATCGGCACCGGCAGCGATGGCCAGCCGGTCTATCTGAAGGACATCTGGCCGAGCAACCGCGAGGTGCAGGACGCCATCGACGCCTCGCTGACCGCCGAGATGTTCCGCAGCCGCTATTCCGACGTCTTCAAGGGTCCGGAGCAGTGGCAGACCATCGCCACGGCGGAGGGCCAGACCTACCAGTGGCAGGACGGCTCCACCTATGTGAAGCTGCCTCCCTTCTTCAGCGGCCTGACCAAGACGCCGGACCCGATGTCGGACGTGCGCGGCGCGCGGGCGCTGGCGGTGCTGGGCGATTCGATCACCACCGACCACATCTCCCCCGCCGGCTCGATCAAGAAGACCAGCCCGGCCGGCGAGTATCTGCTGAGCTATCAGGTCCGTCCGCAGGACTTCAACAGCTACGGCGCCCGCCGCGGCAACCATGAAGTCATGATGCGCGGCACCTTCGCCAACATCCGCATCCGCAACGAGCTGATCCCCGGCGTGGAAGGCGGCGAGACCAGGCATTACCCGTCGGGCGAACGGCTGCCGATCTACACCGCCGCCATGCGCTACGCCGACGAAGGCGTGCCGCTGGTGGTGGTCGCCGGCAAGGAATACGGCACCGGGTCGAGCCGCGACTGGGCGGCGAAGGGCACCAAGCTGCTGGGCATCCGCGCGGTGATCGCCGAGAGCTTCGAGCGCATCCACCGCTCCAACCTCGTCGGGATGGGCATCCTGCCGCTGCAGTTCAAGGACGGCACCACCCGTGCCGATCTGAAGCTGGACGGGTCGGAACGCTTCGACATCGACGGGATCGAACAGGATCTGTGTCCGCGCAAGGACGTCACCCTGACCCTGACCCGCGCCGACGGCAAGACGGAGACCTACCCGCTGCTGCTGCGCATCGATACGCTGGACGAAGTGGAGTATTACCGGAACGGCGGCGTGCTGAACTTCGTGCTGCGGAATCTGGCGAAGTAAGGCTGCCGGACTTCGGATGGGACAAGGGCCGCTTCCCGGTGGGGAGCGGCCCTTTTCGCTGTCGGCGCTACCGAAGCCGGCGCTTTACGCCGCGCCGGCGCTCGCCATCATGCGACGGAGGTCGTTGGGGAAAACCGGCTTGTGCAGGATACGGAAGCCGCGGCGCTCGGCCTCCTCCTGGCGCTCGCTGCTGGTGTCGCCGGTCAGGATGATGCCGGGAACCGACTGGCCCAGCATGGTCTGGACGGCGCTCACCGCCTCCGGGCCGGTGCGGCCCTGCTGGAGCTGGTAGTCGGCCAGCACGATCTGCGGGCAGCGGCCATCGGCGCGCAGCCGTTCCAGCGCCTGATCGCCCGACTTGGCGGTCAGCACGTCATAGCCCCAGCCCTCCAGGATCGCCTTGAGGCCGAGCAGGATGATCGCCTCGTCGTCGATCACCAGTACCATGCCCTTGTCGGAGCCGCCCGTGGCCGGGGGCGCCACGACGGGCGCGGCAGCAGCCGTCTTCATGGCCGTCCCTCCGCTCCGCCCACCGCCGAAGGCGCTGGCGATGGCGCTGATCGCCCGCCCCCGGTCGTTCGCGGCCTCGTTGGCGGCCGCATCATTGGCGACCGCATCATTGACGATGGACCGGCGCGCCAGCGTCGCCGCGGCGGCGGCGGTGCCGCTGGCCGGACGCGCGTTGCCCAGAATGACCCGCGGCAGTTCCACCGCGAAGACCGAGCCCTTGCCTTCCCACGAGCGCACCGTCACCGGATGGCCCAACAGTCGCGACAGGCGCTTGACGATGGCGAGACCCAGGCCGAGGCCACGTTCGCTGCGCTCGCCCAGCTGGGTGAACTCCTCGAAGATGTCCTCCAGCCGGTCGGCGGGGATGCCGGCGCCGGTGTCCCACACCTCCACCCGCATGCCCGACGGCGTCCGGCGGCAGCCCAGCAGCACCTTGCCCCTGCTGGTGTAGCGCAGCGCGTTTTCCACGAGGTTGCGCAGGATCCGCTCCAGATGGGCCGGATCGGTGCGGACCCAGGCGCGGGTCGGCACGGCGCGCAGCACCAACCCCTTCTGGGCGGCGCGCGGTCCATATTCGGCGACCAGCCGGCCAAGCAGCTGGTTCAGCCGCACCTCGACCGGGGTGGCGACGATCTTGCCGGATTCCAGCCGCGACATGTCCAGGAGACCGTCCAGCAGGCTCTTCAGCGTGTCCAGGCCCTGGCGGATGTTGTCGAGGATCGGCAGCGCCGTATGACCCTGCAACCGGTCGCTCAGCGCGGCGGTGAAGAGATAGAGCGACTGCACCGGCTGGCGCAGATCATGGCTGGCGGCGGCGAGGAACTTGGACTTGCCGTCATTGGCCTGATCGGCCTCCTCCCGCGCGCGGTGCAGCTCGGCCTCGGCCTTCTTGCGGTCGGTGACCTCGACGGCGGCGCAGGTGACGCCCTCCACCCGGCCGGAGGGGCGGCCGGACGGATCGAGCAGCGGGTCGACGGTCAGGTCGAAGAAGCGATCCTCGCCCTTGCAACGGATGCGTACCTCTTCGCGGGCGCCGACGCCGCTCTCCATCACCCGGCGCTTGAGCGCCATCATCCCGTCAGCATCCTCGCGCTGGCTGCACAGGTCGGCGTCGGTGCGGCCGATCAGGGCGTCGGGCGCGAAGCCGAGCCATTCCGAATGGGCCCATGTGTAGCGCAGCTCCAGGTCCTGGTTGAACACCACCACGCCGGAATTGCGCAGGCCGGTGCGCACGCGTTCCTCGGCGACGCGCAGCGCCTCCTCGGTGCGCTTGCGCTCGGTGATGTCGATGCCGGTGGCGATCAGATGGGTGACATGGCCGTCGCCATCGACCATCGGCGTCAGGTTGACATCCACCGTCATCTCACGGGGCGCGCTATCCCGCGCGCCCGAGACGCGCAGCCCGGCGTCGAAGCGGGAGGATCGCCCACCAGCTCCCAGCGCCAGCGCCTGACGCAGGCGCTCACGCCCGGCCTCGTCGAAGGACAACCAGCAGATCTCGTCGAAGGGGCGGCCGATGATGCGCGCGGCCGGCAGCCCGGCGGCATCGGCGGCGGCGCGGTTGACCTGGGCCACCGCCCCGTCCGGCGTCAGCACGCCGACATAGGCCGGCAGCGCATCCAGCACGGCGCGGATGTGCCCTTCGGACTGACGCAGCGCCGCCTCGCGCGCCTCCAGCCGGTCCGCCATCATGTCGAAGGCGTGGCCGAGCTGGCCGATCTCCGACGAGCGGTCGGACAGCTTGACGCGGGTGGCGGTCTTGCCCTCGCTCCAGTCGCGGGCGGCGCAGACCAGTGCATCGACCGGGCGGCGGATGAACAGGGTGCCGCCGATCCAGGCTGCTGCGGCGGCGACCAGAAAGCCGGACAGCGTCATCAGCAGCCCGTCGCGGGTCGCCCGGTCCACCACCCCCATGGCAGCGCCACGATCGACGCCGATGCTGATGAACAGGTCGCGGATGCCGGCAGACGGTGGCGAAAAGGCCAGGATGCGCGACACGCCGTCCAGCCCGGGCAGCATGGTCACGCCGGTCTCCCGCTCCGCCAGAAGCCCCAGATAGCCGTCCGGCAGCCGTTCGCCGGCACGGCCCTGGGTGCCCGGCAACTTCACCAGGATGGTGCCGGCGCGGTCGGCGACGGTCAGGCTGGTGTTCTCCGGCATCGGACGGGCGGCGAAGATGGCGGACAGCCGCTGCACGTCGAGCGACAGGGCGACCACACCGCCCCGCCGGCCATTGCTGTCGGAATAGGGGGCCGCGACCGGCAGCTCGCCGCCGTCGGCACCGGAATGGGTGATCGTCCACTCGCCGACGGCGAAACGCCCCTGCGCCATCGCCCTGCGGAAATGCGGCTGTGCGCCCAACGAGGAGCCGACGCGCGACGGGTCGGCGCTGCACAGGATGCGCCCGTCGGCATCGGTGATCGACAGGGTACGGTAGTCGGCGGAGCGGGTGGCCAGCCGTTCCAGATAGTTCTGGCAGCTGTCGATCTCGCCCCGGCGGAGGAACTGCGCCTCGGTCACCGCGGTGACCATCAGGCGGGCGCTGTCGATCAGGCGGAAATGCTCGCTTTCCACCTGCCGCAGAAGCCGTTCGGCCTGGAGCGTCACCTCTCCCTCGCGCTCCGCCCGCTGTTCGAGCACGCTGTAGATCTGGATGCCGATCGCCGGCAGAACCGCGAGCAGGACCAGGATGAAGAGGCGTGCCAGAAGGGTCATGGCGTGGACGAGGCTCCTCCGCGAAACCGACCGGATGGAACGCCAGATGCTCCACCCTGCGGCATGCCTGAATGCGGCATGCCCATCGCTATCGCACTTATGGTTAAGCGCCGGTTAATTTGAAAAAGAATGAGCCAGGACAGCGCGAAGAACCTGAGCCAATCACGGATGTCTTCTCCAAAATTTCTGGCCGCCACAGAGCATTTACATCAAAAACCAGAACATACCACCATCGAGCGGCTATGGACGAAAGGGGTATGCCTGCCCCACTTGCTTGCCTTGTTGTCATTGCGGCGTTCCTGGACTTGTCTCGCACCTGCGGTTCTGCGTGGGGGCAAAGACGGGAACAGCATGGGGCGTCGGCTGTTGAAGCCTTGCAATGACCACACCCTTCCTCCTCCCCCCGCTCCGCACCACGTCCCAGGGCACGCCGCGCCGCGTGGGGGTGGAACTTGAATTCGCCGATCTGGACGCGCCGTCGGCAGCCGCCTGCGTGCACCGGCTGTTCGGCGGCACCGTCACCGTCGAGAACCCGCATCGGTGTCTGGTGACGGACACCCGGCTTGGCGACTTCACCGTGGAACTGGATATGCGCTCCGCCCACAAGGGCAAGGGGGGGAATGCGATCCTCGACCCGCTGCGGCCGCTCTGGGGCAACATCGGCAGTCTGGTGATGCCCTTCGAGATCGCCGCCCCGCCGGTGACGGTGGAGCAGATGCCGGAGCTGGAGGAGATGGTCGCCCGCCTGCGCGCGCTGGGCGCGGCGGGGACGGAGGCAAGCCCGCTGTTCGCCTTCGGCCTGCATTTCAATCCGGAGGTGGCGCGGACCGACGACGATTACCTGCTGGACACGCTGAAGGCCTTCCTGCTGCTGGCCCCTTGGCTGCGGCGGGAAATCCGGGTCGACGTCACCCGGCGCCTGTCCGGCTTCATCGCCGCCTTCCCGACACCCTATGCGGCCAAGGTGGTCGATCCCGCCTATCGCCCCGAGCTGGGCGGGCTGATCGACGATTACTTGGCCGACAACCCCACCCGCAACCGCGAGCTGGACCTGTTCCCGCTGTTCGCCCATCTCGACCGCGACCGGCTGGCTTCGACGCTGGAGGATCCGCATGTCCGCCCGCGCCCGACCTTCCATTACCGGTTGCCCAACGCGCGGCTGAGCGATCCCGGCTGGTCGCTCGCCGCCGACTGGAACCGCTGGGTGGCGGTGGAGCGGCTGGCCGCCGACCGCGCCCTGCTGGACGGTCTCGGCACCGATTACCGCCGGGCGGCCGAGGCGCAGCAGCTGGACGGCTGGGCCGGGCGCATCGACGCGGTGCTGGCCGCCAATCCGGGCATTCATCCAGCCATTCAGGGCATTGCCGGGCCGGACGAGGAAGCCGGCGGCCCGACCCGTCAGGCCGGCTGAAGGAGCTTTCCGAAGGAGTTCTCCATGGCAGCCATCGTCGGCAGGTCCCGGCCGCTGGTCGGCATCACCGCCTCGATCCATGGCAGCCGCATCGCCGCCATGGCCAACCGGCTGGCCCTGTGGCGGGCCGGCGCGTCGTCGGTCCGCATCACGGCCGACGCCCCCTTTCCCATCGACCGTCTCGATGCGCTGGTCGTCGGCGGCGGCGACGACATCGACGCCTCGCTCTACGGCGAATCCGCCCGCCCGCAGATCCGCATCGATCCCGAACGCGACCGGCTGGAGATGCGGGCGCTGGACTGCGCCGCGAAGATCGCGCTGCCGGTGCTGGGCATCTGCCGCGGCTCGCAGATGATCAACGTCCACCGCGGCGGCTCGCTGCACGTCGACATCCATGAGGTGTACGAGGAAGCGCCGCACATGCGCACCGTGCTGCCGCGCAAGCGCATCCGGATCGAGCCGGACAGCCGGCTCTACCGCATCCTCGGCATCGCCGAATGCCGGGTGAACGCCCTGCACCACCAGTCGGTCGACCGTGTCGGCGACGGGTTGCGCGTCGTCGCCCGCGAACGCGCCGGCGTCGTCCAGGGCATCGAGGCGCCGGAAGAGCCCTTCCTGATCGGCGTGCAGTGGCATCCGGAATATCTGGTCACCGACAGCCGGCAACAGGCGCTGTTCCGCCGTCTGGTCGCCACCGCCGCCGGCACCGCGCCGCTGGATGATTTCGCGGAGGCCTCGCCGCACCACACGCTCCGCGCCCCCGGCTGACCTTTCCGGCGCTTCGCCCTATAGCGGCCACACCTCGGCACATCATGACGGTGGCACATCATGACGGTCAAAACGACGCGGGCGCCGCCGGAGGGATGGCTCCGGGGCGCCCGCAATTTTGCCGCAACAGGGGTGTTACTGGCTGCCGCCGTTGTCCGGGCCGCAGTTCGGGGTGCCCGGCGGGCAGTGGGTGCCGGTGGCCGTCTGGTTGTCGCGCGGGATGTTGCTGCCGGTGTTGTTGCCCATGCCCGACGGCGCGGTGGTCACACCCGGCACCGGCGAAGTCGAGGAACCGGACATGGTGCTGCCGGAGGTGCCGGTCGAACCGGACGTGCCGGTACCGCCGGTCGTGGAGCCGGCCGACGGCGAGGTGGTGGCGCCCGGCGGGGTATGGACGACACCGTCCGGGCCGACGTTGGTGCTGCCGGCGCTCGGGCTGGTGGCGTAGGCGCCGCTGCCCTTGAGGGTGCCGGGATTGGCTTGCTGAGCGGTCTGGGCCATGGCCGGGGCAGCCATCAGGAGAACCGCCGAAACGGCACCGATCATCAGGTTACGCATCCTCGAACTCCTTGCATGGTGGCAACGCCTCGCGTTTGGGCGTCTTTGGAACGGGACGGAGGCCATATCCGGAGCCGCAATGCGGCGTCCGGCCGGGGTTTCGCGTCTTTCATGGGTTAGAACAGGGCAATCCGGTCATGATCTCGGTCGGTGCCCGTGCTTTTTTGGAAATCGGCAGCGAAAAGTCGACAAAACCCGGCCTTCGGGCCTTATCGCGTCTCGGCGACCCTGCCGTCGTCGGAGATGACGATCTCGACGCGGCGGTTCTGTTGGCGGCCGGCGTCGGTGCCGTTGCTCGCCACCGGCTGCGCCTCGCCCATGCCCTGGGTGACGATGCGGGACGGCGAGACGCCGCGGGCAGTCAGGGCGTCGCGGACGGAATTGGCGCGGGCTTCCGACAGGCGCAGGTTGGTGGTGTCGCTGCCGGTGCTGTCGGTGTGGCCCTCGATCCGGATGGTGCGGCCGGGCTGGGATTGCAGGAACTGGGCGAGCCGTTCGATGCGCTCGTAGGCGCCGGGGGTCAGCTCCGCCCGGCCGGTGGCGAACAGGATGTCGCCCAGCGTCATGACCAGACCGCGCTCGGTCCGCTGCGCCTGAAGGTCACGCAGCTGCTGCTCAAGCTCGGTGTTACGCGCCTGCAGGCGATAGGTGTCGGCGTTGGCGACCACGGTCTGGGCGCCCTTCACCCCGGCCGTCTCCTGGGCGATCTGCACCCGGCGGCTGACGATGTAGGCCTGATGGTCCACCTCGGCGGCGTCGGCGCCCTGGTCGCGCATCGCCTCGGCGCGTCGCAGCGCCTGCTCGGCATCGCGCAGCTGCAACGGAGCATTGCCGGCGACCTGCGGGTTGGCGGCGGCAAGGCTGTAATCCTGGCGCGCCTGGGTCAGGGCGGCGCTGTCGGTCGGCTGGGTGGCACAACCGGCCAGCCCGAGGCCGAGACCCGCAAGGACAAGAATGGTGCGGGGAGCGAGCGCGGTCATTGACGGACCTCCGGATAGCTGTAGCCCCAGCTGTTGCCGGCGCTGGTCCCGTTGATCGTGCCGAGGGAGCCGGCCGGCGCCGGCGGAACGGCGGACGGGGACGGGTAGCTCGAACCGCTGGGATCGGACGGCGGCGTGCTGCCGAGGGTCGAACCACTGTAGACCGGAGCCACATTCGGCGCGGCGGCGGACCGCGGGGTGTTGGGGACCGCGGACTTGGCCACCGCGCTGGCGGCCTGCTGGGTCACCGCGCGCTGCGAGGTCACGGTCGCCAGCTCGGCATCGACGCGGGCCTCCTCGGCGAGGCGGCGGGCGCGGGTACGCTCATCGGCGCGCATCGCCTTGTCGGCGGCGGCCAGCTTGTCGCGGGCGCTCTGCAATGCCACCGGGGCATATTGCAGGGCGTTGGCGCGCTCGGCCTCCTGCACCGCCTGGGACGCGGCGCCGAGCTGCGCGGTGGGCGGCGGCACGTCGGTGGCGCAGGCGGCCATGCCGAGCGCCGCCGACAGAACGGCGGCGGCACGCCACCGGATCGTCGTTGCGGATTTGCGGGTCATCTGGTCGGTTCCTTTCGGATCGGGCTTCACGCCGGAAACCGGGGGCTGGCCGAGGTCAGGTCCTTGGGTCGCGGTCCTTGGATCTTGGTTCCTGGGCCCTGTTCCTACGGCCATGTCCTTTTGGGACGTCTCGCGCCTCCAACGCACCAGCCGGGGCGAAGGTTCCGCAGGGGCTCAGCCGCCGCTGCGTGAAATGCTGCCGCGAGCCGACCGGCGGCTTTCCCGGCGATGGCGGACCAGCCGCAGCACATAGGCGGCCAGCAGGACGATGAACAGCGCCAGCGCACCCGGCACCATCCAGTCGGCGATCCAGGGGAAGCCGACCCGCACCAGATAGCCGGTGACGGCCAGCACCAGCGACCACAGCGACGCTCCGGCGGCGGCATAGAGCAGGAACACCCCCATCGGCAGCCCGCAGGCTCCGGCGGGAACGGAGATCAGCGTGCGCAGTCCCGGCAGCGGCTGGCACAGCAGAACGGCGACGCCGCCGCGCCGGGCGAACCATCCGGTGGCGCGGTGGACCTGCTCCGGCTTCACCGTCAGCCAGTGGCCGTGGCGGCGCAGGAAGGCCTCGAACCGCTCGCGCCCCATCCGGTGGGCCGGCAGGTACCAGACCAGTTCCCCCACGGCGGAGCCCGTCCCGGCCGCCAGCGCCACCAGCAGCAGGTTGAACTCTCCCGTCGCGGCTCCCATGCCGGCCAGCGGGATCACCGTCTCCGCCGGCACCGGCGGCAGCACGCGGGCCAGGATCAGCATCAGGAAGATGCCGAGATAGCCGAACTGCTGCACGATCTGGATGATCCACTCGGTCATAAGGTCCACGACGGTTAGGGAACCGGGGTTGGGGAACTGGGCAGGCCGTCCCTTGTGAACCGTGCGGACCTTGCGGGCGTTCCCCGTTTTTCGTTCCCTTGCCCCCAAGCTCTTTTGACCGGAGTCAAGGCGCCGGTCGTTCGTCCACGGTTTAGTGTCTCCATCATGACCGCATCCCTCGCCCTCGCCGCCGCCCTGCTGTTCCTCAGCCATGCCCTGCCGTCCTGGCCGGGGGTGCGGCCCGCCCTGATCGCCCGGCTCGGCCGCGGCGGTTTCGTGACGATCCATTCCCTTGGCTCGCTGGTGACGCTGGGCCTGTTCGTGCTGGCCTACCGCGCCGCCGACGGCGGAGACGTGGTGTTCACCCCCTTCGACTGGGCGGCCCCGCTGGTGGCGGTGGTCATGCCCATCGTCTTCCTGCTGCTGGTCGCCCGCGTCACCACCCGCTTCGGCAGCCAGAGCGCGCCCAACCCGCCGCGCGGCATCTACCGCCTGACCCGCGCGCCGGGCAGTCTGGCGCTGCTGCTGTGGGCGCTGGCCCATCTGAACGCCACCGGCGATGGGCGCCGCGTGCTGCTGTTCGGCACCATGGCGGCCATCGCCCTGTTCGCGCTGGTGAAGAACGAGATCGTGCTGCGGCGCAGCCCCGCCGGCCGCACCTTCCGGGCGGAGACCGCGCTGCTGCCGCTGACCGGGCGGCAGGGCTGGCGCGGCGCCCTGCGTGGACTGGTGGAAATGGGACCGGCGCGGCTGGCCGGCGGACTTGCCGCTTACGGGGGCATGCTGATGCTGCACCCCCTGCTCTTCGGGGTGGATCCACTCTACTGGGTAGGTTGAGCGGGACGGCGGGACGGCGCATCTGTTGGGAACGGGACAGACGTACCGCGCTCCTCTTCCACTGTGCCCACCGCCATTGCGCCCGCTGCCATTGCCTCAGGAAGCCCCCGCATGAAAATCCGCGAGATCATGACCCGCGACGTGCAGACGGTACGGCCCGACGACAGCATCCGCCGGGCCGCACAGCTGATGGACCAGTTGAACGTCGGCATCCTGCCCGTCTGCGACGGACGGGATCTGGTCGGCGTGGTCACCGACCGCGACATCACCGTCCGTGCGATCTCCGCCGGAAAGCAGCCGGACCGCACCAGGGTGTCGGAGGTGATGACCGCCAATCCCCGCTATTGCTACGAGGACGACCCGGTCGGCAGCGTGACCGAGCTGATGGCCGGACAGCAAATCCGGCGGGTGCCGGTGGTGGACCGCAACGACCGGTTGACCGGCATCGTCTCGCTGGGCGACCTCGCCACCGATGCCAAGAACGACCGTGCGGTTCAGGACGCGCTGGAACGGATTTCCTCCCCCTCCCAGCCGGACCGGACCTGATCCGGCCAGCCCCCCTTCACCATCGGGAACCGATCATCATGGAACATATTCTGGGTCCGAACGACCCCCGCGTCCGTGAACGGGCCTATCGGATTTGGGAAGAGGAGGGGCGGCCCGACCACCGCCATCTCGACCATTGGGCGCAGGCAACGTGCGAGATCGAGGAGGAGGACCGCCGCAATGCCGGCGGCCCCCACGTCAACAGCCCGGAGGCGGGGCTTGCGGTTCCCGATGACGCCGCCGCCCGCAACCAGCGGGAAGCGGCGGCGCATCTGGGGCAGTCAGCCGTCCCATCGGATGGCTGACGGAAACAGCTGACGGGACGGCCGAAGCGGTCACTCGACCTTGAGGCTGACCGCTTCCATGCCCTTTTCGGTCTGGCGGACGGTCATGCGCACGCGCTGCCCGTCATCCAGCCCGCGCAGGCCGGCGCTTTCCAACGCACGGGCCGGAATGAAGACGTCGCGCCCGCCATCGTCCGGCTGAGCGAAGCCATAGCCCTTGCCGCCGTTGAACCACTTCACCGTGGCGCCCATCTCGCTGGTCGGACCGCTGGCCTGCTGCGGCCGGCGGGGGCCGCCACGGTCCTGATACCCGCGATCCTGGCCGCGATCCTGGAATCCGCGATCCGGCCCACGACCCTGGAAGCCGCCCCGGTCACCGAAATTGCGGTCGCGCGGAGCGCCGCCATCGCGGCGCGCGCCAAAGCCGCGATCCCCGCCCCGGTCGCCACCCCGATCGCCAAACCCGCGGTCGCCCCGGTCGCCGAAGCCACGCTCGCGCCCCTGCGGACGGGCCGGGGCGGCGGTGGAGAGGTCGACGGAATGCAGGACGCTGACCTGCTGGCCCTTGCGGTCCTCGACGATGTCGACGACGACGGTGGCGCCGTCCGGCAGCGTGGTGTGGCCGGCCGGCACGACGAGCGAGGCCGGCAGCAGGGCGTCCTTGCCGCTGTCGCCGACCTTGACGAAGCCGTAGCCGCGTTCGGGGTTGAACCATTTCACGGTGGCCGTCACCTGGGTGGCGACGACGTTGGGCTGACGATAGACGTGGCTGCGGGGCGGCTGATTGTGCATGGGAAACCCGAACTCCGACAAACAGAAGCGGCGCCCTTGCCAGCCCATCTGCGGACCGGTGGACGCCAACCCCTGACACATCGCCCGTCCGGGCGCTCTTGGCAAGTCGGGACCGCTCCGAATGCGCCGGACGGGCCTGGAAATCACACCCGCAGGCGCAGGCCGACGGGAATCAACCCATCAGACGGTCCATCAGACGGTCGGGCGCCGGCGGCGGTTCGCGCGGAGGAACCGGGATCGGTCCCGGCGGCTCCCCCAGCGGCGGGCGCGCCGGATCGCCCGGAACCGGCATCGGTTCGTCGGGCACCGACGGCTCACGCGGCGGCGAGGGCGGATAGGGTCCAAGCTGGAAGGTCATGCGCAGTTCCTCAAATCCTTGACAGGCAATCGGCTTCAGTCCCGTCGGCCGCCCCGATCAGCCACCATGCCCGCCGGGGGCGGTCCGCGACAGGCGGCGGGCGTCGTTCAGGCTGTTCATGCAGCGGGTCTCGTCGCCGTCGCGGGCGGCGCTGCGGGCGGCGGTGACCAGCGATTCGACCTGGGCGTTCCGTGCCGCCTGCCCCATCAGACCGTCGCCGCCGCCGGAGGCGCCGGGACCGCTGTCAGGCGCGCTGCGCGAATTGGCCTGCGGGGTGACGGACGGGGCGGTCGGCATGTTGCTGCCGATGGCCGGCGGTTCGACCACCGACCGGTCGCCGACGGCAGGCGGCGCCACCATCCCGCCGGACTGGGCCAGCTGCTCGCTGCCGCTGCCCGACCCCAGCTCGTCGCGCGGGGTGGAGCCGGACAGGCCGGGCGTCCCGCTGCCGTTACCGCTGCCGGGAACGGCGACCGGCGGCGGTTCGGTCGACAGGCCCATGTCGGCGGCGAACTGGTCCACCATCGCGCCGCAGCCGGCCGGGGTCGTTCCACTGGTCTGGGCTGCCGCCGGCTGAACCGCAAGGAGCCCGGTCGCCATGGCGAGGGCGACGGGGCCAAGCCTGAAGAAAGATGTCCGCATCGGTCGGGTGCTCCTCGGATCGGCCATGCCACAGGGTGACTGCTTCAACCGAATCAACGGCGGGAAACCGGACACGGTTCCGGCCGATGGACGGAAGATCGGCCCGGCCATGCATCTTGCTCATTTCGCAGGCAGCAGGGGGCGGCTGTAGAGTGCCTGTCCTTCTGCTCGCCCCTCCCCATCCTCAACCAACGGTCCGCATTTCCATCATGATTGCCAACATGGCCGCCCTGGGTGCGGCGCTGTGCTGGGCCGCGGGCGGCCTGATCGCCATCGGACCGGTACGGGTGCTGGGTTCCATCGCCTTCAACCGCGTCCGCCTGACCATCGTCGCCGCGGCCCTGCTGGTCGCCACCACGCTGATGGGAGGCTGGCAGACGCTGGATACCGGCGCCGCGCTGACCCTGGCGCTGTCGGGGCTGCTGGGGATCGTGGTCGGGGACATGGCGCTGTTCTGGTCGCTCAGCCGGCTGGGACCGCGCCGCAACGTGGTGATCTACGCCGCCAACGCGCCGCTGACCGCCCTGCTCGCCTATGCCCTGCTGGGGGAGGCGCTGGGGCCTTGGACCGTCCTGGGCGTGGCGCTGGTCACGCTGGGGGTGATGCTGGCGGTGGCGCTGCGCTCCGGCTCCACCCACAGCTGGGAGGCGATCCAGGGCAGCCTGCTGGCCGGCGTGTCGGTCTGCCTGCTGGCGGCGGTCGGACAGGCCGCCGGCTCGATCATCGCCAAGCCGGTGATGGCGGCGGGCGCCGACCCGGTCGCCTCCGCCGCGGTGCGGGTCACCACGGCGGCGTTGATGTTCACGGCGATCGGCATCCTGTCGGCGCTGCGCGGCGGTACGGCGGTGGAGGGTGCCGGAGGAGTCGGCAGTGGGTTGGGCGCGCTGCTCGTGCCGCGCGGACTGACGCCGAAGCTGATGCTGCAGATCGCCGGAAACGGACTGCTGGGCGTCGGGCTGGGAATGACCCTGCTGCTGGTCGGGCTGGCCCATGGCAATGCCGGGGTGGTTGCCACCCTGTCGGCGCTCAGCCCGGTGCTGATCCTGCCGATGATGTGGCTGCTGACCGGCCAGCGCCCGTCACTTGGTGCCTGGGCCGGCGCCGCGGTCGCCGTCGCCGGCGTCGCCCTGATCGTCAACCGGTAAGGGACGGCCTCAGCGCGCCGTCTCCACCGCGACGCCCAGGGTCGGCAGCGCCGCCTGAAGCGTGGCGGAGGCGCGGTTGACCGCATCGCGCAGTTCGGTCTTCAACACCGGCACGTCCGGCCGCTGCTGCTCGCAGGCATGCTGAAGCTTGCGGGCGGCGCGCGACAGCTCCAGCAGGCCGACATTGCCGGCCAGCGACACCATGGCGTGGGCGTCGGCCGCTGCGGCCTTCGCCGACTCCGCCTCGCTGATCCGGTCGGTGCGCAGGGCCAGTTCGGACAGCGTCCCGGCGATGAAACGGGGCAGCACGTCGGCCCCCAGCGTATCGGCCAGCGTGTCCAGCGTGGCACGGTTCAGCACCGGCACGCTGTCGGACACCGGCGCCACCCCGGCCAGAACCGCCGCTTTCTCTTCCATGCCGTCCCCCTCCGACAGCTCCGCCGTCACCTTGGCGTCGAGCCAGCGGTCGACCGCGGATAGCAGGGTGTCGCGCTCGATCGGTTTGGTGACATGGTCGTTCATGCCGACATCCAGGCAAAGCTGCAGCTGATCCGCCAGCGCATTGGCGGTCAGCGCGATGATGGGCACGGCCCCGCGCCGCCCGCCAAGCTGACGGATCGCCGCGGTCGCCTGCAAGCCGTCCATCCGCGGCATCTGCATGTCCATCAGGACGAGGTCGAACTCGCCCCTGCGCATCGCCTCCACCGCCAGGATGCCGTCCTCCGCCACCTCGACCGTATGGCCGGCCTTGCAGAGGATGGAGGAGGTGACGATCTGGTTCATCGGCACGTCTTCGGCCAGCAGGATGCGGGCGCTGCGCGGCGCCGCGGCCTCGTTGCGCTGGCCCTCCGATGCCGCAATGGACAGTCCGGGGGCGGCGGCGACCGGCAGCGGCAGCTCGAACCAGAAGGTGCTGCCGACGCCGGGGCTGCTCTGCACGCCGATCTGCCCCCCCATCAGTTCCGACAGCTGCTTGGAGATGATGAGGCCGAGCCCGGTGCCGCCATAGCGCCGGGTGGTGGAGCGGTCGCCCTGGCTGAAGCGCTGGAACAGGTTGGCCTGATCGGCCGCCGGAATGCCGGGGCCGGTGTCGCTGACCGCCAGACGGACTTGAGCGACCCCGTCATCACCGCCGTTATCTCCACCGCTTTGCCCCGACAGAAGCCCGGCCGACACCAGCACGGACCCGCGTTCGGTGAACTTCACCGCGTTGCCGACGAGGTTCAGCAGGATCTGGCGGATGCGCGCCTCGTCGCCCCGGACGAAACGCGGCACGGTGCCACCCAGCGACAGCTGCAGCAACAGCCCCTTCTGCGAGGCGGCGTTGCTCATCAGGTCGCGGCAGTCACGCAAAAGCCGGTGCAGGTCGAAGGGGCGCTCCTCCAGTTCCAGCTTGCCGGCTTCGATCTTCGAATAGTCAAGGATGTCGCCGATGATCGCCAGCAGTCCACGCCCGGCCTCGCGCTGGAGCGCCACATACTGGCGCTGCTCCGCGGTCAGTTCGGTGGCAAGCAGCAGGTCGGCGAAGCCGATGACACCGTTCAGCGGCGTGCGGATCTCGTGGCTCATCGAAGCGAGGAATTCCGACTTCACGCGGTTGGCCGCCTCCGCCTCGGCGCGGGCGGCGGACAGCTCCTCCTCATAGCGCTTGCGCTCGGTCACGTCGCGGACGACGCCGACCACCACGAACTCCCCGTCGGAGCCCACCGTCGGGCGCATGCTGGATTCGACCCACAGGTAATGGCCATCGCGGTGGCGCAGCCGGTGCGTGAAGGTGACCGGGGGCGATCCCGGCTGCAGGCCGGCGAAGGCGATCGCCGCGCTTTCCAAGTCCTCGGGGTGCAGCAGGTTGGCCGGGGCGACGCCGACGATCTCCGCCGGGTCGTGGCCCAGGATGTCGCGCACCGACGGCGACAGGTAGCGCACCGACCCGTCGGCCTTCATCTCCAGGATCATGTCGGTGGCGTTGTCGGCCAGCAGGCGGTACCGCGCCTCGCTCTCGCCAAGCCGCTGTTCGGCATCGTGATGGCGCTGCTCGCGCAGCAGCAGGGCGCCCAGGAACAGGGTGCCGAGCGGAACGATGGCCAGCAGCGCCGGCGCCGTGCGCTGTCCCACCTGCAACGCCAGGTCCAGGGTGGGCAGCAGCAGCAGGGTCGACAACGACACCAGCGTCAGCAGCAGCCCGAATCCCAGCAGCGGACCGGCACCCAGCACCACCCCGCGCCGCTTCACCCACAGCGCGAAGCCGACGCCGGTCAGGAAGGACAGCAGCGCATTGGCGACGCCGGCCTCCATGCCCGCCCCGCCCAGGAAGATGCGGTAGCCGGCAACCGTCACGGCGGTGATGGCGGCGGACAGCGGACCGCCGAACAGCGCGCTCAAGCCGATCAGCGGAGTCCGGGCGTCGATGAAGATGCCGGGCCCGATATGGATCGGATGCACCATCGAGAAGATGGCGGTCAGCGCCATCACCGTCCCGAAGACGATCTGGCGGGTGTTCAGGCTGCAACCGCCGGACCGGCGGATCAGGAAGGTATAGGCAAGGACGACGAAGGCGCTCGCCGCGATGTTCTCGGCAAGATCATACGCCATCGAGGAAAAGTTGCCCCACATCACCCGGCCATCGTCCCCACACGATCTCCCATTACCTCTATACCACGGAAGGATGTCGCGAAACCGCTAACACCATCGGGCGTGATGTGATCTGGCGGGGACAAAAGCCGGACTTGCGGTGGGAACCTGCGGGTTGCCGTTCAGGCCTCCGCATCAGGCTGGCGGGCCGGAGCGGCGTCGGCGAAGGCCGGCAATGCGCGGCAGGCCTCGTCGATGCGCAGCAGGGTGGGATAGTCCTCCAGCGGACAATCGAGCCGGCGGGCGTTCGCCATCTGCGGCACCAGCAGGATGTCGGCCAGCCCGGGTTGGTCGCCATGGCAGAAGCGCCCGGTGCGCGGATCGCCGGCCAGCTGCGCCTCCAGCGCGGTCAGCCCGACGGCGATCCAGTGCCGGTACCAGCCGTCGACGTCCTCCTGGCTATGGCCCATCGTCTTCAAACGGTTCAGAACCCGCAGATTGTTCAGCGGATGGACGTCGCAGGCGATCGCCAGCGCCAGCGCCCGCACCCGCGCGCGGCCCAGCGCATCGGCCGGCAGCAGCGGGGGCGTCGGGCGCGTTTCGTCGAGATACTCGATGATGGCGAGCGACTGGGTCAGCACATGGTGCCCGTCCGGCCCGTCGACCTCCAGCGCCGGCACCAGATGTTCCGGGTTGAGGTCGGCATAGGGCGGCTTGGCCTGTTCGCCCTTGCGCAGATGAACGAAGGCCTGGTCCGGCGCCAAACCCTTCAGGTTCAGGGCGATGCGCACGCGGTAGGCGGCGGAGGAACGGAAGTAGGTGTGGAGTTTCACGGGATTGGGTCCGTCTTGGTTTTGCGGCGATCCGGTACCGGAGCCTGTCACAGCCCCAGATAAGCCTGCCGCACCCGTTCATTGCTGAGAAGGGCGGCACCGCTGTCGCTCAGCACGATCTCGCCGGTCTCGATCACGTAGCCGCGGTCGGCGATGGCCAGCGCCGCGTGGGCGTTCTGCTCCACCAGCAGGATGGTGGTGCCCTCGCGCTTCAGCCGCTGCACGGCGTCGAAGATCTCCGCGACCAGCAGCGGCGCCAGCCCCATGCTGGGCTCGTCGAGCAGAAGCACGCGCGGCTTCGCCATCAGCGCGCGCCCCAATGCCACGATCTGCTGCTGGCCGCCCGACAGGGTGCCGGCGGGCTGGTCGCGCTTGACCTTCAGCACCGGAAACATCTCGTACAGGCGGTCGATGTCGTCGTCCGGCCTGCCGCTGCCGCGGCGGTAGGCGCCGAGGCGAAGGTTGTCCTCCACGCTCTGCGGGCCGAACAGCTGCCGGCCCTCCGGCACCTGCACCACCCCTTCGGCGACGCGGCGCGACGCCTTCATCCGGGTGATGTCGCAGCCGTCGAAGGTGATGCGCCCGCTGCTGGCGGGATGGACGCCGGACAGGGTGCGCAGCAGCGTCGTCTTGCCGGCCCCGTTGGCACCGACCAGCGCCACCAGCTCGCCTTCCCGCACGGTCAGGCTGGCCGATTTCAGCGCGTGGATGCGGCCGTAATGACTGTTGAGGCCCTCGATCTCCAGAAGCATGGGGGCTCTCCTTACGGTGCGGCGCCGAGATAGGCGGCGATGACGTCCGGGTTGGCCGCCACCTCCTGCGGCGTGCCTTCGGCCAGCATGCGGCCCTGGTTCAGCGCGGTGATCCGGTGCGAGATGCCCATCACCATCTTCATGTCATGCTCCACCAGGACGATGGTGACGCCGGTCGCGGCGACGGTCTTGATGACCTCGTCGATCTCGCGGCTTTCGGTGGCGTTCAGGCCGGCCGCCGGCTCGTCCAGCAGCAGAAGCTTCGGCTCCGACGCCAGCGCGCGGGCGATCTCAAGCCGCTTCAGCGCGCCGTAGGGCATGGAGGCGGCGTCGGCGTCGATGTATTTCTCCAGCCCGACCTCGGTCATCAGTTGCGCCGCCCGCTCCTTCGCCTCGCGGTCCTTGCGCACCAGCGACGGGAAGCGGAACAGCGCCGGCAGCAGCCGGGTGTTCAGGTGCAGGTGCCGCCCCACCATGACGTTCTCCAGCGCCGTCATGTTGAAGAAGATCTGCAGGTTCTGGAAGGTGCGCGACATGCCGCGGGCGGCCAGCCGGTAGGGCGCCATGCCCGAAACGTCGGCCCCGTCGAACAGCACCCGGCCGCCCGACGGCTTGTAGACGCCGGTCACCAGATTGAACAGCGTGGTCTTGCCGGCACCGTTCGGCCCGATGATCGAATGGATGTCGCCGGCGGCGATGGTGAAGCTGAGATCGCCGATGGCGAGCACGCCGCCGAACTCGCGGCTGAGATGCTCCACCTTCAGGATCGGCGGGCCGACGCGGCGGGCCTGCGCCGTGGTATCGGGGGAAAGGTCTGTGGTCGCCAGCATCTTCATGCCCGCCTCCGCGCCGGGATCAGCGCCGCCAGGGTGGGAAGCAGCCCCTTGGGCATGAACACCATCGTCGCCATCAGGATGCCGCCCAGCACGATCTGCTGGTAATCCTGGAAAATCGTCAGCGCCTGCGGCAGCAGCGTCAGCACCACCGCACCCACGACGGCGCCGAAGGTCGAGGCCATGCCGCCGAACACCACCATGGTCACCAGCTCGATCGACTTGAAGAAGTCGGCCTTGGCCGGGGTGATCAGGCCGGCATAATGGGCGAACAGGCTGCCGGCCACGCTGGCGAACACCGCCGACAGCACGAAGACCAGCACCTTGAAGCGGGCGGTGTCGACGCCGACCACCTCGGCCGCCACCTCCGAGCCATGGACGGCGCGCAGCGCACGGCCCATCGGGCTGTCGATCAGGTTCAAGGACAGCCAGACCACGCCGACCAGCAGCACGCCGACCACCCAGTACCAGACCTTCTCGCCATACAGCTCGACGCCGAAGATCCTGAACGGCTCGACCATCATGCCGTCGGGACCGCCGGTCAGGCCGCTTTCGGTGCGCAGCACGATCGACACGATGATGCCGATGCCGAGCGTCGCCATGGCGAGGTAATGGCCCTTCAGCCGCAGGATCGGCTTGGCGACCAGGAAGGCCAGCAGCCCGACGAAGGCGGCGCCGGCCAGCAGCGCCACGACCGGCGGCCAGCCGTACGTGCCGACAAGGACGCCGGAGGCATAGGCGCCGATGCCGAAGAAGCCGGCATGGCCCAGGCTGATCTGCCCGGCATAGCCGATCAGCAGGTTCAACCCGACGCAGACCACGGCGTTGAAGCCGGCCAGGATTGCGATGTCGAGATAGAAGTTGTTGGGCAGGAAGGCCGGCAGGATCGCGATCACCGCGCCCAGCGCCAGAAGCCCGGTCAGCCGCCCGTGAAGGAGTGCGTTCATCGGAGGGAAATCCTTACACCCGTTCGGTGCCGCGCTTGCCGAACAGCCCGTTCGGCATGAAGAGAAGGACGGCCAGGATGATGACGAAGGCCACCGCGTCCTTGTAGGCCGAGGAGATGTAGCCGGCGCCCAGCGCCTCGGCGATGCCGACGATCAGCCCGCCGGCCACCGCGCCCGGCCCGTGGCCGAGGCCGCCCAGCACCGCGGCGGTGAAGCCCTTCAGCCCCAGCATGATGCCCATCTCGGTGTAGGAGAAGGTGATGGGGGCGACCACCGCACCACCGACCGCGCCAAGCGCCGCCGACAGCGCGAAGGAGGCGAGCACCACCCGCTTCACGTCGATGCCGACCAGCTGTGCCGCCAGCCGGTTGTGCGAGGTGGCGAGGATCGCCTTGCCGGTCAGCGTCCTGGCAAAGAACAGACCGATGGCGACGATCAGCACGCCGGCCGTTCCCACCACCCACAGCGACTGCGGCTGCATCGAGGCGCCCAGGACCTGGATCGGCGTCTCGCCCGAAAAGGCGTCCAGCCGCTTGAAATCCTTGCCCCAGACCAGCTCGGCGACGCCGCGCAGGAAGATCGACGCGCCGATGGTGATGATGATCAGCGTGACGGTGGAGGCGTTGCGGGCGCGTTCGACCGCGAATTTCGCCACTAATACGCCCACCAGCATGGCGCCGCCGCAGCCGATCAGGATCGCCAGCGGCAAGGGCACGCCCGACGCGGTCAGGGTGGCCGACGCCATGCCGCCGATCATGATGAACTCGCCCTGGGCGAAGTTGATGACGTGGCTGGCGTTGTAGATGATCGAAAATCCGAGCCCCGCCAGCGCATAGATCGCGCCGATGGTCAGCCCCGACAGCAGATATTGCAGCAGTTCCGCGAACATCGTTGGGTTCCTGATGTTCCTCTCCCGCGCACATCTCCCCCTCTCCCCCCCGGGGAGAGGGTCGGGGTGAGGGGGATGCACTGCGAGGATTCAGTAAAAAGCGGAGATTGCGCGGTTCTTGAGAATCCTCGCCACGCATCCCCCTCACCCTAACCCTCTCCCCGCTTTCGGCGGACCTGAGGTCCGCCTGTCGCGTCAGCGCAAACGAAGTTTGCGCGTGAGCGGGGGAGAGGGGATAACAGGGGATCGGCGCCTTACTTCACCAGCGCCCAATCGCCCTGCTTCACCTCCACCATGTGGAAGGCGTCCAGCGTCAGGCCCATATGGTCCTTGGCGCTCATGGTCACGGTGCCGCCGGTGCCGACATAGCCCTTGGTCTGCTCGATGGCGTCGCGCAGCTTGGCCTTGTCGGTGCCGCCGGCGCGCTTCACCGCGTCCAGCGCGATCATCAGCCCGTCATAGGCATGGCCGGCGAAGGTCGAGACCTCGGTGTTGAAGCTGTCCTCGTAGACCTTGGTGAACTCGGTCACGACCTTCTTCTGCGGATCGCTGTCGGCCAGCTGCGCGGCGACGACCAGACCGGCGGCCGGCAGGCGGACACCCTCGGCGGCACCGCCGGCCAGCCGGATGTACTCCTTCGACGCCACGCCGTGCGACTGGTAGAGCGGCAGCGCGATGCCAAGCTGGCGGTAATTCTTGGTCACCACCGCCGGGCCCTGGCCCAGGCCGAACACCAGCACCGCCTGGGCGGAAGCGTTGCTCTTGATCTTGGTCAGCTGCGCGGTGACGTCGGTGTCCTTGGCGCCATAGGTCTCGTCGGCGACCAGTTCGATCCCACGCTCCTTGGCGACGGCAACGGTCTGCTCGCGGCCCGATTTGCCGAAGCCGCTGTCCTCGGACAGCAGAGCCAGCTTGGTCAGCCCGCGCTTCTTCATGTCCTCCATCACCTTTTCCGCGGCCATGCGGTCGGTGTGCGGGGTCTTGAACACCCACTTCTTCACCGGCTCCACGATCACCACCGCGCCGGCCAGCGAGATGAAGGGCACGCCGGCCCGCTCCACCAGCGGCACCGCCGCCATGGTCGCCGCGGTCGTCGTGCCGCCGACGATCACGTCGACGCCGTCGCTCTCGATCAGGCGTTTGGTGAAGGAGGCGGCCTTGTCGGCGGCGCCGCCGTCGTCATAGACGGTCAGCTGCACCGGACGGCCGTCGACGCCACCCGCCTTGTTGATGCGGTCGGCATACAGCTCCAGCACCTTCTTCTCCGGATCGCCGAGGAAGGAGGCCGGGCCGGTGGCCGAGACGATGGCGCCGACCTTGATCGGGTCGGCGGCCTGGGCGGCCCCGGACAGCAGGCCGGACACCGCAGTCGTGGCGGTGAAAGCGGCAGTGAAAGCAATGGTGGCAAGCAGGCCTTTGCGCATCATGTCCTCCCGAGTGCTGCCCCGCTTGGAGCCGGACCGGGCGGCGGCCCGATTCCGGCGCTGCGGAACGATTTGCGTTGCATAATGTTTCAAACGAAATGGTTTCGGAAGAAAAATTTTGGCGGACGCAACCACAATCTAAGTACGGATGTTGCCGCCCGCCTCCCCTTTCCTTTGCGATCCCTCCGGCCTGGACCCAGGGAATCGTCATTTGGTTTTATGACACAGATTTCCTTTGAAGTTCCAACCTAGTGTATCACATTAATGATTGTCAAACGGAAAGTCCGGAAAGCCCGCTATCGAATGCCGGCCGGCTGGCCTGCACTGTCGTGGGACTGGCCCAACCGGCTCCGGGTTTCGTATACAACTCCCTCGCTCCACCCGACTTCGCTTCACCTCCACTGCAAGCCGCACCGACAAGGACGCCCCCACCGCATGGCTCGCCCGCGCCGCCCCGAAGACCTTGCCGCCCAGCTGACCGAGACCATCGCGCCGCGGGCGAAGTCGCTGATCATCACCGTCTATGGCGATGCGGTGCTGCCGCATGGCGGATCGCTGTGGCTGGGCAGCCTGATCGAACTGATGGACCGGTTCGGGATGAGCGAGCGGATCATCCGCACCTCGGTCTTCCGGCTGTGCAAGGACGACTGGCTGACCAACACCCAGATCGGCCGGCGCAGTTTTTACCGTGTCACCGACAGCGGGAAGGAACGCTTCGCCGCGGCCGAACGGCGGATCTACGCCCCGCTGGCGCGCGAATGGGACCGCGGCTGGGACCTGCTGATGGTGCCGCCCAACGCGCTGGATGCCGAGACGCGCGACGCCCTGCGGCGGGAGCTGACCTGGCAGGGCTTCGGCGCCGCATCGGCCACCGTCTATGCCCATCCCAACTGCGACGAGGCGGCGATGCACCGGTCGCTGGCCGAACTGGGGGTCGCCGACAAGATCGTCCACATGAAGGCCAGCCTGGACCGGACGGAAGGGTTCGGCGCACTGCGCGATCTGGTGCGCGGCTGCTGGGACATCGACCAGCTCGAACACGACTATGCGGCGTTCCTGGATCACTTCCGTCCGGTCTGGGCGGCGATCGACGCCGCCGAGGCGCCGGACCCCGCCGCCTGCTTCGTCCTGCGCACGCTGATGATCCATGATTTCCGCCGCATCCTGCTGCGCGACCCGATGCTGCCGCCCGACCTGCTGCCGGCGGACTGGCCGGGCCAGGAATCGCGGATGCTGACGCGCAATCTCTACCGCCGCCTCGCCGGCCCGTCGGAATCCTTCCTGATGCAGGCGGCGACCACCGCCAATGGCCCGCTGCCCGACGCCCAGCCCTCCTTCCACGGCCGCTTCGGCGGACTGGAGAGCGTCACGGCCGGCTGACGCCCGGTCTTTTGATACCCAAACACCGATAAAAATCCGCTTTGCGAACGAATTGATCTGGATCAATTCGGTGCATTCGCACGTATTCCTTTTGAAATCAGATGGTTAATAGAATTCATCCCAGCCGACAACGTGATACAGGAATTGTTGATAATGCAAAATTCTTGTGTCATATAAAGACCACAGGGCGCCGATGGTAATGTGAGCGCCCGCGGAATGCTCCCGGAGGAAACGCCCCCATGTCCAAGGACTACACCCCCATCGCCAACACGATGGAGTTGCCCCCCGCCACGCCGCAGCCGAACGTCTATCCGCTGTCCTGGGTGTCGCAGACCAAGAAGCTGGAAGAGGTTTATGCCGCCGCCCAGCGCGAGAACTGGGACCCGGCCAAGCTGCCCTGGGACAGCTTCGACGTGTCGCGCTACAGCTGGGAGGAACGGGAAGCCATCGCCTATTGGTGGACCATCCTGTCGGTGTTCGACGCGTCGGCCCCGCCGGTCTTCGCCCATGCGCTGATCAAGACCTACGAGGTGCATGAGGAGGACCCCGTCCGCCGCTGCTTCTTCTCCGTCACCCGTGACGAGCAGAACCACGAGCAGATGTGCGGCCTGGCGATCACCAAGCTGCTGGAAGCCACCAGCCCGCTGACCTATGAGCCCAAGACCGATCTCGGCCGCCGGCTCCAGAAGAACGCCCATTGGCTCTACTACAATGGCGGGCGCTATTGGGACGGCTACAAGAAGGCGGTTCCGAAATACTCGCTGGCCGTGCTGTTCAGCTCCTTCCTGATGGGCGAGATCGCGGCGGCGACCATCTTCCACCAGATGGCGGCCGGCTGCAGCGAGCCGGTGTTCAAGGAGGCCTTCCGCAACATCGGCCGCGACGAAGGCCGCCACATGGCGATCTGCATGTCGGTGATGGAGCGCGACTATCCCCATCTGGCGGTGGAGGACCGGTCGATCATCACCAAGCAGATCCGCGCCGGCTACCTGTTCCTGTCCGCCGTGCTGTTCGAGCCGCCGCCCCAGTTCTGGGACCTGCCCGACGACTTCATCGCCACCCAGCGCGAAGCCGAGGCCATCGCCCGCAACGCCGGCTTCCACATCCCGGATTACGAGGCGAAGAAGGAGAACTGGCGCAACGCCATGCTGAACCTGAAGGGCGTGCTGGACCGCTACGGCATCCCCTTCCCGGCGATCCCGGAGGTCGGCATCACCGGCGAGGAAGTGCGGGACGTCGATATGGACGAGATCATTCCGGTGTTCTGACCAGGTCTGCCCGACCTTTCCTGTCTTCCCCCTCCCTCCCTCTCTATCGAGGGTCAGGGAGGGGGATTACATCCCAACGTCTCCAATCCCGCCCAAGGATCCCCCGGTGAGCCGCATCCGCCTCCACCCCTCCGGCCGCACGGTCGAGTGCCGTGACGGCGAGACCGTCCTGTCGGCGCTGGAACAGGCCGGCTACGCCCTGCCCAACAACTGCCGTGCCGGCGCCTGCGGCGAATGCAAGGTCAAGGTCCTCAGCGGCCAGTTCGACCAGGGCATGGTTCTGGACATGGCGCTGTCCCAGCCGGAGCGGAAGGACGGCTATGGCCTGATGTGCATGGCCAAGCCGATCTCCGACGAGCTGGTGATCGAATACGGCACCGCCGATGCCCAGCCCAAGCTGTTCCCGCCGCGCGAAAATGTGCTGTTCATCGTCACCGACCGCATCCCGCGCACACCGCGCATCGTGGAACTGCGCCTGCGCCCGCTGGGCCAACCGCTGCGCTACTGGCCGGGCCAGTATGTGATGCTGGGCGACGCATCGGCCGGTGCGCCGCCGCGCTGCTATTCCATCGCCAACGCGCCCCGTCCCGATGGCGAGATCGTGCTGCAGGTGACCCGCGTCGACGGCGGGCCGACCAGCACCTGGATCCACGACACGCTGACGGTCGGCAGCATGGTCAAGCTGTCCGGCCCCTACGGCACCTTCATCGGCGACCCGTCGGTGGACAGCCCGGTGCTGTGCATGGCCGCCGGCTCCGGCCTCGCCCCCATCCTGGCGCTGACCGACGCGGCGCTGCGCCGCGGCTACCGCCCGCCGGTGACGCTGCTGTTCTCCGCCTGCACGCTGGCCGACGTGTATGAGATGGGGCTGCTCAGCTACTGGCAGGCCAAATACCGCAACTTCAAGGTCAAGGTGACGCTGACGCGCGAAGAGGCCGCCGGCCATCTGACCGGCCGCATCCCCGCCATACTGCCCGGCTTGTTCCCCGACCTGTCCGGCCATGCCATCTTCACCGCCGGCAGCCCGGCCTTCGTCGAGTCCTGCGTCACCGCCGCCCGGGCACTGGGCGCCAGGGACGACCAGATCCACAGCGAAGGCTATGTCTCCCAGCACATTCCGGAAACGCTGCCGGCCGACCGGCTGATGGCGGTGGGGTAACGGGAAACAGGCCCCTCACGCCTCGCGGACACCAGCGATGAAACCGTCGATCTCGCGGGTCAGATCCTTGGACTGCCCGGCCAGAGCGGCGGCGGCGGCGAGCAGCTGGTCGGCCGCCGCCCCGGTTTCGCCGGCGCCCGCCCGGATGTTGCCCATGCCGCCGCTGACCTCCTGCGCCCCGTCCGCCGCCCGGATCACGCTGCGGGCGATCTCCTGGGTCGCCGCCGCCTGCTGATCCACCGCCGCGGCGATGCCCGAGGCGATACGGCTGACTTGGGCGATGGTCTCGCTGATGCCATGGACGGCGGTCACCGCCTCCTGCGTGGCGTCGCGGATGCCCTTGATCTGGCCGACGATGTCCTCGGTCGCCCTGGCGGTCTGGTTGGCGAGGCTCTTCACCTCCGACGCCACCACGGCGAAGCCCTTGCCGGCTTCACCGGCCCGCGCCGCCTCGATTGTGGCGTTCAGCGCCAGCAGGTTGGTCTGGCCGGCGATCGAGTTGATGAGTTCCACCACGGCACCGATCCGCTCCGCACTGTCCGCCAGGACGGCGACCGCCTCGTCGGCCCGCTTGACGTCGGACACCGCGGCGTCGGCTATACGGGCTGAGTCCGCCACCTGCCGGCCGATGTCCTGCACCGAAGCGGACAGCTCCTCCGTCGCCGCGGCGGCGGTCTGCACGCTGTCGGCGGCAGCGCTGGCGGAAGCAGCCACCTGTTCCGACCGGTCGAGGCTCTGGTCGGCAATGCCGGTCAGGGCGCGGGCGGTCGATTCGAGCTGCTGGGCGGAGGAGGCCAGCGCCCCGGTCAGGCCGCCGACCCGATGCTCGAAGGTCTTCTGCAGATCGGCCAGCGCCGCGGCGCGGGCTTCCTTGGCATGCCAGTCGGCCTGCTGCTGGCGATCGAGTTCCCTGGCCCGGACCAGCCCCTCCTTGAACACCTCGACGGCGCGGGCCATGCCACCGGCCTCGTCGTCGCGGTCCGCACCCGGCACCGCCACCTCCAGATCGCCGGCCGCCAGCCGGTCCATGGCGCCGGTGACGGCGGTGACCGGCCGGGCGATGCCATCGCCGACCCTCCAGGCGACCAGACAGCCCAGCAAGACGCAGCCCAGGCTGACCAGCACGGTCAGCCGGGTCAGCCGGTTCGCATCGGCCATCACGCTGGATTGCGGCGCCGCCACCAGGAAGGACCAGGCGCCCTCCGCACCGGAGAAACGGACCGGGGCCAACCGCAGATAGTGCGGTGCGCCGGCCAGCGTGACGATCCCGTCGAAGGCCCGCCCTTCGGCGACGGCGCGGCGGGCGGCCTCCGGAAGATCGTCGGCGGGCTTCGACAGCCTGCCGCCGTCGGGATGGGCGACATAGAGGCCGGACCCGGTCAGCACCGCGGCAAAACCATCGCCATAGGGCTTCACCGAGCGGACGAGGTCGGTCAGGCCGGTCAGCGCCATGTCGACCCCGGCGACGCCGATCACCCGGCCGCCGCCGGCCGGCCCATCCATCACCGGCGCCGCCGCACTGGTCATCAGCCGCTTGGTGAGGTCGTCGAGATAGGGCTCGGTCAGCACCGGCTTCCGCGCGGCGGCGGCCGACTTGTAATATTCCTTCTCCTGCACGTCCGCGAAGGGATAGCCCTCGCTGTCGTCGGCCTGCACCCCCTTCCCGCCTGGCAGCCACAACAGGCTCATCCGGCCGGTCTTGGGCAGGCCGAGGATCTCGGTGGAGCGGTCATGGTCGGCGAACGCGGCATCCCGGCCGTCGAAGCCGTCGTCGGCCATGTCGACCCAGACCCCGGCATAGAGCGGGTTGGCTTCGGCGACACGGCGCAGGTAGCGGTTCACCGTTTCGCGCCGGGGGGTTCCGGTCGACCGTTCCACCTCCACAAGTGCAGCGGCTGCCCGGGCGGCGTCGAGCGCCGCGGAGAGATCGGCGGCGACCTGCGCCCCATGATGGTCGGCCATCTCGGCGGCCAGGGTCTGGGCGGCCTTGTGCCCGGCGTCGCGCGACAGGGTGAGAGACACCGCCGTCACCGCGGCGGTACCCGCCGCCAGAACCGCCGCCACACCGATGATGATCTTCGTCCTGAACCGAGCCTTCATGCCGCACGCCTTCGTTCGGTCCGCCAAATGTTCTGGAGTGAACACAAGACGGCGCCAAATAGGGATAAGGGGCGGCACCTTATAATCGATAACGATTGGAAGGCACGTCAATTCTCGGGACTGCGCGGCATGCGGCTCAACCGCAATCCGGTTTTCAGACTTGTTGGCGATGCCAATCAAGCCGGCCGGTCGATATTGCTGCAACCGCGAAAAAAGACGCCGACGAAGCAATCGCATGCTCCGCCGGCGTCTTTCCCACAACCTCAAATCAGTCGAACGGCGCTGTGGATGCCCTGTTCACGCCCCTTCGTACAGCACCACCTGCTGATCGATGGCGCCGAACACGCTGGCGCCGTCCTTGTCGAACAGCTCGATCCGCACGCGGTCGCCGAAGCGCATGAAGGGGGTCTTCGGCGCGCCATGCTCGATGGTCTCGATCATCCGCAGCTCGGCGAGACAGGAATAGCCGACGCCGCCGGCCGTGACCGGCTTGCCGGGGCCGCCGTCGAGCTTGTTCGACACCGTTCCCGAGCCGACGATGCTGCCGGCCGCCAGATGACGGGTTTTGGCGGCATGCGCGATCAGCGTCGGGAAGTCGAAGGTCATGTCGACCCCGGCATCCGGGCAGCCGAAGGGCTCGCCGTTCAACGTCGTCACCAGTGGGCGGTGCAGCTTGCCGCCGTCCCAGGCCTCACCCAGCTCGTCCGGCGTCACCGCGACGGGGGAGAAGCTGGAGGCCGGCTTGGACTGGAAGAAGCCGAAGCCCTTGCCCAGCTCCGCCGGGATGAGGTTGCGCAAGCTGACGTCGTTCACCAGCATCAGCAGCCTGATCTGCCCGCGCGCCGCCTCGGTCGAAACGCCCATCGGCACGTCACCGGTGATCACCGCGATCTCCGCCTCGAAATCGACGCCCCAGGCTTCGGTCGCCGCCGGGATCGGGTCGGTCGGGGCCAGGAAGCCGTCGGAACAGCCCTGATACATCAGCGGATCGGTCCAGAAGCTGGGCGGCATCTCCGCACCGCGCGCCTTGCGGACCAACTCCACATGGTTGACGTAGGCCGACCCGTCCGCCCACTGGTAGGCGCGCGGCAGCGGCGAGGCCGCCGCTGCCGGGTCGAAGGGCCGGCCGGCCGCCGGATCGGCGTTCAGCGCGCGATAGGCCTCCTCCAGCTTCGGCGCCAGCGCCGTCCAGTCGTCCAGCGCCGCTTGCAACGTGCGGGCGATCTCCGGCACCGGGATGGCACGGGTCAGGTCGCGCGACACCACGACCAGGGTGCCGTCGCGCCCGCCCGCCTTCAAACTTGCCAACTTCATTGGTCTCTTCCCTTCCTTGGAATTCAGCGTCCGGCGACCTTGATCCTTGTTTCCGGGTGGCCGCTCATTTCGCCTTCCAGCTGTCGGCGTAGCCGCCCCATTCGACGCCGTCCATCGCCTGATAGACATCCAGCGGATCGCGGGTGTCGATCATCACCGCAACCTCGTCGGTCTCCTTGCGCTCGAACTTCTGCGCCACCTCATAGGCCTTCGGATGCGGCCCGTGCGGGAAGCCCGAGGGGTGGTAGGTGACCATGCCGGGATGGATGTTGTCGCGCGAGAAGAACTGTCCGCGGTGATAGAACAGCACCTCGTCGAAATCCTCGTTCGAGTGGTAGTAGGGCAGCTTCAGCGCCTCCGGATCCGACTCGATCGGCCGCGGCACGAAGGTGCAGACGATGAAACGCCCCGCGATCCAGGTGCTGTGCGCCGACGGCGGCAGATGGTAGCGGTGGCTCATCAGCGGCCGGATGTCGCGCCAGTTCAGCCGCACCGGCGCCAGATCGCCGTGCCAGCCCACCGCGTCCAGCGGGTTGAACGGATAGGTCATGGCGCAGAGCTGCCCGCGCTTCTTCACCCGCACCAGGGTCTCACGCTCGTGCTTCTGCGCCTGGAAGGCGTCGTCCAGCGCCGGGACGTCCAGCACCGCCGGGTCGAAGATGGCGTGGGTACCGACCAGCCCCTTGTGCGGCAGCTTGTAGGCGTCTCCGGTGGCCTCCACCATCAGCACCATCACCGCCTCGTCGGTCTCCAGCCGCCAGCAGGTGTTGCGCGGCAGCACGACATAGTCGCCTTCCCGCACCTCAAGATGGCCATAGTCGCAATAGAGATGGCCGCCGCCCTGGTGGAAGAACAGCAGGTCGTCGCCGTCGGCGTTGCGGACGAGATGGTCCATCCTGCCCTTGAAGCGCCACAGCCGCACCTGGGTCGACCCGTTGCCCATCAGGGCCGGCGCCTCCAGCGGACTGTTGGGCATATGGTCGAGATGATTCAAATCGAAGGCACGCGGTCGCAGCGGCCCGTCGAAGCTGGTCCAGCCTGTCGGCGGATGGGCGTGGTGCATCTGGGTCGCCGGGCCGAAGAAGCCCTCGCGCCCCAATTCGCGTTCATAGGTGCCGGCGGGGAGCCGGACATGGGCCTGGCGCGACGCGGTGCCCTCGACCTTCGGAAACGAAATCCAGTTCTTCATGGCGCTTCCCCCTCTATGCCGCCGGACGCGCCGACATCGCGCGCAACGGCAGGCTTGTTCCGTTGCCGCCATTTTAGTTTCGTTTGAAACTGTTGCAAGAGCCAAATTACAGCGCAGGATGGGGCAGCCGCGACACTCCCCTACAGACGATGCCCCGCCGATGCCGCCTGCCCGCCGTTCCCGCACCGCATCCTCCAGAACCACCTCAGGCAAAGCCGCCTCAGGCCCGGCGGAACTGCCGGCGCTGCATCTGACGCGTTTCCTGCCCTACCGGCTGTCGGTGCTGGCCAACACGGTCAGCCACACGCTGGCCAAGCTGTACGAGAAGCGGTTCGGCATCACGATTCCGGAATGGCGGATCATCGCCGTGCTGGGCGGCGGCGAGACGATGAGCGCGGGAGAGATCGCGCAACGCACGGCGATGGACAAGGTGCAGGTCAGCCGCGCCATCAGCCGCATGCTCGATTCGGCATTGATCCTGCGCGAATCGGGCGACACCGACCGTCGCAAGGCCCTGCTGACCCTGACGCCCAAGGCGCTGGCGATCTATGCGGAGATCGTGCCGATGGCGCTGACCTATGAGGAAGAGGTCACCGACGCCCTGTCGATCGACGAGCGGGCGCAGCTCGACACCCTGCTGTCGAAGCTGCAAGCCCGCGCCGACCAACTGGCCGCCCGCCCGGCGCCGGTGGGGGCGCGGGCGGCAGCGGAGGCAGTGGCGGAGGCAGTGGCGGAGGCAGGGAACGAGTAAGGAAGCGGGGCTCAGCCCCCCTTCACCTTGTGCAGCGGCTGGCCGGTGCCGGCATCGACGCGGCCACGGCCCGGCTCCTCCGCCTCCAAAGGTGCACAGGCGACCATGGTGGCGAGCGAGCGGCGGGCGAGGCGCTGGTATTCCTCCGTCCCCTCCGACTTCCAGGCGACCTCGTCGGGACGCAGCTCGCGCACCACCTTGGCCGGCAGGCCGGCCACCAGCGTGCGCGGCGGCACGACGAAGCCGGCCTTGATGAAGGCCATGGCGGCGACGATCGACTCCTCGCCGATTTCCGCCCCGTCCATCACCACCACATTCATGCCGACCAGCGCGTTGCGACGGACGATGCAGCCGTGCAGCACCGCGCCATGGCCGACATGACCGTCCTCCTCGACGATGGCGTCATGACCGGGAAAGGCGTGGAGCGTACAGTTGTCCTGCACATTGCTGCCCTTGTGCAGGACGATCCTGCCGAAATCGCCGCGCAGGCTGGCGCAGGGGCCGACATAGCAGCCCGGCCCGACCACCACGTCGCCGATCAGCACGGCGGAGGGATGGACGAAGGCGGTCGGGTCGATGACGGGAATCACGCCATCGATGGCATAGACGGTCGGGCGCGGCAGGGTGGGATCGGTCATGATCGGACTTTCCTCGGTGTCGCCGACCGGAGTTCCTGGTCCGGCCTTTTCCGGCGAGGCTACACCGCCGCGCGCTGTACGCGATACTGATTTTCCGTCATAGTAATCATACCTGTATCGCTTCCGGGATGTTCTCTCCGCCCCTCAGGATCAGGGCTTGATTGGTATCAAATGAAACTGTATCGTTGGCAACCATAACGGTTCACCCAAGCCGGCCCGCCGCGCGCCCATATGCCGGAGCGCTCGGCCAAAATGTCCGATCACGGTTTCCGGGGGAGGAAACGCTCAATGCATGCGACCTTCAGCTATCCGAAATACAGCTTCACACCCTCCGACGAACAGCGCAGCGGAACCGTCCGGCGCCATCCGGTGGTGATCATCGGCGCCGGCCCGGTCGGACTGACCGCGGCGCTCGACTTCGCGCGCAAGGGCGTTCCGGTGGTGGTGCTCGACGCCGAAGACACCGTCAGCGTCGGCAGCCGCGCCGTCTGCTATGCAAAGCGCGCGCTGGAGGTGTGGGACCGGCTGGGCGTCGGCCAGCGCATGATCGACAAGGGTGTGGTGTGGAAGATCGGCAAGGTCTTCAACGGCGACCGCATGGTCTACCAGTTCGACCTGCTGCCGGAGCCGGATCACAAGATCCCCGCCTTCATCAACCTCCAGCAATATTACCTGGAGGATTTCCTAGTTTCGGAAGCCCTGAAAAGCGACCTGATCGACCTGCGCTGGCTGTCCCGCGTCATCTCGGCCAAGCAGGAGGCCGACCATGTCCTGCTTCAGGTGGAGACGCCGGACGGCGTCCATGCGGTGGAGGCAGGCTGGGTCATCGCCTGCGACGGCGCCAAGTCGTCGGTGCGCAAGATGCTGGGGCTGGAATTCCAGGGCGAGGTGTTCAAGGACCGCTTCCTGATCGCCGACGTGGTGATGAAGGCCGATTTCCCGGCGGAGCGCTGGTTCTGGTTCGACCCGCCCTTCCACCGCAAGCAGTCGGCGCTGCTGCACATGCAGCCCGACAATGTCTGGCGCCTGGACTTCCAACTGGGCTGGGATGCCGACCCGGAGGAGGAGAAGAAGCCGGAGCGCGTCATTCCGCGCGTCCAGGCGATGCTGGGCGCCGACACGCCGTTCGAACTGGAATGGGTGTCGGTCTACACCTTCCAGTGCCGCCGGCTGGAGCGCTTCCGCCATGGCCGCATCCTGTTCGCCGGCGACAGCGCTCATCAGGTCTCGCCCTTCGGCGCGCGCGGCGCCAACAGCGGCGTGCCCGATGCCGACAATCTGGTGTGGAAGCTGGCGCTGGTGCTGGACGGCAAGGCGCCGGAGTCCCTGCTGGACAGCTACAGCGACGAACGGGTGGCGGCGGCGAAGGAGAACATCCTGAACTCCACCCGCTCCACCGACTTCATCACGCCGAAAAGCGAGATGAGCCGTGTCTTCCGCGACGCCGTGCTTGAACTGGCCGTCGACCAGCCCTTCGCCCGCTCGCTGGTCAATTCCGGCCGGCTGTCCACCCCCACAACCTATGGCGACAGCCCGCTGAACACGCCCGACCGCGACGCTTTCGCCGGAAAAATGGTGCCGGGGGCCCCCGCCACCGACGCGCCGGTGGAGCGTGACGGCCATGCCGGCTGGCTGATGGAGGCGCTGGACGGCCGCTTCACCGTGCTCTACACCGCCGCCAGCGACGAAACGGGCGGACCGGTCCCGGCAGAGGTGGCGGAGGCGCTGGACAGTCTCGCCGCCGGGCCGCTGCCGCTGGCGTGGCATGCGGTGACCGAACGGCGCCGTGGCATCGCCGGGGAACTGGTCGACAGCGCCGGCCGCCTGCGCGAACGCTACGACCTGACGCCGGGCTGCGTCTACCTGATCCGCCCCGACCAGCACATCGCCGCCCGCTGGCGCCGCTTCGACGCCGCGGCGCTGTCCGCCGCGCTGGAACGCGCGGTTGGCCGCGCAGTTGGTCGCTGATTCCCCGATATTTCCGGAGCCCTTCCCATGGCCAGACTGATGACCGAGCAGCGCTTCGCCAGCCCGGACGATGTGTACCAGTTGCTGATCGACAGCCATCGCGACCTCACTCCCGAGCAGAGCACCCGCCTGAATGCCAAGCTGATCCTGCTGCTCGCCAACCACATCGGCGACGCGGAGGTTCTGGCCGAAGCGCTGCGCGTGGCACGGCAGGGGGTGGAGTAAGGAGAGAGGCCGGGGGGCAATCACCGGCCCCCCACCCACCTCCCCGCTGACGCCAAGCACAAGATGGCGTACAAAGGCGCAAGAGCCCTTCCCCTCGCGGAGACTGCGCCAGTCATGATCCTGCGCCGCCTGTTCGCCCTGCTCTTCCTGCTGCTGTGCTCCGGTCCCGCCCTGGCTGAAGGGCTGACGCAATCGGCGCTGTCGATCCCCGCCCGCTTCCCCGACGGCAGTTCCGCCATGCTGGAGGCGATGGTGCTGCGGCCGGACGGCCCCGGACCCTACCCCATCGCCATCCTCAGCCACGGCGCGCCGCGCAACCCGGCTGACCGGACACAGATGACGCCGCTGCGCTACCTGCCCGAAGCGCGCGAGTTCGCCCGGCGCGGCTGGGCGGTGGTGACGGTGATGCGGCGCGGCTATGGCGGATCGGACGGCCCCTACAGCGAGTCGACCGGCCCCTGCGACAACCCCGACTACATGCGGTCCGCCCGCCAGAGTTCGGAGGATCTGCGGCAGGCCATCCGCTATGTCGCTGGCCAGCCCTTCGCCGACGCCAGCCGCATCCTGGCGGTGGGCGTGTCGGCCGGCGGCCTCGCCAGCGTCGCACTCAGTGCCGATCCGCCTCCGGGGCTGAAGGCGGTCATCAGCTTCGCCGGCGGCCGCGGTTCGGTCGCCGACAATCAGGTCTGCGTGGAGGACCGGCTGGTCGGCGCCTTCGGCACCATGGGTCGCAGTTCCCGGGTTCCCACCCTGTGGATCTATTCGGAAAACGACCTGTTCTTCGGCCCCGACCTCGCCCGGCGCATGTGGGCGGCCTTCACCCAGTCGGGCGGCCGGGCCGAGTTCATCGCCGCTCCCCCGAACGGCAAGGACGGGCATGGCTTCTTCAGCGCCGCCATCCCGGAATGGACCCCGATGGTCGACCGTTTCCTGACGAACAACGGGCTGGCCCAGCGCGGCACGCCGATCGCGCTGTCGCTGCCGGCACTGCCGCCGCCGCCGGAACTGTCGGCTGCCAACCGGGCCAAGTTCCCCGCCTATGTCGAAGCCGGCGGCAACAAGGCCTTCGCCGTGTCACCCGACGGCGCTTATGGCTGGAAGTCCGGCATGCGCAGCCTCGACGAGGCGCAGAAGGGCGCGCTGGAAACCTGCATGTCGCACAGCCAGAAGGGCTGCCGCATCGCCTATCTCAACGACCGGCCGGCGGGCGCCGGCGCCGACATGGCGGCTGCGGCACCGATGGCCCCCCCGCAGCAGGGTCCGCGCAGCACGCGTGTCCGCCTGGAGCCGCCGCCGGAACTGTCGGACTCCGGACGCGAGAAGTTCGACGCCTATGTCTCGGCGGCCGGACGCAAGGCCTTCGCCGTGTCGCAGGACGGCGCCTTCGGCTGGAAATCCGGGATGTCCAGCGAGGACGCCGCCCGCCGCGGCGCGCTCGACAACTGCGCCAAATTCACCCGCCACACCTGCTATGTCGTGATCGTCGACGACCAGCCGCTGCGGTGAGATACCGCCTCATGCCGCTCCATACCGACAAATGAAAAGGCCCGTCCGGTATCCCGGACGGGCCTTTTCCGTAACGTCCCCCCGGCGTCAGCGCGGGGCCAGCACCATGATCATCTGGCGGCCTTCGAGCTTCGGCATCTGCTCGACCTTCGCCAGTTCGTCCAGCGCGTCGCGGACGCGGACCAGCACATTCATACCCAGATCCTGGTGCGCCATCTCGCGGCCGCGGAAGCGCATGGTCACCTTGACCTTGTCGCCTTCCTCAAGGAAACGGCGCGCCGAGCGCATCTTCACGTCATAGTCGTTGTCATCGATGTTCGGCCGGAGCTTGATCTCCTTGACCTCGATGATCTTCTGCTTCTTGCGGGCCTCGTTCGCCTTCTTCTGCGCCTCGTACTTGAACTTGCCATAGTCGAGGATTTTGCAGACGGGCGGTTCGGCCTGGGGAGCGACCTCGACCAGATCGAGACCGGCATCCTCGGCAGCCAGCAGAGCATCACGCAACGACACCACCCCGATCATCTCGCCATCTGCGCCGACGAGACGAACGGAACGAGCCGATATCTCCCGGTTAACCCGCGGTCCATCGCGGGTCGGGGCGGCTTCGGACGGGATCCTGGCTATGGACGCTTCTCCATGGTCTGAAACCACGCGGAAACCGGCCGTCCAGAGGAGCGGCCGGCGGCGTCGCGCGGTCGGTTAAAACGGCGAATCGGTCGCGGTCTCGCCGGCCGGCGATCTCGCTTCCTCCACCAGTTTAGCCACCGCCGCGTCGAGGGCAAGAATTTCCTGATCCTTGCCACCCAGCACGCGCAGCGCGACCGTACGCTCTTCCGCTTCCCGCTTTCCGACAACCAGCATCAGGGGAACCTTCTGCAGGCTGTGCTCGCGGACCTTCAGATTGATTTTCTCGTTGCGGGTGTCGAGTTCGACGCGCAGGCCCTTGCTCTTCAGCAGCTTGGCGACTTCCTCGGCATAGCCGTCGGCCTCGCTGGTGATGGTGGCGACGGTCACCTGGACCGGCGACAGCCACAGCGGGAACTTCCCAGCGTAATGCTCGATCAGCATGCCGATGAAGCGCTCCATCGAGCCCAGGATGGCCCGGTGCAGCATGATCGGCCGATGGCGGGCGCCATCCTCGCCGATATAGCTGGCATCGAGCCGTTCCGGCAGGTTCGGATCATACTGCAAGGTGCCGCACTGCCAGGTCCGGCCGATGGCGTCGGTCAGGTGGAACTCCACCTTCGGGCCATAGAAGGCACCCTCGCCCGGCAGCTCCTCATACTCCAGCCCGGCGTCGCGCAGCGCCTGGGCCAGCGCGCCCTCGGCGCGGTCCCACAGCTCGTCGGCACCGGTGCGGACGTCCGGACGCAGAGCCAGCTTCACCGAGATCTTGTCGAAGCCCAGGTCGCGGTAGACGCCGAGCTGCAGCTTGAAATACTCGGCCGCCTCGCTCTGCACCTGGTCCTCGGTACAGAAGATGTGGGCGTCGTCCTGGGTGAAGGCGCGGACGCGCATGATGCCGTGCAGCGCCCCCGACGGCTCGTTGCGGTGGCAGGCGCCGAACTCCGCCATGCGGATCGGCAGGTCGCGGTAGGAGCGCAGGCCATGGCGGAAGATCTGGACATGGCCGGGGCAGTTCATCGGCTTGATGCCCAGCAGCTTCTCGCCGCCGTCGGCCTCCACCTTGAACATGTTGTCGCCATACATGTCCCAGTGGCCCGACGCCTTGAACAGCGAGCTGTCGATCAGCTGCGGCGTCTTCACCTCGACATAGCCGGCCGACTTCAGCTTGGTGCGGATGTAGGTTTCCAGCGTCCGGTAGAGCGTCCAGCCCTTCGGATGCCAGAAGACCGAGCCGACCGCCTCCTCCTGGACATGGAACAGGTCGAGTTCCTTGCCCAGCTTGCGGTGGTCGCGCTTCTCCGCCTCCTCGATCTGGTGCAGGTAGGCCTTCAGCTCCTTCTCGTCGCGCCAGGCGGTGCCGTAGATGCGCTGGAGCATCGGGTTGCGGCTGTCGCCGCGCCAATAGGCGCCGGCCACCTTCATCAGCTTGAAGCCCTGGCCGACCTTGCCGGTGGTCATGGCGTGCGGTCCACGGCACAGATCCAGCCAGTCGCCCTGGCGGTAGATCGACACCGGTTCGCCCTGCGGGATCGCCTCGATCAGCTCGGCCTTGTAATGCTCGCCGAGCTTCTTGAAGTAGGCGACCGCCTCGTCGCGGTCCCAGACCTCGCGGACGATCGGGATGTCGGCCCCGACGATCTCGCGCATCTTCGCCTCGATCTTCTCCAGATCCTCGGGCGTGAACGGCTCTTCACGCGCGAAGTCATAGTAGAAGCCGGTGGCGATCGACGGGCCGATGGTGACCTGCGTGCCGGGATAGAGCTTCTGCACCGCATCGGCCAGCACATGGGCGGCGTCGTGGCGGATGACCTCGAGAGCGTCGGCGTGGTTGCGCGTGACGATCTCGATCTTGGCGTTGGTAGTGACGGTGGTGGTGAGGTCCTTCACCGTGCCGTCGATCTTGACGGCAAGCGCATCTTTGGCCAGGCGCGAACCGATCGACTGGGCAATCTCAAGCCCCGTCACCGGCCGGTCGAACTCCCGCACGCTGCCGTCGGGCAGCGTGATGGCGATGTTGGACGTCACCGAAGTCACCATTTCACTAGTGTTGGTCTCACCCGCATCGGGTGCCCGGACTCGGCCGGGAACGCGAAATTTCCATCGCCGCGTGGGGGAATGTCAAGCGCGGCGGGGGAAATCAAGGGTATGGACAGGCCAACGCTGCATTGCCGCCACAACTCGGCATTGGTCCCATGCGGACAGCTGCCTCCCCCTCACTCCGGCTTCCGGCTCAGCCGCGGTTCGCCGAACAGATAGCCCTGGCCGAAGTCGAAGCCGGTGTCGAGCACGTCGACCAGCTGGTTCTCCGTCTCGATCTTCTCGACGATCAGGTCGATGCCCTCGGCGGCGCAGCGGTGGCGAAGCTCGCGGATGCGTGCGGCGTTGGCGGGATCCAGCACCAGGGCGCGGTCCAGCTTGATGCAGCGGAACTCGTGGCGCAGCAGCCGGTCGAGGTCGATGGAAAGGTCCGTCACCTGATCCATCGAGAAGCGGAAACCCAGCCGCGCCAGCTGGGACAGGATGCCCATCGTCACCGCCCCGCCGGCGCGCAGGTCATGCTGGCTCAGCTCGAACAACAGCTTGGGCACCAGGGCATGGTTCTGCGCCATCATGTTCAGGAACTGGCGCATGAACTCCGCATCGGCCAGCGTCGCGGCGGAGATGTTGGCGAAGAAGCCGATGGCGTGCTGGCGCCGCTCCGTCTCGCGGATCAGCTGGACGCAGCGGACCAGCAACAGATTGTCGATGGTGGAGATCAGCCCTTCGCGCCCGGCGATGTCGAGATAGCGGTCGGGCATGATCTGATGCCCGTCGGCGGCCCGCACGCGCGAGAACACCTCGTAGAAGCGGTGCTTGCGCTGCGGCAGGCTGACAATGGGCTGGAGATAGACGTCGATGCGGTCGGCCTTCAGCGCGTCGCGCACCGCCTCCAGCACCGCCGCATCGTCCATCGGGACCGGCGCGGAGGGAGCGGCGGCGCCAAAGGGCGAGCCAGAAGGCGCCGCAGAGTGTGTGGCGGGTGGCGGCGGATGGCGCTCCGCACTCGCGGCCGGCGGGCGGGGAGCGCGCCGCTCGGTCAGGCGGGCGACCAGCGATTGCAGAAGCTTCACCTCCTGCATCACCGCATCGTAGCGGACGGCACCGTCAGGCTGTGCACCGGAGTCGGTGGCAAGCCGCTGCTCCAGCAGCTGGGCCAGCTCCTCCACCCGCTCGTTCAGGCCGGCGATGCGGCGGGTGGCCTTGCGCTCGCGCTCCAGCCTTGTCACCACTTCATGCGCCAGCGCGCCGGCCAGCACCACGAGGGCGCCCACCAGCCACGCCACCAGCGGATCGGCCTCCGGGCGCAGCGCCCACAGCGCCGCCCCGGCCGCAACCCCGGCGATCAGATAGGCCAGCGCATAGACGAGGTGCGTCAGCAGGGTCATCGCGGGAACCAGGGTGGTGGGAACGGCCGCGGTGGAGACGGCGGTTCCGAGGCGAAGATCGGCGGTCAGGGCCTTCACGGCTGCGCGGCCTCCGGCAGGAGCATGACACCGAACCGTGGCGGGCTCCTCACTGTCGGGAGACCCGCTTGACGATCCGTTAATGCTACGCCCCTGCCTCTCGCATCCTGCGCGGCCTCGGTGCTGATCCCTCAGCGGTGATCCTTCAGCGGTGATCGGCCCCCACCGCCTCGGCGACCGAGCGGAAACCGTCGCGGCGCAGCAGTTCCGCCAGTTCGCGGCGGATGCGGTGGACCACCGCCGGCCCGGCATAGACCATCGCCGAATAGAGCTGCACCAGCGAGGCGCCGGCCCGGATCTTGGCATAGGCGTCCGCGCCCGTCGCCACCCCGCCCACCCCGACGATCGGCAGCTTGCCGCCGGTCAGCGCGTAGATCTCGCGCAGGACGGAGGTGGAGGCCTCGAACAGCGGGGCGCCGGACAGGCCGCCCGCCTCGCCGCGCATCGCCGCCGGGATGCTGTCGGGCCGGGCGATGGTGGTGTTGGAGACGATCAGCCCGTCGATGCCGCTCTCCAACGCCACCGCGGCGATGTCGCTCTTGTCCTCCACCGTCAGATCGGGGGCGATCTTCAGCAGCAGCGGCGGATTGCGGGCCAGTCCGCAGGAGGCCCGCGCTTCCAGCACCCGTTCCAGCAGGGCCCGCAGCGGGTCGCGGCCCTGGAGCGCGCGCAGGCCCGGCGTGTTGGGCGAGGAGACGTTGACGACCAGATAGTCGGCCAGCGGCGCCAGCCGGCGCACGCCGATCACGTAATCATCGGCGGCGTCGACGGTGTCCTTGTTCTTGCCCAGGTTGGCGCCGACGATGCCGGGCGCCCGTTTGCCGGAGTCGCGGCGACGCTCCAGCCGCTGGGCGAAGGCCTCCAGCCCCTCGTTGTTGAAGCCCATTCGGTTGATGACCGCCCGCTGCCCGATCAGCCGGAACAGGCGGGGGCGCGGATTCCCCGGCTGGGGCCGCGGGGTGACGCTACCGGGTTCGACGAAGCCGAAACCCAGATTCAGCATGGCGTCGACCACTTCGGCATTCTTGTCGAAACCGGCGGCCAGCCCGACCGGGTTGGCGAAGTCCATCTCCCACACCCGGGTGTGCAGCGCCGGCTCGTCCTTGCCGCGGGCCGGCGGGACCAGTCCGGTCTTCAGCGCCTTGATGGTCAGGCCATGCGCGGTCTCGGGGTCGAAGCGGAACAGCAGCGGCCCGGCAAGCGGATAGAGGTCGATCACGGAACGAGGTCCTGAAGGGTGAAGGGAAAGCCGGCGGGGAAGACATGGTGCCCGTCCGGCCCCAGCGGCAGCGGATCGACACGCAGCACGGCATCCACCGGCAGCGGTCCGTAAAGATGCGGGAACAGCTGCCCGCCGCGCGACGGCTCCCAGCGCAGGGCGTCGCCCAGCCGGTCGGCGTCCACCGTCAGCAGCAGCAGGCCGTCCTGGCCGGCGCGATGCTTGGCGGCACTCTCCACCACCTGTGCGGCGGTCGAAAAATGGATGAAGCCGTCCTGGACATCCTGGGACGAGCCGGGATAGCGGCCGGCCGGGCGGGCGGCATCCCACTCGTCCGCGCGGCACATGTGGTGAATGATGCGGTCGGTCATGGCGGTGGGACACTAACGTAACGCGCGGCCAGCGGCCAGAGACCTCGACGCCGCAGTGTCGCAGCGCTCCGGAACCGCACCGCTCTGCTCTGTGGAACACAACGCTGGATCGCTTTTCCGAATGCAATTCCGCACGCTTCGCGCGTTGCATTTTGCAAAGCACACCCGAAACTATTCGGCATTTTGCGGGTATTTTTGAAGTTTGCCGGAGATGTGCTGCGCCGGATCGGCGTCTTTCCCCGCGCAACTCCCGCGATTCCCGGGACTTGGGCTGCCGCCAGCGGTTGGCACCGCTTTTGCTGTGACAGTTCCAAGTCAACGGAGGACCCGCCATGAACGCGATTTCCATGAGCCTGATGAAGAAGACCAAGTCCTGCGACACGGATCTCGGCGGTTCCCTGGGCGCGTCGATCACCGCGATGGGCGCGCTGTGCGAGCCGGGTCAGACCGCGGTCCCGCTGAAGCCGAGCGCCACCATGCTGGCTGCCGGTGCGCGGGCCGGCGGCGTGTCGGTGGAAATCGCCTGGAAGATCTACCAGGCGATGATCCACCACGCCGACTGAGCCGGCCACCCCTCAGCGCCGTCCGCCTTCAAAGGGCATGAAGCCCGAATCGAGCTTGGTCTCGATTCGCAGGAGATGGTCGGTCAGGCGCTGCTCCACGTCCTTGAGCGTCGCGAAGGACACATAGGTCTTCGCGACCTCCAGCTTGTATGCGGCCAGGCCCTCGCGCACCTGCGCCTGGGCCTCCTCCGCCCGGTTGCGCAGATCGTCCAGCGCGCTGTCGGCATCCCTGCGCACCCGCGCGATCAGCCAGAACAACCCGCCCATCGCCGGCAGCTCGACCGCGGTGATCCACCAGGCGAGATCAAGGCCTCCAGTCAGGGCATCATGCATCGGGGTCTCCCGTTCCTTGTGATGTGAGGAAAACTCAAAGTTCCCAGTCCGCCGGCGCCACCATGGCACCGGCACCGCGCCAGTCGGGCCGGCGCTCGGGCGCGGCCGTGCAGCGGTCGAAGCGGTAGGGTTCTGCCCCCAGGCAGCCGGCGACCGCATCCAAACCGTCATCGGGTCCGCGATAGCGGCCATCCGGGCGCCAGTCGCGCATTTCGCGGATCAGCGGCGTCCCCCAGACCTGCCGATGGGCCAGCAGGCGGCGGTCGGCGAGCAGGGCGTCGAAGGCCTTGATGATACGCTCCGCCTTGGGCGTGCGGCTGTTCTGCTCGACAACCCCGGCGGCCAGCCGGTCATCGCGCAGCCGCTTGCGCAGCAGTCCGGGCAGGAAACGGCCGAGCCCATTGATCTCGATGTGGACCGCCGGCAGATGGTTGTCGGCCAGGAAGCGGGAGACCTGCCGGCATTGCTGGTCGGCCTCGGTGTCCTCCGCCCTGGGATCGACGGCCAAGTACTGCACCCGGTGCAGGTAGAACCGCTCGTTCTCCCCGGCGAAGACCGCGGCGACCACACTGCCGTCGCCGCCTTTCGACCTGCCGTCCGCTTCCCCCGCCGGCCGGGCGAAGGCCGGGTCCCACCAGCAGGTGGCCGATAGCAGCCTCACCCCATCCAGCGTCAGAACGGCGCGGCCCAGCGCCTCGCGATACTCCAGCTCCGCGTCGTAGCGGCCGAGCTTGCCGACATCCAGCACCCCGTCGGTGACGCTGACCGGGCGCAGCAGCATCTGGCTGGTGAACTTGTTCGGGCCGGTGGATTTGCGGATGCGCGCGACATGGGCCTCGCCGAAGCGCTCCTTCCAGGTGTAGCTGCGGTTTCCTTCGGAATCCTCGGTGTAGACCGGCAGCACCAGCCGCTCGAACCCGTCCAGGAAGGGCGGGCTGCCGTCGTCGGTCTCCCCGGCATAGAGGCTGTCCTGCGCGTGCGGCGTGCCGACATAGAGCTGCGCCCCGCCCGGCACCAGCACATACTCCAGCTCCGACAGCCGTTCGCGCAGGGCCGCGCGCTTCACCGCGGTGTCGGCGTTGCGCGGCACCTCGACATCGTCGCAGATCACCACGTCGGCGCGGCTGCCGGTGATGTTGCCGCCGATGCCGGCCGCCGCCATCGACGGGTCGCGCAGCTCCATCGGCCGTACCACGGTGAAGCGGTCGGCCGCCCACTGGTCGCGCTCCCTGGTGGGCGGCTTCAGATGGCCGCAGTCGGGATGACGCTCCAGGATGCGTTTGACGTTGCGCACCATCTTCATCGCCAGCTTCAGGTCCGCGGCCAGCACCAGCAGCCGGCGGTTGGGATCGCGCAGCAGCAGCCAGGCCGCGAACAGCCCGACCAGAGTCGATTTGCCGGATCCACGGAAGGCCATCAGCAGCATGCGCCGGTTCTGCCCGGCCATATGATCCTCCAGCCAGCGCGCCATCCGCGCGTGGTGGGCCGGCGTCCTCAGCTCCACCATGGCGTTCCAGCCCTGGACGAAGGTGCCGAAGCCGTCATCGTCCTTTTCCGTCATGGGTTCCGCCCCAGGATGTGCCAGCCGGCACCGTTCGACATCGCCGTCACCGCATGGCCCTGCCCGGTCAGCGCAATGGCCTCGCTGTCCGGCCCGCCGCCGCCGGCTTGGGTGACGGTGACGCGGTTGCCGCCGGTGTCGGACTTCTTGACGGTGACCGCGCGCCCGACCGCATGGGGGGCCGACGGCGACGGCAGCCGCACCTCCACCGCCCCGTTCCAGGCGCTGACGAGATAGAGTTGCTGGTTCAGGTCCGGCTCGAACAGGCCGGGGGCCTCATGATAGTGGGCATTGCCGGGCTGGCTGTTGCCGGCGACGATCCACCAGCCGGCGCCGTTCGACACCAGCGTCACGAAGTCGTAGCGGTTGCCCAGCGACAGCACCCGCCCGTCCGGCCCCGGCCCACCGGTCTCGGTCACCGTCAGCGGGTTGATCGAGGCATCGGTGCGCTTGATCGTCACCGCGTGGCCGTTGGCGTCCTCGGCCTTCGGCAGACGCAACTCGACCGCCCCGCCAAAGGCGCTGGCCAGATAGACCGAACTGGTCAGGTCCAGCGCCACCACCCCGCCATGGGCCGGCTCCACATAGTCGGTGTCGTAGCGCAGGGCCTCCACCACCAGTTCGGTGACGCGGCTGCGCTGGAGCCTGTTCTTCTCGGGATAGCCGGCATTGACCGCCGTGTATTGCCCGCCCGAGCGGTCGAGGATCGCCGGTCCGGCGGCGGCGGAGAACAGGTTGACGACCGCCGTCTCGACCGACCCGGCATCCAGTTGCAGGTTCGGCAGCGCCCCCAGCGATTCGGCGTAGAAATTTACGATCAGCGTCTTGTCGGTGACGGCGCCGACGCGGAAACAGGCCTCCGCCTGCGACCACAGATTGGCTTCGCAGTCGAAGAAGGCGTTGTTGAAGCGTCCCTGCTCGACGAAGAAGCCGCAGCCGCTCATCGGCGCCGACAGCGAATAGACACGCACCGCGTGGAAGCGGTTGGCGTTGGGTGTGTCGCCGGCCCCCGTCCGTGTCAGCCACACGCCATGGCGCGACGGCCGCGCCACCAGCACGCGGGCGATGTTGTTCCAATAGCAGGGCAGGTTCGGGTCGATGTAACCGTCGAACAGCAGCCCGACCTCCGGTTCCCACAGCGTCAGGTCGATCAGACTGTTCTGCACGCAGGGGCCGTCGCGTCCGAACAGCCGCACTCCCGCCTTGCCCTGCTCCAACCGCAAGGCCGACAGGGTGGCGTAGCCGTCCGGCAGATGGATCAGGTCGAAGCCGTTCGACGCCCCCCGGATAACCGACGCCTGTCCCGCCCCGTAGAGCGTCTGGCCATGGCCGAGCGTCAGCGTGTTGATGATGCGGTAGGTTCCCGGCGGCACGAACACCGCGCGGGCGGAGGTCAGCGCCGCCTGCAAGGCGAGCGTATCGTCGACCAGCCCGTCGCCCACCGCGCCGAAATCCTTCACCGAAACGAGATCGGCCAGCTTGTCGCGCACCGGCCGGGCTGTCGCCCCGGCACCCGGCGGCACATAGGTCGCCAGCGCTTCCTCGTCGACCGGCGGGCGTACGGTGGGGTTGCCAACGCTGTCGAAGGCCAGCAGCTTGCCCTGGCGCAGACCGCGTTCCGGCAGCAGGGGAGAGGCCGGGAGGTCGCTGTCGCCATAGCGCAGCATCAGCTCCTGATCGCCCGCCACCTGCTGGAGCATTGCCGTCAGCCGGTCCAGTTCGCCATTGAGGGCGGCGGCCGGCAGGGGCCCGCTTTCGCCGAAGTCGCTGCGCCGTTCGATCGACAGGTGGCGGCGCAGCAGGACGATTGTCCCCTCCGGCGGAGCGGCGGCAAAGGTCACCGCCCCGCCGGCGCTGGCTCCGGCGCCGCCGACCGCATAGCCGGTGCTCTGAAGGGCGGCACCCAGGAAGACCTGGAGATCCTCGTCGGCGAAGATCGGAAACGGGTAGGTGAAGACCCGCTGCGCGCCGTCGGCAAGATACTGCACGCGCGGGGTGCCGCGTGGGATGAGAAGCGACGTGGACATCGGAGGGTCTCCGGTTGATGGAGCCGTTCCTCAGAAGAACTTGCTCATATATTCCAGGCGCTGACGGTCGGCGAGTTGCGACAACTCAAGCAGATTGCGGCGCTTGGCCTCGTCCAGGCTCTGCTGGATGGCGGCGCGTTTCAGCTGATCGGTCGCCTGGGCGTCCTTGCGTTCGGTCTCGCTGGAGTTGGTCAGCCCCAGCAGGATCGCCTCGCCCGAGCCGTCCTGCGCCGTGACGCCCCGCGCCCCCAACCCGGCGCGGGTCTTGCTCACCGCCTGACGCAAGGCGGCAAGCCGGCGCTGCTCGGCCGCATCCGCCGCCGCGGTCAGCTGGGAAAGCTGGGTCTGCGCGTCGGTCTCCTTGCCGCGGACGGCCTCCTCCTGGCTGGCGCGCAGCTGGGCCAGCGTCTGTTCCTGGCTGGAGCGGAAATCGTCCATCTCCTTGGCCCGCGCCGCCGCAGCGGCTGCCGCCGAAGCCTCGTCCTTCTGGCGCTGAAGCTCCTGCTCCTGTTGACGCAACTCGGCGTCATGCGCCCATTGGCGGGCCTGCGCCTCGGCCTCCAGCTGGGCCTGCTGCTGGCGGGCGGTGGCGGCGGCCTGGGCGCTGCGTTCGGCCGCCGCCGCTTCCTCGCGGTATTTCTGCTCCAGCGCCGCTTGCGCAGCCGCAGCCTGCGCCGCGTCCTGCTGGCGCTTGTACTCAAGCTCGGCAGCGGCCTGTTGCGCCGCCGCCTGCTGCGCGGCGGCGCTGGACTGGCCGGTGCTGGCAGTGCGCACGGTGCCGATGACGGAGTTCGCCAGCGGCAACGCCGTCGTCACCAGGGGAGTTATTCCACCCATCAGTCATTCACCTTCAGTTCCATGGTCACGGAAAGCAGCGTGAAAGGCAGCGGCGCATCCTGTTCGATGCGCCAAAGCGGCAGGTCGGTGTCATGGCGCCAGCCGAGCGCCCGCAGCCGGCGGTCGCCGGACACACGCGGCGGCACCCCGCCGGCCGGTTGCGGCCCGAGCCGGTGAAGCGGAAGTTCCTGCAACCCGCGCCCAAGATCGACGCGCAGCGCCGCCGTCTCCTCCAGCCGGAAGGTGACGGCGACCAGCCGGACGAGGTCCGCCCCGGTCGCCTGCCCCAGCAGGTTGGGCGGCAGCGGCTCGATCCGGTGGGTGTAGGGCAGCCCGATCTCCACCTTGCGGGCCGGCGGGTCGAGCGTGACGCTGCCGGCCTGGATGGTGGCGGGATTGCGGATCACCCCGTCGGCGACGATGGCGACCGTCCGCCCCTCCAGATGCGCCAGCCCGCTCCAGACGGCAGTGGCCTCAGCCCGTTCCGCCGTGATCGCGGCGTCGAGATTCAGCGTGTCGTCGAACCGCTCGACGGTCCAGACGCCGCGCCGCTCGACCAACGCATAGACCTCGTCCCCCACCGCTGCGACGGAACGCACCGCCCCGTCGGTCTCCAGCAGGGTCCAGGCAGTGACGTCCTCCGCCCGGTAGGCGGTCAGCGCCCCCAGCGTGCCGTCCTCCATCGCCACGAACAGCAGCCGGCGGTTCTGGTCGTAATCCTGGTCTCGCGGGCTCGCCACCAGATGGCGGGCCAGCAGGGCGAGGTCGTTGGCCTGATAGGCCGCCTCGGTGTCGGTGTAGAGGAATTCGCGGATTTCGCGCCGGTTGCGCGGCACGAACAGAGTCGCCCCCTCCACGTCGCGCGGCGGGATGGCGCGGTCCATCGGCGAACCGATGCGCGTCTGCCGGTTGACCTGCATGCTCTGCGGGGTCAGCGGGTCGCCGGTCACCATATATTCGGCGCCCGAGGTGAAGACCTGCAGATGCCGGCCGGAGAAGACGGCGCGCACCGCGTTCACCTGATCGGACAGGATGCCGAACTCGATGGCCTGATCGTCCAGTCCCTCCCCCAGATCGAAGTTCCAGATCTGGGCGGAGCGCGACAGCCACAGCCGGTTGGGCAGGTCGCGCGAGCCGCCGATGACCAGCCGGTCCTGATGGAAGGCCGCCGACACCGGCCAGCCCCGCAAGGCGGAGAAGGCCTGCTCCTCCCACTGCGTCGTCGGCTGGGTGTCGGCCAGCGCCTCCTTCACCGTCGCGTTGACCTGCGTCGCCGACACCACGCCGGTCACCAGCAGCTGCTTGCCCTTGATGCGGAGGCGGGTGCCGTCCTGGCGCGGATCGAACACCGGAGCCGACGCGGTGACGGTGATGGCCCCCGTCGTCCCTGACGGCGTCAGCGTCACCGCCGGATCGCCGAAGCGATGGAAGGGGATGCGCAGCAACTCCCCCTCCACCGCGAAGGCCCACTCCGCCAGCGTCCAGATCCCATCGTCGCCACGCATCAGCTTGCGCGGCGGCAGGTCGGGATGGCAGACCAGCAGCGTATCGGCGCTCTGCGTCCAGGTGATCTGCGCCAGTTGCGTCAACGTCCAGGGTGCTGCGACCGAGACGAGCTTCGACCCGCCCTGGAACACGTCGATCCGACGGTCGGTGAAGACCAGCAGATAGGTCTGTTCGCTGTTGCGCTCGAACGCCACCAGCCGGCCGTCGCCGGGGGCCAGCGCGGTGAAGGCGAGCCCCGACCGCCGCGTCACCCCGCCGGTCGGGTCGATGAACAGGTTGCGCAGCGCCAGCGCGCCATTGTCGTAAGCCTTGAGATCGCCGCGCCCCAGCAGGCGGCGCGACACCTCGCCGGCGGTGAAGTTGGTCTTCACCTGATGCAGCCGCCCCATCACGCTCTCGCGTCGATCAGGGTGAAGTCCTCGAAGCCGGGCTGGCTGTCCTGCTGGGCGTCGATCTGGCGGGCGCGACGGAATTCGCTCTCGGCCTGTTGGGCCAGCAGTTCCGCCCGTGTCGAGCTTTCGGTCAGCGGCAGGCAGAACTCGGCGGCCAGCCGGGCGATCAGCGCCTGATCGAAGAAGGCGGGGAACTCCTCCGCCGCCGGGCGGCCGATGTAGGACAGGGTGACGGTGCCGGCATCGCACAGCAGGGCACGGCCATTGATGCGATAGGACAGGCCGCGCCCCCGCCCGTCGCCGCCCGCCCCCAACGCCCGCAGGAAATCGGCCGGCAGCTGGAAGGCGTTGGCATAATCGGCGACCGGCGGCTCGGCCAGCCGCGGCAGCGTGGCCAGCACGCTGGCGAAGCTCCAGGCGTTGGCCGACAGCAGCGCATCGCGCGTCGGGCCGTAGAGGGCGGCGGCCACCTCCGCCTCGGCGGATCCGTCGTCGAAGGAAGCGATGGCGGTGGCGCCGAGTTTGATCAGTGCACGGCCGCACAGGCCGATGGCGGTCAGGGCCATGGACGGTCTCCCGTTGCGGGGTTTGCGGAGGCACCGGCGATCCGGCGCCGCCGCCTCGACGGATCAGTCGCTGTTGACGCTACCGAACGGCGTCAGGTTAGCGACATCGACCGTCCCGTTGGCGCTGGCCGCCACCACCAGCATGCCGGTGGCGGGGGCGGCGCTGCCGACAGCACAGTTGGCCAGCAGCATGTCGCCCACCCGCAGCAGATCGGCCGCCCCGTTGAAATAGCCGGCGGTGTCGACATCGGTCGCCACGTCACGTGTGGTGTAGTGCCAGAGCGTGAAGCCGTTCGCATAGGCGAGCACACTCAAATCCTTGGACGCATAGGCCATGGATCGAAGTCTCCGGATTGTATGGGGATGCGGGAGGGAGGAGGGATCACCCTCCTCCGCTCAGCTTTCCAGGCAGCGCAGGGTCACCACCCCGGTGGTGTCGATCAGCGCGGCGCCCTGGCTCATCATGTTGTTGACGAAGTGCGCCGCGCGGTCGCCGTGCCAGGTGATGTCGGTCTTCACGTCGGCACCGGCCGCGTGGCCGACCGCCGTCTTGTGATACCAGTGGCAGAGCCGGACATTGCCGCTCAGCGTCAGGCCGGAATGCGGCAGCCACAGCGTGCCGAGCCAGCGCTTGGCCTGGGTGCCGCGCCAGGGCAGCTCGTCGGTGCCGACATAATCGGAACTGGCGAACTCCTCGATGCCCAGCAGTTGGCTCCACTGCTTCCAGCCGACGACGGCATAGCGCTGGCCATCGTCCGGCACGTCCGCTTCGCCCATCATCTCGAAAGCGGTCAGGATCTTGGCCTTGGTCAGCCCGTCGGCAGCGCTGGCGGCGTAGTTGACGGATTTGTTCAGTTCGGCGATCAGCAGTTCGTCGGTCTTGCGGCCCAGCGCATAGGCGCCGGCATTGGCGATGATCTGGCGCTCGTCGATGTTGGTCTTCAACTCGTCCAGCCGGTCGACCCAGTCGCCGGCATAGAAGTCGTACAGCGCGCATTCCACCGGCGTGTGGTCCAGATTCATCACCGGAACCGCACCGTGGCGCGACTTGGTGGAGGCGGCACCCTTGCCCACCTTCTGGAAGACGGTGGAGGCGCCCTGGACATTGTTCTTGCTGCGCACGGTGTTGCGCAGCTTGGAGCCCATGCGCTGATAGGCCTCGTGGACCTCGCGCTCGAACTGCTTGACGAACGCCTGGGCGATCGTGGTCGACATGGGTGTGTTTTCCTTTCGCGTTCCTGCGGATCCCGCGGGGAGAGTGGCGGGGGACTCGTTCCGCCACCCGGTTGTCGGGGGTGCGTGCGGGACGCAGCGCCGGCCGCGGGCGGAACGCGAAAACGAAAAGGGCCGGCCGGACTTTGAAGTGTCCGGCCGGCCCTTTTCGGACCGAAGCGAGGGGGGAGCTTTGGAGCTGTCGGGCGGCTGGTCCGAAGGGGGGACCGGTCGCCTTGACAGGAGTGGTTTTAGGATTTTATGCGGATCCGATCAAGGACTATTTTCACACGTCAATGCCGGACCGGCCCCGCCACCCAATGGCTGACGATGGTCTCCGCCTGAGCCGGCGGGATCTCCGGATGGTGGTAGCGGTACACGGTCACCGCCGCCTCCAGCGCATAGCGTTCCGGCTGGCCGCAGCGACACAGGCCGGAGTAGCAGCGCTGAACCGCATCACGGCAGGCGATGGCGTCGGCGATCGGCTGGTCGGCCTCAGGAAAACGGGGACCGGTCATGGACGCTCCTCCTCTTCCCGGATGCCGTCGGCCGCGTCGTCCAGCGGCACGCCGTAGATTTCCAGCCGGTGGCCGACGATCTTGTAACCAAGCTCGCGCGCGATCCGCTCCTTCATCGCCTCCAGTTCCGGGCTGGCGAATTCGATGATCCGGCCGGTGCGGGTATCGATCAGATGGTGGTGGTGGTCGGCCGTCGCCTCCTCGTACCGCGCGCGGCCGTCGCCCAGGTCGACACGCTCGATCACCTGCGCGTCCTCCAGCAGCCGCATGGTGCGGTACACCGTGGCGATGGAGATGCGCGGGTCGATCTGCACGGCGCGGCGATGCACCTCCTCGACGTCGGGATGGTCGTCCGCCTCCGACAGCACCTGCGAGATGACCCGGCGCTGACCGGTCATCTTAAGCCCCTTCTCCATGCACAACGCTTCCAGACGCGACGTCATAACCCCAACCCTGGTCTTTGCTTGCCGATACCCCCATCATACTGAAAACCGTTCGCAATCCCAGAGCGGTTTCGCAGCGGCGCAAAGTCGCGAACCCGCCGGCACCGTCTCGTGTCGGCCCAGGACGCCAACAGTCAAACGGAGGACCCACTGGAATGCCCCGTATCCTGTCCCTTACCCCGGCCCTGCTGGTTGCCGGCTTCTGCCTGGCGGGCACACCGGCCCTGGCGCAGCAGTCCGCCCCCGCACCGGCTCCCGCCGCCCAGGCCGCCATCGCCGATGCGCAGGGCAAGCCGCTGGGCACCGTCACCTTCACCAAGTTCCCGCATGGCATCCTGGTGCATGGCCAGTTGGAAGGGCTGCCGCCGGGCTGGCACGGCATCCACATCCATGAAAACGGCGCCTGCACCCCCGATTTCAAGGCGGCCGGCGGCCATTTCGGCGCCCAGGGCTCCAAGCACGGGCTGGAGGCCGAGCACATGCACTATGGTGAGCTTCCCAACATCTGGGCCAACGAGTCCGGCAAGGCCGGGTTCGAGGCGATCACCCACATGGTGACCCTGACCGACGGCGCCGACGGCCTGTTCAAGCAGGGCGGCACCTCGATCATCATCCACGCCCAGCCCGACGATTACCTCAGCCAGCCGGCCGGCAATTCCGGCGACCGCCTCGCCTGCGGCGTCATCAAGAAGCCGTAAGCGTCGGCGGACGGCACCAGGGCGCGGCCATATGCCGCAAAAGCGCGGCGGCGGCTCGCGCCCTCTCCCTTCCGGTCCGACCTCCGCCGGCTCAATGCGAATCGGGGCGAATCGGGCGGCGCACCCCTGCCGCGCGCCGAGTTTGCTTGCCAAATCAAGCCGCCGGCCCTATCTGTCCGGGGTCGGACGGCGCCCGGCGCCGCGCGAGCCCGCGCAGGCACCTGATCGCCCGCCGCCCGACGGCTCCGCGCCAACCCGCCGCGGAGCGCGCAAGCCCGGCCGCTCCCTCCTGGCGCGGCCCCCATTCTGGTGACCAGGACCATCGCTTCCATGACCGAATTTTCCGGCCTCGGCCTGATCGAGCCTCTTCTGCGCGCCGTCGCGGAGGAGGGATACTCCACGGCCACGCCGATCCAGGCCGGCGCCATCCCGCTTCTGCTGGCCGGCCGCGACGTGCTGGGCCTCGCCCAGACCGGCACCGGCAAGACCGCCGCCTTCACGCTGCCGATCCTGCAGCGGCTGTTCCAGAACAAGAAGCGCGTCGCCGCCAAGTCGCCGCGCGCCCTGATCCTGACCCCGACGCGCGAACTGGCGCTCCAGATCGGCGACAGCTTCACCACCTACGGCCGCCATCTGCCGATCCGCCGCACCGTCATCCATGGCGGCGTCGGCCAGAGCCCGCAGGTCGCCGCCATCGCCCGCGGGACGGAGGTGCTGATCGCCACCCCCGGCCGCCTGCTCGACCTGATGGCGCAGAACCACGTCAATCTCGGCGGCATCGAGCTGTTCGTGCTGGACGAGGCCGACCGCATGCTCGACATGGGCTTCATCCGCGACGTGCGGAAGGTGGTGGCGGTGCTGCCGAAGGAACGGCAGACTCTGCTGTTCTCCGCCACCATGCCCGACGCGGTCGTCGATCTCGCCAACAGCATCCTGACCGATGCCGAGCGCATCGAGGTGACGCCGCAATCGACCACGGTGGAGCGCATCAACCAGCGCGTCCTGTTCGTCGACCGCGCCGACAAGCGCCGCCTGCTGGCCGACCTGCTGGCCGATTCGGCGATGGCCCGCACCATCGTCTTCGCCCGCACCAAGCATGGTGCCGACCGCATCGCCGACCATCTGAAGAAGGCGGGCATCACCGCCGACGCCATCCATGGCGACAAGTCGCAGTCGGCCCGCGTCCGCGCGCTGGAGAGCTTCCGCAACGGCGAGCTGCGGGCGCTGGTGGCGACCGACATCGCAGCCCGCGGCATCGACATCGACGGCATCAGCCACGTCATCAACTTCGACCTGCCGAACGAGCCGGAAAGCTACGTCCACCGCATCGGCCGGACCGCGCGCGCCGGCACCGACGGCAGTGCCGTGTCCTTCTGCGACCATGAAGAGGTCGGCTATCTGAAGGACATCGAGAAGACGATCCGCCAGCCGATCCCGGCCGACACCACCCACCCCTATCACGCGGTGGAGGTGGCGCAGATCCACGCCTCGTCCAAGCCGCCGCCCCGCCCCAAGGCGCCGGGCAGCAACCGCAACCAGAACAACCGCAACCAGCAGCAGGCCCGCCCCGCTGCCGCCCCGAAGGCCACTCCGCGGGCCGCACAACAGCCTGCCAAGGCCCCGCAAGCGGCCAAGGCTCCGCAGAAGGCGGGCAAACCGGCAGGTGTGCCCCGTCCGGACGCCGCCCGCAACGACCAGAACCGCCACGACCGTCGCCCAGCTCCGCACGCCGTGTCGCACGGCACCGGCAGCGGCAAGCAGGCGCCGCGCGCGGCTGGCACCCCCGGCGGCAACACCCCGATGCGCCGCAAGCCCAGCGCGGCTTGATCGCGGCGACGCCCGCAAGGAAAAGGCCCCGTCTCTCGCGAGACGGGGCCTTTTTTCATCCACCAGACCGACTGGCTGTCAGCCCTGGGCTTCGGCGGCATGAGCCGCCTGCACCGCCGGGCGGGCGGCGACGCGCTCGGCGAAGACCACCAGATTCGGGAAGGGAGACAGGTCGAAACCAATGCGCGGCAGCCAGCTCAGCACCGTGTAGGCATAGGCGTCGGCGACCGTGAAGGTCTCGCCGGTCAGATAAGCCTTGCCCTCCAACTGCTTGTTCAGCACCGCCAGCTTGCCGCCCAGCACCTTGCCGGCGAACTCGCGGTAGCTGTCGGGCACGAACTCCTTCAGCATCGGGAACAGCGGGACGACGCCCTTGTGCAGCTCCGTGGCGATGAAATTCAGCAGTTCCTGCACGCGGTAGCGCTCCATCGTGCCCGCCGCCGGGATCAGACCGCTGTCCGGCGCCTTGTCGGCAACATACTGGACGATCACCGCCACCTCGGTCAGGATTCCCGCCTCGCCGAACGCCAGGGTCGGCACTTGTCCCTTCGGGTTCACAGCGCGGAAGTCGCTGCCATCGGCCAGCGTCTTGGTGACGAGATCGACCTTGACCAGATCGAAATCCAGACCGGCCTCGCGCAGCACGATGTGCGGCGCCAGCGAGCAGGCGCCCTGCTTGTAATAGAGCTTCATGTCTCCAGAACCCTCTTTTTGGGTGGTTGGCACCCCCATGGCTACCCCAAAGGGACCAGCGACGCCAACCTTTCCCGACAGGGACTCAGACTGCCTGCGCCGCCAGCTTTCGTGCCTGACGATCGATGAACCACCAGGCGCCGCTCGACGCCATCTGGCACAGGCGGGTGTGTGGCTTCAGCCCGCAAGCCTTGAACACCATGGCGATGGCGCGGTCGACATGCTTGCGGCGATAGCGGCCGAAGGCGCGGCGCTTGTAGGCGGCGTTGTAGAGCTTGTGCTCGTACGCGGCCTCGGCCGGGGCGTTGGCGGCATAGTAGGCATAAGCCAGCTCGTCGTCTTCCGACTCGCCGATGCGCGACAGCGCCACCTTCAGCCGCTGGACCTTGTTCAGCCCTTCGCGGTCCAGGTACTTCTTGGCGTAGGTGTAGAAGATCTTGTAGTGGCGCAGCTCGTCGGCGGCGATGTTGCGGCAGATCTCCTTCAAAACCGGCTCGTCGGTCGAATCGCCGATGGCGGCATAGTAGGAGCTGGTGCCGGTCTCGACCATGCAGCGTGCGATCATCTCGCCGGTGCGCGAGCCGCGGACCGAGGCATCGAGGTCGATCGGCACGCGGTAGCCGGCACGGAAACGCTCGACCGCCGCCCGGAAGTCGAAGCTGGGATCGACCAGTTCGGCCCAGCGGCCCAGCGCCTCGCCATGCTGGACCTCCTCGACCGCCCAGCCGCGGGCGGCCTCCTGGAACTCCGGATCGTCGCTGAAGACATTGCACAGATAGGCGGTGTAGTCGTCGGCGTTGAACTCCACCAGTGCCGCCGCCTTGATCAGCGGAACCAGATCGGGATCGATCTTGCTGGAATCGAAACGGTCCCAGGGAAGCTCGTCGATCCGCCAATGCGCACGCACCATGATCCGCTCTACCGCCTCGTCTTGGGCCGCATCCTTGGCGGCCGGGTCATATCGGGAAAGGGTTCGCCGCCCCGTATCCCCGCCAGTTCCATAAGCTGCGGCAGGGTTCACGGTCCAGGCCTTCGAATGTAATCGGTCTTCGCCGCGATGCAACCAAGTCGCAAAGCAAACGGGCGGCCTGGATGCCCAAGCCGCCCGTTAGACCGAAGAGATATATGCCGTTTGCCCTGTTGTCAGAGCCGACGGCCATCTCCGCTCAGTGAGCGGAGGCCTGGGTCAGCGCATCCAGCTTGGCGCGCGCGACCGCCAGCTTGGACTCGGCAGCGGCGCGCTCGGCATCCGACTTGCTGTCGTCCAGATCCTCGGACAGATCCTTGATCTGCTTCTCGACCGCGGCGCGGTCCAGGTCGGTCAGCGCCACCGCTTCCTCGGCCAGAACGGTGCAGCGGGCCTCGGTGACCTCGGCGAAGCCGCCGGCGACGAATACGCGGTCTACCACGCGGTCGCCCTCATAGACGTCGATGACACCCGGACGCACGGTCGAGATCATCGGCGAATGACCGGCGAGCACGCCGAAATCGCCTTCCGAACCCGGCACCACGACCATGTCCACGGGCTGCGACTTCAGCAGCTTTTCCGGCGAGACCAGCTCGAATTCGACTTTATCGGCCATGGGTTTCCTGGTGCCTCTTCATAGGAACCCCCTCCCCCGCTGACGGGGGGAGGGGGTGTGCTGATGTCGATTTCCGCCCGGCCGTCTCACGCCTCTTCACAAGGCCGATGGGGCCGGGTCGGAATGCCGCGATCCCGGCCGGGATCAAACGACAGGATCAGGCGGCGGCCAGCTTCTTGGCCTTGGCGATCGCCTCGTCGATGGTGCCGACCATGTAGAAGGCGGCCTCCGGCAGGTGATCGTAGTCGCCGTTCACGATGCCCTTGAAGCCCTTGATGGTCTCCTCGAGCGGGACCAGCACGCCCGGGGTGCCGGTGAACACCTCGGCGACGTGGAACGGCTGCGACAGGAAGCGCTGGATCTTGCGGGCGCGGGCCACGACCAGCTTGTCCTCTTCCGACAGCTCGTCCATGCCCAGGATGGCGATGATGTCCTGCAGCGACTTGTAGGTCTGCAGAACCTTCTGCACCGAACGGGCGACCGAGTAGTGCTCCTCACCGACGACGCGCGGGTCGAGGATGCGGCTGGTCGAGTCGAGCGGGTCCACGGCCGGGAAGATGGCCATTTCGGCGATCGAGCGCGACAGCACCGTGGTGGCGTCGAGGTGGGCGAAGGAGGCGGCCGGGGCCGGGTCGGTCAGATCGTCCGCGGGCACGTAAATGGCCTGCACCGAGGTGATCGAGCCCTTCTTGGTCGAGGTGATGCGCTCCTGCAGGGCGCCCATGTCGGTGCCCAGCGTCGGCTGGTAACCCACCGCCGACGGGATGCGGCCCAGCAGAGCCGACACTTCCGAACCGGCCTGGGTGAAGCGGAAGATGTTGTCCACGAAGAACAGCACGTCCTGGCCTTCCTCGTCGCGGAAATATTCCGCGAGGGTCAGGCCGCTCAGCGCGACACGGGCGCGGGCGCCCGGCGGCTCGTTCATCTGGCCGTACACCAGGGCCACCTTGGAGCCCGGGCCGTCGAGCTTGATGACGCCCGACTCGATCATCTCGTGGTAGAGGTCGTTGCCCTCACGGGTACGCTCGCCCACGCCGGCGAAGACCGACACACCACCGTGCGCCTTGGCGACGTTGTTGATCAGCTCCATGATCGTCACGGTCTTGCCGACGCCGGCACCGCCGAACAGGCCGATCTTGCCGCCCTTGGCGTAGGGGGCCAGCAGGTCGATGACCTTGATGCCGGTGATCAGCACTTCGGCGTCCGTCGACTGGTCGACGAAGTCCGGGGCCTGGCGGTGGATCGGCAGCGAGCGGGCGGCGTTGACCGCGCCGCGCTCATCGATCGGCTCGCCGATGACGTTGATGATGCGGCCGAGCGTCTCCGGGCCGACCGGAACGGCGATCGGCGCGCCGGTGTCGACCACCTCGGCGCCGCGCACCAGACCGTCGGTGCTGTCCATGGCGATGGTGCGGACCGTGCTCTCGCCCAGGTGCTGCGCCACTTCCAGAACGAGGGTCTTGCCGTCGTTCTGGGTGTGCAGCGCGTTCAGGATCGCCGGCAGGTCGCCGTCGAACTGCACGTCCACGACGGCGCCCGTGACCTGCGTGATCTTGCCGACAGAATTGGTGGTGGCCATGGAGTAAAGCTCCCTAGGAACTCGGTAAGTGTCGGTATGCCGTCGCCGGCGCAAATGGGCTGAGCCCTACGTGTCGGATGCGGCCGTTACAGGGCTTCGGCACCGGAGATGATCTCGATCAGCTCCTTGGTGATGTAGGCCTGGCGCGTCCGGTTGTAGGTGATCGTCAGCTTGTTGATCATGTCGCCGGCGTTGCGCGTCGCGTTGTCCATCGCGGTCATCCGGGCGCCCTGTTCGGACGCGGCGCTCTCCAGGAGGGCGCGGTAGATCTGGATGGACAGGTTGCGCGGCAGCAGTTCGGCGAGGATCTGCTCCTCGTCCGGCTCGAACTCATAGAGCGGCTTCACCTCGTCGGTGGCCGCGGCAGCCTCGCCGGGGACGGCGAAGGGAATGAGCTGCTGAACCGTGACGATCTGGGAGATCGCCGACTTGAACTTGTTGAAGACGACCGAGCAGACGTCGAACTCGCCGGCGTCGAACATCGCCAGCACCTTCGTCGCCACCATGTCGGCATCGCTGAAGCCGAGCCGGCGGCGGCCGACATCCTCGTAGCTCTCGACGATCAGCGAGGCGAACTCGCGGCGCAGCTGGTCGCGGCCCTTGCGGCCGACGGTCAGCAGCTTGACGGTCTTGCCCTCGCCCTGCAGGCGCGTGATCTGGCGCTTGGCCTCGCGGACGATGGAGCCGTTGAAGGCGCCGCACAGACCGCGGTCGGAGCTGATGACGACCAGCAGATGCACCTTGTCGGCGCCCGTCCCGGTCATCAGCTTCGGCCCGTTGCCGCTGTCCTGCACGTTGGCGGCCAGCGACGACAGCATGCGGCCCATACGCTCCGCGTAGGGACCGCTGGCTTCCGCCTGCTCCTGAGCGCGGCGCAGCTTGGAAGCCGCGACCATCTTCATGGCCGAGGTGATCTTGCGCGTCGACTGGACGCTCGAGATCCGGTTCTTTAGGTCCTTGAGGTTAGGCATGCCGGCCCTTCAATTCCGCTCGAGGTCGTTCCGTGACCGTCTCTGCAAGACGGTGGGGGGCGGTTTCCCGCCCCCGCGCGCGGTCGGTCAGGCGAAGACCTTGGCGAAGCCGTCGAGGAACGCCTTCAGCTTCTCTTCGGTCGCCGAGGTGATCTGCTTGTCGGTGCGGATCGCCGCCAGGATATCGGCGCCCTTGGCGCGGATCTCCGACAGGAACTTGGCCTCGAAGCGGTTCACGTCCTCGACGCGGATGGCGTCCAGGTAGCCCTTCACGCCGGCGAAGATCGACACGACCTGCTCTTCCACCGGCAGCGGCTGGAACTGGCCCTGCTTCAGCAGCTCGGTCAGACGGGCGCCGCGGGCCAGCAGGCGCTGGGTCGAGGCGTCGAGGTCCGAGGCGAACTGGGCGAAGGCGGCCATCTCGCGGTACTGCGCGAGTTCCATCTTGATGGTGCCGGCGACCTGCTTCATCGCCTTGATCTGGGCGGCGGAGCCGACGCGGCTCACCGACAGACCGACGTTGATGGCGGGACGGATGCCCTTATAGAACAGGCCGGTTTCCAGGAAGATCTGACCGTCGGTGATCGAGATCACGTTGGTCGGAATGTAGGCGGACACGTCGCCGGCCTGGGTCTCGATGACCGGCAGGGCGGTCAGAGAGCCGTTGCCATGGGCATCGCCCATCTTGGCGGCGCGCTCCAGCAGACGGCTGTGGAGGTAGAACACGTCGCCCGGATAGGCTTCGCGGCCCGGCGGACGGCGGAGCAGCAGCGACATCTGGCGGTAGGCGACGGCCTGCTTGGACAGATCGTCGTACACGATCAGGGCGTGCATGCCGTTGTCGCGGAAATACTCGCCCATCGTGCAGCCGGTGTACGGCGCCAGGAACTGCAGCGGAGCCGGCTCCGACGCGGTGGCGGCGACGACGATGGAGTATTCCATGGCGCCGGCGTCTTCCAGGGTCTTGACGATCTGGGCGACGGTCGAACGCTTCTGGCCGACGGCGACGTAGATGCAGTAGAGCTTCTTGCTCTCGTCGTCGCCCTGGTTGATCGGCTTCTGGTTCAGGAAGGTGTCGATGACGACGGCGGTCTTGCCGGTCTGACGGTCACCGATGATCAGCTCGCGCTGGCCGCGCCCGATCGGAACCAGGCTGTCGACGGCCTTCAGGCCGGTCTGCATCGGCTCGTGCACCGACTTGCGCGGGATGATGCCGGGGGCCTTCACCTCGACGCGCTTGCGCTCGACGTCGACCAGCGGACCCTTGCCGTCGATCGGGTTGCCGAGGCCGTCAACCACGCGGCCCAGCAGGCCACGGCCGACCGGAACGTCGACGATGGTGCCGGTGCGCTTGACGGTGTCGCCTTCCTTGATGCCGCGGTCGTCGCCGAAGATCACGATACCGACATTGTCGGTCTCGAGGTTCAGCGCCATGCCCTGCAGGCCACCGGGGAACTCGACCATTTCGCCGGCGCGGACGTTGTCCAGGCCGTGCACGCGGGCGACGCCGTCACCCACCGACAGGACCTGACCAACCTCGGCGACATCCGCCTCGGTCCCGAAATTCGCGATCTGCTGCTTGAGGATCGCAGAGATTTCTGCGGCGCGGATATCCATCAGACTGATCCCCCTGAGGCCTTCATGGCGAGTTGCAATTTGTTCAGCTTCGTGCGCACCGAGGTATCGACCATGCGCGAGCCGAACTTAACGATCATGCCGCCGATCAGCTCCGGATCGACGGAGGTGTTCACCAACACCTTGGAACCGATGGACGCCTTGAGCGCGTCGATGACGGCGTTGCGCTGGGCGTCGCTCAGCGGCTGGGCCGAGGTGACCTGCGCCGTGACCTCGCCGCGGCGCCGGGCCAGTTCGGCCAGGAAGCCTTCGATCATCCCGTCGATCGCGAACAGGCGGCGGTTGGCCGCCACCAGCCCGATGAAGCGCTTGGTCAGGTCCGACAGGCCGGCGCTGTCCATGACAGCGGCCATGGCCCTGCCCTGATCGGCACGGCTGATGACGGGGCTACGGACGAGGCGGCGGAGGTCAGCGCTCTCGGCCAGGATCTGCTTCAGCGTGGTCAGGTCGCTCGCGACCGTGTCCAACGCCTGGTTTTCGTCCGCAAGCTCGAACAGCGCGGTGGAGTAACGCGCGGCGAGTTCGGATACGCCTGTTCCTTCGGATGCCACCTGATCCCTCGAATTGAGTTCGGTAGACGGTGAATTCGGCGGCCTTATAGGGTGTCAACCCGAGGCACAAACACCCCGGCCGCGAAAGCGAGCGGTCCAATATCACAGGAATCGCGCCCACGCAACGGGGTCTGGACAATTTGGCTGCGGCGTTTTGAGCAACTGCGGAATCATTGGTCGCAATTGCGTTCGCCGAGGACTCGGGCGCCGCTCGACTGGTCATACCGGCTGTGACTTCGATGTGGCCCTATAGCCTGTTTAATTCAAGGTTAACCAATCTGATCCACGGTCGGCCCGAACCGCGCGGGCGGCCGATCCGACCTTGGTTTCCCGTCATTTCGCCCCGCCGCAGCCGGTCCAGGCGACCAGGGACTTATCCGCGATGACCATCCTGCCGACGACCGACACCGTTGCGACCGCTGCGGTGGATTCCGACGCGAGCGCCGCCGCCGGCCCCGGTTTCCGCGGGGAGGAGCGCGCGGCGAACGTCATCCAGTTCTGCCGCGCCCGCTTTACCCCGGACGACCTCGACGCCTTCGCCACCGTGGCCGAACCGAAGATTCGCGACGGCCATTGGGCCGGTGTGCTGCGCGAGTCGGGACGCGATCATGACCGGCTTCTGGTGCTGCTGCCCGAAGTCGACCGCCCGGTCTTCCGCTTCGAGCGCGACGCCAAGGGCCGCTACAGCCTGTCCTTCCATGACCGTTCGGGCTGGTATGGCATCGGTGCCGGCGACAGCGCCGCCGACTGCCTGTCGATCTGGCGGCCGCGCCGCCCGCGGACGTCCTGACCTCCCCTGGATTTGGCCGCGGTAATTTTCACCATGTAAAAAACCGGCCTGCGGCATCCCGCCGCAGCGGTTTCACAAACGCCTCAGCGATAGACCCCGACCGCCAGCATGTAAGGCTTGCCGTTCAGGACCAGACGGCGGGCGTGCATCGTCTTGCGCGCGACTTGGCCCGTCAGCGGATCGATCCATTGATAGGTGACGTCGGTGCGGCCGTCGCGCGCCACCCCGTCCAGCGCCTCGCGGATGAAGGGCTTGCCGTCGACATCGTGCAGGTCCTTCAGGTCCGACCCGTTCAGCGTCGCGGTCCAGCCATGGGCGACCATCACGCCCTTGTCGTCCAGCAGCATCGGGTAGAGGTCGCGGTCGGTGAAAGCGCTATCATGGCCGGCAAACGCTTCGGCCGCCGCGTCCGGACCGATCCGCTCCAACAGCTGCTGGGCCCGGTCGATCATGGTCAGCGCTTCGGCATCGGTGCCGCGGGTGCGGGCCGGGGCGCCGGCGGCGAAGGCGATGACCACCAGCAGCAGAAGGACCGGCAGCACGGTCAGCAGCGTTTGCCGCTGAACACGCAGACGAAGCTTGGAGATCACGCCGACCATCAGCCAGAACCTGTGCCTATGGATGTTTGGGTCCGTTGGCTCGGACCCGGGAGGGATGTTTCGGTTCGGAACCATCCTGGCCGTGGTAATACCATGCCCCACATCACGCAATGGGCCAAACGTCACAGGTGCCATGTCTGACCGGCCCGGCGACCGGATCGTGTCAATTCGCCGCAGCCTGCCCGGTCCAAGCCAAAGCCTTTGAAGGAAGCTGCCTACAGGAAGCTGTAGGGGTCCACGTCGATCTGGACGCGGATGGCCGGCGGGATCTCCACCTTGTCCAGCCATTCGGCGATCAGCGGCTGCACCTGGGTGCTGCGCGGCGCCTTCAGCAGCAGGCGGCGGCGGTGCCGCCCGCGCAGCAGGGCAAGCGGCGCCGGGGCCGGCCCCAGCACATGGACCGTGTCGCTGCGCGGCGCCGCTCGGCCGAGCGCCATCGCCACCCGTTCGACCAGGGTCGGATCCTCGCCCGACACGATCAGCGCCGCCAGCCGCCCGAAGGGCGGCATGCCGGCCTCCAGCCGCATCTCCGCCTCCAGCTGGTAGAAGCCGTCGCGGTCGCCGGCGGCCAGCGCCTGCATCACCGGATGCTCGGGCATGAAGGTCTGCAGCATCACCCGCCCCGGCCGCTCGCCGCGACCGGCGCGCCCGGCCACCTGATGCAGCAGTTGGTAGGTGCGCTCCGCCGCCCGCAGGTCGCCACCGTTCAGACCCAGATCGGCGTCGACCACCCCCACCAGGGTCAGCATCGGGAAATGGTGGCCCTTCGCCATCACCTGGGTGCCGATGATGATGTCCAGCTCGTGCCGGCCGATGCTCTCCACCATCTCCTGGATGGCGCGCGGGCCATGCAGGGTGTCGGACGCCATGATGGCGGCGCGGGCGTCGGGGAACAGCTCCGCCACCTCCTCGGCGATGCGCTCCACCCCGGGACCGCAGGCGGCCATGGCGCCCTCCTCGCCGCATTCCGGGCAGGCATGCGGCAAGGGCTGCTGCAGGCCGCAATGGTGGCATTGCAGCTTGCGGGCGAGCCGGTGCTCGACCAGCCAAGCCGTGCAGTTCGGGCATTGCATGCGGTGGCCGCAGGCGCGGCACAAGGTCAGCGGGGCATAGCCGCGGCGGTTCAGGAACAGCATCGCCTGCTCGCCGCCGGCCAGCGTGTCGGTCAGCGCCTGTCGCAGGCTGGGCGCCAGCCAGTGCCGGGCCGGCGGGCGGTCGCGCCGCAGGTCGACCAGTTCCACGTCGGGCAGCACGGCGCCGCCATGGCGGGACGGCAGCTCGATCCGGGCATAACGGTGGCTGTCGGCATTGACCTTGGTCTCCAGCGACGGCGTGGCGGAGACCAGGACGATGGGCAGTCCGCCCAGATGCGCCCGCGCCACCGCCATGTCGCGGGCGTGGTAGATCGCGCCCTCCTCCTGCTTGTAGGCGGAGTCGTGCTCCTCGTCGACGACGATGACGCCCAGATCGGGATAGGGCAGGAACAGCGCCGAGCGCGCCCCCACCACGACCGGCACCTCGCCCTTCGACACCGCGCGCCAGGTGTCGCGGCGCTGCGCCCCTGTCAGTTCGGAATGCCATTCCGCCGGCGGCGCGCCGAAGCGCCGGGCGAAGCGGTCGAGCCACTGGGCCGACAGCGCGATCTCCGGCAGCAGAACCAGAGCCTGCTTGCCCTGCTCCAGCGCCGCCGAGATCGCCTCGTAATAGACCTCCGTCTTGCCCGATCCGGTGACTCCGTCGAGCAGGACGGTGGAGTAGCGCCCCGACGCCACCCGCCCGCGCAGGTCGTCGGCCGCCGCCCGCTGGTTGGTCGACAGGGTGGGACCGGGCCGCCGCCAGTCCGGCCGGCCGAGGCGTGTCGGCTGAAGCAGCATCGGCTCCAGCAGCCCGGCCTCCGCCAGCCCGCGCACCACGGTGATGCCGCAGCCGGCCTCCTCCGCCAGCTCCGCGGGCGTGCGGGGAGGCCCATCCTCCAGCAGCGCCAGGATACGCTTACGCGGGTCGGTCATCTTGAAGCCGGGCGGCGGCTCCGCGTCATGCTTGCGCAGATAGGCCAGCATCGGCTTCGGCGGCTCCAGCGCGGACGGCACGCTGACCGCCATGCGCAGGACGAAGCCCGGCGGCGTCATGGTGTAGGCGGCGACCCATTCGACGAAGCGGCGGCCGACCCCGGTCATCGGCGGCACCTCGAACCGGCGCATCACCGGCTTGAGCCGGCCGGACTCGAGCGCCCCGGCGCCGGGGCCCCAGACGACGCCGATCACCCGGCGCGGCCCCAGCGGCACTTCGACGAAATCGCCGGGAACCAGTTCCATGCCGTCCGGCACGCGGTAGTCGTAGGCCTCGCGCAGTGGCAGCGGCAGCAGGACGGCGACGCGGCGGTCGGACCCGTGACGCTGCGGCTTTTCCGGCAAATCTGCGGAATTGCCCCTGGAATCGGCTGCGGAATCGCCTTCGGGCTGCCCCGTTTCGGGCGCGTCCCCAAGAAGATCCCCCTGGAAGCCCGGGGCGGAACTGGCGGAAGTCGAACGCATCGGCTAGAGTGGCCTCATGTCCCGGGCACCGGGCGGGACGGCGCGTCGGTCAGCTTTCCGGCGCGGCCGGTTCCGGTCAACATCAGCAAGCATGGACCCTTCGTCATGAAGTTCTTCGTCGACACCGCCGACATCGCCGAGATCCGCGATCTGGCCGATACCGGTCTGCTGGACGGTGTTACCACCAACCCCTCCCTGATCGCCAAGTCCGGCCGCAAGTTCCTCGACCTCGTGGCGGAGATTTGCGACGTCGTCAACGGTCCGGTCAGCGCCGAGGTGGCGTCCACCGACTTCGAGACCATGCTTGCCGAGGCCCACAAGATCGCCAAGATCTCGCACCGCGTCGCGGTGAAGGTGCCGCTGACCCCGGCCGGCCTGAAGGTCTGCAAGATCATCTCGTCCGAAGGGACGATGGTCAACGTCACGCTGTGCTTCTCCCCCGCCCAGGCGATCCTGGCGGCCAAGGCCGGCGCCAGCTTCGTGTCTCCCTTCGTCGGCCGCCTGGACGACATCGGCCAGGACGGCATGGGCATCATCACCGACATCTGTGAGATCTATCGCAACTACGACGCCTTCAAGACCGAGGTGCTGGTGGCGTCGATCCGCAACCCGATGCACATCGTCAAGGCCGCCCGCCTGGGCGCCCATGTCGTGACCGCCCCGGCGTCGGTGCTGAAGCAGCTGTTCAACCACCCGCTGACCGACAAGGGTCTCGCCCAGTTCGTCGAGGACTGGAAGAAGACCGGCCAGTCGATCCTGTAAGGCGGGCCGGAGCGATCATGGCCGACTGGGGCCGCGAACCGGGCCACACACCGCGACAGGCGTCGGCGCTCTCTTCGGAGGATGTGCGCGCCTATCTGCGGACCCACCCGGACTTCCTGGCCCAGAATGCCGATCTGGTCCACCACCTGACCCCGCCGTCGGTCGACCGCGGGCGGGGGGTGGTGGACCTCCAGGCCTTCATGGTTGACCGGCTGCGCGCCGAGGTCCGCACCCTCAAGGACCAGCAGCGCGAGCTGATCGGCACCAGCCGGGCCAACCTGAACAGCCAGAACCGCATCCATGCCGCGGTGCTTTTCCTGCTCGACGCCCAGAGCTTCGAGCAGCTGATCCAGACCATCACCACCGACCTCGCGGTCCTTCTCGACCTCGACGTCGCCTGTCTGGTCATCGAATCCAACGGCACCGACATTCCCCATGTCCACCGCTCCGGCGTGCGGGTGGTGGAGCCGGGCGCCATAGCCGACCGGCTGGGGCGCGCCGACGTGGTGCTGAACACCGACATCCAGGGCGATCCCGAGATCTACGGCCCCGGCGCCGGCCTCGTCCGCTCGGAGGCGCTGATCCGCATCCAGGTCTCCAGCGAGACGCCCGACGGCCTGCTCGCCTTCGGCAGCCGCGAACCCGACACCTTCCACAGCGGCCAGGGCACCGAACTGGTCGGTTTCCTCGCCCGCGTCATCGAGCGGGTGATCCGCGGCTGGCTGGAGCTGCCGGCGTGACCGAGCCAGTTCCCATTGCTCCAGGTTTGGGTTTTTCCGCCAGGCCCGACGTCCAGGACGTGCTGGCCCACTGGCGGCGTTGGATGGAGAGCGAGAAGGCGGTCTCCCCTCACACCCTGTCGGCCTACACCGCCGACGTGGGCGAGTTCCTGCGCTTCCTCACCGAGTTCCGCGGCGGCTCGCCGCCCTCGCTGAACGATCTGGGCGACCTGAAGGCGGCTGATTTCCGCGCCTGGATGTCCAGGCTGGCGATGGACGGGCTGGTCGGCGCCAGCCGGGCCCGCAAGCTGGCGGCGGTGCGCAACCTGTTCCGCTGGCTGGACCGCAGCGGCCGGCTGCACAATCCCGCCATCGCCACCCTGGCCACGCCGAAGGTCAAGCGCCCGGCCCCGCGCCCATTGACGGAAATCGACGCCGACCGCCTGCTGGAGGAGGCCGAGCGCGACCGCGAGGAGCCCTGGATCGGCAAGCGCGACCGTGCCCTGTTCACCCTGCTCTATGGCTGCGGCCTGCGCATTTCCGAGGCGCTGGGCCTGGCGCGCAAGGATGCGCCGCTGGGCGACACGTTGCGGGTCACCGGCAAGGGCCGCAAGGACCGCGTGATCCCCGTCCTGCCGGCGGTGACGGAGGCGGTGCGCGCCTATATCGACAGCTGCCCCTTCACGCTGGCGCCAGACGGCCCGCTGTTCGTCGGCACCCGCGGCGGCCGGCTGAACGCCAGCGTCGCCCAGCACCAGATGCAGAAGCTGCGCGCCCTCATGGGCATGCCGGACAGCGCCACCCCGCATGCCCTGCGGCATAGTTTCGCGACCCACCTTTTGGCGGACGGCGGCGACCTGCGCGCCATCCAGGATCTGCTCGGCCACGCGTCGCTGTCGACCACTCAGCGTTACACGGACGTCGAAAACGAACAGCTGATGAACGTGTACCGCAACGCCCATCCCCGGGCGCGCAAGGGCTGACGGAAACCAGTTCCCCCAATCACACAATACATAACAGGGTATTCACGCTGTCCGATTTCATGACAGGCTGGTGATACCCTCGCTTACCGGATGCGACGTGGCGGAATTTGGATTATAAACACGCAATCAAAATTCATTTTCCACTTCAAAAGCAACTGGTATATCTGTTTACAGACTTCTCCAAACTAACATCAGACGTCATACTTTAGGTGCAAAGACCAGAGATGGACCCCTATTGGTCGTTTACGCTTCGTTAATCAGCAAAATCCAAAGCTTCCTCCGTCGCAAGAGTTAATCGGGGGAAGTCGTCATGCAAATAAAGTCTATCCAGTCAAAAATTGCGATGCTGTCGGGGTTCTGCCTTGCCGGCACCGTTGCCGTGCTGGTCGGGTTCGCCGTCCTGTCGACGCGCTCCAGCAACGAGTTCGTTACCGGGAACGTCGAACGCATCCTCGAAAGCAAGACGACGGAGTCCCTGCAGAATCTCGCGGCGACCCAGGCCGGCCTGCTGCGGTCGGAATTCGACACCGCGTTGAACGCGGCGCGGACGATGGCGAACAGCTTCTCCAGCCTTGCCGACGACGGCTTGCCCGGCAATGTGCCTGCTGAAAGGCGGCGTGAGGCGTTCAACGGCGTGCTGCTGTCGGTCCTGAAGCAGAACCCGCTGTTCAACGGTACCTATTCGGCCTGGGAGCCCGACGCGCTCGACGGCCGGGACGAGGAGTTCCGCAACCGCCGCGAAACCGGCACCGACGCCACCGGCCGCTTCATCCCCTATTGGAACCGCGACCAGAACGGCCGCATCGCCATGCAGCCGCTGGTCGAGTACGACAGCCGCGACCGTCATCCCAACGGCGTCATGAAGGGCGGCTGGTACATCGGCCCGCAGGAGAACGGACGCGAAAGCGTGCTCGACCCCCTGCCCTACATCGTGCAGGGCAAGCAGGTGTTCCTGGCGACCCTGTCGGTGCCGGTTGTCATCGGCGGCAAGTTCCGCGGCGTGGCCGGCGCCGACTTCAACCTCGATTTCGTGCAGCAGCTGTCGACCAAGGTCAGCGCCGCCGTCTTCAACGGCCGCAGCCAGGTGGTCATCATCAGCAACATGGGTCTGATCGTCGCCCACAGCGCGCGGCCCGACCTGATCGGCCAGTCGATCTCCACCTTCGACAGCTCCTGGCAGGCCGATCTGGCGGGTGTCCAGGCCGGCAAGCCGCATGTCGACATCGACTCCTCCACCAACATGCTGCGCAGCTTCGCGCCCATCACGCTCGGCAACACCGAGAAGCCGTGGGCCGTGCTGGTCCAGGTGCCGAAGGACATCGTGCTGGCCGACGGCATGGCGCTCTCCACGGAAATGGGTGAGCGTGCCAACTCCAACATCCTGTGGCAGGTCACGGTCGGCGCGCTGGTCGCGCTGGGCGCCGTGGCGATCATGTGGGTGGTGGCCGGCGGCGTCGCCCGGCCGATCCGCGCCAGCGTCTCCTTCGCCGAAGGCATCGCCGCCGGCCGCTTCGACCAGACGCTGGACATCCGGCAGGCCGACGAGGTCGGCGCGCTGGCCGATGCCCTGCGCAAGATGATGGCCGACCTGAAGCGGATGATCGACCAGCGGGCCGAGGATCAGGCCAAGGCCGACGCCGAACGCCGCAAGGCCATGCTGCAACTCGCCGACAATCTGGAAGCCCAGGTGATGAATGTGGTGGACGGCGTCGACCGCGCCGCCCAGTCGATGACGGGCACCGCCCAGACCATGACCGCCACCGCGACCCAGACCAGCCAGCAGGCCGGCGTGGTCGCCAACGCCTCCGAGGATGCCAGCAGCAACGTGCAGACCGTCGCCAGCGCCACCGAGGAGCTGTCGGCCTCGATCCAGGAGATCGGTCAGCGCGTCAACCGCTCCGCCCAGATCGCCCGCGAGGCGGTGGAAGCGGCCCAGCAGGCCAACGGCCAGGTTCTCAGCCTGACCGCGGCGGCCGAGAAGATCGGCACGGTGGTGCAGCTGATCCAGGACATCGCCAGCCAGACCAACCTGCTGGCGCTGAACGCCACCATCGAGGCGGCCCGCGCCGGTGAGGCGGGCAAGGGCTTCGCCGTGGTGGCGCAGGAGGTGAAGAGCCTCGCCAGCCAGACCGCCCGTGCGACGGAGGACATCGCCAGCCATGTCAGCGGCATGCAGCGCGTGACCGAGGAGACGGCCGGCGCGATCAAGGGCATCGGCGGCATCATCGCCCAGATCGACGAGATCTCCACCGCCATCGCCGCCGCGGTGGAGGAACAGGGCTCCGCCACCGCCGAGATCGCCCGCAACGTCCAGCAGGCGGCCAGCGGCACCCAGGAGGTGACCAAGACCATCGCCGACGTCCGTGTCGCCGCCGTCGAGGCCGGCCATTCCGCCGAGAACGTCCTGACGGTGTCGGGCCAGCTCGCCAACGACGCCGGCCGCCTGCGCAACGCGGTGAACGGCTTCCTGTCGACCATCCGCGCCGCCTGACGGGCTAGCCATCGCTCAAAAGCGAAAGCCTTCTCCGTCAGCCGATGGGGAAGGTCTTTTGCGTTAGAAACCTTGGAGTCTACGGATGAGATATGCAGCGCGTGATCATCCGCCCCTCGCGCCACTTCCCGTTCCACAGTCCGACGTTATACGGAAGTGAAAAAGCCGCCGCTAACGAGCGCTTATTGCAACGGCCACCATTGAAGGCGCAAGGGGTTATCCGGCAACCCGAAACATGAGACCAAACTCTCTGATTATGCGTTCACAACGTCATGTCACATATTTTTAGTTGAATATCGATTGGGCGCGCGATATTTTTCTTTCATTCAAAATTCCAAAGCCATCGGAAGAATTCAATCATGTCGTCTCTTGCAACAAGATATCAGGTATTTGTCGCTTACGCATACTCGCTATATCCAAAAGAAGACTACAGAAAGGTTTTCACTGAAATCGAAGCAAATTATCCAGTCAGCTTTATATTTGCCGATGAAAAAATAACCAATATGCATATTATGCAGAAAATCATTAGCTACATAAAGTCATCAACTTTTTCTGTTTTTGATATTTCAGGATGGAATGCAAACGTCACTCTTGAGCTAGGGTTTGCAATGGCAACCAGCGAGAACTGGTATATCGCTCATAATCCAAAGCACACTCCAACAGAAGAGGTCCCATCTGACATTCGGGGCATAGACAGAATACAGTATACATCTCTGACTGAATTAGCCGGGAAACTCTTAGCGTTAATGGACCAGCGATTCCCAAAAATTACTCCTCGCGGCAATATCAGCGACCACATCGAATCAATGCAGACAGATTTAATTACTCTTCTACGTCGATCTCCTGGCATGAAAATTGCCGAAATTGCGGACATTTTGAAGGTTGATGTTAAACTGGCTCAGGTTGTAGTGGCGCCGCTTATCGGTGAACTACTTGAGTCTACGGGAACAAGAAAAGGAACTCGCTACTACTTAAAGGGCATGACGCCAAAATAAAGTTAACCAACCAACAAACATCGATCAATATCAACCAAAGGATTTAAAGCCCCCTCCCGGTCGCGGGAGAGGGCTCTTCTTCAGAGAACTATCAGATGTGCAGCGGACGGCCGTCCACCGCCAGCGCCGCTTCCTTGACCGCTTCCGACAGGGTCGGGTGGGCGTGGCAGGTGCGGGCGACGTCTTCGGCCGACGCGCTGAACTCCATGGCCAGCACCAGCTCGCCGATCATCTCCGACACGTTCGGGCCGATCATGTGGACACCCAGCACCTGATCGGTGGAGGCATCCGACAGGATCTTCACGAAGCCGTCGGTGTTGCCGCCGGCACGCGCGCGGCCGTTGGCGGTGAACGGGAACTTGCCGGCCTTGTAGGCGACGCCCGCGGCCTTCAGCTGCTCCTCGGTCTTGCCGACGGCGGCGACTTCCGGCCAGGTGTAGACGACGCCGGGGACGAGGTCGTGGTTGACGTGGCTCTTCTGGCCGGCCAGCTGCTCGGCCAGGGCGACGCCCTCCTCCTCGGCCTTGTGGGCCAGCATCGGGCCTTCGACCACGTCGCCGATGGCGTAGATGCCCGGCACGTTGGTCTGGAAATGGCCGTCGATCTTGACGCGGCCGCGCTCCAGCTCGACGCCGACCGCCTCCAGGCCCAGCCCTTCGGTGTAGGGGCGGCGGCCGATCGCGACCAGCACGGTGTCGGCCTCGATGGTCTGCGCAGCACCGCCGGCGGCGGGCTCGACCGTCAGGCTGACGCCGGTCTCGGTCACCGCCGCGCCGGTCACCTTGGTGCTCAGCTTGAAGTCCATGCCCTGCTTGGCGAAGATGCGCTGGGCCTGCTTCGACAGCTCGTTGTCCATGGTCGGCAGCACGCGGTCGAGATACTCGACCACCGTCACCTTGGCGCCCAGCCGGCCCCAGACCGAGCCCAGCTCCAGGCCGATCACGCCGCCGCCGATGACGACCAGATGCTTCGGCACCTCCGGCAGCGACAGGGCGCCGGTGGAGGACACCACGCGCTTCTCGTCGATGGCGATGCCCGGCAGCGGGGTGACGTCGGACCCGGTGGCGATGACGATCGCCTTCGACGCGGTGATGGTGCCGACGCCCTCGACCTCGACCGTGTTGGCGGCGGTGATCTTGCCGGCGCCCTTCAGCCAGGCGACCTTGTTCTTCTTGAACAGGAACTCGATGCCGCCGACGTTGTCCTTAACGACCTTGTCCTTGTGGGCCAGCATGCCCGGCAGGTCGAGGTCGACGCTGCCGACCTTGATGCCGAACTTGGCGAGGCCGTGGGCCGCTTCCTCGAACTTCTCCGACGCCGCCAGCAGAGCCTTGGACGGGATGCAGCCGACATTCAGGCAGGTGCCGCCCAGCGTCCCCCGCTTTTCCACGCAGGCGACCTTGAAGCCGAGCTGCGCCGCGCGGATCGCGCAGACATACCCGCCGGGACCGCCGCCGATCACAACGACGTCAAAAGTGCTTTCAGCCATGAGAGGCTTTCCTTTCGCCATTCTTGCTCGTTGCCAAAAGCCGTCCCATCCAGCGGGGAGGGCACGCGGGTTCTTCCGCGGGGCGATTTATGCCCGCGCTCACGCCGCGTGGCAACGGGACACTTCGTCTCTGGACACAGGGTTTCCAGATGGGCCGAGGTCGGCCCCCCGGTCACCCCATCCCGTCGCGCAAGCGAAGGGCACCACCTTTGCGCAGGCTCCCTCCCCGATCGGGTTCGGAAACCTTCACGGCCCCGCTTGCGTTCCCATCGGCATCACACAGCCACCGCAATGGAGACCGACCATGACCACCGTCAAGAAGTTCACCCTGCTCGCCGTCCTGGGCACCCTGCTGGGCACCACGCTGGCCGCCTGCAACACGGTCGAGGGCGCCGGCCAGGATGTGCAGGCCGGCGGCCGCGCCATCGAGCGGGGCGCCGACAACGTCCAGAAGAAGATGTGAGTCTGCCATAGGCCGTAACCGCAAGCTGTTCTGCGAACTTCTCTTTAGAAACAAGCGCCGCCGCCTTGTTTCCCTCATGGCTCCCCCTGCAACAGCCGCTCCCCGGAAGCCGACATGCCCAACATGTCAACGGGATGGGTGACGCAGGTGGAGCCATGTTCGTTTGCGGGGAGCGCCGCCCTTCCCCCCGGGGACCCAATCGCTGCCGGTCCAGGCGCTTCAGACCACGCCGAGGCGGGCATGCGGACTTGAGGCCTCGCCGGCCGCCGCCGGCCTGATGCGGAACCATGCCGCGTAGAGGGCGGGGAGGAACAGCAGGATCAGCACCGTGCCGACCGCCGTGCCGCCGATCAGCGTGTAGGCCATCGACCCCCAGAACACCGAGTGCGTGAGGGGGATGAAGGCCAGCACCGCGGCAAGGGCGGTCAGGATCACCGGCCGTGTCCGCTGCACCGTGGCCTCGATGACGGCGTGGTAATCGTCGAGACCGGCCGCCTGGTTCTCCTTGATCTGCTCGGTCAGGATCAATGTGTTGCGCATCAGGATGCCGGCCAGCCCGATCAGGCCCAGGATGGCGTTGAAGCCGAAGGGGTGGTTGGAGGCGAGCAGCATGGGCACGACGCCGACGAGACCGAGCGGCGCCGTCAGCAGGACCATGGCCATCATCGAGAAGGACCGCACCTGCAGCATGATGAAGATCAGCATGGCCGCGATCATGACCGGGAAGACCTTGCCGAGCGCCGTGTTGGCCTTGAGGGCTTCCTCGATCGATCCGCCCATTTCGATGCGATAGCCGGCCGGAAGCGAGGCGATCAGCGGCTGAAGAGCCGTCATGATCTGCTTGGAGACCTCCGGAGGCTGGGTTGCCTCATTGATGTCCGACCGGATCGTGATGACGGACGTCCGGTCCCGGCGCTTCATCATCGGTTCTTCCAGCCGGATTTCCGCATGGCCGATCTGGTCGAGCGGGATTTGCTGGCCGGTCCGGCTCGTCAGCGAGAAATCCGCCAGACGCGTCGGGTCCAGGCGCTCGTCGCCGGCGCTGCGCGCCACGATCGGCACATTGCGGATGTCCTCGCGGACCTGGGTGACGGCGATCCCGGTGAGAAGGAACTGGAGCTGCTGGCCGACCTCGGCCGGCGAAAGCCCGATGAGGTTCAGGCGATCCTGGTCCGGCGTGAAGCGGAGCACGGGCGTGCGGTTGCCCCACTCCCGGTTGGCCTGCCGCACATCCGGCACGCTCCGCATGATGGCGAGGGCCTTTTCGGAAATGCCGTAGAGCTGGGCCGGATCGGGACCCATCACCCGGAATTCGACCGGGAACGGCGTGTAGGGGCCGAACACGAGCTGGGTGACGCGCACATAGGCTTCGGGCACCAGTCCCTGCGCCACATTCTGCCGCAGCCGGTGCTTCAGGGCCTCGCGCGCCTCGGCGTCCGGCGTCAGCACCACGATCTTGGCGAAGGCGGGATCGGGCAGTTCCGGTGCCATGGCGAAGAAGAAGCGGGGAGCGCCCTGGCCGATATAGCTGGTGACGATCTTCGCCTCCGGCTGATCGGCCAGCCAGCGTTCGATCTTCTCGACCGAGGCCGTCGTCGTCTCGATGCTGGTGCCTTCCGGCAGACGGACCTCCACCAGCACCTCGGGGCGGTCGGAGGTCGGGAAGAACTGCTGCTTGACGCCGCCCATGCCGACGACGGCGGCGGCAAAGGCGATTCCGACGACCCCGCAGGTCACGAACTTGTGGCGCACGGCGAAGCTGATGATTCCCCGCAGCCGCCGGTAGTTCGGGGTGCCGTAGATCGCCTCGTGGCCGCCGGGGACCGGTCTGATCGCCGGCAGCATCCTGACGCCCAGATAGGGCGTGAAGACCACCGCAACGATCCAGGAGACGATGAGGGAGAATCCCACGACCCAGAAGATGTTGCCGGCATACTCGCCGGCGGTCGAGCGCGCGAACCCCACCGGCAGGAAGCCGGCGACCGTCACCAGCGTTCCCGACAGCATCGGCGCCGCCGTGTGGCTCCAGGCATAGGCCGCCGCCTTGATGCGGTCGACGCCCTCCTCCATCTTCACCACCATCACCTCGATGGCGATGATGGCGTCGTCCACCAGCAGACCGAGCGACAGGATCAGCGCGCCGAGCGTGATGCGGTCGAAGAAGCGGCCGGTTTCCAGCATGATGAGGAAGACGACGGCGAGCGTCAGCGGCACGGCCGCCGCCACGACGATGCCGACGCGCCAGCCGAGGCTGAGCAGGCTGACCAGCAGCACCACGCCCAGCGCCATCGCGAACTTCAGCATGAATTCGTCGACCGCCGAGGTGATGTTGACGGCCTGGTCGCTCACCTTGTCGAGCGTCATCCCGAGCGGCAGCGACCGCGCGATGCCGGCCGCCCGCTCCTCCAGCGCCTTGCCGAGCGCGAGGCCGTCCCAGCCCTCCTGCATGACGGCCGCCAGCATGACAGTGGGTTCGCCCTGGTGGCGGATGATGTAGGTCGGCGGATCCTCGTAGCCGCGGCGGACCTCGGCGATGTCCGACAGCTTCAGCGTCCGCCCGGCCGCGACGATCGGCGTGTCGGCGATCGCCTGCACCCCGTCATAGGCGCCATCGATGCGGATGAAGACCTGCGGCCCCTGGGTGTCGATGGACCCTGACGGCGTGACGCTGTTCTGCCGCTGCAAGGCGGCGATGATGTCCTGGGCCGACACGCCGAGGGTCGCCAGCTTGGCATAGGAGAATTCGACGAAGATCCGTTCCGGACGCTCGCCCAGGATGTTGACCTTCTTGACGCCGGGCACATGCAGCAGATCCTGGCGGATCGTCTCCGCCTGCCGGGCCAGTTCGCGCATCGGCAGGCCCTTGGCCTTCAGCGCATAGAGCGCGAAGCTGACGTCGGAATATTCGTCGTTGACGAAGGGGCCGAGCACACCGGACGGCAGGTTGCGCGTCTCGTCGCCCATCTTCTTGCGGGCCTGGTAGAATTCCTCCTGCACCCTGGCCGGCGGTGTGCTGTCCTTCAGTGTCAGGGTCATATAGGCATAGCCGGGCCGCGTGGTCGTCTCCACCCGGTCGTACCAGCTCAATTCCTGAAGGCGCTTCTCCAGCGGCTCGGCGACGAGATCCTGCATCTCGCGCGCCGTGGCGCCCGGCCACACGCTGGTGACGGTCAGGGTCTTGATGGTGAAGGAGGGGTCCTCCGCCCGGCCGAGCATGACGAAGGCGAAGGCGCCCCCCGCCGCCAGCAGGAGGATGAAGAACAGGGTGACGGCCCGTTCGCGGACGGCGATGGCGGAAAGGTTGAGGCTCATCACCGGCCCCCGCTCTCGGCGGCCGTCCTGACACGGACCCCGTCCTGGAGAAGATGGGCGCCGAGCGACACCACCGGGTCGCCGAGGCCGAGCCCGGCGATCACGGCGGTGTCGCCGCTCACCCGGACCAGCCGGACCGGCTGGAAGCGCACCGTCGAGTTGGCGCGGTCCAGGGTCCAGACACCGGTTTTCCGGCCGTCGTCCAGCACGGCGCCCAGCGGCACCTGCATGTCCGCCTGACCGGTCTGCCCTCCCAGCCGGCCCGCCGTCCATCCGGTCAGCCTGATGGTGACCGTCGCGCCGAGCGGTGCCGAGGCGGCGTCGCCGTCGAGCACATAGCGCGCCTCATAGGTGCGGGTCTGGGCATCGGCGGCGTCCGACAGCTGGCGCAGATGCGCGCCGTAGCGCTGCCCGTCTACGCCATAGAGGCTGGCCTCGGCTGGCGAGCCGATCTGCGGCCGGATCGTTTCGGGCAGTGCCACCACCGCCTCGCGCGGGCCGGCCTGGGCGATCCGGACGACGGTCTGGCCGGCGGCGACGACCTGTCCCGGCTCGCCGAGCGTTTCGACCACCGTGCCGTCGCTGTCGGCCACCAGGACCGAGTAGGTCGCCTCGTTCTCGGCCACCCGGGCGTCCGCCTCGGCGCTGGCAAGCTGCGCCCGGGCGGTGTCCAGCGCGGCCTTCGCCTGTTCATGGCGCTGGCGGGAGGCCCATCCGTCGTTGAGCAGGCTGGCGTACCGCCGCTCGTCCGCCTGGGTCTGAACGAACGCCGCACGCGCCGCGGCGACGGCGTTGCGCTTCGCCGTGAGGGCGAGGCGCAGGTCGGTCTCGTCGATGCGCATCAGCGGCTGACCGGCCTTGACCGGCTGGCCGACCGTCGCCAGTCGTTCGATGATCTTGCCGGGAACGCGGAAGCCGAGATTGCTCTGCACCCTCGCCCCGACGACGCCGGTGAAACCGCGGTCCGATCCGGCCACCGGCACCGCCGCGGCAAGCCGGACGATCGGTGCCTCCTGCCGGGGATCGCTCACCGCCGACGCCTCCTGTGTGTGCATGGACAGCGTCACGACTGCGGCCGCGCCCAACGCCGCCGTCAGAACGCCGCCCACCACGACCATGGGTCTCTTTTTCATGCCCGCCGCCTCAGTCAATTTAGATTGCGTACGACATCTATATCGATTATAGAGGTCGAACGCAATCTAAATGACAGGGCATTCTTGCGCGGCGACGCCGCTTGCAAGCCCGATCCCCGGCACGAAGAAGAAAGTGGACTCCATGGATAAGACCAATCGCGGCATCGCCCTGGTGACGGGCGCATCGTCCGGTATCGGCTACGCGGCGGCCGAGGCCCTGCGCGCGGCAGGGTTCGAGGTGTTCGGGACCAGCCGTCTTGCGGGCGCCGAAGGGCCTGACGGCGTCACCATGCTGACCTGCGACGTCACCGACGACGCGTCCGTGGCGGCCCTGGTCGACGAGGTGCTGGACGACGCCGGCCGCATCGATCTGCTGGTCAACAATGCCGGTGTGGGCCTCTTCGGTGGTGCGGAGGAATCCTCGCTCGCACAGGCGCAGGCGCTGTTCGACGTGAACATGTTCGGCGTCATCCGCATGACCAATGCGGTGCTGCCGATCATGCGGCGCCAGAAAAGCGGCAGGATCATCAATCTCAGTTCGGCGCACGGATTCATTCCGGCCCCCTACTTCGCGCTCTATGCGGCGACGAAACATGCGGTGGAAGGCTACTCCCAGTCGCTGGACCATGAACTGCGCACGCTGGGCATCCGGGTCACGCTGGTCGAGCCCGCCTATACCCGAACCTCGTTCGACGGGAACCTCATCAAGCCGGATCGGTCGCTCGATGCCTATGCGTCCGCGCGCGCCGGTATGACCGTGGCCGTCGAGGACGCGATCAGGAAGGGCGACACACCCGAGACCGTGGCCGAAACCATCGTGAAGGCCGCGACGGACTCCGAACCGAAGCTGCGCTACCCGGCAGGGAAGCTGGCGCGCCAAGTCAGCCTGCTGCGCCGTTTCGTCCCGGCTGCCGCCTTCGACAAGAGCCTGCGCAGGATGCTGCGGCTGCCGGTCTGAGCCATCACCGGGAACAGGCTCGCCACCCCCGGTCTCTGAAGGAAATCCCATGACCGCCCTGCTCCGTCAGGAGGGTCCGGCAGCCCCGGCACCCGCCTACAAACTGCCGCCCGGCGTTCTCGACGGGCCGGTGGTGTCGACGATGCTCCGCCTGGCGGTGCCGACGATCCTGGTGCTGGTCGTCCAAACGCTGGTCGGGGTGGCCGAGACCTGGTTCGTCGGCTTTCTCGGCACGGACGCGCTCGCTGGAGTCGCCCTGGTCTTTCCCGTGCTCATGCTCATGCAGATGATGGCGAATGGCGGCATCGGCGGCGGTGTCTCCTCGGCCGTCGCACGGGCCTTGGGAGCGAAACGCCGCGAGGATGCCGAAGCGCTGATCTGGCACGCGGTCGTCCTGGCCGGCGCATTCGGCATCCTCTTCACCGCGGCGGCTCTCCTTGCCGGACCGCACCTCTATCGGGCGATGGGAGGAACCGGGCCAGCGCTGGCGGCGGCGCTCACCTATTCAGGAGTGGTGTTCGCCGGCTCCATTCCGGTCTGGGTCACCGCCCTGCTGTCGTCGGCCCTGCGCGGCGCCGGGAATGTGAGGGTGCCGGCACGGGTGATCTCGTCCGGCACCGTGCTCCTCCTCATCCTGTCGCCGGCCCTGATCTTCGGCTGGGGCCCCTTTCCCCGTCTCGGCGTCGCCGGCGGCGGTGTCGCGGTGGTCGCCTACTACCTGTTCGCGGCACTTGCGCTGACGCTGTATCTGCGCTCTTCGAGGAGCCTGCTGAAGCTCAGGGTCGTTCCCCTGCGCGTGGGTCTGTTCAAGGACATACTCGGGGTGGGTTTCCTGTCGGCGGTCGGCACCGTCCAGGTCAATCTCACCGTCACCCTCGTCACCGCAGCGGTCGGCCGGTTCGGCGCCGATGCCATCGCCGGGTACGGCATCGCCTCGCGCCTCGACTACATCCAGATTCCGCTGATCTTCGGGCTCGGCACCGCCATGGTCACCATGGTCGGCCACAACATCGGGGCCGGCCAGGTGGCGCGGGCGCGCAGCTTAGCCTGGATCGGGGCCGCTCTCGCCTTCGGAACGACCGAGGTCATCGGCCTCGCCGCCGCGATCTTCCCGCAAGCCTGGATCGGCCTGTTCAGCGACGATCCCCAGGTATTGGCGATGGGCACCCTCTATCTGCGGACCGTGGCGCCGGCTTACGGTGCGGCCGGGCTGGGATTGGCGCTCTATTTCGCCAGCCAGGGAGCGAAGCGCGTCCTGCTCCCCGTCCTGGCCGGCACCGCCCGCATGATCATCGCGGCCTTCATCGGCTGGTCTGCGGTCATCTGGTTCGATGCCGGACTGTCGACCCTGTTCCAGATCACAGCCCTGGCGGCGGTCTCCTACGGCCTTCTGACGGCGGCAGCGATGATCGGCGGAGCCTGGGGCCGGCATCACGCTCCCCATCCGCTGCCCCTGAGAAATCCCGCGCAATAACCCGGTGGTGGAGAATTGTGTCCGTCATCCATATCTCCTATAGAGGTTGGTTAAAATCTAAAAGGGGCATACCATGCGTGTGAGTCGCGTTCAGGCTGAGGAAAACCGGCAGACTGTCATCAACGTGGCGAGCCGTCTTTTTCGGGAGCACGGCTTCGACGGCATCGGCCTCAAGGATTTGATGGAGGCGGCGGGCCTGACCCAGGGCGCCTTCTACAAGCAGTTCGCCTCGAAGGAGGATCTGGCGGCTCAGGCATCAAGCCGGGCGCTGGAGAGCGCGTCTTGCCGCTGGACGGCGGCGGCCACGGCGAATCCCGGGGATCCGCTTGGTCCGGTGATCGACTTCTATCTCAGTGCCGGGCACCGCGAGGAAAGGACCGACGGCTGCCCGATCGTGGCGCTCGGTTCCGATGTCGCCAGACACGGCGTTGCGGTGAAATCGTCGTTTGAAGCCGGGATCAGGACCCATCTCGACATCCTCGAACGCCTGATTTCGGAAACGCGGGGTGACGAGTTCAAAAGCAAGGCGATGGCGATTCTCTCGCTGATGGTCGGCGCGCTGACACTCTCGCGTGTCGTCAACGATCCCGCCCTTGCCCAGGCCTTTCTGGATACGGCCGCTGCCCAGGTCCGCAATATTGCCGCCGCGTGACCGGGCATGACCACATTGGAACCTGCTCGCTCGGAGGATGCTCGATCATGACAGTCGGCACATCCGCCCGACGGACGGCGATCCTGAAGATTGCCGGCCGGACCTTTCTCCGGCACGGCTATGCCGATGCCTCGATGGACGGCATCGCCGCCGAGGTGGGCGGATCAAAGAGCACGCTCTATCGCTATTTCCCGTCCAAGGCAGCCCTGTTCGCCGCCTATGTCGAGGAAATCGGGACGTTGGCCTGGACCGCTCTTGCCGCTGTGGACGAGGAGGGCAAGGATCCCGAGGCCGTTCTGCAGGATACGGCGCGAGCTTATCTGGATCTGATATTGTCCCCTTCCACGCTCGCAGTGACCAGGCTCGTGATGGCTGAAACCGGTCGTTTTCCGGAAATCGGCCGTCTCTTCTACGAGCGCGGCATCCGGCGCGCGGAACAGCAAATCGCAGCGATCCTGCATCGCCTGGCCGAACGGAGCGCCACGCCGGACCGGAGCTTTCTGGCACTGCCCGGCGCCGCCGCCCATTTCCGGTCCCTCTGTGAAGCCGGCCTCCATGAAGAATGCCTGTGGGGCGTAGACGAATCCGCTTCCCGCGAAGACGTCATCCGCATTGCCCGGCAGGCGGCTGCCTGCTTCCTGCGCGGCTGGCCGGGACAGCTGCCACGCGGTGTCGAGCCGGTGCCCGTCAGCCCTTCATGCGCTTGATGGTGTTGGTCGTGCTCTGGCCCTGGACCAGCTCTGCCAGCACCACCGTCCCGCCATAGCTCTGGACGAAATCCGCCCCCACCACCGTCGCGATGGTGTAATCGGCCCCCTTGACCAGCACGTCGGGCCGCAGGGCGTGGATCAGCATTTCCGGCGTATCCTCGCCGAAGATCACCACCAGATCGACGCAGCCCAGCGACGCCAGCACCGTGGCGCGCGCCGTCTCGTTCTGCACCGGCCGGCTGTCACCCTTCAGCCGCTTCACCGACGCGTCGCTGTTCAGCCCGACCACCAGCACGTCGCAAGCCGCCCGCGCCTGCTTCAGCAGCGAGATATGGCCGGGATGCAGCAGGTCGAAGCAGCCGTTGGTGAAGCCGACCCGCTTGCCGCGCAGGCGCCATCGCTCCGCGCGCTCCGCCGCGGCGTCGCGGGTCAGCACCTTCTCCTCGCCATGGCGCCATTGCTGCTCGTGCAGGCTGGACAGCAGCTCGGCCGAGCGGACCACCGCGGTACCGACCTTGCCCACCACGATGCCGGCGGCCAGATTGGCCAGACGCGCCGAATCGACCAGACCGATCCCCACCGACAGGGCGGCGGTCAGCGTCGCCACCACCGTGTCGCCGGCGCCCGACACGTCGAACACCTCGCGCGCCTCGGCCGGCAGATGCACGGCGTCCTCGGCCGTGACCACCGACATGCCCTGTTCGCTGCGGGTGGCGACGACGGCGCCGACGCCGCAGGTGGCGATCAGGTGGCGGGCGGCGGCGATCACCTCCTCGTCGGTGCGGGCCGGCAGGCCGGTGGCCTCCATCAGCTCCTTGCGGTTGGGCGTGACGATGTCGGCCCCGCGATAGCGGCGGTAGTCGCGCCCCTTCGGATCGACCACCACGGTGCGCCCGGCCTGCCGGGCGGCGGCGATCACCGCCACCACCAGCTCGTCGGTCAGCACGCCCTTGCCGTAGTCGGACAGGATGACGCCGCCCACTTCGGGCAGCAGCGCGCGCACGCGGTCCAGAACGCGGTCGGCGACGGTGATCGGCACCACCGTCTCGATGTCGGTGCGCAGAAGCTGCTGCTGGCCGGCGATGAAGCGGGTCTTCACCGTGGTCTGGCGGCCGTCCTCCACCACGATGGCACCGTCGCTGACGCCCTCGCGCCGCAGCAGGGCCAGCAGGTCGGTTCCGACACCGTCGCGTCCGACCACCGAGACGAAGCGGCAGTCGGCCTCCAGCGCCACCAGATTGGCGGCGACATTGCCGGCGCCGCCCAGCTTGGGCACCTCGCGATCCACGCGCAGGACGGGGATCGGCGCCTCCGGCGACACCCGGTCCACCGAACCATAGACGAAACGGTCGAGCATCACGTCGCCAAGGCACAGCACGTTGGCGCGCGACAGGGTGTCGATGTGACGGGCAAGGTCGCTCATGGCGTTTCTCTTACCAACGCCAAAGCGGTAACGCCAGAGGACAAGTTTGCGCCGGAGGAATGCCGGCGTCAGGAGAATGCCGGAACGTCCCGGCGGAGATCGCCGGTTCCCTGTGTGAAGGTGAGCGTGATCGCCCCGTTCACCTCCGCCGCGGCGCCACGCCCCGGCGCCGGATCGACCTTCAGGCCGGCATCGGCCAAGGCGGTTTCAAACGCGCCGGTGCGGTCGCCCGGCAGCGCGAAGCGGATGGTCGCCATGATGTCGGAGAACAGCGTGTGGTCGACGACCCAGCCCCCGGCCGCCCCCAGCGCATCGGCAACCGCGGTCAGCGCCGCATGGCGGTCCATGGCGACCACCGCCTCGTACTTCAGAAAACTCCGCATCGCACGTCCCCCGGTCCCGCCGCTCCCGACATCGGACATCGGATATCCGAGCCGCGAATGGCCATCCTGTGTACCAGCCCAGTGTATTAGCATGGATGTCCCGCGCGTAAGCTCACGCATTCAGCATCCCGGCACGCCCGGCACATTGCGAGCCACCATGCCCCGCCCCACCGTCGCGACAAGCCTGTCGGCCAAGCTTCTGCTGCTCACCATCCTGTTCGTGCTGCTGGCGGAGGTGCTGATCTACGCCCCCTCCATCGCGCGATTCCGCATGAGCTATCTGGAGGAAAGGCTGGCCGCCGCCCACATCGCGGCATTGTCGGTGGAGGCCGCCCCCGACCTGATGGTGACGAAGGAATTGCAGGCCAAGCTGCTGGCCTATACCGGCACCCACGTCATCGACCTGATCCAGCCGGGGGCGCGGGTCTACATGCTGTCGCGCCCGATGCCGCCACAGGCCGATGCCGTGTACGACCTGCGCGGCACCGGCATGGGCATGCAGTTCGTCGATGCCGGCAACGCCCTGTGGCTCGCCATGGAGGGCGCCCTGGGGGGAGCGATTGGGCCGCAGCGCGACCGGGTGATCCGGGTGATCGACCGCTCGCCCAACGACCCGGCCCAGCGCGTCGAGGTGACGATGGACGAGCGGCCGCTGATCGACGCCATGCTGGACTTCTCCCGCCGCATCCTGGCTGTGTCGGTCGCCATCTCGCTGATCGCGGCGATCCTGGTCTATGTCACGCTGCATGCCCTGCTGGTGCGGCCGATGCGGAGGCTGACCGCCGAGGTCGTCGCCTTCCGCCGCGATCCCGACGGCGCCCCGCCGCTGGTGCCCGGCACCCGGGCCGACGAGATCGGCGTGGCGGAGCGCGAGCTTGCCGCCATGCAGGGCACGGTGCGCGCGGCGCTGCGCCAGCGTGAACGACTCGCCACGCTGGGCACCGCGGTGGCGAAGATCAACCACGACCTGCGCGGCATCCTGTCCACCGCCTCCCTCCTGTCGGAGCGGCTGACCGAGAGCGCCGATCCGGAGGTGCGGCGGGTGACGCCGCGGCTGGTCGCCTCGCTCGACCGGGCGGTGGAGCTGTGCGGCCAGACCCTGTCCTTCACCCGCGACGGCGTCCTGCCGCTCTCCCCCGCGCCGGCCGAGCTGCGCCGGCTGGTGGAGGACGCCGGGGCCGAGGTTCTTGCCACCGCCCGTCCCGACGGCGGCCGGGTGGAGGCCGAATGGATCAACGAGGTTCCCGTCGGCACGCCCGTGACGGTCGATGCCGCCCAGCTTGGCCGGGCCCTGGTCAATCTCGGCCGCAACGCGGTGCAGGCCGGAGCCGACCGGGTGCGGATCTCCGCCGAGGCCGGACCGTCGGGACGGCTGACCCTGACGGTCGCAGACAATGGTCCCGGCCTCGCCCCGCGGGCGCGGGAAAACCTGTTCCAGCCCTTCGCCGGATCGGCCCGGGCCGGCGGGGTCGGCCTCGGCCTCGCCATCGCGCGGGAGGTGCTGCGCGCCCATGGCGGCGACCTGCGGCTGGTGGAAAGCGCCGCCGCCGGGACAACCTTCGCCCTTGACATACCGCAATGCAACGTGGACATCGGTGCGATAGCTGTTGCAGGGCACAAGTCGTTTGTGTCGCATTGATTCGGCGGGCTCCCTCCCGCAGAATTCCTTCAATGATGAAGCGTTCGCGGGCAGCCCGGCGGGGCGGAAGGCGGGCGCTCTCCCACCATCAACTCCACTGGCAACTCCACTGCCAACGCCTCGTTCTGAAAGGACTTCGCGACGTGAAAGCCTTCTCCTTCTGGATCAACCCCATCCTCGCCGGCATCATGGCCTTCGTCGGGCTGCTCGCCTCTTCGCGCGCGGCGGACGAGGGCTTCGCGGCCGGCGGCCTGATCGTTTTCATCGCCTGCGTGCTCTTCATCTTCGCGTCGATCGGCCGCTATTTCGACCGTATGGGCTCCGCCCACTAAGCGTCGCATCAAGCGACCGGTACCGCGAAGGCCGGGTTGAACGCCCGGGGGCAGGCGCCCAACGAAGCGGGTGCCACATGACACTCAGTCTGGCATGGGACCCAACCGCCTTCGCGACGATTGACGTCCTGCGCCGCCGTCCGGTCATGGACCTGACGGCGGCGCTTCCCCTCTCCCTGATGCCCCGCACCATCGTCGATCTCGGTTGCGGTGCCGGACAGCTGTCGCGGCTGCTGGCGGGGCGCTGGCCGCTCGCCGACGTGCTGGCGGTCGATCATTCACCTGCGATGCTGCGCTGGGCCGCCGACACGCCGTCGCGCGTGCGCTACCGGCAGGCCGATCTGGCGGTCTGGCGTCCGCATTGGCCGGTGGACCTCGTGATCTCCGCCGGCGGACTGCAGCATGTGGCCGGGCACGAGCGGCTGTTCCCCGACCTGTTGCAATCGCTCGGTCCCGGCGGCGTCCTGGCCGTCGCCCTGCCCCGGCCGCAGGACCAGACCGCACACCGCCTGCTGCTGGAGACGGCCGCCGATGGTCCCTGGGCCGACCGGCTGCGCGACGCCTGGCCCACGGCCGAGGACGTGGGCCAAAGGTACGGTTCCCAGGATTATTACGACTGGCTCGCCCCCCAGGGCGCCGTGGTCGATTTGTGGGAGACCGAGTATTTCCACGCGCTGGACGGCGACGTGCCGCTTCTGCAATGGCTGCATCAGTCGGCGATCGTCCCGGTGATGGACCGCCTGACCGGCCCCGACCTCGACCAATTCCTCGCCGCCTACCGCCACCGGCTGGAGAGGGCATACCCACAGCATTCCAGCGGCAGCGCCCTGGTCCCGACCAAGTGGCTGTTCCTGCTGGCGCGGGTGTAGACGCGACAGCCACCTTCACTCCACCAGCCTGATCTCCGTCGTCGTAATCCCCGAGGCACCGACCGCCACCGCATAGTCGTCGAACCCGGGCGGACCGAAGCTGCCGCGGGCGGAACGGCTGAAGCCGTGCGGTTCGGCCGGAATGCCGAACAGACCGGTGGCCATCTCCCCATTGTTGTCCAGATCCTGGAAGGCGATCAGCCCATAGTGGCCGGCCGGCAGATCGGGGAACACCACCTGCACCTCGGCCCCCAGCGCCGCGGCGAAATAGCCGGCTCTGGGCCGCTTCGCCATTTCCGCCTCGACGCTGTCGAACAGCGCGACCATCACCTTGCCCTGATTGGGCTTGACGTTGCGGACGGTTGCGCGAAGCTCCCCGGCAGCGGCCGTTCCCACGGCGGTCAGCGCCAGCAGCGTAACCGTTACCGGGGCGATCATCCTTGCCGACCAACGCGCACCCCAACGCCGGACCCTCATCGCCCAGTCTCCCCTGGCAATCGCAGCCCGTTCCCTACGGCCGCCGCGTGCTGCGGCGGCGGCTGCCGATGCTGACGCTCTCCATCCTAGCATTGGCTCTGCTGGGACCGTTCGGCACCTTCCGGGACATGGGCTTCGCCTTCCGGCTTGCCTATTGGGGCGGCCTGATCGCCACCGGCTGGTCGATGTTCGAGCTGGTGGTGCTGGTCGCCCGCCGCGTGCTGCCGAACCTGGAACGCACATGGCCGCTGATGCTGGGCGCCGCCTACCTGACCGTCGGCATCCTGCAGACCCTGGTGGTCGCCCTGCTGGAAAGCCGGCTGCGCGGCCAGGATTTCCTCACCGCCGCCGGGCTGGCCGAGATGTTCGGCTATGTGCTGGTCATCACCCTGCTGGTGTCGGCCCTGCCGGTTTGGCTTGAACTGCGCGATCACGGCGTTATCGGCCAGCAGCCGCCCGCCCCGCGGCCAACGCAGGAAACCGGGAGCGGTCCCGGCCGCCCCGCCCCCTTCCTCGACCGCATCCCGGCGAAGCTCGGCCACGACCTGCTGGCGCTGGAGATGGAGGACCATTATGTCCGCGTCCACACCGCGCTCGGCAGCGACCTGATCCTGATGCGGATGCGCGATGCGGTGGCGGAACTGGCGGGCCTCGACGGCCGACAGGTCCACCGCTCCTACTGGGTCGCGGCATCGGCGGTCGCGACGGTGGAGCGCAAGCCCGACGGCAAGCTGTCGCTGCGCCTGACCAACGGCCTGCTGGTCCCGGTCAGCCGCACCCATGCGCCATCGGTGCGCGCCGCCGGCTGGACCGAGAAAGCCGTCTCTTAAACGCCGCTAAACACCCTCTCCACGGAACGGCCGCGACAGCAGCCCCTCGATGGTCTCGTCCAGCCCGGCGCCATGATTCAGGATGGCGTCCACCGCCGTGCAGATCGGCATGTCGACGGCCAGCTTGGCCGCCAGCCCAACCACCGCGGCGGCGGTATAGACGCCCTCCGCCACCGACCGGCGCACCGCCAGGATCTCGGCCAGCGCCTTCCCTTCGCCCAGGGCCGCGCCCAGCGACATGTTGCGCGATTGCAGGCTGGAGCAGGTCAGCGTCAGATCGCCAAGCCCCGACAGCCCCATCAGCGTCTCCGCCCGGCCGCCCAGCGCCAGCGCCAGCCGGGTGATCTCCGCCAGCCCGCGGGTGATCAGCGCGGCGCGCGCATTGTCGCCCAGCCGCCGGCCCTCGACCACGCCGCAGGCGATCGCCAGCACATTCTTCACCGCCCCGCCGATCTGCGAGCCGACGACATCGTCCGAGCGATAAGGGCGGAAGGTGCGGCTGCCCAGCGCCGCCACCAGCGCCGTACCGAGATGATGGTCGGCACAAGCCAGCGTCACCGCCGTCGGCAGTCCGCGCGCCACCTCAGCCGCGAAGGTCGGGCCGGACAGGATCGCCACCGGATTGCCGGCCGGCAGCGACGCTGCGACCGCCTCGCTCATCAACGCGTGGCTGTCCAGCTCGATTCCCTTGGCGCAGACGACGACCGGAGTCCCCGGCGTCAGCAGCGGCGCCATCCGCGCGGTGACGCTGCGCGCATGCTGGGCCGGCGACACCAGCAGCACGGCATCGCACTCGCCGAGATCAGCCAGGTCGCCGGTGACCCGCAGCGCATCGGGCAGCGGCACGCCGGGCAGGTAGTCGCGGTTCTCTCGGCGGATGCTCATCGCCTCCACCACCGCCGGCTCGCGCGCCCACAGCAACGTCTCCCGCCCGGCCCGCAACGCCGCCAAGGCCAGCGCCGTTCCCCAGGCGCCGCCACCGACGACGCCGATGCGGTTGAGGGGGGAGGGGGGCATCGTCTTCATCTCACCACGTATCCGTTCCGGTCAAAGCCCTCTCCCGCCCCGGGAGAGGGAGATTTTCACGCCTTCACCCCCGCACCCACCCCCGCGCGCCCGATCACCGGCGCCGCGTTCGGGTCCAGTGGCCAGCGCGGACGCGGCGCGAAGTTCAGCGGATCGCTCTCGCCCAGCCGGAAGCGTTCGATGCCGGCCCAGGCGATCATCGCCGCATTGTCGGTGCACAGGCGCAGCGGCGGCGCGACGAAGGGCATGCGCTGCTTCTCCGCCAGGGTCGCCAGCCGGCTGCGGATGGCCTTGTTGGCGGCGACACCGCCGGCGACCACCAGGGCGCCACCCTGCGGATGGTCTTCCTTGAAGCGGCGGATGGCGCGGGCGCAGCGGTCGGCCAGCACCTCCGCCACTGTCGCCTGAAAAGCGGCGGCGAGGTCGTCGCGATCCGCCTCCGACAGGACGCCGCCCAGCTCCTCGACATGCCGCCGCACCGCGGTCTTCAGCCCGGAGAAGGAGAAATCGCAGCCCGGACGCCCCAGCATCGGCCGCGGCAGCTCGAAGCGCGCCGGGTTGGTGGCGCGCGCCGCCGCCTTCTCCACCAGCGGCCCGCCGGGATAGCCCAGCCCGAGCAGCTTGGCGGTCTTGTCGAACGCCTCGCCCACCGCATCGTCGATGGTGGTGCCGAGCCGGCGGTACCGCCCGACCCCCTCCACCGCCAGCAACTGGCAATGGCCGCCCGACACCAGCAGCAGCAGATAGGGAAAGGCGACGTTGTCGGTCAGCCGGGCGGTCAGCGCGTGGCCTTCCAGATGGTTGACGGCGACGAAGGGCAGCCCGCGCGCCGCGGCGATGGCCTTGGCGGTCATGACGCCGACGATGACGCCGCCGATCAGCCCCGGCCCGCCGGTGGCAGCCACCGCGTCCAGATCGCCGAAGCCGATCCCGGCCTCCGCCATGGCGCGGCGGATCAGGCCGTCGAGATGTTCCAGATGGGCGCGGGCGGCGATTTCCGGGACGACGCCGCCGTAGGGCGTGTGGTCGTCCAGCTGCGACAGCACCACGTCGGCGCGGATCTCGCGCGCGTCGGTGACGATTGCGGCGGCCGTCTCGTCGCAGCTCGTTTCGATTCCAAGAACGATCATGGCGCCAAACTAGCCGCCTTGGCCGTCCGGGTACAGGATGGAGTTGCGGACACGCGCGCGCGTCAAATTTGATCCGCCTCAATCTTACGTATGAAGGGCAGACGAATCCTTGCAAAGCTGCGCGGATCCCCTAGAACTCGGGCTTATGACGACCCACCCGCTCCGTATCGGGACGCGCGGCAGCCCGCTGGCGCTGGCGCAGGCCCATGAAACCCGCGACCGCCTGATCGCCGCCCATCCGCATCTCGCCGCGCCCGGCGCCATCGAGATCGTCGTCTTCAAGACCACCGGCGACCGCATCCTCGACCGTACCCTGGCGGAGGCCGGCGGCAAGGGCCTGTTCACCAAGGAACTGGAGGAGGCGCTGTTCGACGGCCGCGCCGACCTTGCCGTCCATTCGATGAAGGACGTGCCGACCCAGCTTCCCGACGGGCTGGAGATCGCCACCCTGCTGCCGCGCGAGGATCCGCGCGACGCCTTCTTCTCCCGCTCCGGCGGCGGGCTGGCCGATCTGCCGGCCGGCGCCGTGGTCGGCACAGCCGGCCTGCGCCGTCAGGCCCAGGTGCTGGAGCTGCGCCCCGACCTGACGATCTTTCCGCTGCGCGGCAACGTGCAGACCCGTCTGTCCAAGCTGGACGCCGGCGAGGTGGACGCCACCCTGCTGGCCCTGGCCGGCCTGCGCCGCCTCGGCCTGACCGAGCGCATCACCGCGGTGCTGGAACCGGAAACCATGCTGCCGGCAGTCGCCCAGGGCGCCATCGGCATCGAGATCCGCAGCGACGACGACGACACCCGCGCCCTGCTGGCCCCGCTGAACTGTGCCGAGACCATGGTCCGCGTCACGGCGGAGCGCGCGCTGCTCGCCGCCCTCGACGGCTCCTGCCGGACGCCGATCGCGGCGCTGGCTGTGCTGGACGGCGACGACCTGCATCTGCGGGCCAAGGTGCTGTCGACCGACGGCCGCATCATCTTCCGGGCGGAACGCCGGGGCAAGGCGTCCGACGCCGAGTCGCTGGGCGCCGACGCCGGGGCCGAGATCCGGGCGCAGCTGCCGCCCGATTTCTTCGTCGCCGCACCGCACTGATCCCCCCCTCCGGTCAGGTTTTCCGCATGACGGAAAAGCAGCCCGAACCATCGTCGCATCCCCCCTGTACGCGCCTGCTGGTGACCCGCCCGGCGGAGGATGCCGAGCCTTTGGTCCGCCGGCTGGAGGCGCTCGGATTCGAGGCGGCGGTGGAACCGATGCTGTCGATGGTCTGGCTCGACGGGCCGGAACCCGACCTGTCGGACGTACAAGCGCTGCTGTTCACCAGCGCAAACGGCGTACGGGCCTACACCAAACGTACGAGCCGGCGCGACCGTCCGGTGCACGCCGTTGGAGACGCCACGGCGCGGGCGGCACGGGCGGCCGGCTTCGCCGACGTCGACAGCGCGTCGGGCGACGTGTACGCGCTGGCGGAGCGCGTCCGGGCCATGCGCAATCCGTCCGCCGGTACACTCCTGCATGTGGCGGGAAGCAAGGTGGCGGGCGACCTTGCCGGCCTGCTGGAGGCGGCAGGCTTCACCCTTCGGCGCAGCGTTATGTACGATGCCGTACCCGCACTAACCCTCTCGGAGGATACCGCGACATTTTTGCGTACGTCCGCACTCGACGGCGTGCTGTTTTTCTCTCCCCGTACCGCCGCATCCTTTGTTAGGCTGCTGGCCGAGTCGGAACTGGTCGACTGTTGTCGTACGGTCGATGCGTTCTGCCTCAGCCCCGCGGTCGCGGAGGCTGCCCGTGCGTACGGCGAAAAGGGAGCGATGCCGTGGCGAAGCGTACGGGTGGCGGCTCGGCCGGAGCAGGATTCCCTGCTCGATCTGTTGCCGGTCGCCGGGTAACTCCGGTGCGGTCCGGCCGTACGGCTTACGCCTCCGGTGCTTCCGGATGGGTCTGGCAGCCGTACGGGGGACGAGGGGGACCGGTCAGGGGGCTGTGACGTTACAACGAACAACAGCGAACCGAAGGTACAGCCCATGACCTCTCGTCCAGGCTCCGAACGCCCCGGCACCGACCGTGACGGCGACGGCGCCAGCACCGGCAATGCGGCGGTCGACCGCATCGTCGAACGTTTCGGCGGCATCCGCCCGATGGCCCACAAGCTGGACACTCCGGTGACGACGGTCCAGGGCTGGAAGAAGCGCGGCGCCATCCCGCTTGCCCGCCATGCCGACCTGCGCGCCGCCGCCGCCAAGCACCGCATCAAGCTGGACGACGCCGACCTGGACGCGGCCACCCCCAGCGAGGACCGTCAGACCGACGCCGCCGCCGCGGCCATCACCATCGACGCGGTTCCGGTGGTGGAACCGATCCCGGCCGCCTCCTCGGCCGACACCATCCCCGGTGCCGATACCCCGGCGCCCGGCGTGACCACCGGTGCGGTGACCGAACTGCAATCCGCCGACGCCCTGATCCCGCCGGCCACGCCGGTCGGCGCGACCGACAGCCTGACCGGCACGCCGAAGAGCGACGCGGAGAAGGCCGAAGAGGCCAAGGCTGACGAGCCGACGACCACCGGCTCGACCGCCAGCTGGGCGTCCTCCGGCACCACCGGCAGCGCGGGTTATACCCGCAGCGCCGATGCCGAGCCGGTGCGTCCGACCATCGCCCCGACTCCGTCCTACCTTGAAGAGCCCCGCTCCGGCGGCGGTTTCGCCACCGCCCTGTCGGTGGTGGCATTGCTGGTCGGCGCCGCCGCCCTGTCGGAGCCCTGGTGGGGTCCGGCCCTGCCCGGCTGGCCCGCCACCTCGGCGCCCGCCGCCTCCGGCACTGCGTCAGCCCCGGCCGATCCGGCCCTGCGCGCGCAGATCCAGCAGCTGACCGACCGCCTCGCCAAGCTGGAGCAGCGTCCGGCCGCCGGCAATGGCGGCGGCGTCGACGTCTCGGCTCTGACCCAGCGGATCGACGCGCTGGAGAAGCGCCCCGCCGCCGACACTGGCGCCGCAGATGCCCAGAAGGCGTTGGCCGACCGCCTCGCCGCGCTGGAGCAGAAGGTCACCGCCGCCTCCGGCAGCGCCCAGACGGCGCAGGAGCTGCGCGGCGAGGTCGATGCGCTGAAGCAGCAAGTCACCAGCGTCAACCAGGCCGTCAGCGAGCGGCAGGATGCCGCCACCGCCGCCCAGGCGCTGGTGCTGGCCGCCGGTCAGCTGCGCGCCGCCCTGTCCGGCGGCCAGCCGTTCCAGCAGGATCTTCAGGCGGTCCGCGCGCTCGGCATCGCCGACGCGGGCGTGACCCAGCCGCTCGATTCCGTGGCGCCCTATGCCGCCAAGGGCATTCCGACCCGCGCCCAGCTGACCGACCGCTTCCAGCCGCTGGCCGGCGAGATCGTTCGGGCCGAGGTGCGCGGCGAGGGCAACAGCTGGATCGACTCGGCGGTCGGCAAGCTGTCGACCCTGGTCACCGTACGCCGTGAGGGCGGCGGGGTGGTCGGCACCACCGCCGACGCCGTCGTCGCCCGCGCTGAGGCCGCCCTGAACGCCGGCAACCTGGCCAAGGCGGTGGAGGAGCTGTCGACCCTCCAGGGTCCGGCCGCCCAGACCGCGGCCCCGTGGCTGGCCGACGCCAAGGCGCGTCTGGCCGCCGATCAGGCCGCGCGCCAGCTGAACGACCGCGCCATCGCCCTGATGACCACCGCCGCCGGCGGGAAGGGGACGGCCCAATGATCCGCGCCCTCTGGTTCCTTCTGAAGGTCGCGGTCGTCATCGCCGCTGCGATCTGGCTCGCCGACCGTCCCGGCACCGTCAGCGTCCACTGGCTGGGCTACGCCGTCGAAGCGCCCTTCTGGGTCGCGCTGCTGGTCACGCTGGTGGCGCTGGGCATCGCGGCGCTGGGCTACCGCCTGCTCCGCGGCACGATCCGCCTGCCGCAGCGTCTGCGCCGCCACAGCCGTGCCCGCCGCCGCGAACGCGGCTACCGCGCCCTGACCCAGGGCATGGTCGCCATCGCCGCCGGCGACGCGCCGACCGCGCGCAAGATGGCGCGCAAGGCCGACGTGCTGCTGAACGAGCCGCCGCTGACCATGCTGCTGTCGGCCCAGGCCGCCCAGCTGCAGGGCGACGAGCGCGCCGCGAAGCAGTATTTCACCGCCATGCTGGAGCGGCCGGAAACCGCCTTCCTCGGCATGCGCGGTTTGCTGACCCAGGCGATCAAGTCGGGCGACCGGGTGGAGGCGCTGAACCTCGCCCGCAAGGCGCGCGGGCTCCAGCCCAACACCCCCTGGCTGCTCGGCACGCTCTATGACCTGGAGGCGCAGGCCGGTGACTGGGCTGCGGCCGAGGGCACGCTGCAACAGGCGATCCAGGCCGGGGCGATCCCGACCGAGGAAGGCCGCCGCCACCGCGCCGTCCTGCTGCTGGAGCGCAGCTTCGAGGCAGAGCGCCGCGGCCGTGCCGAGGCCGCCCTGTCGCACGCCCAGGCGGCGCACGACATCATGCCGGGCTTCGCCCCCGCCGCCGTGCGGCTGGCCCGTCTCCAGGTCGCCGCCGACCGGCTGAAGCCGGCCGCCAAGGTGGTGGAGCGGACGTGGCGCCTGTCGCCGCATCCGGAGCTGGCCGACGTCTATCGCGGCATCGTCTCCAGCTACGACGCGCTGACCCGCGTGCGTCTGTTCCAGAAGCTGGTGCGTCAGGCCCCTGATTCGGCCGAATCGCACCTCGCCGTCGCCCAGGCCGCCATCGAGGCCCAGCTGTGGGGCGAGGCGCGCCAGCACCTGAACCGCGCCATGGAGATCGGCCCGACCCGCCGCACCTACCGTCTGATGGCCGAGCTGGATCGCGGCGAGCGCCATGACGAGGCCGCGGCGAAGGACTGGCTGGCCAAGGCCGCCAACGCGCCGGAGGATCCTGTGTGGACCTGCGGCTCCTGCGGCGCGGTCAGCCACAATTGGGGCGGGCTGTGCGGCCATTGCGGCGCGTTCGACAGCCTGAACTGGAAGACCCCGACGGTCGCCGTCCCGCTGATGGAACCGACCGACATCCCCCCGGCGCTGGCCCGTCCGGCGACCGCGTAAGGGATCGTTGCAAGGTGAAAGAAGAAAGCGCCCTTCCTCAGCGGGAAGGGCGCTTTCTTCGTTTCGGGTTTTTGCCGGCTCCGACGGTCTCCCGTCCGCCGAAGCCGACGTTTCCTGTTCGGCGCCTCTACCCTACCGCATCCCCTCCGGCCCGACGCGGTCCAATGGCAGTTCCTTCATCGCCACCAAACGGTCCAGCAGACGCCCCCCGGCAGGCGGAGCGGCCGCGCTGGCGGCGCTGGCGATGCCGGCGGCCTCGGCGACGGGAGCGGCATTCTCCAATCGGGTGTTGTCGATGCGGTAGTCGCCACCCGACAAACTGTTGACCAGCTGTTCCTTCGGCGACGGGCCGGCCACCACGTTGCCGTCGGCGACGTTGCCGTGCATCCGCCCGGCCGGGCCGGCGCTGGGCACCCATTCCAGCCGCAGGAAGCGGTCCTTCCCGTCATTCATCACGGTGACGTTGTCGGCAACCCGGTTGTTGTCGCCACCATGCAGGAAGATCGCCGCCATGCCGGTGTTCTCCAGCAGATTGCCCTGCACCGTCACCCCGCTGGTCATGTCGTCCAGATAGATGCCGAAGCCCTTGTAGCGGACCAGCCAGCGCCCCTGAGCGTCGGTGGCGAGGCCGCCGGTGTCGCGGATGTCGTTGAAGCGGATGAAGCTGCGGGTGTCGTTGCCGCTGCGGCCCAGCATTTCGATGGCGCCGGCGTCGGCGGTCCGGCGCGCGGTGTCGCGGATGCGGTTGAACTCGATCGTGTTGTCGCTGTTCACCGTCTGCGGGTTCCAGTTCTTGATCGAGATGCCGTAGCGCGCCGACCGCCGGATGTCGTTGTGGGCGATCAGCGTGTTGCGGATGCCGGCCCCCATGACGCCGCCACTGAAGAAGCGCACCTCGCCGATGTCGCTGATGCGGTTGGCGAGGATGCGGTTGTCGCTGCTCCCCGGCGCCAGCACCACGCCGGAACGGCCGAGATGCTCCATCCGGTTGCCCGACACCTCGGTGCGGCTGGCGCCGTCCAGCATCACGGCGGTGCCGACCAGGGCGAAGCGGTTGCCGGCGATCCGCGCACCGCTGCCGCCCTTCACCACCACCGCGTTGCCGTCCCACGGCACATCGGTGAAGGTCAGCCCCTCCACCGACACGTTGCGGGCATTGTCCAGCCGCAGCAGCACCGGTTGCCGCGCCACCACCAGATCCGCGCCTGCGGCGTTCAGCCCGGTGGGCGGCTTGACCAGCAGACGCTTGGCCCTGGCGTCCCAGGCGAACTCGCCCGGCCGTTTCAGGAAATCGGGATGGCCGAGCAGCCGGACGGTCGAGCCGTCGCGGTACGGATACTGCCCGTCATTGTCGAAGCTCAGCAGTCCGCCGGGATCGGCCGACACCACCCCCAGCAGGTCGTCGGACAGCCGCTCGCGGTCAAGCGCCTGCGCCCGCACCCCCGGCCCGGCCCAGCCGGCCTTCAGCAGGCCGGGGGGCAGCCGCATCTGCCGCTTGCTCCCCTGGCTCTTGGCATCGGACTGCACACCATTGGCCGGGAACCAGCCGCTGCGCGGATCGCCGGGCGTGAAATCGCCACTGCGCGCCGAATCCAGGCGCAACCTTTCACCGGGGCCGCCGATCGACACGTCCAGCACCGGATCGCGCGCCAGCGGAGCCGACAGCACGCCGTTCGCCATCTGCGCGCCGCCGACCGCTTCGCCCCCCGACAGCACCGGCTGCTCGCCGTCCACCGCTGTCAGCCGCAGTCCGGGCAGCGACGCATCGACCACGAGCGGCGCCGTCAGCCGATAGGTGCCGCCATGCAGCCGTACGGTGGCCGGACCGCTTCCCTTGGCAGCGGCCAGCGCGCGGGCCGGCGTGGCGAACGGACCGTCGCGCCCGTCCGGCGACGGCAGGGACAGGCGCCCCGACCAGCGATCATTGCCGTTGGGCGAGACGTAGAAGGTCGTTTCGGCAGAAGCGGCCTGCGCCGCCACCACCGGCCCCCATCCGGCGGCGGCGAACAGAAACGCGGACGTCAACAGAACCCGAGGCAGGATTTGGGCCGCTCCACTCTGAAGGCGAGGTTGGGAACGGAACATGGGAGAACCTCCTCCAAAACAGCGGCAGAGGCCGCCGAAGGGGGGAGACTGACCCAGACCCGCCGGCCCGGCAAAAGCGCGAAGGAGGTGTGCGGGTGCGAAGGGGCCACGCCCTCTGCACCCCTGCCGGTCCGGGACGGGACGTATAGGCTGGCTTTTCATCCTGGCCTGACCGGCCGGTCGTACCCGCTTGACCGCGGAGCGCCCGTTGGTTCAGGCGGAGCCTACAACCGGGGACGGTTTGCCGATGATCGAAATGGCGCTGATCGCGCAGGTCCTGGTGCTGGTGCTGGTGACCGTGGTGTATCTCAGCTCCGGCAGCGCATCGATGTTCCATCCGATGACGCTGTACCTGATCTTCCACACCCTGGTCTTCGTCATGCGGCCGATCCTGGTCCACACCCAGCATTTCGACGATGTCTGGCTGTTCATGGGCTTCTGGCCGGACGAGAAGCAGTTCGTCATGACGCTGGTCGTCAGTTCGGTGGGGCTGATCGCCTTCGCCGCCGCCTGCATCTGGGCCGGGCTGGTCCGCCCCGACTGGAGCCCGAACGGCGAGCCGGCGCCGACCTTCACCTTCGACCGCGTCGACATCGTCGCCTTCCTGACCACCGCCGCGCTGCTGGCCCCGCTCGCCATCTATTCGGCGGTCCAGCGCCAGGCCGGCGCCAGCTTCGACGGCACCGGCGACGTGCAGATGGAGCGCGACCCGCTGACCGGCCAGCCGATCTACACCAACACCACCGGCTACATCGCGGAGGCCCATTCGATGGGCCTGCCGCTGACGCTGGGGCTGATCTGGGTCTGCCGCTTCCACCCGCTGTCCTTCATCCCCTTCGCCGGCTTCGTCGCCTACCGCGCCTATCTCGGCTGGGGCCGCTGGGCGATCATCATGGGCATCCTCGGGCTGGTGCTGCTGATGCTGTACCGCAGCCGCACCAGATGGTTCCGGCTGTGGCATGTGCTGGCCGCCATCCCGGTGATGGGGCTGTTCACCGTGCTGGGCAACAACCGCGACGCCTTCCGCGATGTGCTGGCCGGCGACGCCCCGGTCTCGGTCCTGCTGAAGTTCAACGGCGGCAGCGGCAGCGGCCGGGCGCTCGACGCGCTGGCCGGCCAGGATCTCGCCAACTTCGACTTCCTCGCCTACATCCTGTGGGTGGTGCCGAAACAGTCGGCGACCTACACGTGGTTCACCCAGTATCTGCAGCTCTTCACCGAACCAATCCCGCGCCTGTTGTGGCCGGGCAAGCCGGTGGGCGCGCCGGTGAAATGGGTGGACCTGAACGATTACGGCGTCTTCTACAACCTGACCACCTCGCTGCCCGGCGACGGCTGGATGAGCGCCGGCTGGATCGGCATGGTCGTCACGATGGTGGTGGTCGGCCTGATCCTGGGCCGGATGCACCGCTGGTTCTGGACCAGCGGATTCCGCAACCGCTACGCCGTGCTGTTCTATTGCGCCTTCCTGCCGCTGTGCCTGCAATGGTTCCGCGACGGCAACATCACCATCGTGAAGTTCGGCTTCTTCTCGCTGCTGCCGATCCTGCTGTGGATCGCGCTGACCCGCGCGCTGCGCGCCTGGGGCATCCTCGACGACGACCCGCTGGGTCCGGTGGTGGCACCCCCCCATCTCGCCCGAAGGGAGCCGTCATGACGCTGACCGTCAGCGCCGTCATCGCCACCTACAACCGCGGGCCGGAGCTGCGCATCGCGCTGACCCGGCTGATGGGCCAGACCACCCCGCCGATGGAGATCATCGTCATCGACGACGGTTCCAGCGACGGCACTGGCGCCATGATGCGGGCGGAGTTTCCCACCGTCCGCTACGTCCGCCAGCCGCACAATGGCGGGCTGATCCTGGCCCGCAACTTCGGCTTCGTGAACACCACCGGCGACTGCATCCTGTCGGTCGACGACGACAGCTGGTTCGAGGATCCGGACGGTCTCGCCCGCTGCGTCGCCTATCTGGACCGGAATCCGGAGGTCGCCGCCGTCGCCTGCAACATCGAGACGCGCGACGGGCTGGTCTATTTCCCCAAGGGCGCCGCCCCCTTCGATGTGCCCTGGTATGTCGGCTGCGGCCACCTGCTGCGCCGGAGCGCGGTGGAGCAGGTCGGCCTCTACATGCCCGAACTCTACCGCCAGGGGGAGGAGAAGGACCGCTGCCTGCGGCTGGTCGGCGCCGGCTACCGCGTGGTGGCCCTGCCCGACGTCATGGTCTACCACGACAAGAGCGAGAAGGGGCGCAAGCCGGGGATGGAGCGTTTCTACAACCACCGCAACGACCTGATCCGCGAGGTGGCGCGCTGCCCGTCCCCGCTGATGGCGTGGCGGCTGGCGCGCAGTTGGGCCGGCAACAGCTGGAAGAACCTGCGCCACGGCCCACGCCTGACCGACCTGAAGGTGCTGCTGGCCCTGCCGCAGATCCTCCGCATCGGTCTGAAGCACCGGGCGCCGGTCAGCGTGGAGGCCTATCAGCGCTGGCTGCATCTGGCGAAGACGGCGGCCCCGTCCAGCGCTCCGCCTGCCGAAAAGCCTGTCAGCCGGGCTGCATCCCGCCCAGTTGCAGCAGAACGGCCCAGCCCAGCACGATCAGATTGACGGTCAGCGTCATCGCCATGCCCGGTGCCCGCGCGAAGGGATGCACAAGATACCCGGCCCAGAACAGCAGCCGTCCAAGCACGAACAACCCGGTCGCCACCATCGCCGCCGCCAGCGATGGCTGCGGCAGGGTGGCGATCAGGGCCGCGAGTGCCGGTATGAAGACGGCGGACTGCTCCACACTGTTGGCCAGCACCCGCTGGCAGACGCGCTGGCAGCGCGATTCGGGGTCCTCGATCGGGTTGAAGGCCTGGGTTCGGCCCCGCATCGCCATGACACCAAGGACCATGCCGAACAGCACCAGCGCCGGCCACAGCGCCAGCCGCGCCCAGTACGCCATCCGCGCGCCGGGCGCGTTCAGCCCCATCGGCGGCGCCACCAGCGACAGCAGCAGGATGAACAGCAGCACCGTCACCACCGCCGACGCCCCATTCAGCATCAGGGCACCACGGATCAGGGATTTGCGCCGGCGGGAGGCACGGGGCTGAAGGCTGCTCTCGGACATCGGGGCGGGGCTCCGTCAAAGGCCTGGGCAAAGGTCGGGGCAAAGGTCGGGGATTCGACAAAGGCGCGCGCGCTTCCCATCTGGAAAAGACCGCACCCTGTCCTTTCGTCCAATAACGGCCCAGCCCGTGATTTGGATCAAGGCCCGGACAGGGCTGCGGGTGTCCCATAGCGGTGTGACTTAGGGAAGACCGCAGTGGCGGAGATGTTGTCAGCCTCTCTTTTCGCTACCATGTTGTAACCATCTGCTTCACCATGTGGGTGAAGGCAGGTATCTCGATGGTGGAGGGCCTATGATGGATCTCGTTCTGCTCGGTGGTGCGGTGGCGACGGCTGCGGCGTTGGCCGGTCTGATCGCCACGATGCCCACGCCGAAACCGATTCCGATCCGCATCCGCGACCGGCGGCGCCAGCGGCGCTGATCCGCTTTCCGATCGTCAGGGAGCGATGACGGCGGTCGCCGCCTTACTGCGGCGGCAATGCCGACCGCAGGAAGCCGACGATCAGGTCCGAGACCTGATGGTGGATGGCTTCCCGGTTCCGACCGTCACGATCACGGCAGATCATCCCGTCCCCGGGCGTTGCCGCCTCCAGCAGCGGAACGGCTTCGGTCTTGCAAATGTTCAGAAAGCTGAAATGGCTGGCATCGCGGATTTCCACATAGCGCGTCCGGCCGGCCGGCAGCAAATCCGCCAAGTGGCGTGATTCCAGTTCGACCGGCATTTTCCGATCGCCCGGACCGGCGCCGATGACCAGGAACGGCTTGTCGATCCCGCCGAGACTGGCCGGATCGAATCCCTGCGCCAAACCCAGATCCAACGTTACGAACGCCTCGATCCGCTCGTCGGCCATCGGCGTCGCAACCCAGGGGCGCCGCGCCGTTCCCTCCTCATCCAATCCACCGATCTCCGGCCCGCAGGCCGCCATCAGCGGATGGGCGGCGCAGGCGGCCTCGTGTCGCGATGGATCGAACCGAGCGCCGGCCAGGGCGACAGCGGTCCACCCGCCAAGCGAATGGCCGATCACCGCGGCGTGTCCGGAAACGACCAGCGCGGACCAGAGGGGGCTCCCGTTCAGCCAGTCGATGACCCGGGAGACATCCCCGGGGCGTTTCCACAGCATGGTCGCGCCCGGCGGAGCCATGTCGCGGCTGGTCGATCCGGGATGGTTGGGCGCCGCGACGAGATAGCCCTGCGCCACCAGATCGGCGGCCAGCCATTGCTGGTTGGTCCAGTTTCCGCCATAGCCGTGCGAGAGGACCACCAGCCGATGCCGGCCCGCCTGCGGCGGAGCGTCGACCCGGGCAGCCACACCGGCAAAGACTCGGTTGTCGCCGACCAGGGTGGGCTCCCCCACCGCCTCCGCCGGATACCAGACCGCAACCTCCAGCGCGCGATACCGGTCCGTCGCCGGCAGGGCCAGTCTTTGAAAGCCGACGGACGGCTGCTCGGCCCGGGCGGGCACTGCAAACCCGGCTGCCATGGTCAGCGCCAGGAGCACGGGAAGGACGCAAGGCTTCATGTCGGTGCTCCGCCTGCCTGCGGCGATCCTGCCGCGATCAGCGGTCCAGATCGCGGATCGCGCGGTTCAGTTCAAACTCCTTCGAGGCGACATAGGCCTCCATCCCGACGATCCGCTTCTCCATGTCGCGGAAGCGCTGGGTCAGGCCGGCGAGCGTACGATCCGGCTTGGTCGACACCGTGCGCCAGAACGCCTCCTCCTCGGCATCGCGATACAGCTGCGGCGGACGCACCGGCAGCACCAGCAGCGCGATGACATAGGCGATCACCAGCGGCACCGAAAAGAAGAACAGGGCGAACAGCATCGCCAGCCGGACGACGGCCGGCTGCACGCCGAAGTAATCGGCGATGCCCGTGCACACCCCGCCCAGCAAGCCGCGCTGCGGATCGCGGTAGAGCCGGTGCGGATTCGGCGAGTCGTAAGGGGACGCGCGGTCCATGACTCCTCCCAGGAATTTCCCAATCATTGAGTGGCTTGCGTCATCCCCATGAAGGCGGGGATGAAATCGGCTTGGAAGGACAATCGCCCCTCAAGCCACCGTCACAGCTTGTTGCGCCAGTTCGGCGCCTCGGCGTCCAGCACGCGTTCCAGCGCATGGACGCGGGTCTCCAGCCGGTTGGAGATCTCCCACAATTCGGCCAACAGCCGTTCGTCCTGGGCGGACAGCCCGCGCTGCGAGCGCCATTTGGTGATGTAGTGGAAGACGATCCAGACCGGCGCCACCACCACCATGAACAGCACCGCGAGGACGAAACCCATGAACCCCATGGTCGTCGGACCTTCTTATTGTCGTGAGGGGAACGGGCGGGGCGTCACCGCCCCACCCTGGCAGCCACATCCAGCCGGTTGCCGGCCGGCCGCCGCTCAACCGTTGCGGCGGGAGGCGATGCGGGCCTTCAGCGCAGCCAGATCCTCCTCGACCTTCTGGCTCGCCTCGAGCTCGGCGATCTCCTCGGTCAGGCTCTTGGTGCGGCCGATGTCGTAGGACTCGACGCGGCCTTCCATCTCGTCGAGGTTGCGCTCGACCTGCTCGAAGCGCGACAGGGCGTCGTTGATGCGCTCGTCATGCAGCGCGGTGCGCAGCTTGACCCGGTTGGTTGCCGTCTGGGTGCGGGCGACCAGCGCCTTCTCGCGGGTCTTGGCGTCGGTCAGCTTGGCCTGGAGGCGGGCGATGTCCTCGTTCGCCTTGGACAGAGCGGCCTCGACCTGAACCAGCTGCGCGGTCAGCGCGTCGGCCTGCTCGACCAGCTTGGCCTTGGCCATCAGGGCGCCCTTGGCCAGATCCTCGCGGCCGGCGGTCAGCGCCACCTCGGCCTTGCGGTCCCATTCGTCGCGCTCGCGATGGAGGTCGACGACGCGGCGCTCGATCTCCTTCTTCTCCGCGATGATCTTGACGGTGGAGGAGCGCACCTCGACCAGCGTGTCCTCCATCTCCTGAACGATCAGGCGGATCAGCTTCTCCGGCTCCTCGGCGCGGTCGAGCAGGGAATTCAGGTTCGACTGCACGATGTCGGTCAGGCGCGAAAAGATGCTCATGATGGATGTCCCGTCAATCAGCCGAGGATGGCGCCGGCGATGATGCCGGCGAAGAAGAACAGCCAGCTTTCCGCCGGCCGGGTCGCGAGATAGCTGCGCACGCGGCGGGCCAGCGGACGGGCCTGCGCGGTGTTGAAGCGGTCACCGCCATAGCGGCGGCGGAAATCGCTGAAGTCGCTCATGGATGACCTCCTTGCCATGCCACAGCTATCGCAACCGCCGTGCCAGACGGACAAAATGGGCTCCAACCCATTGAAGGGACTGGATATCAGGCGGTTTGACCGAATGGACGCCTCGGATTGCCACATCGCCATATAGGCGATACCATCGCCATATAGGCGAACTCCTGGTGAAATACGCGATGGTGGCCACTCCCCCCTCCCTCCTTGGCGAATCGCCGGCCTTCCTGGCGGCGCTGGCGCATGTGTCGCGGGTGGCGCCGCTGGAGCGCCCGGTGCTGGTGATCGGCGAACGCGGCACCGGCAAGGAGCTGATCGCCGCCCGCCTGCATTACCTGTCGCAGCGGTGGGACCGCCCCTTCGTCAAGGTGAACTGCGCCGCCCTCCCTGAGTCGCTGCTGGATTCGGAGCTGTTCGGCCATGAAGCCGGCGCCTTCACCGGCGCCACCCGCCGGCAGATCGGCCGGATCGAGCAGGCCGACGGCGGCACCCTGTTCCTCGACGAGATCGCCACCGCCTCCCCCGCCGTTCAGGAGAAACTGCTGCGCGCCGTCGAGTATGGCGAGATCGAGCGGGTCGGCGGCCGCACCGCCACCGTCGATGTCCGGGTGGTCGGCGCCACCAACGCCGACCTGCCGGCCCTGGCCGCCGCCGGGCGGTTCCGCGCCGACCTGCTGGACCGTCTGGCCTTCGATGTGGTGACCCTGCCGCCGCTGCGCGCCCGGCCCGACGACATCCCGCCACTGGCCGAGCATTTCGCCCTGGGCATGGTGCGCGAGTTGCGGCGCCCGCTGTTCCCCGGCTTCACCGAAGACGCCCTCGACCGGCTGTGCGGGCATGACTGGCCCGGCAACGTGCGAGAGTTGCGCAACGCGGTGGAGCGCTCCGTCGCCGCCGCCGACCCGGACGAGCCGCTCGACCACATCGTCCTCGACCCTTTCGAGTCGCCCTGGCGCCCGGCCACCTCCCCGATCGCGCGTCCGGAGCCGGCCCGTCAGGAAGCGCCCGGTCTCCCGGCAGCGCCACCTGCTCCGCCCCCCGCCCTGCCCCCCGCCCCCGTCCCCACCCTCGACGGCGGCATCCTCGATCAGGTCCGCGCCTTCGAGGCGTCGATCCTGCGCGACTCGCTGGAGCGTCACCGCTTCAACCAGCGCCAGACCGCCGAGGCTCTGGGGCTCGGCTATCACCAGCTGCGCGGCATGCTGAAGAAGCACGGGCTGATCCCACCCGCCCATCTGCGACCTTAGGCCGTCCCCGGACCCCATGGTTCCCGTGTTATACCAGTTGCCCAACCGCCGAGAGAGCGGTTCGCCATGATACGGGATGGGGAGCAGCACGATGGCCACCAGCATGTCCGGCCCAGTCATTTCAGGCCTTGAAGTCCGTGCTCCGATCAAGCCGGGTTTCGAGGAGATCCTGACGCCGGAGGCGATGGCCTTCCTGGCGGAGCTGGAGGGGCGCTTCGGCGGCGAACGGCTGCGGCTGCTCGATGTGCGGACCAAGCGGCAGGCGCTGCTCGACCAGGGCCACAAGCCCGACTTCCTGCCGGAAACCCGCGCGATCCGCGAGGCCGACTGGACCATCGCCCCGCTGCCCGTCGAACTGCTCGACCGCCGGGTGGAGATCACCGGACCGGTCGATCGCAAGATGGTCATCAACGCGCTGAACAGCGGCGCCAAGGTCTTCATGGCCGATTACGAGGATGCGACCTGCCCGACCTGGACCAATCTGGTCGAGGGGCAGATCAACATCCGCGACGCCGTGCGCCGGACCATCAGCCACGAGGATCCCGCCAGCGGGAGGAAATACCGCCTCAGCGACCAGACCGCGGTGCTGAAGGTCCGGCCGCGCGGCTGGCATCTGGAGGAGCGCCATGTGCTGATGGACGGCGAGCCGATCTCCGGTGCGCTGTTCGACTTCGGCCTGCATGTCTTCCACAATGCCAAGGAACTGCTGGCACGCGGCAGCGGCCCCTACTTCTACCTGCCCAAGCTGGAAAGCCATTTCGAGGCGCGGCTGTGGCGCGAGGTCTTCCTGGTGGCGGAGGAGTATCTCCACCTGCCGCACGGATCGATCAAGGCGACGGTGCTGATCGAGACCATCCTCGCCGCCTTCGAGATGGACGAGATCCTCTATGAGCTGCGCGAGCATTCCGCCGGCCTGAACTGCGGCCGTTGGGACTATATCTTCAGCTTCATCAAGAAGTTCCGCAAGGACCCCTCCGCCGTCATGCCCGACCGGGCGGAGGTGACGATGGCCACGCCCTTCCTGTCGGCCTACAGCCAGCTGGCGATCCGGACCTGCCACCGCCGCGGCGCCCCGGCCATCGGCGGCATGGCCGCCTTCATCCCGGTCAAAGACAATCCGGAAGCCAACGAGATCGCCTTCTCCCGCGTCCGTGCCGACAAGGAGCGCGAGGCGTCGAATGGCCATGACGGCACCTGGGTCGCCCATCCCGGGCTGGTCCCGGTGGCGCGCGAGGTGTTCGACACCTACATGCCGACGCCAAACCAGATCGGCCGCAAGCGCACCGACGTGACCGTCACCGCCGCCGACCTGCTGGCGGTGCCCGCCGGACCGAAGACGGAGGCCGGTCTGCGCAACAATGTGGCGGTCGGCATCGGCTATATCGAGGCGTGGCTGCGCGGCCAGGGCTGTGTCCCGCTGTTCAACCTGATGGAGGATGCCGCCACGGCGGAGATCAGCCGCACCCAGGTCTGGCAGTGGGTCCACACTGGCACTGCGCTGGACGACGCGCGTGTCGTGACGCTGGACCTCGTCGACCGCATCATCGCCGAGGAGCTGTCGGCCTGGAAGACCCGCGTCGGCGCCGATGCCTACGCCAAGGGCCGTTACGCCCACGCCGCGGCCCTGTTCCGCGATCTGGTCGCCCGCGACGACTTCACCGACTTCCTGACCCTGCCGGCCTACGAGCGCGTGGTGGCGGAGGGAGCGTAAAGGAGGGGGCGCAACGCCCCCTACCCCACCCGCCCCAGCCGGACCGTCAGCGGCCAGCGGATCCGCCGCTCCGTCTCCGCATCGCCCCACAGCGGCGCGATCTCCGCCGCGAAGTCTTCCAGCGGGTTGCGCCCCAGCAGCTTGGTCGCCGCCTTCACGCCCGACCAGGTGTTCATGTAGCCGAGCAGCCGCGGCAACGACCACACCGCCTCCATCGCCAGCGACGGGGCGGGCTGCTCCGGGAACGGAAACTCCAGGTCGCGGTAGCCGTTCACCACCTTCCAGCGGTCGGCCGGCCAGTAGGGAGCGAGCGTGCCGTTGTGGAACCGCTCCACCACCGCATCGAGCACCGGGTCCTCCAGCTGCTGCAAGGCGTAGCAGACCAGCGCCACCGCCGCGCCCGGCTTCGCCACCCGCCGCGCCTCGGCATAGAAGCGCCCCAGGTCGAACCAGTGCGCCGCCTGCGCCGCAACGATCAGGTCGCAGCAGGCATCCGGCAGCCCGCCGTCCTCCGCCGGAGCGACGGCATAGCGGACCCGTGGATGCGCATCCGCCTGGGCGACCTGCTCGGCGCTGGCGTCGGTGGCGTGGACCGCCACGAAGTGATCGGCCAGCGCCACGGAGAACTGCCCGTTGCCGCAGCCGACGTCCCAGGCGAGACCCCGCGACGGTGCCGCATCGGCCAGGGCGGCGGCCAGACCGGGCGGATAAGTGGGGCGGAAGGCACGGTAGTCGCCGGCATGGCCGGAAAAATGGTCCTGGAAGGATGGGGGGAAGAGCGACATGCAGCGATCCGCCTCGCACGGTCCGGACAACGATTAGGCTTGGAATTTCCCGGCGGATGAGGATAAACCCTGTGGGTTCGTCGCGGAACCCTTCCCAGGCCGTCCCGCATCTTTCCGCTGTGGCGCAGGCGCGCCGGGCGTGCTACCAAGCGCGCGTTTTTTCGTGCGCCTCGCCAACCACCCGTGTCCGGCATGCAGACCTTCCTGGAATTCGAAAAGCCGATCGCCGAGCTTGAAGGCAAGATCGAGGAGTTGCGGCATCTGACCAACGCCGGCGACATCAACATCGCCGACGAGGTCGCCAAGCTGCAGGCCAAGGTCGACAAGCTCCTGCGACAGACCTACGCCAAGCTCACGCCCGCGCAGAAGGTTCAGGTGGCCCGCCACCCCAATCGGCCGCACTGCCTGGACTATGTGCATGGCCTGATCGAGGACTTCACGCCGCTGGCCGGCGACCGCCATTTCGCCGAGGACCGTGCGGTCATCGGCGGTCTCGGCCGCTTCCGTGGCCGCTCCGTGGTGGTGATCGGCCAGGAGAAGGGCAACGACACCGAAACGCGCGTCCGCCACAATTTCGGCATGGCGAAGCCGGAAGGCTATCGCAAGGCCCAGCGCCTGATGGATCTGGCCGACCGCTTCAAGCTGCCGGTCGTCTCGCTGGTGGATACCGCCGGCGCATTCCCCGGCGTCCAGGCGGAGGAGCGCGGCCAGGCCGAGGCCATCGCCAAGAGCATCGAGCGCTGCCTGCGGCTGAACGTGCCGATGGTCGCCTCGGTGATCGGCGAGGGCGGCTCGGGCGGCGCCATCGCCATCGCCACCGCCGACCGCGTGCTGATGCTCGAACACGCCATCTATTCGGTGATCTCGCCGGAAGGCTGCGCGTCGATCCTGTGGCGCAGCTCCGACATGGCGGGCGAGGCGGCCATCGCGCTGCGCCTGATCAGCCAGGATCTGAAGGAACTGGGCGTCATCGACCAGGTCGTGAGCGAGCCGATCGGCGGCGCCCACCGCGACCCGGCCGAGACGATCAGGAAGCTGGGCGACTGTATCGAGGAGTCGCTGGGCGAACTGGACGGCCTGGACGGCGCCACACTGCGCGCCAAGCGCCGCGAGAAGTTCCTGGAGATGGGTCAGAAGGGTCTGGGCTGAGGCCCTGGCCCATACCCGCCCTCCCCCGCAATCGCGGGGGAGACTCTCCTCTATAGCAGGAACACCGAAGCCAGCCCCAGGAAGGCCAGGAAGCCGACGACGTCGGTCACCGTCGTCAGGAACACCGCACTCGACACCGCCGGGTCCACCCCCAGCTTTTCCAGTCCCAGCGGGATCAGGGCACCGCTCAGGCCCGCCACCACCAGATTGATGATCATCGCCAGACCGATGACGACCCCGATCAGCGGGCCGTACCAGACCAGCGCGATCAGCCCGACCATCACGGCGAAGATGCCGCCGTTTATCAGCCCGACCAGCAGTTCCTTGCCCACCACGCGCAGCGCGTTGGCCGACGACAGCTCGTGCGTCGCCAGCGCGCGGACGACGACGGCCAGCGTCTGGGTTCCGGCATTGCCGCCCATCGAGGCGACGATCGGCATCAGCACCGCCAGCGCCACGATCTGCTCGATGGTGCCCTCGAACAGCGAGATGACGCCCGACGCCAGGAAAGCGGTGGCGAGGTTGACCGTCAGCCAGCCGACGCGGCTGCGGGCAATGTCGGCGATGCCGCTGAACACGCCGGTATCGCCCGACCCGCTCAGCTTGCGCAGGTCGTCCTCCGCCTCCTCGTCGATGATGCGGACGACGTCGTCGACGGTGATGACGCCGATCAGACGGCCGGCGGCGTCGACCACGGGGGCGGAGACCAGGGCATATTGCCGGAACAGGTTCGCCACCTCCTCCCGCTCCATGGTGGCGGGGATGGCGTCGACCTCGCCGGTCACCAGATCGGCGATGCGAACCGCCCGGCGCTGGCGCAGCAGGCGCGACAGCGGCACCGCCCCCACCACCCGGTGCATCGGGTCGACGATGAAGATGTCGTAGAAATCCTCCGGCAGCGTGTCGGTCGCCGCCCGGACGAAGTCGATGGTCTTGCCGACCGTCCAGAATTCCGGCACCGCGACCAGCTCGCGCTGCATCATGCGGCCGGCGCTGTCCTCGTCGTAGGTCAGGTTCTCCTGAACCAGCGCGCGCTCGGCGTCGGGCAGCTTCGCCAGGATCTGCGCCCGCGTCTCCGCGTCCAGATCCTCGATCAGTTCCACCGCGTCGTCGGTGTCGAGATCGGCGACGGCGTCGGCCAGCTCCTGCGGCTCGAACCGCCCGATCAGCGATTCGCGCAGGTCCGGGTTCAGGTAGGACAGAACCTCGCCGTCCAGTTCCGCCGGCAGCAGGTCGATCAGGTCGGCGCGCTCGGCCGGCTCGGCCTGTTCGATCAGGTCGGCGATGTCGGCGGCATGCAGCCCGTTCAGCCGGGCCAGCACGGCATCGCGTTCGCGGGCACGCAGCAGGCCGGCGATCTCCTCCACGAAGTCCGGCTCGACGCCGTAGCGACGCTCGTCCTCCGCCTCATGCGGATTGCCTTGAGGCTGGGCGGCGACGTCCGGCTCCAAATCGGACCGCGGATCAGGCGTGCGGGGATCGGTGTGCATGCCGGCACCCTCCCTTCGACGATGCATTCCCCGACTGCCGTTTCTCACTGTCGGCAAGGCAACGGCGGGACGGCTCCGCGACATCGGACGGTGGCCGGCGGCGTTCGGGGTTTGCGGGTTGTGGAAGGCTTCCGGCCGGGGCCCCGGTGCCCAGGGATCCGTACCAAGGGACCAGCGCCGACGGAAGCGCCCCCGACATAGAGGCGCCGTTCCGGTTTGTCCAGCCCGCTTCGCCACCGGCCGGCCGGCTCCGCCGCTTTTGCCACCACGCCCTTGCACCGCCGCGACCCTTCATGCTCCCATGGGGCCGCGGTGCATCGCTGGCGCCGCATCACGGGGAGAGGGACCGGACGCGCCGATGGAGTATGCCTTCACCACCGTCGGCGGTTGCGACGGCATCCTGTTGTCCGGCCGTTGCACCTACGAGGACGGCACCCGCTTCCATGACATGCTGCGCGACTGGGACTTCGCAGCCAGCCCGGTGGTCCCGATCGACCTGCGTTTCGTCACCTTCATCGATTCCGCCGCCATCGGCATGATGTTCATACTGGCCAACCGCTGCCGCGAGGCCGGCGGCCACATCGTCGCCAGCGGTGCCGCCCCTCACATCATCCGGGCGCTGCGCCGCGCCACGCTGGACCGCTACATCGAGTTCCGCTGAAAACGGCGAAGGGCAGTGCCCCATTGTGCACCGCCCCTCGTCCAGGCCGATCCTGAAAGCCGATCAGGTCGCGTTCGGAACCGCCGCCGCATCGATACCGAGTTTGGCGCAGGCCAGACTGTTCAGCGCCTCGGTATCGGCGAAGACATAGCCGGATTCGATCAGCTTCGAGGTGTAGTGCTTGTTGTAGAGAAAGGCGGCGATGATCCCGGACAACCCTCCGGTGAAGAAGTACAGAATGGTCAGAATCAATCCCACTGCCCAGTCGCCACGGAACAGGGCGGGAAGGCCGCCGAAGAACAGGGTGGTCCAGCTGAACCCGACCAGCCCCTTCTTGGTAAGCCCCGTCTGCGGGTGCTTCATCATCACGACGGTCGCCATCAAATCCCCCATGAAATCCGTCTCAGGAATGGTTGGTCACAGCACCATTCATCCCGCTTTTCGCAATGCAGGATATTACCCCTTTCGATAGTCATCAAGAGCAGGACAGACGAATAATGACCCCATCATTCTCTATGGACATCATTCCGGCGATGACATTTTCTTCATATTATCGAATGGGATATTAAATACTGCGCCATCTCATGATCACTCCGGCTGTCCGCCGCTGATGGCCAAGGTCCGACATCGCAGGCAGGCACCGGCGGGAGGGGCACCTCAAAGCCTCCACCCTGCCCCGTAGGGCGCCTTCCGATGCGCCGTTGACCGCCCTTGTCATAAAACCGCAACACTGGCGCCTATCTCCGATCCATCAGAGGAGCCGCCTTGGAGTTCCTGCATCGTCTCGACCAGACGCTGCTGCTCTGGCTGAACCAGTTCGCCGGACACAGCGCGACTTTGGACATGGCGGTGCGCGGGATCGCCAACATCTATCTGGTCAAGCTTGGCCTGTTCAGCGCCGCGCTGTGGTGGCTGTGGTTCCGCCGGGAAGAGACGGGGGCCGGGCGCCGGCTGGTGGTGGACGCCATCGCCGCAGTCGTGCTGGCGGTAGCGGCCTCCATCCTGATCCAGGCGGTGATGCCGGCCCGCCCCCGCCCGCTGCATGACGCCGGCATTCCCTTCGTCCCGCCGATCGGCCAGAGCCGCGAGGCGCTGAAGAACTGGAGTTCCTTCCCCAGCGACAATGCCGCCCTGGGCTTCGCGCTGGCCGCCACCTTCGTCCGCGCCTCGCGCCTCTGGGGGCTGCTGGCCTGCCTGTGGGCGGCGCTGGTGATCGCCCTGCCGCGGGTCTATCTGGGCCTGCATTACCCCGGCGACGTCACCGGCGGCGCCCTGCTGGGCATCCTCGCCGCCATCGCGGTCGCCCGGCTTCTGCCGATGGCCGGCATCCATCGCTTGGTCGGCCGGGCGGAGGAACGCTGGCGCCCCTGGTTCTACAGCGGCGCCTTCCTGGCGGTCTACGAGATGATGGTGCTGTTCGAGGATGTCCGCCGCGCCGCAGGAGGAGCATCGAAGCTGCTGCACGCGCTGGCCGGCTAGAGTCCTGAGGCCGAAGCCGGGATACGAAAAAGCCCGCTCGGTCTTGCGACCTGCGGGCCTTTCGTCTTTCCCGTATCCCCGGGATGGTCCCAACTGCTTGGGAGTGGTGCGGTCGAGAAGACTCGAACTTCCACGGGTTGCCCCACAGCGACCTCAACGCTGCGCGTCTACCAATTCCGCCACGACCGCATCAGGCTGGTAGTTCCCGACGCTCGCTTGCGCGCCTCATCGGGTGGAGCGGGTAGATATCAGCTTCCCGACGGGCGATCAAGCGCTACAATCATCATCTGCGAAGAAAAATTCGGACCGGCCCGCCGGCCGCTATCCCCGCACTGTTACCGACACGGTTAGAGACCCCATCGAATGACCTCCCCGACCAGCCTGTCCGCCAGTCATCCCCAGTCCGACACCGTCCCCCCGCGCCAGCCGATCGAGTGGCGCATCTCCGACGAACCGGTCCCCTACCCCGACGCCATCGCCGAGATGGAGGCGCGCGTCGAGGCGATCCGCGCCGGCACCGCACCGGAACTGGTCTGGCTGCTGGAACATCCGCCGCTCTACACCGCCGGCACCAGCGCGCGAGACGAGGATCTGCTGGAAGCCGACCGTTTTCCCGTCTACCGCAGCGGGCGCGGCGGCCAGTACACCTACCATGGGCCGGGGCAGCGGGTTGCCTACGTCATGCTGGACCTGAAGGCGCGCGGCGCCGACATCCGCGGCTTCGTCCGCGACCTGGAGGAGTGGATCATCCGCACGCTCGCCGCCTTCAACATCAGGGGCGAGCGGCGTGAGGGGCGCGTCGGCATCTGGGTCGACAAGCAGCCCTACGGCGGGCTGAAGGGACAGGAGGACAAGATCGCCGCCATCGGCGTGCGGGTCCGCCGCTGGGTCAGCTTCCACGGGATCGCCCTGAACGTGGAGCCGGACCTGTCCCATTTCGGCGGCATCGTCCCCTGCGGCATCGCCGAGCATGGAGTCACCTCCATCGTGGCCCTGGGCCAGCTGGTGACGATGGAGGATGTCGATTCCGCCCTGATCGCGGCCTGGCCGGAGGTGTTCGGCGGCCCGATGCGCGGCGGGTCCGAAGCCTAATACTTCTTGAAGCCGCCGGCGGCCGGGGTGGTGGCCGGATTGCCGGCGGGGTTCACGCGCGGATCCTGGTTGTCCAGCGACTGCACGGTGCAGTTGGTCGAATCGCCGTTGCGGAACAGGTAGATCTTCTTGCGGTCGGCCTTCTTGCCGGGATCGTGCAGGTTCAGCCCATGGCCGAAGGCGACGCCCAGCACCTCGCCCTTGTAATAGGCGCGGAAACGCATCGGTTCGATCTCGTTGAAGCGCAGGGCGGCGCAGTCCTTGCTCAGCTCCTTCTCGAAGCTGCCGGCCTTGCGCCAGTCCTCCTTGGAACGGATCGTCATCCATTGCGAGGGCAGCGCATACTGCACGATCGGCGGCGCGACGGGCAGGCTCGCTCCGGGTTGCGGCGGCGCCTGATGGCCGGGCTCCGTCCGCTCCAGGGCAGCTGCCCATGCGGGCGCGGCCCCCAGCAGCGTCAGCCCGCACAGCCAGACGGCGGCCAGACGGCGCAGGTCAAATCCGCACATCGAACCCACCGTCCTTGAGATCGCCAACCTTTAGATCGCCAACCGGCTTCTCCGTCGCCCTGACGGGTTTCACCGATGCCGCAGCAGCAGTCTCCCCCAGCCGGCGTCCGAGCGACAGCGACAGCTCGATCCTGCCGCCATCGGTCGGACCAGCCAGCGGCGTCAGCGTCACCGTGCCTTCCAGCCCCTGCGGCGGCGCGGTCATCGCCGCGGTCAGCGCATCCATCACCGGGCCCAGATCGTCAATGGCAACCCGGTCGGTCTCGACCGTCAGCCCCTTGCCCGGCCGGATGGCGGAGCGCAGGACGCCGAGCATGGCGGCCAGCCCCTCCCCCTTCTCCTCCGCCGGCACCCGCGCCAGCAGCAGGGCCGCGCCGTCCAGCCGCACCTCCACCTGCCCGGCAGCCAGGGCGAGGCCGATCCCGCTCACCTCGACCGCGACATCCTGCCGGGCCTCCCCGGCCAATGGCCGCAACCCGCCCGCCGGCCCGTCCAGCGCGGCGACGGCAGCCCGGCGCTCCCTGTCGCCGAAGCGGGCGGCCAGCGCAGCCTCCGCCGCTGCGGCATCGCTCCCATCCATCCCGAAGGCGGCCAGCAGCCGGCCCAGGTCGCGCGCCAGCGCCTGGATCGCCGGTTCGAGCCGGTCGGCAAAATCCGGTTCGGACGGCCTTGCCGGCGCATCCTCCGCCGCGTCCGGCCCCAGGCTGAGGCGGACCGCCGGATCGCGGTCCGGCGCAGCCGGAGCTTTCCGCGCCGGGGCCGCCCCTGCCGGGCGCGCAGCCTTGCCCTTCGCCTCCGCCGCCTTGGCGAAGACGCCGGTGAGCATGGCCTTCATACCGGCCACATCCGACTTGCTGGCGGTCATCCCGGCTGTCGTCCCTTAACCGCGTCCACCACAAGCATGCCGCCGTCATGGTTAGCGGAAGGCTAACGCGACGCTCACACCGTCGGCCGCTGCTCGAACCCCGCCATGCCCGGATCCTGTTCCGGTTCGAACACCAGATCGCGGACGATGGCCGAGGGCGGGCCGCGGCGGCAGGCCTCCAGCATGCGGTCGACGGCGTCGGCCGGGCCGGCGAACAGGGCCTCCACCGTGCCGTCGCCGCGGTTGCGCACCCAGCCGGTCAGGCCGAGCCGGCCGGCCTGATCGACGGTCCAGCCGCGATACCACACGCCCTGCACCTTGCCCTGGATGCGGACGCGCACCGCCTTCCGGTCGACAGCACTCATGCGCGGGCTCCGTCGGCGCCGGCGTTGCGCTTGCCCTGCTCCTCGTCCAGAAGGGCCTTGCGGGACAGTTTTCCGATCATGGTCTTGGGCAGCTCCCGGCGGAATTCCACGAACTTCGGCATCTCGATGGGCGACAGCTTGTCCTTCAGGAAGGCGATCAGCTCGTCGGCGGTCAGGTCCTGCCCGTCGTCCAGCCGGACATAGGCCTTCACCGTCTGGCCGCGATACTCGTCCGGCACGCCGGCCACCACGCATTCGGCGACGGCCGGGTGCAGGTAGATCGCCTCCTCCACATTGCGGGGATAGACGTTGAAGCCGCTGCACAGGATCATGTCCTTGATGCGGTCGACGATGGTGGTGTAGCCGTCCCCGTCCATCACCCCGACATCGCCGGTGTGCAGCCGGCCGTCGACCAGCGTCTGCGCCGTCTCGGCCGGGCGGCGCCAATAGCCCTTCATCACCTGCGGCCCGCGGATGCAGACCTCGCCCTTTTCGCCGGGCGGCAGCACGCGGCGCGGCTCCTCCAGGCTGACGATCTCGATGACGGTGCCGGGCAGCGGCAGGCCGATGGACCCCTTCTTGTCCGAATGCAGCACCGCCGGGTTCACCGTGGCGACCGGCGAGCATTCCGACAGGCCATAGCCCTCCACCAGCGTGCAGCCGGTGGTGCGCTCGAACGCCTCCTTCACCTCCAGCGGCAGCGGCGCCCCGCCCGACATGCAGAAGCGGATCGAGGACAGATCGTAGTCCTTCAGGTGTTTGTGGTGGTTGATCGCCGTGTAGATGGTCGGCACGGCGGGGAACAGGGTGATCCGCTCCTTCTGCAGGGTGCGCATCACCTGCTCCAGCTCGAAGCGCGGCAGCAGGACGATCTCCGCCCCCTGGTGCAGGCCGAAATTCATCACCGCGGTCATGGCGAAGACATGGAACAGCGGCAGCACGCCCAGCATGCGCTCCTGCCCGTCTTCCGCGCCGCCCTCCCCCGGCTTGCGCTCCTTCGCTGCGTACCAGGTCGCGCACTGGATGGTGTTGGCGTAGAGGTTGGCGTGGGTCAGCATCGCACCCTTCGGCACGCCGGTGGTGCCGCCGGTGTATTGCAGAACCGCGACATCCTCGCGCGCGTCGATGGCGACCGGAGCGGGCCGGCCGCCGTTGGCGATCAGCCGGGCGAAGGGAATGTGGCGGTCATCGCGCGGGATCGCGGCGATCTCCGCCTTCTTGGCGATGGGGAACAGCCAGTTCTTCGGGAAGGGCAGGATGTCGGCCATGCGGCAGATCACCAGCCGCTTCAGCCCGGTCTCGGCCAGCATCCGCGCCATCTTGTCGTAGAGCAGCTTGAGGTCCAGCGTGACCATCAGGTCGATGTCGCTGTCGCCGATCTGGTGGACCAGTTCGCGTTCGGCATAGAGCGGGTTGAAGTTCACCACCGTGCCGCCGGCCTTCAGGATGGCGAAGAAGGCGACGACGTAATAGGGCGTGTTGGGCAGGAACAGCCCGACCCGCGTCCCCTTCCCCACCCCGATCGCCTGGAAGCCGTGGGCAGCGCGGTCGACCAGCCGCCCAAGCTCGCGATAGCTGGTGCGCTTGCCCAGGAAATTCAGGCAGGGCCTGTCGCCATGGCGGGCGACGGCTCCCTCCAGCAACTCGGTCAGCGGACGGACCGGGATGGGCATCGCCCAATCCACCGTCGGCGGGTACGAGGCCAGCCATGGATACTCGGACAGCTTGCGGGCGGCATCTCCCATCGCGCGGTTCCTCCCCTGAGGTCTTGTTCCCGGTTGCCGGTTTCGCCCGGCACCGCCTTCCCCCCAAGCCTATGCCAGGAAGCAGGGCCGGGGAGGGGGAATTGTCCCCTGGAGAGGAGATGGGATCGCCGCAACCATGAACAAGCAGGGGATGAACAAGCAGCAGATGTGGTTCCTGCCCTCCTATCGCCCGCCGCGCAGGCGGTGCAGCACCTCCACCGCCATCCATTCGGCGAGGCTGCCGTCCTCGCCATCCAGGAATACGGCGACGGAGACCGGGATCGGCCCCGGCGTGTGGTAGGCGGCAGGCGTCACCCCAGGACCGCCGCCGGTGTGTCCCCAATAGGGCCCCGCCGCCGGGTCCAGCTCCACCATCATGCCCAGCCCATAGGATGGCTCGACCCAGGGCCGCCCGCCCATCGGCTCTCCAACCGGCAGGCCGTCGCGCATCCGCCGCAGCAGCGCGCCCGGCAGATACTCCTCGGTCAGGCCGTGAACGAGACGGCAGGCATCCGCCGCCGTCATCGCCACCACCCCATGCGACACCCAGCCGGGATGATAGGCCCCGGGCACCGGCGCCTCGCCGAAGGTCGGGCTCAATCCGAAGAACAGCCCGTCGAGGTCGGCGCGGTCACGCAGCAGCGCGGCGCTGGTCAGACCGAGCGGGGCGAAGACTTCCCGCCCCAGCACCTCCGCCAGCGGGGCGCCACCCGCCCGCTCCAGCAGCCGGCCGATCAGCAGATAGCCGATGTTGGAATAGGCGAAGCTGCCGACCGGCGGCCCCTTTCCCTCGGCAACGCCGCAGCGGGCCAGATACTCGTCGCCGCTCCAGGGCTCCGCTCCGGCGGCGACCGAGGCATGGTAATCGGGCCGGCCGCCATAATCGGGCAGCCCGGCGCGGTGGGTGAGGATCTGCGCCACGGTGACCGATCCCGGACGGCCGGCCAGTTCCGGCAGCCAGCGCTCCGCCGGCCCGTCCAGCTCGACCATGCCGCGCGCGGCCAGCCGCAGCACGGCGGCGGCCAGGATGGTCTTGGTCAGGCTGTAGACCAGGGCGCGCCGGTCGGCCAGATCGGCCGCCGCCCCGCCGCGCGCGATTTTGCGCGGCAGCACCAGCGTGCGGACCGGCTCCGCCGCGGCGCCGCGGCCGCGGGTGAAGGCGACGATGGCGGTCCTGGCCGGGGCGGGGCTCGCACTCTCCTCCGCCAGCAGGCCGGCCAGCGCGGCGGTCAGCAGGTCCAGTCCGGCATCCGCACCGGTCATCCCGTTGTTGTTCCTGTCCCTGCCCATCGCTCGTCCGCTCCCGCTACCCGCCCTGTTTGTCACCGCAGATAAGAAGACACTCACAGGGCAAAGGGAAATCGGGTCCGCTCCTACTGGGGCGCCCCGCAAGTCGGCCGTTAACCACAACTGTCGGCTGTCGCACGGTCGCGACCTGCGTTATCCTTGGCGATACCGCCCCGATGGAGGGACGCGCCATGCCCGTGAAGGATGCCGACCAGCGCCGGAAACTGGAAGACCAGCTGCTCCGCAAGGCGGAGGAGGCGGTGCGGACCCTGCGCCGGGAGGCGGAGAGCGGCGACCCGGCCCGCGTCGATTCGCTGGCCGAGGGGTTGGCCGGGCTGCTGAAGACCCGCGAATTTCCCAGCCTGCGCGCCGCCGAGTTCCGGGAACTGACCCGCGTCATCCAGCGCGGTGCCTACCAGCGCAGTGTCGATTCGCTGCTGGTCCAGGCCGAGCGTTGCGGCCATCGCGGCGACGAGAAGGGGCGCAACGCCCTGCTGACCCAGGCCAAGGATCATTTCGCCAAGGCCCTGCGCTTCGGTGCCGACGACGAATTCCGCCACGGCGTCGAACGGCGGGTGCAGGCGACGCTGATGACCAGCAAGGACGGGGTCGACGACCGCACCAAGCAGGCGGCCAAGCGCAAGCTTGAGCAGCATGACATCGGCGCCAAGCCGCCCAACGGCGTCGAGCGCCGGCGCGCCATCCGCTATATGGACCCGGTCCTGGCGGTGGAGGCGGAGGGGCGGCGCTGCACGACGATCAACTGGTCGACCCGCGGCCTGCTGGTCGATCTGCCGCCGGAGGAGTTCGCCCACGCCGTCGGCGGCAAGCTGCGGCTGGAGCTGCATTGTCCGGAGATCCCGGAGCCGACCGGCCCGGACAAGGGCAATCATCGGGTCGGCGGCCGGCAGATCGCCCATGTGGTGCGCCTCGACCCCGAGCGCCGTGCGGTGGCCCTGTCCTTCCCCGACATCAGCACCGTGATGCTGGACCTGATACACGCGATGAAGGAGGCCGGCATCAAACCCGAACCGGAGCGATGACGTCCCCCTTCCCTCTTCGCGTCACACCACGCCGATCCCGCTGGGCGCCGTCACGGCATGTTCCTTCAGGATCGCCTCGGAGATCGCCGACACCTCGATCAGCTGCACCTCGTAGCCCCACAGGTTGGCGATGTGGCGCAGCACCGCCTTGGCGTCGCTCTCGTCCAGCAACACGCCGTTGGTGACGCGGTGCTGCAGGATCAGCTTGCGGTCGCCGGCAAGGTCGACGTCGACGATCTGGATGTCCGGCTCCAGATAGCCGAGGTCGTACTGGCGGGCCAGCTTCTTGCGGATGTCGCGGTAACCCCGTTCGTTGTGGATGTGATCCACCAGCAGATAGGGGTCTTCGGCGTCGTCGCGCACGCTGAACAGCTTCAGCTTCCGCATCAGGTGCGGGCTGAGATATTGCAGCACGAAGCTCTCGTCACGGAAGTTGGCCCAGGCCTCGCGCACCGCCGCCATGCCATCGCCACGGCCGGCCCAGTCGGGGAACCACTGGCGGTCCTCGTCGGTCGGCTTTTCGGCGATGCGGGCGATGTCCTGCATCATCGCGAAGCCCAACGCATAGGGGTTCAGCCCGGAGAAGCGCTTGTCGTCGAATTCCGGCTGGAACACCACCGAGGTGTGCGAGTGCAGGAACTCCAGGAAGGCGCCTTCGCTGATCTGGCCGGTCTCGTGCAGGCGGCTCATGATCTGGTAATGGACGTAGGTGGCGCAGCCCTCGTTCATCACCTTGGTCTGCTTCTGCGGATAGAAATACTGCGAGATGTGGCGGACGATGCGCAACAGCTCGCGCTGCCAATGCTCCAGCCGCGGCGCCTTCTTCTCCAGGAAATAGAGGATGTTCTCTTCCGGCAACCCCAGCAGCTTCTTGCGTTCCGACACCGACTTGGCAGGGCGCGGGCCGGCGGCGGTCTTGGGCACGGTGCGCCACAGATCGTTGAAGGTCTGGTCCTGATATTCCTGGCGCTCGCGCTCGCGCCGCTGTTCGGTGCGCAGGTCGGAGCGCTTCTTCGGGTACTTGTGCACGCCCTGGCTCATCAGCGCATGGGCGGCGTCCAGCACCCGCTCCACTGCGGCATGGCCGTAGCGTTCCTCGCAATGGGCTATGTAGGTCTTGGCGAATTCCAGATAGTCGAGGATGCCTTCGGCATCGGTCCATTGCTGAAACAGCTGGTTGTTCTTGAAGAAATGATTGTGGCCGAAGGCGGCGTGGGCGATCACCAGCGTCTGCATCGTCATGGTGTTCTCTTCCATGATGTAGCTGATGCAGGGGCTGGAGTTGATGACGATCTCATAGGCCAGGCCACGGTAGCCCTTGCGGTACATCATCTCGTCGCGGGCGAAATGCTTGCCGAAGGACCAGTGCTTGTACATCAGCGGCATGCCGATGGACGAATAGGCGTCGAGCATCTGCTCGGCGGTGATGACCTCGATCTGGTTGGGATAGACGTCGAGGCCCATCTCCTTCAACGCGATGTGCTCGATGGCGTCGTAGACGCGCTTGATCTTGTCGTAATCCCATTCGACGCCGTCATACAGCAGCGCCTCGGGTCTGGTGATCACAGCGGTCATTCTCGATCTCCCCCTACCGCCCCCGATGGGGGCGGGGTTTATCCCCATGCCCCTTACGCCCCCGCCTTCTCGCGGGCGAACAGCTCGCGGAAGACCGGGAAGATTTCCCGGCGGGAGCGGACGCGGCGCATCGCCAGCGGGCGTTCCGGGCTCTGCACCTGCTTGTAGGTGCGCCACAGCTCGGTCTCGCGGCCCAGCGCCGACAGGCCCATGTTGTGTTCCGCCGCCACCTCGATGTAGGCGAAATACTGGCACATCGGCAGGATGACGTCGCGCAGCAGGGTCGCCGACTTGGCGTTGTCCGACGACATGTTGTCGCCGTCCGAGGCCTGGGCGGCGTAGATGTTCCATTCATTGTGCGGATAGCGCTCCTGCACCACCTTCTGCATCTCCTCCAGCGCCGTCGACACCACGGTGCCGCCGGTCTCGGTGGAGTAGAAGAAGGTTTCCTCGTCCACCTCCTTGGCTTCGTGGGTGTGGCGGATGAAGACGATGTCGACCGCTCTGTACCGGCGCTTCAGGAAGAGGTAGAGCAGCATGAAGAAGCGCTTGGCCAGATCCTTCATATGTTCGGTCATCGAGCCGGACACGTCCATCAGGCAGAACATCACCGCCTGGGCGATCGGCTTCGGCACCGTCTCGAACCGGTTGTAGCGGACGTCGATCGGGTCGATGAAGGGGATGCGCTTGGAGCGCAGGACGATGCGCTCCAGCTGTTCGCGCAGCGCCTGGATCTGCTCGGCATCCTCGCCCGATTCCTCCGCCTCGCGGAGAAGCTCCTCCATCTCGCGGATCTCGTCGCGCTTCGGGCGCTTCAGCGCGATGCGGCGCGACAGGCTGTTCCGCATGGTGCGGACGAGGTTCAGGTTGGCGGGCGACCCCGACACCGAATAGCCGGCCCGGGTCAGCGTGTGCGATTCCGATTGCTTGACCTTCTGCTTCACCAGATCGGGAAGCTCCAGATCCTCCAGGAAGATGTCGAGGAACTCGTCGCGCGACAGGACGAAGCGGAACTCGTCCTCGCCCTCGCCATCGGCGCTGCCCTCGCTGCCGCGGCCGCCACCGCCGCCGTCCGGGCGCTGGATGGTGTCGCCTTCAACATATTCCTTGTTGCCGGGCACGACATAGTCGCGCACCCCGCCCTGGCTGGCGCGGTGAAAGGATGGCTCGCGCACGCCGCCGGCGGCGATCGTCACCTTCTCGCCATTCTCGATATCCTGGATGCCCCGTTTTCCGGAGGCGTCGCGGACCGCCTTGACCACCTGTTCCTTGGCACGGCGAAGGAAGCGCTGGCGGTTGGCCAGGCTCTTGCCCTGCGGGTTCAGGCGACGGTCGATGATGTTCATCAAGGGGCTAGCCCTCCCACCCGTTTCGTCACGCGGCCTTCACACTCTGACAGCATTCTATGACAGTGGGGTTGCCGCGGGGCGTTGCAACACCCGCCCCGCGGCAATTAAGCCCCCCTTCAGTCCACCGGACTCAGCCGACCACGCTCAGCCCGCCTGCTTCACCCGCATGTACCACTCGACCAGCCGGCGGACCTGCCGCTCGGTGTAGCCGCGCGTCATCATGCGCGAGACGAACTCGGTGTGCTTCTTCTCGGTCTCGCCGTCCTTCTTCGAGCCGAAGCTGATGACCGGCAGCAGATCCTCGACCTGGCTGAACATCCGCTTCTCGATCACCTCGCGGATCTTCTCGTAGGAGGTCCAGGACGGGTTGCGGCCGGCATTGGCCGCCCGCGCCCGCAGGGCGAACTTCACCACCTCGTTGCGGAAGTCCTTCGGGTTGGCGATGCCCGCCGGCTTCTCGATCTTGGTCAGCTCCTGGTTCAGCAGCTCGCGGTTCATCAGCTGGCCGGTGTCGGGATCCTTGAAATCCTGATCCTCGATCCAGGCATCGGCATAGTCCACGTAACGGTCGAACAGATTCTGGCCGTAGTCGGAGTAGGATTCGAGATAGGCCTTCTGGATCTCGTTGCCGATGAACTCGGCATAGCGCGGGGCGAGTTCGGCCTTGATGAACTCGACGTATTTCTTCTCGGTCTCCTCCGGGAACTGCTCGCGCTTGATCGCCTGTTCCAGCACATACATCAGATGCACCGGGTCGGCCGCGATCTCGGTCGAGTCGTAGTTGAAGGTCGAAGCCAGCACCTTGAAGGCAAAGCGGGTGGAGATGCCGCCCATGCCCTCGTCGACGCCGGCCTGGTCCTTGTACTCCTGCATCGACTTGGCCTTGGGATCGGTCTCCTTGACGCTCTCGCCGTCATAGACCCGCATCTTGCTGTAGAAGCTGCTGTTCGGATGCTCGCGCAGACGCGACAGCACCGAGAAGCGGGCCAGCATCTCCAGCGTCGACGGCGCGCAGGGGGCGGTCGCCAGATCGGAGCCGCGCACCAGCTTGTCGTAGATCTTCTGCTCCTCCGCCACCCGCAGGCAGTAGGGAACCTTGATGACGCAGATGCGGTCGATGAAGGCTTCGTTGTTCTTGTTGTTCTTGAAGGTCTGCCACTCCGCCTCGTTGGAGTGGGCCAGAATCACGCCCTGGAAGGGGATAGCGCCGATGTTCTCGGACCCGACATAGTTGCCCTCCTGCGTCGCGGTCAGCAGCGGGTGCAGCATCTTGATCGGCGCCTTGAACATCTCGACGAATTCCAGCATGCCCTGGGTCGCCCGGTTCAGGCCGCCGGAGAAGCTGTAGGCGTCGGGATCGTTCTGGCTGTAGATCTCCAGTTTGCGGATGTCGACCTTGCCGACCAGCGACGAGATGTCCTGGTTGTTCTCGTCGCCCGGCTCGGTCTTGGTCACGCCGATCTGGCGCAGCTTGCTGGGGTGCAGCTTCACCACCTTGAAGCGGGTGATGTCGCCGCCGAACTCGTCGAGTCGCTTGACCGCCCACGGGCTCATCAGCCCGGTCAGCCGGCGCTTGGGAATGCCGAAGCGTTCCTCCAGCTCGTCGCCGATCTCGTCCGGGTTGAACAGGCCGAGCGGGCTTTCAAAGATCGGGCTGATCTCCTTGCCGGCCTTCAGGACATAGATCGGGCATTTCTCCACCAGCGACTTCAGCCGCTCCGCCAGCGACGACTTGCCGCCGCCGACCGGGCCCAGCAGGTAGAGGATCTGCTTGCGCTCCTCCAGTCCTTGCGCGGCGTGCCGGAAGAAACCGACGATCCGTTCGATCGTCTCCTCCATGCCGTAGAACTCGGAGAAGGCGGGATAGACCTTGATGGTCCGGTTCATGAAGATGCGGCCCAGGCGCGGGTCGCGGGCCGTGTCGACCACCTCCGGCTCGCCGATGGCGGCCAGGATGCGTTCGGCGGCCGAGGCGTAGGACATCGGGTCGTCGCGGCACAGCTGGAGATAGTCCATCAGGGACATCTCGGTCTCGCGGCGGGTCTCGTAATTCTGCGTGTAGCGCGTGAACAGTTCGTCGGCCGGGAACATTCGTCGCTCCGTCTTATCTGGTCCGATGCGCCGGGGCGCCGCCGGTGGCTGCGGCGGCAGGCCGCGGCGCATGCCGCGATCCAAGGGGCACTCCAGGGAAGGCGCGGACCGGTTGGGGTCCGCAGCCTCCCCGCTCAGCGGTAGAAGCCAGCGGTCTGGTGTAAGGAACGGTCCTGTGAAGGCCGGGAGCCGTCCGTCTTGCAACGCGGCGTCCCCCGAACGAGTCATTTTTGAATGTAATGCTCCACCTGGAGCTTTCCAGGCACTCAGGCTCCATAGCCGGAAAGCCCGCGAAGGGGCCGGCCTCAGCCATAGGACCTAGGTCCCACGGCCGGTGTGGGTGCGGCGAGCGCACCGGCTCAACCCGTGCGCGTATCAGCCGCGCATTCGGAAGGTTCGGTGAAAGGCGTGTGGCGGTGTCGGCGGAAGACGGCGTGAAACCGGCGGCAATCATCGTTGCCCGTCCGATCGGTAAGAACTGCCCAGTGCGATGCGACCCATGCGGGTTCCATCGGGCGCTCCTGGTCACGCCATCGGCCTCCTCAAGCAGACGCGCCGCCTCGACCAAGCACGGCGCAGGGATTTACCGTCGATGCTGCACTCCAAACCTTAACAATATCCAGTAAGGGGTGTTGCGGTCTGCCGCAGTGTCGGCCACAGGGCCAGAACACCTCGCCCCAACACTTCCCGGAGATCATGTTGCGTCCCAATCGTCCTCATCAACAAGGCGGAAATTGGGTGGGGATGCGGCTCCGGCGTGGCGCGGTCAAGGATGACCGCTCGATTGCCGAATTGTTTCAATGGCTTGGCAAGCTTGCCACGGGGCGGGAAATTTTCAGGAGCGGGCCGCGCGCCCCTGTCCGCCGCTGTCGGCAGGAGCAATCGCAGGCGGTGAACCGGACTTTCGCACAGCGGCTCAGGCCGGCTGCCCCGCCTTCAGCCCTGCGCCCAAGGCGATCCCCAGCGCGTCGCGCAGGCTGGCGGGGGTGACCGGCTTGGCCAGCACCGCGTCGGCGCCGCTGGCGTGCGCCTGGGCCTTGCGGTCGTCATCGACGCGGCCGCTCATGAACAGGACCGGCAGGGTGCGCTGGCGCGAATCGGCACTGGCGCGCAGCGTGCGGACGAAACCGAAGCCGTCCATCGGCTGCATTTCCACGTCGCACAGCACCAGATCGGGAGCGTGGGCGGCGACGGCCGCGAGGCCCGATTCGCCATCGGCGGCCTGATGCACGGCCTTGACGCCCAGCGTGCCCAGCATCTTCGCCAGCACCATGCGGGTGAAGGACTCGTCCTCGACCACCAGGACCGACAGGACGCCGAACGGCGTCTCCGTCTTGCCCGCCGCTGCGCTCTCAGCCGACCGGTCAGCCACCACGCCCTGCCCTTTCGCTTGAGCGACCCCTGGCGGACTGGCGCCGGTGGTCATTTCGTGACCGGACCTGTGTACGATGGCAACCAAAACCACGCAAGATGTCCAAAACATCAGGCTTCGGACTGCCCTGGATGAGCGGTTGCGCCCACCCCTCCGCCCCGCTTAGATGGACCGCATGAGCTTCCTCGATCACATCCGCGCGTGCAACGCGCATGACCTGTCCGGCTTCCGCCCGTTCGAGCTGGACGGCCACACCGTGGGCTGGGTGCGCCATGCCCTGGCCGAGGCGCTGCCCGGGGTCGATCCCGGCTTCGTCGTCACCGCCGACCGGCTGACCATCGCGCCCGGGATCCGGGATTTCGAGGCGCGCTCATCGCTGCTCGACCATGCCGCCGCCTATCTGGTGGAACAGGGCACGGTCAAGGCGCTGCGCGGCGAATATTACCCGATCCTGCCGCGCTGGGGGGCGGAGCCGCTGGCCCGGCTGGACCGCGCCGCCGTCGGCGCCTTCGGGATCGAGGCTTATGGCCTGCACATCAACGGCTTCGTCCGCGATCAAGCCGGCGGCCTTCTGCTGTGGATCGGCCGCCGCGCCCGCGACCGCGAGGTGGCGCCGGGCCAGCTCGACAACCTGATCGCCGGCGGCCAGCCCATCGGCCTGAGCCTGCTTGAGAATCTGGAGAAGGAGGCGGCGGAGGAGGCCGGGCTCGACGCCGAGACCGCGCGCCGTGCCGTGCCGGTCGGCGCCATCAGCTACACCATGGAGACGCCGGCCGGTCTGAAGCGCGACCGCCTGTTCGTCTACGATTTGGAACTGCCGCCCGGCGTCACCCCGGTCAACACCGACGGCGAGGTGGAATCCTTCGAGCTTTGGCCGCTGGACAAGGTCGCGGAGTCTGTGCGCGGCACCGCCGACTGGAAGTTCAACGTGAACCTCGTGGTGACCGATTTCCTGATCCGCCACGGCTGGCTGACCCCGGAAAACGACCCCGACTATCTGGAGATCGCCTGCGGCCTGCGCCGGTAGACGCGGACTCCGGTCGAACAAAAGGCCCCGCCCTCTTGCGAGAGCGGGGCTTTTTTCTTCCGGCCGCGGCGGCGCCCGGTACCTTTTCCTGAACGTTACTGCGGCAGCGGCTGCGGGCTGTCGGCCAGCGAGCGCAGATAGGCGATGACGGCGGCGCGGTCGTCGTCCTTCTTCAGGCCGGCGAAGGTCATCTTGGTGCCCGGGGCATAGGCCTTCGGATCGTAGAGGAACTTGTTCAGCTCGTCATAGCTCCAGCTGCCGCCGGTCTTCACCAGCGCATCGGAGTAGCCGAAGCCCTGCATGTGGCCCTTCGGACCGCCGACGACGCCATACAGGTTCGGGCCGACCTTGGCGGCGCCGCCCTTGTCGAAGCTGTGGCAGGCGGCGCAGGCCTTGGCGACCTTCTGGCCGGCGTCCGGGCTGGCGGCGGCGAGCAGCGGCGCGATCGGCGCCGGACCGGTGGGAGCGGCACCCTTGTCGGCGGGCGCGCTGGCCCCCTCGGGCGTCGCGACGACATAGACGCTCTTTTCGAGCGGCTTCGAATGAACCAGCACCTTGGACGCGAATCCCGCCAGCATCGCGATCAGCCCGGCCAGCAGCACGGCGCCGAAAATCTTGTTCCACTCCATGCTCATTGATGAGCCCCTTTGTTCCCTGATTTCAGTACACTCGGCGTTTCTCCCGCCCGCGGCTGAACGCGCCGCGGCTACCATAGCCCGCGGTCCGAAGCTTGTCATAGCCCGGCGGACCGCGAAAAAAGGTCGCATACAAATTTGTCGCAGTCACCAACCACTTAATTTCCTTGCGCATTACGCTGCATCGCAAAACAGCGCCAATCCGACCATGACGGCTCCCATGGCGTCCTCCATGCTGCCCCTTGACGCCGCCCCGGCGTCCGTGGTTCACCCGCGCCAGTTCAGCGTCACGAATCTGTGATCTCCCGGACCTTCCACCGGAGTTTTCGAGCATGCCGACCGCCGCCAGCCCCTCCACCGATTCCCTTGGCACTTCCCTTGGTGGCCGCCCCACCAACCCGGTCGTGGTGATCCCGGCGCGCATGGCCTCCGTCCGGCTGCCCGGCAAGCCGCTGGCTGACATCCTCGGCGCGCCGATGATCGTTCATGTGCTGCGCCGCGCCATGGAGGCGGAGATCGGCCCGGTGGTGGTCGCCTGCGCCGAGCCGGAGATCGCCCGCGCGGTCGAGGCGGCCGGCGGCACCGCGGTGCTGACGCGGCCCGACCATCCCTCGGGCTCCGACCGCATCTTCGAGGCGCTGCAGCTGATCGACCCGGAGGGACGGCACGACGCGGTGGTGAATGTGCAGGGCGACCTGCCGACCATCGAGCCGGACAGCGTGCGCGCCGCCTTCGCCCCGCTGGCCGACCCGGAGGTCGACATCGCCACCCTGGTCGCCGAGATCACGCGGGACGAGGAGCGGACCAACCCCAACGTGGTGAAGGCGGTGCTGGAGCTGCCGGCAGGATCCCGCCAGGGCCGCGCACTCTATTTCACCCGCGCCACCGCGCCGACCGGCGACGGGCCGCTTTATCACCACATCGGCCTCTACGCCTACCGCCGGGCGGCGCTGGAGCGCTTCGTGTCGCTGCCGCCCTCGGTGCTGGAGCAGCGCGAGCGGCTGGAGCAGCTGCGCGCGCTCTCCAACGGCATGCGAATCGACGCGGCGGTCGTTGACGCGGTTCCGCTGGGTGTCGATACTCCCGCCGACCTGAAGCGCGCCTGCGCACTCCTCTCCAGCCGTCAGGCCGGCTGACGCCGGATATATCGGCCTTTTATTCAGATCCGCTTATTCAGATCCGCCGGGGGAACACCGCTCATGGGCACGTCCAACATCATCGCCTTCCAGGGCTTCCCCGGCGCCTATTCCGATCTGGCCTGCCGCAACGCGCGGCCGACCATGACGACGATGCCCTGCGCCACCTTCGAGGACGCCTTCTCCGCCGTGCGCGAGGGCCGCGCCTCGCTGGCGATGATCCCGGTGGAAAACTCCATCGCCGGCCGCGTCGCCGACAACCACTATCTGCTGCCCGAAGGCGGGCTGCACATCATCGGCGAACATTTCCAGCGGGTGAACCACCAGCTGCTGGCGCCGAAGGGCGCCACGCTGGAGAGCATCAAGACGGTGCGCAGCCATATCCAGGCGCTGTCGCAGTGCCAGACCGCCATCCGCGGCCTGGGCCTGCAGGCGATCAACCATGCCGACACGGCCGGGGCCGCGAAAGAGATCGCGGCGATGAACGACCCGCGCCATGCCGCCATCGCCTCCTCTCTCGCCGCCGAGATCTACGGCCTCGACATCCTCAAGAGCGGGATCGAGGACGCCACCCACAACACCACCCGCTTCCTGATCCTGGCGCGCGAGCCGAAGCTGCCGGCGCTGGGCTCCTGCAAGACGATCACCACCTTCGTCTTCCGCGTCCGCAGCGTTCCGGCCGCGCTCTACAAGGCGCTGGGCGGCTTCGCCACCAACGGCATCAACATGACCAAGCTGGAAAGCTACATGGTCGGCGGCCATTTCACCCAGACCCAGTTCTACGCCGACGTCGAGGGCCATCCCGACGAACGCCCGTTGCGCCTCGCCCTGGAGGAACTGGACTTCTTCGCCCGGGAGGTGAAGATCCTCGGCGTCTATCCGGCCAACCCGTTCCGCTATCAGGAAAGCCAGCGCGTCGGCGAGGACTGAGTCCCTCCCGCAACGCCGCAAGTCTTTTCGCACACGCCACAAGTCGCGCGTCATTCCGCCGCAGCGACGCGACTTAGCCGTGGTCGCGAGCGGTCGGCGCTGGGCAAGATTAGCGGAAATTGTTATACAGAAAAGACCGGCAGAGACCGGCTCCACAATTTTTCGACGACCGGAGTGTGATCGCTTCAAGCGGAATCGCTTGAAGCGTGAATCACATGGAAAACCAAAAGCTCAGAGTCTGTCCGGTGCTTCAATAAGCACCGGACAGACTCTGAAAGAACCACGGCGGCTGACGGGTGAGACCCCGCCGACGGCCATGGCGCCACGGATGGAGGTTGCCATGCTCACGATGGAAGATTGCTTGGGATTGGCCAATCTGGAGGCGGAGGAGGTGGCGCAGATCGCCGCCCACGAACATCTCCCCTTCATGACCGCCCTGGAAAAGGGTGCTTCTCTTCTGCACGAGCCCTGGGGCGATGCCGCCGTCCGCCAGATGGTGTGGGACAATCTGTGCAGCGCCAATTGCCGCCGCCCGGACGAGGCGGCCTCCCTGATGGCGCTTTACAACGACACCTGCACCCGCCACCCCAACCCCTTCGACCGCCGCCGCTCGCCCACCCGCATGGCGGGACCGCAGCGGCGGCATTGAGGGGGGCGTGCAGGACGGCGGTCGCCCCCTCACCCCTCCGCCATCCATTCCCGGATCAGGCGGTGGGCGATCGAATCGGAGCGGGCGAGGCGGAAGGTCTCGTCCGGGGTGTGGGTCCGCAGGAAGGCGCGGTCGAACCAGCCGGCGCTTTCCAGCTCGTCGTTGCCGGTGTCGATGTCGAAGCTGGTGGCCCGCGCGGTGAAGCCCAGCATCAGCGACGACGGGAAGGGCCAGGGCTGCGACGAGCGGTAGCGGATGTCGGTCACGGTCAGCCCTACCTCCTCGAACACCTCGCGGGCGACGGTGTCCTCCAGGCTCTCGCCCGGCTCGACGAAGCCGGCCAGCACCGAATGCATGCCGGGCGGGAAGCGGCTCTGCCGGCCAAGGACCGCCCGGTCGCCGCCGTCATGGACCAGCATGATGACGGCCGGATCGGTGCGCGGGAAATGGTGGGTGGCGCAGCCGGGATTGGTGCAAATCCGCACATGCCCGCCTTCCGCCGTCGCCGCCGGGGAGCCGCAGACGCCGCAGAAGCGGTGGCGGGCATTCCACCACACCATGCCGCGGGCATAGGCGCACAGCGCCGCCTCCCCTTCCGGCATCAGCGGCCCGGTGACGCGCAGATCCTCGAAGCGGCCATGGCCGCGCAGGGCCGGCAGCGCGTCCGGATCCTCCACCATCGACAAATCGACGGTGAAGACCGGCGTGCCGTCCATCAGACCGAGAAAGATCGGTACGGCGTCCAACCCTTCCGTCGGCAGCAGGACGGCGCGCGGCGCATCCTCCGGCCCGGCGACGAAGCTCTTGGTCTGCCAGACCGGCAGGACACGGGACGCGGGAGCGAGCCAGGCCTCCGTCAGCCAATCCTCGTCCTTGCGGCGGAGGGAGGCGCGGTCGATCGGCGTGGCGGCGTAGATGTTGGGTCGGTTCGTCATGGCCGGTCGAGGCTGCCACAGGACGCGGCGGGCGGAAAGCCCTCCCGGCGGATGAGCAGCCCGGCGGAAAGCGGGACCTCTCCTCAAGCCGAAGCGGGAGCCTTTCGGGTTTTCGCAACGGACCGGCGCCGTTAGGATGCGGCACCCATCTCGACAAGAGCCTCAAGGAGCGACCATGACCGAACCCTGCCCCGCCCCGATGGTGGCGCTCGCCCAGCGGTTGGCCGACTCCAGCGGCAGCGTGGTCCGCCGCTATTTCCGCACGCCCGTCGCCATCGACGACAAGGCCGACGCCTCGCCGGTCACCATCGCCGACCGCGAGGCGGAGCATGTCATCCGCACCATCATCGAAAGCCAGCGCCCCGACGACGGCATCTATGGCGAGGAGCACGGCACCAAGAATCTGGACGCCGAATGGGTGTGGGTGATCGACCCGATCGACGGCACCAAGTCCTTCATCACCGGCCGGCCGATCTTCGGCACGCTGATCGCCCTGCTGCACCATGGCCGCCCGGTGCTGGGCATCATCGACCAGCCCATCGTCGGCGACCGCTGGATCGGCGTCGAGGGGCGGCCGACCACCCACAACGGCCAGCCGGTGCGCGTCCGCCCCTGCCCCGGGGGTCTCGGCGCCGCCATGTTCGGCACCACCTCGCCCGACCTGTTCCCCGGCAGCGATTACGATGCCTACCGCCGTGTCGCCACCAGGGTGAAGACGGCGTCCTATGGCGGCGACTGCTACAGCTACGGCCTGCTGGCGTCGGGCTATTACGACCTCGTCGTCGAGTCGGGGCTGAAGCTGTACGATTTCGCGGCGCTGGTGCCGGTGGTGACCGGGGCCGGCGGGCTGATGACGGATTGGGAGGGCAAGCCGCTCGACGCCAACTCCACCGGCCGGGTGATCGCCGCCGGCGACCCGCAGACCCACCAGGACGCCATGAAGGCGCTGGCCGGCTGACCCTCTGACGAAAACACCCGTTCGGATATCGAAATGATTGCCATCGCCCCGCCCGCCCGGTCCGTTTTTGAAACCTCGCCCGAAAAGCTTCGCCCCTTTCTGGAGGGGCTGGCGGCACGGGTGTCGGCGGGGTCGAACTGGCTGGTGCGCAAGAAGACCGTCTGCGACCTGCTGCTGGGGCTCGACGCCTTCTTCGCCCTGCCCGCCGCCGAGCGGCAGGCCCTGATGACCGACGGCGCCGCTCCGGCCGACAGTGCGGATGTGGAGGGTGGACCGGAGGATTTCCGCAGGGTCCTGCCGATCTATGTCGGCGCCATTCTGGAGCGTTTGGCGGAAACGTCTGTTTCGGCTCCGGAGCAGGCGGCCATCTACCTGCTGTCGATCCATCCCGAGCATCAGTCGGCGGCGGAGGCCTGGATGTTGGCCGACCCGCGCAACGGAAAGTCGGTGCGCAAGCTGATGCGCAGCGACCGCCGCTATCGCCAGTTGATGGACCGCATGGCCGACCATTGGCGCACGGTGCGAAGCACCTGACTTGAGAACCGGAATCCCGCTTGATCGCGGCGCGGGCATGGCAATCTAACCAGAACGTCCGCTCCCCACACAGGACCGCCGATGCGCCGCCTTCTCGTCCTTGCCGCCACGATCCTGACCCTGTCCGCGCCGGCGATCCTGACACAGGCCCAAGCGGCCACCCGGACCGTCACCGCGCTGAAGCAGTTCGGGGAGCCGCAGTTCAAGCCCGGCTTCACCCATTTCCCCCACGTCAATCCCGACGCGCCCAAGGGCGGGTCGGTCGGGCTGGCTGGGTCGCAGCCGGGCAGCTACGACAGCCTGAACACGCTGATCCTGCGCGGGGTGCGTCCGCGCACGCTGGGGCTGATCTCCGACACGCTGATGGTCGGGTCCGGCTGGGAGCTCGACGCCGCCTACGCCCATCTGGCGGAAAGTGTCGAAGTGCCGGACGATTACGGCTGGGCCATCTTCACGCTGCGCCAGGGCGCCCACTGGCATGACGGCACGCCGATCACCAGCGCCGACATGGTCTTCACCTGGGACGCCATCCAGGCCCATGGCGCGCCCTTCCTCAAGTCCTTCCTCGACCACATCGCCAAGGTGGAGTCGCTGGACGACCGCCGCTTCAGGATCACCCTGACCGGCACCGGGGAAATCAAGCCGATCATCGACTTCGCCACCACCTTCTCGCCGCAGCCCAAACATTGGTGGACCGCGAACGGCCGCGACATCTCCAAGACGACGCTGGAACCGGTGCTGGGCAGCGGCCCCTACCGGATCAGGACGGTCGATGCCGGCCGGTCGATCACCTATGAGCGGGTGGCGGACTGGTGGGCGAAGGATCTGCCGACCGCGCGCGGCCTCTACAATTTCGACGTCGTGAAGGAGGACTTCTACCGCGACGACGATGTCATGTTCGAGGCGTTCAAGGCCGGCGCCTACGACTTCCGCGGCGAATACCGGGCACAGCGCTGGACCACCGGCTACGACTTCCCCGCCATGAAGGACGGCCGGGTCCAGAGGCTGGAGGTGCCGAGCGAGCTGCCGCTGGGCGCTCAGGGTTTCCGCCTGAACACCCGCCGCGACAAGTTCGCCGACCCGCGCGTGCGCGAGGCGCTGGCCCTGCTGTTCGACTTCGACTGGATTCAGAAGAACATCCTGTACGGCCAGTACAAGCGGACGCTCAGCAACTTTCCCAATTCCGACTTCGGCGCCAAGGGTCCGCCCGGCCCGGCGGAGCTGGCCCTGCTGGAACCATTCAAGGCGCAGCTGCCGGAGCGGCTGCTGACCCAGCCCTTCACCCTGCCCACCACCGACGGCAGCGGCAACAACCGCGCCCAGGTGCGCGAGGCGACCCGCCTGTTCAAGGAGGCAGGCTGGGAGACCCGCAACGGCAAGCTGACCAATGTGAAGACCGGCGAGGTGATGGCGATCGAGTTCCTCGACGGCACCGGCGCACTGACCCGCGTCACCCAGCCCTATGTCGAGACCCTGCGCCGCGTCGGCATCGACGCGTCCCTGCGTCTGGTCGACACCGCCCAGTATCAGGCGCGGCTGGACGAGTTCGATTTCGACGCCACGGTGATCAATCTCGCCTTCTTCACCCCGCCGGGCACCGAGCTGCGCAGCTATTTCGGCTCCGCCGCCGCCGGCCTGAAGGGATCGGCCAACTATTCCGGCATCCATGACCCGGTCGCCGACGCGCTGATCGAGAAGGCGCTGGCGGCCAAGGATCTCGACTCGGTTCAGGCCGCCACCCGCGCGCTCGACCGCGTGCTGCTGTGGGGCTTCTACATGGTGCCGCAATGGCACAACGCGGAAAGCTGGATCGCCCACAAGGCGTGGCTGGCCCATCCGGCGGTCTGGCCGAAATACGATCAGGGCTATCGCAGCACCAATTTCCCGGCAACCTGGTGGGTCGATCCGGCAAAGAAAGCGGCGCAGCCTTGATGACGCCCCATTGCGGGGCTAACTCCATCAAGCTGAACGGTTTTCAGGAAAACAGGCGAGGGAGGGGATCGGGCATGACGGGTCGGATGCGGTGGCTGGGCACCGGTATGGCGGCGGCGGTGGCGGGGCTTCTGCTGATAGCGTGCCCGCTTGCGGCGCAAGAAAAGGGCAGCCACGCCCTGGCCCTGCACGGCAAGCCAAAATACGGGCCGGACTTCCAGCATCTCGACTATGTCAATCCCGACGCCCCGAAGGGCGGCGAGGTCAAGATGATGGCCTTCGGCGCCTTCGACAACCTCAACCCCTTCATCCTGCGCGGACAGGCCGCCGCCGGCTCCGGGCTGGTGTTCCAGACCCTGACCACCGGCAACGGCGACGAGACGGGCACCGAATACGGTCTGATCGCGGAAAGCATCGAGGTCGCTCCGGATCGCAGCTGGGTCGCCTTCACCCTGCGGCCGGAGGCCCGCTTCCACGACGGCCAGCCGATCACGGCGGACGACGTGATCTGGAGCTTCGACACGCTGAAGGAGAAGGGTCACCCGCTCTACCGCACCTACTACGCCGACGTGACCAAGGCGGAGAAGACCGGCGAGCGGACGGTCAAGTTCTCGTTCCGGAATAGCAACAACCCCGAACTTCCGGTCATCATGGGCCAGCTGCCGGTGCTGCCCAAGCACGCCTTCGCCAGCCGCGACTTCGCCACCACGACGCTGGAGCCGCTGATCGGCAGCGGTCCCTACAAGGTGGCCGACATGCAGCCCGGCCGCGCCATCACCTACGAACGCGTGAAGGATTGGTGGGCGAAGGATCTGCCGATCAATCGCGGCCGCTATAATTTCGACCGCATCCGCTACGACTATTACCGCGACCTCGACGTGGCCTTCGAAGCGTTCAAGGCCGGTGCCTATGATTTCCGGCAGGAGAATGTTTCGAAGAACTGGACCACCGGCTACAATGTGCCTGCGGTGCAGAATGGCCAGATCTTGAAGGAAGAGTTGAAGAACGAGGACCCGCAAGGTATGCAGGCCTTCGTCTTCAACATCCGGCGCCCGATCTTCCAGGACCGCCGCGTGCGCGAGGCGCTGAATTACCTGTTCGATTATGAATGGACCCAGACGAACCTGTTCTATGGCCTGTACCAGCGGACCAAGAGCTATTTCGCCAACACCGAACTTGCCTCCAGCGGCCTGCCCTCACCGGAGGAGTTGAAGCTGCTGGAACCGTTGCGCGGCCAGATCCCGGACGAGGTGTTCACCAAACCCTTCGAGCCGCCGAAGACCGACGGCAGCGGCAACATCCGCAACAATCTGCGCACCGCGCTGGGCCTGCTGAAAGAGGCCGGCTGGGAACTGAAGAACGGCAAGCTGGTCAATGCGCAAGGCCAGCCCTTCCGCTTCGAAATCCTGCTGGTCCAGGCCGATATGGAGCGCGTCGTGCAACCCTTCCTGCGCAATTTGGAACGCGCCGGGATCGAAGCGCAAATCCGCGTGGTCGACAGCGCCCAGTACCAGAACCGCAGCGATAATTTCGATTACGATATGACTACCGAGCGCTTCCTCCAATCGTTGTCACCCGGCAACGAACAGCGCGATTATTGGGAATCGTCGCGCGCCGACCTGCCGGGCAGCCAGAATGCCATCGGCATCAAGAACCCGGCGATCGACAAGCTGGTGGAGACGCTGATCGCCGCCCCAGACCGCGAGGCGCTGATCACCGCCACCCGGGCGTTGGACCGCGTGCTGCTGTGGAACTGGTACGTCATCCCGCACTGGTACGACAACGTCTACCGGGTCGCCTATTGGAACCGATTCTCCCATCCGGCGGTTGCCCAGAAATATGGCCTGGGCTTCCTCGACAACTGGTGGGTCGATGCGGACAAGAACGCGAAGCTGGCCAACAGCCCGCGCCGTACGGGACCGTGAACCGCGCTCTGATCTAAGCTACCGTTTCCTTGAGGATTGGGGAGGGTCGGGACACCCGCGATGCTGGCCTACATCATCCGCCGCCTGTTGCTGATCATCCCCACCCTGTTCGGGATCATGGTGATCAATTTCCTGATCGTGCAGATCGCCCCCGGCGGCCCGATCGAGCAGATGATCGCTCGTGTCCAGGGCACGGCGGTCGAGGCGACGTCGCGCATCGGCGGCAGCGCCGGCGGCGACGCCAACGCCGCCGCCCAGCGCCAGAACCAGACCGGCGGCGACAGCGGCGGCAAGTATCGCGGCGCCCAGGGGCTGGACCCCGCCTTCATCAAGCAGCTGGAGAAGGAATTCGGCTTCGACAAGCCGCTGCACGAACGCTTCATCCACATGATGTCGAACTACATCGTGTTCGATTTCGGCACCAGCTACTTCCGCGACCGCCGCGTCGTCGATCTGGTGCTGGAGAAGATGCCGGTGTCGATCTCGCTCGGCATCTGGACGACGCTGATCGTCTATCTGGTCTCCATCCCGCTCGGCATCGCCAAGGCGGTGCGCGACGGCCAGCCCTTCGACGTCTGGACCTCGGGCGTCGTCATCGTCGGCTATGCCATCCCCAGCTTCTTGTTCGCGGTGCTGCTGATCGTGGTGTTCGCCGGCGGGCGCTATCTCGACTGGTTCCCCCTGCGCGGTCTGGTGTCGGACAATTGGAGCAGTCTGCCCTGGTACAAACAGGTGCTGGATTACTTCTGGCACATGGCGCTGCCGGTGCTGTCGATGGTGATCGGCGGCTTCGCCGGCCTGACCATGCTGACCAAGAATTCCTTCCTGGAGGAGATCGGCAAGCAGTACGTCATCACCGCGCGGGCCAAGGGCCTGACCGAGAACCGCGTGCTGTACGGCCATGTCTTCCGCAACGCCATGCTGATCGTCATCGCCGGCTTTCCCGGCGCCTTCATCGGCATCCTGTTCACCGGCGCCATGCTGATCGAGGTGATCTTCTCGCTCGACGGGCTGGGGCTGCTGGGATTCGAGGCGGCGATCAACCGCGACTATCCGGTGATGTTCGGCACGCTCTATTTCTTCACGCTGCTGGGGTTGATCATGAATCTGGTCGGCGACATCACCTATGTGATGGTCGATCCCCGCATCGACTTCGACTCGCGGAGGGTGTGATGACTCCGCTGACCCGGCGCCGGCTAGCCAATTTCAAGGCGAACCGCCGCGGCTTCTGGTCCTTCTGGATCTTCCTGGTGCTGTTCACCGTCTCGCTGGGGGCGGAGTTCATCGCCAACGACAAGCCGCTGCTGATCGAATACGAGAACCGCTATTACTGGCCGGTCTTCCACACCTACCCCGAGACGACCTTCGGCGGCGAGTTCGAGACCGAGACCGATTACCGCGACCCCTATGTCCGCGACCTGATCCAGGCCAAGGGCTGGATGGTCTGGCCGCCGATCCCCTACAGCTACCGCACCATCAACTACAATCTGCCGGTCCCCGCCCCGGCTCCGCCGTCGGCCGACAACTGGCTCGGCACCGACGATCAGGGGCGCGACGTGGTGGCGCGGCTGATCTACGGCTTCCGCATCTCGGTGCTGTTCGGGCTGGTGCTGACCGCCTTCTCCTCGGTCATCGGCGTGGCGGCCGGTGCGGTCCAGGGCTATTTCGGCGGGCTGACCGATCTCTTGTTCCAGCGCTTCATCGAGATCTGGCAGGGGCTGCCCACCCTGTTCCTGCTGATCATCCTGGCCAGCGTGGTGACGCCGACCTTCTGGTGGCTGCTGGGCCTGCTGCTGCTGTTCTCCTGGACCGCCCTCGTCCATGTCGTGCGGGCGGAGTTCCTGCGGGCGCGGAATCTCGATTACGTGCGGGCGGCCAAGGCGCTGGGGGCCGGCGACGTGACCATCATGGTGCGCCATGTGCTGCCCAACGCCATGGTGGCGACGCTGACCTTCATGCCCTTCATCCTGAACGGCTCGATCACCACCCTGACCGCACTGGACTTCCTCGGCTTCGGCCTGCCGCCCGGCTCGCCGTCGCTGGGCGAACTGCTGGCCCAGGGCAAGGCCAATCTCCAGGCGCCCTGGCTCGGCCTGACCGCCTTCTTCGTGCTGGCGATCATGCTGAGCCTGCTGATCTTCATCGGCGAGGCGGTGCGCGACGCCTTCGACCCGCGCAAGACCATCGCCCAGATGTCCACCGCGCTGCCCGGCGAGGCCGCCGCGGCGACGGCGGCGCGCAAGGAGGCGGCGGAGTGACCATGACGACCCTCAAGAGCCCGACATGAGCCTGATGCCCCCCAACCCCGACCTGTTGTCCGTGCGGGGCCTGCGCGTCGATTTCCGCTCCGGTGCCGGCGCGACCCAGGCCGTCAAGGGCGTCTCCTTCGACATCCAGAAGGGCGAGACGCTGGCGCTTGTCGGCGAATCGGGCTCCGGCAAGTCGGTCACGGCGCTGTCGATCCTGCAGCTGCTGCCCTACCCGATGGCGCACCACCCCGCCGGCTCGATCCGCTTCCGCGACACCGAACTGCTGGGCGCCGAGGAGCGGACTCTGCGGCAGGTGCGCGGCAACCGCATCGCCATGATCTTCCAGGAGCCGATGACCTCGCTGAACCCGCTGCACAGCATCGAGCGGCAGATCAACGAGACCCTGTTCCTGCACAAGCGCCTGTCGTCCGGCGCCGCCCGCGCCCGCACGCTGGAGCTGCTGCGCCTCGTCGGCCTGCCCGACCCGGAAAAGCGGCTGACCGCCTACCCGCACGAGCTGTCGGGCGGCCAGCGCCAGCGCGTGATGATCGCCATGGCGCTCGCCAACGAGCCCGACCTGCTGATCGCCGACGAGCCGACGACGGCGCTCGACGTCACCATCCAGGCGCAGATCCTGGCCCTGCTCAAGGATCTGCAAAGCCGCTTCGGCATGGCGCTGCTGCTGATCACCCACGATCTCGGCGTGGTGCGCAAGATGGCGGACCGCGTCTGCGTGATGAACCAGGGCGAGATCGTCGAGCAGGCCAAGGTCGACGACCTCTTCATCCGCCCGCGCCACCCCTACACGCAGAAACTCCTGTCGGCCGAGCCGCGCGGCAACCCGCTGTCGCCGCCCGACGATGCCGCCGAGGTGATGACCGCCGACCGGCTGAAGGTCCATTTCCCGATCAAGAAGGGCCTGCTGCGCCGCACCGTCGGCCATATCAAGGCGGTGGACGGCGTCGATGTCGCGGTTCGCCGCGGCCACACCGTCGGCGTCGTCGGCGAATCGGGATCGGGCAAGACGACGCTTGGCCTCGCCCTGCTGCGGCTGCACGCCAGCGAGGGCGCCATCCGTTTCGACGGCACCGACATCCAGGGCTGGCAGCCGAAGCGGCTGCGCGGCCTGCGGCGCGAGATGCAGATCGTCTTCCAGGATCCCTATGGCAGCCTGTCGCCCCGCCTGTCGGTCGGCCAGATCATCGGCGAGGGGCTGGGCATACACGGCATTGGCGACGCCAAGGAACGCGAGGCGATGGTCGCCCGCGCACTGGAGGAGGTCGGCCTGCCGCCGGACGCGCGCAACCGCTACCCGCACGAGTTCTCCGGCGGCCAGCGCCAGCGCATCGCCATCGCCCGCGCCCTGGTGCTGAAGCCGAAATTCGTCGTGCTGGACGAGCCGACCTCGGCGCTCGACATGTCGGTTCAGGCGCAGATCGTCGATCTGCTGCGCGACATCCAGGCCCGCCACAACCTCGCCTACCTGTTCATCAGCCACGATCTGCGGGTGGTGCGGGCGCTGTCCAGCCACGTCATGGTGATGAAGGACGGCAAGGTGGTCGAACAGGGACCGACCCAGCGCATCTTCGAGGAGCCGCGCGAGGAGTACACCCGCGCCCTGCTCGCCGCCGCGCTGAACCTGGAGGCGGTGGAATCGCCGGCGGTGCGGACCTGAGGCGGACACTTTATCCCAAGCCGCTGCGCGGGTAGGGTACCGCTCCCCTCGCACAGACCGATACCGCCGCCATGACCGACACCGCCCCGCAAGACGCCGCCCGCCTCGCCGACCAACTTGCGGGGGCCGTCCGGTCGGGGGACCGGCGGGCGCTGGCCCGCGCGATCACGCTGATCGAATCGACGCGCGCCGACCATCGCGCCACCGCCGACGCACTGCTGGCTGCGCTGCTGCCCTATACCGGCAACTCGGTGCGACTCGGCATCTCCGGCGTGCCGGGGGTGGGCAAGTCGACCTTCATCGAAGCCTTCGGGCTGCATGTCATCGGGCTTGGTCACAAGGTCGCGGTGCTGGCGGTCGATCCGTCGTCGCAGCGCACCGGCGGCTCGATCCTGGGCGACAAGACCCGCATGGTCGACCTGTCGCGCGAGCCCGACGCCTTCATCCGCCCCTCCCCCGCCGGCGCCACTCTGGGCGGCGTGGCGCGCCGCACCCGCGAGGCGATGCTGATCTGCGAGGCCGCCGGCTTCGACGTGATCGTGGTGGAGACGGTCGGTGTCGGCCAGTCGGAAACCGCCGTTGCCGACATGGTCGACCTGTTCATGCTGCTGCTGCTGCCGGCCGGCGGGGACGAGTTGCAGGGCATCAAGAAGGGCATCGTCGAGCTGGCCGACCTCGTCGTCGTCAACAAGGCCGACGGCGACCTCGCCGCAACCGCCCGCCACACCGTGGCCGACTACCGCCATGCACTGGCCCTGCTGCGCCATGGCGACTGGCGGGTGCCTGTGCTCAGCTGTTCCGCCTTCCGGAAGATCGGCATCGACACGGTGTGGAACACCATCGGCGAGCACAAGGCCGTGACCGAGGCCAACGGCGCCCGCGCCACCCGCCGGGCGGAGCAGGCCCGCGCTTGGCTGTGGAGCGAGATCCGCGAGACGCTGATCGACCGGTTCCGCGCCCATCCGGCCGTCCGCGCCGATCTGGCGCGACTCGAGGCGGAGGTCACCGCCGGCACCACCATCCCGACGGCGGCGGCCCACACCCTGTTGGGGCGCTTCCTCGACCGGACGGAAGCCACCTGATCCGAAGGCGCATAACCCGTTCAGCTTATGTTGCACCGCAACAAATCCGTTGCGCCGCACCAACCGTAGGGCTATTCTGCACCGGGCGGGAAAGGGGCGGCCTGCGCCGATTCGAGCTGTTTCGAGTCGCGTTCGTCGCTTGGGCCGGGGTGCCCGCGGTCTCCTGGGGTTACGCCGGAGCGGCCTTTCCGTTTCCGCCAATATGCCTTGCTCTACGGGAGACAACGCCATGACCGCTCAGCCGACCCCCGCCAACGTCCTGAACCTGCTCAAGACCAACGCCCAGACCACCGCAGCCAAGTCCGCCCGCGTCGCCACGCTGGTGCAGGACGGCTACCGCCGCTGGTTCGACGGCGTGACCGCTTCGGTCACCGACGCCAGCCGTCTGGCCGCCGGGCTGGGCAAGGCCCGCAGCCCTGCCGATCTGGCGGCCCTGCAGCGCGACTGGCTGTCCACCACCCAGGCCCGCGTGACCGAGAGCGTGCAGGGCTTCCTGGACGTCTCCACCAAGATCGCCGCCGAGATCACCGCCCTGCCGACTCCGGCGGCCGAATCCGCTCCGGCGACCGCCCCTGCTCCCAAGGCCGAGGCGCCGAAGCCGGCCCCGGTTGCGGTCGCCGCGCCGAAGGCCGAGGCCCCGAAGGTCGAAGCCCCGGCCCCCGTCGTCGAGGCTCCCCAGGCCGCTCCGGTTCCGGCCCCAGTTCCGGCCCCGGCTCCGGCCAAGGCTGCGGAGACCGTCCCGGTTGCCGCCACCGTCGCCGTTCCGGCCGCAAAGCCGGCCGAGGTGCCGGTGAAGCAACTGGTCGAGACGGTGAAGGCCGAGACGGCCGCCCCCGCCGCGGCGATCGCCGCCGAGGCGAAGGCCGCCGCCAAGCCGGCGCCGCGCCGTGCCGCCAAGCCGGTCGCTGCCAAGCCGGCGTCGAAGACCTCTCCGACCGTGAACTGATACCGGTCACGGCAAGATTGGCGCGGCGCGTCTCTTCGTCAGATCGAAGAGGCCGCCGCGCTTCGACTCTCCACTTTCCTGCGACGACTCCGGTTTTGACGGTTTCTTCGCGGATCCCGGCTTGAAGACAGGCTTGACGACGGCGCTTTTGTTCGACTATATAGCGGCCTCCTTCGGGCGGCAGGCCGTCCGTTACCGGGTTTCATTTGCTAAAATAAAGGATCAGTCCGATGGCACGTCGGTGCTCCGTGACCGGCAAGGGCACGCAGTTTGGCAACAACGTCAGCCACGCCAACAACAAGAATCGTCGCCGCTTCCAGCCGAACCTCCAGGAAACGTCGCTGCTCAGCGACAGCCTGGGGCAGCTGGTGCGTCTGCGCCTCTCGGTGAACGCGATCCGCTCGATCGAGCACAAGGGCGGCCTCGACGCCTTCCTGCTCGATGCGAAGGACGCCGTGCTGAGCCTGGATGCCCGTCGCATCAAGCGCCGGATCTCCAAGGCGCAGGAGAAGCAGCAGGCCGCGGCCTGATCGCTTCCCCGATTCTGGGGCGCGTTTGGTGTGCTGACGCGGGGCGCTTGCCGCTCCGCTGAAGAAGTTTAGGACGCGTACAGGACGATTCCGACTCCCGGTAAGAGAGCGGCGCGCGACATCCGAAAGGGTGCCGCGCGTTTCGTCGTTTCCGGGCCGGTCGTTTCTGTGAGACGTGAACCATGGAACATCTCCGGGAAGATGTTCCACGATGTTCCATCGGCTTCACTCCCCCAGCAGCTCGTCCGGATCCTCGGCATCGACCACCCGCCGGGCGATCTCATAGCCGAAGCCGGCCCGCCCCAGCGCCGCCATGTCCTTCTCGCGCTGCGCCTCGCGCTGCTCCGGCCGCCGGTACGGCCCCAGCCGCCGCCGCTTCGCCAGGGCCAGCGCCGCCGTCAGATCCAAATCCGGCCCGACATCCTCGCGCAGGCTGTCCAGCGCCTTGTCGGCCTCGTCGCGGCCAATGCCCTTGCCGGCCAGCTTCTGGGCGATCAGCCGCGTCGAGGCGCCGCGACGGTGCAGGCTTTCGCTGCGCATGCGGGCATAGGTCTCGTCGTTCAGCAGGCCGCTGCGGACATAGCGGGCCAGCAGCTCGTCGACCCAGCGGGCGCCCTCCTCGCGGTCGGTGCCGTGGGCCTTGGCCGACAGATCGACCTTGCGCATCAGAACGCGGCGCAGGTTGGCGGTCGAACTGGCGAAGCGCTCCAGGTAATGCAGCGCCGCATTTTCCAGATATTGCGGCGTGACCCGCTTCGGCGGCTTCCCCGCCGGCGACCGGGCGGCGGGAACGGAACGCTTGTCGTCGGTGTTCATGGCAGTCCCTTCGGCGGCGGCGGTTGCCGGACGGGCGGGCCGCACGTACAGTCCGTGGCCTTGTACCGGCCGGTTCCCAACAGGCAGCCCGACAGGCAGCCCAACAGGCAGTTTGTGACGCGATGACCCTTCCCCTTCCTCCCATGCCGCGCAATGTCGGTTCGGTCAACTGGATCGGCCTATGGACGCTCTACGCACGCGAGGTGCGGCGCTTCATCAAGGTGCACCAGCAGACCGTCTGGGCGCCGGTGGTGACGACGCTGCTCTATTACGCGGTGTTCGCCCTGTCGCTGGGGTCTGCGGTGCGGATGGTCGGCGCGACACCCTACCTGGAATTCCTGGCGCCCGGCCTGATCATGATGGCGATGGTGCAGAACGCCTTCGCCAACACCTCCTCCTCGGTGGTGATCGCCAAGGTCCAGGGCAACATCGTCGACATCCTGATGCCGCCGCTGTCGCCGATGGAGCTGGTCAGCGGCTTCGTCTTCGGCGGCATCACCCGCGGTGTCGTGGTCGGTCTGGTGACGGGCCTCGCCATCTGGGCGGTGATCCCGCTGCACATGCCGCATCCGGGATTCGTGCTGTTCCACGCGGTGATGGCGTCGATGCTGCTGTCGCTGCTGGGTCTGGTCGGCGGCGTCTGGTCGGAGAAGTTCGACAACATCGCCGCGGTGACCAACTTCGTGGTGACGCCGCTGTCCTTCCTGTCCGGCACCTTCTATTCGGTCGACACCCTGCCGCCGGTCTTCTGGTGGGTCGCCCATTTCGACCCCTTCTTCTACATGATCGACGGCTTCCGCTACGGTTTCATCGGGGTGTCGGATGGGGCGCGCTGGCTGGGTGTCGCCGTGATGCTGGGTGTGAATGCCGGGCTGTGGTGGCTGGCCTGGCGCATGTTCAAGACCGGCTACAAGCTCAAGGCGTGAAGACTCCGCGAAACCAGCGCGCTTTCACCCCTATCCGTTGACAGAACCCATCAATCTCCGGATATTTGCCGTTCCCGGCGGCCAGCCATGGCCGCCGGATTTTCCATTTTGGGAGACCGAGCCGTGATCCCCGTCGTTATGCCCACATACGCCCGCGCCGACGTCGTGTTCGAGCGCGGTGAAGGTCCGTATCTGTACGCGACCGACGGGCGACGATTCCTCGACTTCGCCGCCGGCGTCGCGGTGAACGCCCTGGGTCACGCGCATCCCTATCTGGTGGAAAAGCTGACCGAGCAGGCGAAGAAGCTGTGGCACACCTCCAACCTGTTCCGGGTCGCCGGGCAGGAGAGCCTGGGCAAGCGCCTGACCGAGGCCACCTTCGCCGACACCGTGTTCTTCACGAACTCCGGTGCCGAGGCCTGGGAATGCGGCGCCAAGACCGTCCGCAAGTACCATTATGACAGCGGCAACCCGCAGAAGAACCGCATCATCACCTTCGAGCAGGCCTTCCACGGCCGCACGCTGGGCGCCATCTCGGCCGCCAAGCAGGAGAAGCTGGTGCATGGCTTCGACCCGCTGCTGGACGGATTCGATCAGGTGCCGTTCGGCGATCTCGACGCCGTGCGCGCCGCGATCACGCCCGCGACCGGCGGCATTTGCGTCGAGCCGATCCAGGGCGAGGGCGGCATCCGCGCCGGCTCGGTGGAGTTCCTGCGCGGCCTGCGCGCGCTGTGCGACGAGCATGGCCTGCTGCTGTTCCTGGACGAGATCCAGTGCGGCATGGGCCGGACCGGCAAGCTGTTCGCCCATGAATGGGCCGGCATCACCCCCGACGTCATGTGCGTCGCCAAGGGCATCGGCGGCGGCTTCCCGCTCGGCGCCTGCCTCGCCACCGAGCGTGCGGCGTCGGGCATGACCGCCGGCACCCATGGCTCGACCTATGGCGGCAACCCGCTGGCGACCGCGGTCGGCAACGCCGTTCTCGACGTCGTGCTGGCGCCGGGCTTCCTGGACGGCGTCCGGAAGACCTCCGCCACTATGCAGGGCCGTCTGGAGGAGCTGATCGCCAAGCATCCGTCGCTGTTCCTGGAACTGCGCGGCCAGGGCCTGATGCTGGGCCTGAAGCTCGGCCAGCCGGTGGGCGAGGTGGTGGCCAAGCTGCGCGCCAACGGCCTGCTCTCGGTTCCGGCCGGCGACAATGTGGTGCGGCTGCTGCCGCCCCTGAATATCGGCGAAGCCGAAGTGAATGAAGCCGTCGCGATCCTCGACCGGACGGCGCAGGAGTGTGTGGGATGAGCGGCGACAACAAGACGGTCCGGCATTTTCTCGACATCGACCGGTTGGACGGCGCCACCCTGCGCCGCCTGCTCGACCATGCCGTGCGCATCAAGGCCGACCTGAAGAAGGATCGGCTGGCCCACTCGACCCTGCTGGCCGGCCGCTCGCTGGCCCTGATCTTCGAGAAGCCCTCGACCCGCACCCGCGTGTCGTTCGAGGTCGGCATGCAGCAGTTCGGCGGCAATGTCGTGGTGCTGAAGCCCGACGACATGCAGTTGGGCCGCGGCGAGACCATCGGCGACACCGCTCGCGTGCTGTCGCGATTCGTCGATGCGGTGATGGTCCGCACCACCGGCGAGGAGCGGGTGCACGAGCTGGCGGCCCATGCCAGCATCCCGATCATCAACGGCCTGACCGACCAGACCCACCCCTGCCAGATCATGGCCGACCTGATGACCTTCGAGGAGCATCGCGGTCCGATCAACGGCCGGACGATCGCCTGGATCGGCGACTGCAACAACGTCGCGGTCAGCTGGGCCCATGCCGCCGTCCGCTTCGGCTTCGAGCTGCGTCTGGCCTGCCCGACCGTCTACGGCCCGTCGCCGGAGCTGCTGGCCTGGGCGGAGCGCGAGGGCAGCGGCCGTCTGGTCGTCACCGACTCGCCCGAGGAGGCGGTGCGCGGAGCGGAATGCGTCATCACCGACGCCTGGGCCTCGATGCACAACACCGACGTGGACGAGCGCGCGGCGATCCTCGCCCCCTATCAGGTGAACGAGGCGCTGATGGCGCACGCGCACCCCGAGGCGCTGTTCATGCACTGTCTGCCGGCGCACCGGAACGAGGAAGTGACCGACGGCGTGATCGACGGCCTCCATTCGGTGGTCTGGGACGAGGCGGAAAACCGCCTGCACGCCCAGAAGGCCATCCTCGGCTGGTGCATGGGCGTTCTGGACTGACGCTCCGCGCCCGATACAGCCTGTCATGTTTCGATTTGGCCCTCTCCCGCCGCCGGGGGAGGGCCAAACTCGCATGGGTGCCCTGCCGGTCTTGATTCGGCCCCTCCCTGTCCCGATCTTCGGCCCTACGCCTGCATAACCGGTCTCTGTCTTAAGGAATCTGCCCTATGGACGATCCGTCCGTCCGCCCGCTCACCGATGATTTCGTCCTGCCGTTCCAGATCGAGGCGTCGCGCCTGCGCGGCCGCATCGTCAAGCTGGGGCCGGCGATCGACGAGATCCTGACCCGCCACGACTATCCGCCCACCGTCGCCCGCTTCCTGGCGGAGACGGCGACGCTGGCCGTGCTGCTCGCCAGCATGCTGAAATACGAGGGCATCTTCACCCTCCAGACCAAGGGCGACGGCCCGATCCGCCTGATGGTGGCCGACGTCACCTCGGTCGGCGACGTGCGCGCCTATGCCCAGTTCGATCCGGAAGCGCTGGCCAAGGCCGAGCGGGACGTCGACATCGCCCCGGCGGCGGCGCTGCTCGGCAAGGGCTACATCGCCTTCACGGTGGACCAGGGCCCCGACACCGACCGCTACCAGGGCATCGTCGAGCTGTATGGCAAGACGCTGACCGACTGCGTCCAGCATTACTTCCGCCAGTCCGAGCAGATCGATACCGGCCTGACCGTCTCGGTCGACCGCGCGGCGCTGCCGGACGGCACCTTCGGCCCCTGGCGCACCGGCGGCATCATGGTCCAGCGCCTGCCGCAGGAACAGGGACTGACCGCGTCGGACAACGAGGACGACTGGCGCCGCGCCATGGCGCTGATGGCCAGCGTCACCGGCGACGAGCTGCTGTCGACCGACCTTGCCGCCTCGGACCTGCTCTACCGCCTGTTCCACGAGGACGGGGTGCGCGTCTACGAGGGCCACGCGTTGCGCTTCGGCTGCCGCTGCTCGCGCGAGCGGGTGGAGACCATGCTGCGCAGCCTGCCGCGCGAAGAGGTGCAGGAGTTGAAGATCGACGACGGCCGGGTCGAGGTGACCTGCCAGTTCTGCTCGACAGACTACCACTTCACCGACGCGGATCTCGACCGCGTGTATGGCGCGTAAGGACTGCGAAGACGGCCGGTGCCCACGGGCGCCGGCCGCCATTCAAGTCGAGAATTGCCTTAGCGGATTAAAGCTCTCAAGCGCCTCTAAAAATTCGATCTGCGTCGCCGCGCAATCGGATTGCAGAGCATTCTTTAGAGTACCATCACACCCTCTCGCGGCAACCAAGCGGACACGAATGGCTTCCAGCCCGTGATGCTGCACGACAGCTTTTAGACAATCCTCGAAGCAGATCAACGATCCGCGCAGTATAGCGAAATCCTCAGGAAAATTTGACGCCATACCAGCCACAAAGCGCTTATCACCGGAAATCAGCAAATTCGGATCAGGCCGGGACAGCGTTATGATCGTCAACTGCGCCTCGCCGACATCAATGTTCAGACCCGGTGCGATCATGGCGTTGAAACGCGGGTCGCTGCCGCACTCCATGAACCAAGCTTCCGGAATTACTTCGACCTTTTCCTGCAACACGCGAAGACGCTCCAAAAACGCATCCTGCACCGCCGCGGCAGGTTGCCAACGCCGAAGCATTCCTCGGGCTCCAGACACTGTAGCGGACGGCAGCCGATAAGATCGGGCGATGCCCAGTACGCCAATCGTCTCATCAAACAGGTCGCAAGCGGCCAGCTTCAGGAACACGTCCCGGTCAAACAGCGCATTATGCCCGACCATGATCTATAGGACGCCGAGCCGCTCAAGAAAGTCGAGACTGTCGTCGGAAAGCGAATCGAGGTCGACGTGACACCGCAAAGCGCCACGGCATGATACCGCGGGATCACTCCCTCCTGAAGTCAATCGGCCCAACGCTGCGTTTCCCAAAGGCCAAAGCGACTTTCCATCCCTTTTCGTATTTCTGACGGCGTTCAGGATAACGTGCCCGGGATCAATGCCGTGCTGCCGCCCATACATACGGGCGGCATTCGCCAAGGCATCAGCCGCCATAAGGTGGTTGAGCTTCAACGCTTGATGCCCGTTCCCGGTCAGGAGTCTGAGAGCGTAGCGATTGGCCTCGTGCTCCTGCCCGTCAGCGAAAGCATCATCTTCTGAAATGCTTTCATCGACGATCGTGCCACCGGCACTCGTATCCAGATGCCCAAGCGCGAGGTGTCCCATCTCATGGGCAAGGATGAACAGCATCCAGGCGGGATGCGACACCTTCTTGGTGACGACGATGACGGGCCGGTCACCGCACATGGTGACCATGCCATCCATCTTAGGCTGACTGACCGGCAATTTCGGCACATAGACGACGGGAACACCACGTTCCCAACATGCGCTCAACAGTTCATCAATCCCAACCCATGGCTTTCCCGACCGGGCGATGAACGCTTCTCGCAATTCTGCGGCGGAAGGCAGCACCCCGGCCCAAGGGGGCACCGCCGCGTTCGCGACGATGTGGGCAACTGCCGTTGCCAGAGCACGGGCAGGCGCGACCACAGATACGTCAGCGCCGGTCCGGGTCTTGAAGCAGGCGGATGGAAGCGATCGCGTCTGCAACTCTCCGCCTGGACCGATGGCCAATCCGTAATGCTTGGCCACGAAGCCGCGCACTTCGTAAATCCCGGACGGATGAGCCAAAGCGTCCTTCCACCAGTCGGGGAGGCTCTTGAGCACGTCTGTCGCCTTCAGACCGACAGCTGCGAATTCTCTCTTCAATCGGCTCAACGGAGAGTTGGACTGCGCAGAGGGAGAGGCGATCTTCGTAGTCACAGCCAGCCTCCCTTTTCTGCATCGCTCTAGACGGAATCACATATAGCATCACACTGCGGAAGAGCAATCGAAAGACTCCTATCCGGTTGCATCAAGTCCTTGGGAATCACCAAACCGGATGTGATGCACCCCTCCGCCTTGGCGGCTATAGTGCCGCCGCAATCGTCCAACCACCCTCCCTCAGCCGGAGCCATCATGCTGTCGCGCCGCCTTGCTCTTGCCGCCGGAATGGCCACCCTCCTGCTTGCCGCCTGCCAGAGCGCGCCGCCGCGGCCGGCGCCGCGGCCGGTCGATTTCTCCAATTTCGGACCGATCGTGCTGAATGCCGGAACCATAGACGTGGTCGACGCCTATCGCCCGATGGGAGGCAAGCATGTGGAGGGCCGGTCCGCCGTCCCGCCGGCCGAGGCGGTGCGGCGCTGGGCGGCGGAGCGGTTGCAGGCGGCCGGCGGGACGGGCCGCCTGCGCGTCACCATCCGCGACGCCAGCATCGTCGAGGTGGCGCTTCCCACCAAGAAGGGCATCACCGGCTACTTCACCAACGACCAGGCCCAGCGCTATGACGGCCGGATCGAGGTCGAGATCAGCGGCGAGGTGCCGGACACCGGCAATGGCGGCTTCCGCGGCGTGACCCGCTCCACCGTCACCCATTCCACCAGCGTGGCGGAGAACATCTCGCTGGCCGACCGCGAGGCCACCTTCCTCGACATCACCCGCCGGATGATGGAGGACCTGAACGCCCGTCTCGATGCCGGCATCCGCAAGGATCTGGCTCCGATGGTCCGGCGCTGACGGTCCGGCGCTGATCCCTTCGTCAGAGTTGGCCCGGCCTTTGCGGTGGGGCACCCGACGTTTCGTCAGAACGGAGAGTGCCCATGCCGAAATTCGACCTCTACGTCGTCCGGCCGCCGGAGGGATCGGCCACCATCACCGCAATTCCCGAGGAAAAACAGCAGGCGTCACAGGCGGCGCTCCGCAATCTCAGCCGCTCCGGCTGCGTGGTGAAGTCCTTGGGCGGCATCGATCTGTCCTTCGTCAAGAAATCGGAGGCGCAGATCAAGCTGGAACTGGCGGTGCGACAGATGTTCGCCGCCTCCGCCTACAAACCGCCGGTATCGATTGTCTGGTGACGTCCATCCGGTAGCGGCATGAGGCGGGCGGCCTTCGGGCGGGGGCGGCAGAAACTGCCCCCGCCCGCCGCCTCACCGGTAAAATCTGGCCGGCAGAACCTGCCAGCCCCCGATATGGACTAGATCTCCAGCTGCATGCCCAGCTCGACCACCCGGTTGGGCGGGATGCAGAAATACTCCGACGCGCTGGACGACAGCTTCGACAGGAAGATGAACAGCGGCTCCTGCCAGCGCGGCAGGCCGGCTTTGCCGTGGCTGCGGATCAGCGTCTCGCGGCTGACGAAATAGGTCGTTTCCATCGGCTCGAACGGCAATCCTGGGATGCGCCTGATCTCCAGCGCCTGCGGAATGTCCGGCTCGTCCTTGAAGCCGAAATGGACGATCAGCCGGAAGAAGCCGGCCGACAACGCCTTCAGCTCGAAGCGCTGGTCGTCCGGCACATGGGGCACGTCCTCGATGTCGACGGTCAGCAGCACGACGCGCTGATGCAGCACCTTGTAATGCTTCATGCTGTGCAGCAGCCCCGGCGGCAGGCCGCGCGGGTTGCCGGTCAGGAAGACGGCGGTTCCCGGAACCCGCTGCACCGACCCGCTCTTCAACCGCTCCAGCAGCATGTCGAAGGGGAGCGCGTCCTCGGCCAGCCGCTTGCGCACCACCTCGCGGCCGCGCCGCCACGTCGCCATCAGCAGGAAGACCAGGGCGCCGACCACCAGCGGGAACCAGCCGCCCTCCTCCACCTTCACCAGATTGGCCAGGAACAACGCCATGTCGACGGTCAGGAAAACCG